>JARRKO010000001.1:0-26700 GCA_037388025.1 Syntrophobacterales bacterium
GCTGCCAATCCTTGTCGATGACGGTGATGTCCCACTCCCGTTCCGGCAATTTCTCCCGCATCTTGGTGGCCATGATGGTGCCACCGGTGCCATGACCCAAAATAATCAGTTTCTTCATGGCGTCTCCTCTCCTCATTAAGTTAGTGGGGCAGACTGGACCTCTACTGGTTCCACCGGTCTCAATCCCAGGTTCAAGGTTCTCTAAGCAGTTTTATGACAAAAAGGTAATAACTTATTATCAAAAGGGAAGATATTGGAGATGAGTTAAATCAAAAGTGGTGTTTTTTTACCGTTTTTAAAGAGCCGCCTGCTTAAGAGGCGACAGGGCCAGGGCTGTTCTGGAAAAAATCAATGGCCTTTGTGATTATTTTTTTCTCTTCCCGGAAAATATCGTCTGAGGGGAGCGTCTTACGCGCCAAAAATGGTGCGTGTGAGGCACCCAACTTTATTCATTCGGGTTTTGGATGGTTCCGGGTAATTCTCTCAAAATAGTCCGATTATGCCTTTTGCGGAGCCCAAAACATGATTGAAATGGTATAAATTTAAATTGGCGCGAGCTCGTCCATGTGGCCTTTGATTCCCGTAAGTTATGAAAAACATTTTCTTATGTAGGGATAGCCGCCCTCGGCTGTCCACGGGCAGGTGGGGGGCATCTGCCTTTACATCTATTGACAACTTCTCAGGTTAGCTGCAAATAATCTTTAGGTATGATGGCTCTTGTCTTCCTGCTGCTGGCGGCCCTGGCCTACCAGATACTGGCCCTCGTTTCTCTGTGGCGTTTTTTCCAGAAGCCGTTTCCTCGCCTGGCATCGGCGGAGCCTCCGGGGATCACCATCTTTAAACCCGTCAGAGGCTTGGCTCCAGAGACCCGGAAATGCCTGGAAAGCTTTCTTGCCCAGGACTATCATCCCTACCAGGTGCTTTTTGGGGTGTCCGACCCCAAGGACCCGGTGGTGCCGCTCCTCGAGACCTTGCGTCAAGCTGCCCCCCCGGGCCGAGTGGAGGTAATGCTTTGCCCGGAGACCTTAGGACACAATCCCAAAGTGAGTATTCTCCGTCAGCTTGAGACCCAGGCCCGCTATGATCTCCTGGTGGTGGCCGACGGGGACGTCAAGGTGGGCCCCGATTTCCTGGGCTGGGTGGCGGCGGCCTTCAGGGAGCCCCAGGTGGGACTGGTATCCTGTCCCTACCGGGCCGGCCCCGCTGACTCCCTGGGCTCTTGGCTGGAAGCCCTGAGCATCAGCGCCGATTTTATCCCCTCGGTGGCGGTGGCGCATTCCGTGGAAGGTATCCGCTTTGCTTTGGGCGCGGCCATGGCCTTTACCCGCACGGCCCTGGGGCGGATAGGCGGCTTTGCTGCGCTGGCGGACTACCTGGCGGACGATTACCAGTTGGGCTGGCAGGTCCACCAGGCCGGGTTCGAGGTCAGATTGCTCCCCTATGTGGTGGAAACGGTGAACCCCCGCATGCGTCTCCGGGATTATTTGTCTCATCAACTGCGCTGGACCCGAACTTACCGGGTTTGCCGCCCCCGGGGCTACTTTGCTTACGGCATCACCCATGCCCTGGTCTTCAGCCTGAGTCTTTGGCTGATAAGCGGCTTGGCTTCCTGGGCCCTGGGCCTGGTGGCTGCCACCCTGGCCCTGCGTTTTGTCCTGGCCTGGTTTTCCGAGAATGTTTGTCTGGGGGGCAAACTTTCCCCGGTTGCGCTTATTATCCTGCCCGTAAAAGACTTGCTCTCTTTCGGTTTATGGCTGGCAAGCTTTCTGGGAAATGAGGTGGTTTGGCAGGGTCGGCGTTATCGCCTTACTCGGGAGGGCCTGCTGGTGCCTTTACGAGAATGAAAGAGAAAATTGGTGAATTCCTTTCAGATAACAATATAATTTTGGGGAAAAAGCCAGGCATCGTGAACTTGGGAGAAAGCCAGGTTTACGCTGCCGGGGGCGGAGGCGCTACATGTTCACCTTCAACCTCGAGCTTATAATTTTACCATGGACGCGAGTATCTTAGAACAATTGCTTGAAGAAGTGCGAGCCGGTAAGCTAAGCGTGGCCGAGGCCCTGGACCGTCTCCGCCACCTCCCTTTTGAAGACCTGGGGTTCGCCCGGGTAGACCACCACCGGGCTTTGCGCCAGGGCTTTCCGGAGGTGGTTTTCGCGGCGGGCAAAGAGACGGATCAGCTCAAAGGTATTTTGGCCTCCCTCTCTACCCGGGCCAACCACATCCTGATGACCCGGTTGGCCCCGGACAAGGCCGAAGCCCTGTTAGCCGATTTTCCCGAGGCCCAGTATCACCCCGTTTCCCAGGTTCTCACCTTGAGTAGGGAGGAAGTTCCCGAGCGGGGCCGGGGCGTCATCGTGGTTATCTCGGCCGGGACCTCGGATATCCCGGTGGCCGAGGAGGCCGCCCTGACCGCCAAAATCATGGGGCACCGGGTGGAAACCCTTTATGATTGCGGGGTGGCGGGCCTGCACCGGCTGCTGGCCCATCAACATCTCTTTCGCCAGGCCACCGTCTTTATAGTGGTGGCGGGTATGGAGGGAGCCCTCCCCAGCGTGGTGGGGGGCCTGGTGGACCGGCCGGTCATCGCGGTGCCCACCAGCGTGGGGTACGGGGCTGCATTCGGGGGGTTGGCGGCTCTGCTGGCCATGCTCAATTCCTGCGCCAACGGCGTGGCCGTGGTCAACATCGACAACGGTTTCGGGGCCGGCTACCTGGCGGCCTTGATTAATCGCCGAGATGAAGGCAAAAGTCGGGTGGAGGGGGGAGGGCCGGGGTAGCACTCATGCGGGACCTGGCCCTCGGAGGGATGCTAATCCAGATGACCCACCAGCACCTTAGCCAGCTCTAAGAACAAAAGTGTTAATCCGGGGGAGAAATCATGGCAGCTCATGGCAAACCTCGAGTACTTTCCTGGGGGGGTGACGCCCCCCAGTCTTGTCACGACTATTTGTCATCATCACGGGACCTAAAATCCCTTTGGCCCGACCGCCCGGAGACCAGGGTGGCAGTGGCCGTGGTGGGGGCGGGCTTGTCAGGACTGGCCGCGGCCTACCACCTCCGGGATCAGGATGTCCTGGTCCTGGAAACGGGCAGCCAACCCGGGGGCGTCTGCCTGCCCGGATCATATCAGGAGATATCCTATCCCGCCGGCTCCGCCTATTTTTACTTCGATCCGGAGGATGCCGAAAACCGGACCCGTTGGGGGGATCTGGGTCTCAAGGTGGAAGAGGCCCTGGTGGCGCCGCCGGCCAGCGCCTTATTTGATCAGAGCCGCTGGTACCCGAACTGCTTTTCCCCCGAGGGTCTCAAGGCCCTGCCGGTGGCCCCGGCGGCACAGGAACAACTGCTGCGCCTCGCCGAGGAAATGGCCCAGCGGGAAGAACGCTGGGACCCCCTGGCCTCCCCGTTTATGACCAACCCGGAATGGGACCGTTATTCCTTACAGCAATTTCTAGAGAAAGTCTGGAGCCTTCCCCCGGAGGTTGTCGATTTCTTCGCCCCCTACTGCCGCTCCTGTCTGGGAGCCGGGCCGCAGGAGGTTTCTGCCTGGGCCGGGCTCTATTTCCTCATGTCGGAATTTTCTCCCGGCTCTAGCATCGCTTCCTTTCCTGAGGGCAATGCCCGCCTGGTGCAGGCTCTGGCCGCAGCTCTTCCCAAGCCGGTTCAGGTGCAGCAAACCGTGGTTGGCCTGAAAATTTACCCCGACACCGTCCATCTCCTCATCTGGGACGAGGCGGCCCGGGAGCCTCGCCGACTGGAGGCCGGGTTGGTCATTTTGGCCACGGGCAAATTTGTTGCCCGGCGCCTACTGCCCCCGGACTGCGGTTGGGATCTTGAGATTTTCGAGGCCTTCCGGTACAGCAGCTACGTGGTGGCGGCCCTGTGCGGCAATCTGAGCCTCGAGGCGCCGGGGTTTGAAAACTGGCTTACTGATGACCCGATCATCTCTGACTTCATCCTGACGCCCCGACAGGCCCCGCCCGGCTCCCCCCGGGTCATGGTGGTTTTCGCGCCCCAACCCTATCCCCACGGCAGGGAACCCTTGCTCAAAAAAACTCCGGAAGAACAGGGAGAGGAGATAATCAACGCGGTGGTTCGCCATTTCCCGGGCCTGAAAGAGGAGGTGGAGGAGGTGCATCTGTACCGCTTCGGCCACGCCCAGGTGGTGCCTTACCCTGGGTTTATTCATTTCCTCAAGGGCCGCGTGAGTCCCCAGGAAGGGCGCCTTATCCTGGCCAACTCCGACCTGGAGGGCCTCCCCTGCGTGGAAGCCGCCCTGGCCCAAGGCGACAAAGCAGCGCGCCGCGCCCGCTTGGTGCTAAATATGTAAAGGGGGCTCCAAAAAAGGTCCAAGCAGAGATAATTTTTTAGGAGAGAGGGCCGGGCGTCGCGGACCCTGCCCCCTCTCCCAAGTCCTCTCCCCCAACCCCTTAAATAAAGCGGGAGCACAGGCTTCCAGCCTGTGCAGTGAACAGGCAAGATGCCTGTTCTCCCGGTTAGATGGATGGTAGAGGGAAGCTTGAGGGGGGGCCTGCGGTCCCCCGGCCCTCCCTGCAAATCAACCATTTGAACCACAAATTCATCATGCCGCAGCCGAAAACTCCCGAGCAGCAACTGGCTCATTATCACCTAGTGAAGGAAATCATCCTGCAGGAGGAGATGTGGGAACGGGTCCCGGAGCACGCCAAGTACTTTTCCCCGGAGAGCCTGGAGAACCTGGTGAAGTATGCTTACTTTGCCGGCTTTATTGACATGAGCCAGGTTCTCCGTCTGCTCTTTTTGGATAAAAAGGAGAGGTCAAGACTCCTGACCAAATGGTACGAGGAAATTCGGGAAAAAGGCTGCTGGCTCTGTTAAGTTCGGCTTGACTTTGGATTTTGGGAGATTTTTTCAACTTTCTCAGGTTGAAAAAAATCACACCAGAGGCTTTTCTTTTTTCGACTCCAGCACTTCCCGCACGTGGTCCCGCTCTTTTTTGGTTTGGAGAAGTTCGATCTCGAGGGGGCCCCGCTCCGGGTTAGGTCCGCGGCCCAGGGTGGCCAGCCGTCTTTCCAGCTCCTCTACCTTCTTCGTCAAGCGGTAGAGCTCCTGGGCCAGATAGCGAATGGGCATAACCGTTGATCTTCTTCAGGAGGCGGCTAAATCCACGGACAAGGGTTCAGGGCCGGTGACCAGGGGAAGCACAAAATAGAAGTTATTCCCTTCGTGGGTAGGTTCATAACCCACCACCCCCCCGTGGGTTTCAATGACATTACGCACGAAATAGAGCCCCCGGCCGGTGCCCACTTCCGCTTCGATGTTGGAGCCCCGGTAGCCTTCCTCGAAGATGCGGGGTACGTCTTCCGGGGGGATGTGGGGTCCGGTGGTGAAGACGTTGAACTTGATGCCATCTTTCCCGGGGCCGAAAAAATCCTTGAGCTCTTCCCGGCCAAAGGAAAGGTATTTGTGGCCCTCGTGGTTGGTGCGGGTGTACTTCACCGCGTTGGAAAACAGGTTGGCGTACACCTGGGCCATGAGGCCCTTATCGACGGACAGAGGAAAGTCTATGTCGGGCACCCCTCCCAGCCCCACGTCGATCTCAATATTACGCTCCTGAAATTTAGGCAGGAAAAGTTTAAGTTGAGGTTGAATAATATCGCTCAACACCCGGGCGGTGCGCCGCCGTAACACCAAGTGTCCCTTCTGAAAGTGAGACGGCCGAAACAGGGATTCGATGAAGAGGCTCACGCCCCGATACTGGCCTTCCAGGGTCTGGTAATCCTGCTCCATTCCCGCCACCAGATCGTGGAGCTGCGGGGCCTCCGGCGAGCCCTTCTTGAAGCAGGTGCATTCCAGCGCCTTCAACGACTTGATTTTCTTTTTGAGTTTGCGAAGATACAGGCTTAAACTAATGTTGGGCAGGATAATATTGTGTTCAATATCCGCTACCAGGCTATTGATAAAACGAATGTGTTGAATATTCTGCCAGGCGATGATCTTGTTGTGAAGATTGTACCCCAAACGATTGGTATATTTTTCGAGGAAGAAGCGTCGCCGTTCTGAGATTCTCTCCTCGGGAAAAACCTCCAGCATACCGATGAGCTGCTCTTTGGCATAGAAGGGCAAACGATCCACCAAAAGCAAGTTTCCCCGGATGGGCGCCAGCCAGGAGGAATTCACAAAGTACGCCTGATTTTCCAGATGGACGTGTTCAGGAGCTGCGGGTTTGTCGGCAGAAATTCCCTGGAGGCTGTCGCACACCAATTGCAGGGTGCCATCCCTGGAAACTAAATAGAGGCTGGAGTCCAGGTCGAAAAACTCTTTGATCACCCCCACGGCTATCCGGTAAAAGTTTTCCAGGGTTTCATATTCTTGAGCCAAGTCGAAGAAGGTCTTGAGCGCGTCGTTTTCCTGGGCGTCAAAACTATAGTCCTGGAAAGCGCGCCGCTTCTCCTTGATCCGGGCCATGATTTTTTCCAGGTCCGCCACCATCTTCTTATCCTTTACTAATAAGTTAGGACGTGCCTTTAACTAACCACAAGATCTATACTCTTCCTTTCATTGGGGATGGCCGACCACATGGTTGAGCCAAGAGCTAGAGAAGCTCCCGGGCGTACTCCCTCCGACCCAACTCATACAAATCTCCGCCATGGCAATCATTGATGACCATGGTGGGAAAATCCTCCACTTCCAGGCGGTGAATGGACTCCGGGCCCAAGTCCGGGAAGGCTACCACCTCCGCCGCCTTGATGCATTTGGAGATGAGGGCCCCGGCCCCGCCCGTGGCGCCGAGATATACTGCAGTATGTTCCTGAAGGGCGGCAATCACTTCGGGACTCCGTTTCCCCTTGCCGATCATGGCCTTCAGGCCCAGCTTCAGCAAGGTGGGAGTATAGACGTCCATACGGGTGCTGGTGGTGGGGCCGGCGGCGCCGATCACCCGGCCGGGCCGGGCCGGGCTCGGGCCAACATAGTACAAAATCTGTCCCTGAAAGTCCACCGGCAATTCCTGTCCAGCGTCCAAAAGTTCCACCAGCCGCTTGTGGGCCGAGTCCCGGGCGGTATAAATAACCCCGTTCACCAGAACCAAATTACCCACCACCAGGTTCTTGATAGTTTTGTCGGTTAGCGGCGGGGAGAGGCGTACCGTTTGACTCATGTGCTTCCCTTAGAGAACCACTTCCAGGTGGCGGCTGGAGTGGCACTGAATATTGATGGCCAGCGGTAAACTGGCAATGTGGCAAGGCTGCAGGTTGATCTTGACACCGAGCGCGGTAAACCGGCCCCCCAACCCCCCCGGTCCGATGCCCAGGTCGTTGACCGCGGTGAGGAGCTCCTGCTCCAGGGCCGCCACTTCCGGGTCCGGGTGGGTGTCGTCCAGCTTCCGCAGGAGAGCCTTCTTGGCCAGAAGGGCTGAGCGCTCGAAATTGCCGCCGATGCCCACTCCGACAATCATGGGGGGACAGACGTTGGGGCCGGCCTCCGCTACCGTGGCCATGACCTTTTCCTTGATGCCGGCGACCCCCTCGGCTGGTTTAAGCATGAAGAGCTTGCTGCCGTTTTCACTGCCGCCACCCTTGGAGACCACCAGGAGCTTCAGAGTTTCCCCGGGGATTATTTCGGTATGAATAACCGCGGGGGTGTTGTCCCCGGTGTTTTTGCGGGTGAGAGGGTGACACAGGGATTTGCGGAGGTAGCCTTCCGCATAGCCCTGCCGCACGCCTTCCTGGAGGGCGGCTGCAAAATCCCCGCCGACAATGTGCAGGTCCTGGCCCACTTCGGCGAAAATCACCGCCAAGCCGCAATCCTGGCACAGAGGGATGTGCTCTTCTGCGGCGATCCGCGCATTTTCCAGGAGCTGCCGAAAGATTTCCCGTCCGGCCGGCGACTCCTCCTCTTGTTCCCCTTTTTTAAACGCGGCCAGCATATCCGCCTCCAATTCGTAATTGGCAGATATAGCTGCGTCCTTCACTGCTTGCACGATGGTTTTAACCTCAATTTTCCGCATCCTGGCCTCAAAAGCAAAGGAAGACTCAGGAAAAGCGCAAAACCCCTTCACTTCCCCAAGTCAACCCTTGTGTTAATCCGGTTATGCTCTTAACTCCGCTTCAGGGCAAGAGCATTATATATTATGTTCCAAATCTTTGGGCTCGCCCAACATTTCTAGCTGCTAGAATATCCGGCCTTACCCTTCCAGATCTTTTTTAAAGAAGTCCTGGCTGGGCGCGGGCGGTTTGGGGGAGCCCCCGGTCAAGGTATTATTCTCCGGATAAAAAAGCTCTTCTTCGTCTATGGGCTGTTCATCGTCATAATATAATTGTTCGTCAAGATTGCCTCTGGCCGTCGGGGTCTTAACCTCTTCAGGGAACTGTTCCACCGGCTTGCCCTTCAGGGCTTCCCGCATATAGGAGATGAAAATGGGGGCAGCCGCCTGGGAGCCGGTCTCTTTCGGACCCAGGCTGCGCTCGTCGTCCATGCCCACCCAGACCCCGGTAATAAGGGAAGGGGTAAAACCGAGGAACCAGGCGTCTCTGGTCTTATTGGTCGTCCCAGTCTTGCCGCCCATGGGCCGCTCTAACACCCTGACCCGGGTGGCGGTGCCCCGTTGCACCACTCCGATCAGCAGGTTGGTCATAGTGTCGGCGGTTTCCGGTTTGATCACCAGGCGGGGATGGGGGCGGGCTTCGAAAAGAACCCGGCCGTCCCGGTCTTCCAGACGGTTGATGAAAATGGGTTCCACCAGATAACCCCGATTAGGAAAGACCGAATAGGCCCTGGTGAGTTCGAGCAGCGTCACCTCTGAGGCCCCCAGGGCAGAAGCGTAATTGGGATAAATGGGAGAGGAAATTCCCAAGGCTTTGGCCATGTTGACCACCGCAGGCACTCCCACAGCCATCATCATGCGTACGGCGGGAATATTACGGGAACGGGCCAGGGCTGTGGACAACGGAATGGGCCCGGTAAAGGTGTGGTCATAGTTCTGGGGGGTCCACAATTCCCCGCGGCGGCCACCCGGAAGGGACAGGGGCTCGTCCAGCAGGATGGAATTGGGCCCGTAGCCGCGTTCCACCGCAGCCGCATAAATTATGGGCTTGAACGCGCTCCCTGGCTGCCGGTGGGCCTGGAAGGCCCGGTTGAAGGTGCTGTCACTGAAATCTTTGCCCCCCATCATAACTCGCACCTTGCCGCTCTTGAGTTCCATGGACAGGAGTGCTCCCTGCACCATGGGAGCAGGTTCCAGGGAGGCGGTCCAGCGCTTTTGGCGGTCCCGGTTGGCCAGGCGGACCAGCACCACATCTCCCGGTCGGAAGGTAGAGAGCCGGGTCGGGGGATGATCTTGGGAATTCTGGTCCGCGGGCGGCGGGACCAGCACCCCAAAATGATTCCCGAAGCGTATCTGCACCCCCTGGCCCTTTTTGGCCCCCTGGACCACCAGGGCGGAAACCAGGATGCCCTTGCGCGCGGGATATTTCTCGAAATAGCGCACCTGACGCTTCAGGAAAGCCACCCGATCCTTGGCATTGAGATGCCGGAGCGGGCCCCGGTAGCCGTTGCGCTTCACCAAATTATGCAAGCCTTCCCTGATATCCTTCTGTGCCTCCCGATGCAGGTCCACGTCTGCAGTGGTGTAAACTTTGAGGCCCAGATTCAGCACCTGTTCTTTCCCGAAGCGGTCCTCCAGTAATCCCCGCACATGCTCGGTAAAATAGCCACACTCTTTGATCCAATCCGACCTTTGGGGTTTGAGCCTGATGGGCTGCCGCAACGCGGCCGCGGCCTCCTCCTTGGTAATGAAGCCTTCCTCAGCCATGCGCCGGAGGACGTAGGCCTGGCGTTCTTTGGCCTTCTGGGGGTTCAAGTAGGGAGAATAGCGGCTGGGGGCCTTGGGGATGCCCGCCAACAGGGCGGACTCCGCCAAAGTCAGGTCCTCCACGTGCTTAGAGAAATACTCCAGGGCCGCCGCCTCCACCCCATAAGAGCCTCGTCCCAGGAAAATATGATTCAGGTAAAGGGTCAGAATTTCTTCTTTAGTGAGGTACTTGTCTATGCGGTAGGCCAGCACCGCCTCTCTGATTTTCCGGGCGTAACTCTTCTCGGAGGACAGCAGGATGCGCTTCACCACCTGTTGGGTGATGGTGCTCCCTCCCTGGACGATTTCCCCGGCTTCCACATTGGCGAGAAAGGCCCGGGCAATGCCAAAAATGTCCACTCCCGGGTGCTCAAAAAAGCGGGAATCCTCCGCAGCCACGAATGCCAGCACCAAATGCCGGGGCAGACGGCTATAAGGCACCTCGATGCGGCGCTCGGCATAGAACTCCCCCATCAGGCGGCCGTCTCTGGCATAGATACGGTTGACCACCGGGGGGCGGTATTCTTTGATCTCGGTGAAATCAGGAAGGTCTTTGATGTACGAAGTGTAGATAAACCACCCGGCGCCCACGCCGGCCAGGAGCCCGGTGAATAAAAGACCATAGAGTATCCACCCTAACCGCCTGGCCCAACGTCGGCGGGAGCGGAATCGGTCGATTCTGGGATCCCCCATCCCTTTGAAAGTTTTCATGGCCTGCTCTCCCCCATCTAAAAATGAACTGCGGCTGTGTAGCTCCCCGAGGCTTCGGCTCCCCTCAGCTCCGATTCCCCGGGGTCCCTGGGACAAGTCCTCCCTGACTTGCCGTTAAAAGGTGATTATCTGATAGCCTTCCAGGATATACGGCGCCATACCGGCGTGTCCCGACATATCCTCCAGGATGGTGAGACCCTGGGTCCGGGCTGCGTCCAGACTCCCCATTTTCTGGGCGCAGGCCTGGCAAACCCTGTCGATTAAGCCTTCTTCCTTGGCTTTGGCATACAATTGGTGGAAAGGGTGGCCCACCTCCCCCAACTCGGGGATCAAACGGCAGGCCGCTCCCTCGATAACGATCTTGACCTCTTGGCCCCTGGCCTTCAGGTTCAGGCCGTTCAATAACACGTGAATGAAACACACGGCTTCGCCGTTGAAGGCAAAGAGGGCGTATTTTCCCATATTTTCCCGAGGCTATTCCTCTTCTTCGAAATTCTTAACAAATTCTGCTATATGTAAGCCAAGATAGACACACTTATTTCCATCCATACAAGAGTCAGCGTCCGGTTTGTCCAGAAAGGTGGTCAGGGCGTGCTCCCCTTTCTTAATTTTGATGACGTAAGCATTTTTTTGTTTATCAAAAGTCAGGCTGGTTTCCAGTTGATGTTTTTCGATTTCCGGGTAGAAGTCCACAATCTTGGCTTTCAGCTCATCGTGCGAATATGACATGTCATCCTCCCTCTGACTGGTTACCTATCTTCTCACACACTTCTCACAAATTTGGCTAAATATTAAATTATATCAATATATTCTGAAAGTAAAACACTAATTGAGGCAAGAGCGGTGCCCACCCCCTCTTATCTACAATGTAGCCCTCCTCGGAGGAGTCCGCAAGGTGACGGCAACATTTTCTTTGGCCGGTGAGCCTTATTTTAAGTGAAATAGCTGGGTTACGAGACTAGGCGGGACTTATGCACCAAAGCCCGAAAGCAAAATTTTAGTGGCGCATGCCATCACGGGTGAATCCCCGAGTTTTTCTTTCAAATTTATTTTTCGCCCTAAGTGAGCTTATCTGCTCAGACGAAAAGCGTGGGGCAAAAGTTCCGTTATGGGTATTTCCAGAAGACCACCTGGTCCCGGGAAGATGCAGGAACCCCGGCCCCCTCTTTCTCATACTCCTGGCAAGATCGTGTCCCCCCTCCAGGATATCGACAGAAGCCCTGGTGGTGATTACAATAATATAATCTAAGCTTACCTTGACACCAATATTCGGTGAGAAACTCCATGGCGCTTGCCACGGTGGCGCCTTGGGAAAGGAGAATTCCTTCATGCTCCCTCTAGATGTACACATCGCGGGCCGGAACCTGGAAATTCTTCCGGAGTGGCGGGATAAAATCAAGGAGGAATTGGCCCGCTTGCAGAAGCATACCTACGAACCCATCCTGCACGCCCGGGCTGAACTCACCGGCACCGCCCACCACCGCCACGGCAACTTCGAAATCCAGCTGGTAATTTCTCTGTCAGGAGCCACGTTGACCGTGAACCGTCAGGGGGAGTATGTCCTGCCCCTCATCGTCGAGGCCTTCCATGTCCTGGACCGGCGTCTTCGGGAACATGCCCGCTTCAAACGGCAGCAGGTAAAGGTCCACGAGGAACAGAGCTACCGGGGGCAGATCACTCGCCTCTTCCCGGAAGAAAGCTTCGGCTTCATCGCCACCCCGGAAGGTGGCGAAGTGTATTTCCATAGGAATGCTTTGAAACAAGACGTCTTCGAGAAACTCTCGGAAGGCATGTCCGTGGAATTCGGTCAGGAGCTGGGCGACAAGGGCCTCCAAGCCACCTGGGTAGATGTGACGGAGTAGGAAGTTCGGGAGCACAGGCGTCTCGCCTGTGTTTTTCTCAAAGCTTTCTTTCCACCTCTCCCGAAGCCAAGGTTACTCTTCCGGCTCTGTCCCCGTCTCGATCTCCTGCCAGCGCTCTCTCACCTGAGCCAGGTGTTCCTTCTGTTCCGCTCCTTCCCAGCAGGTCTTCACCGCGCCTTCCAACCAACCCTGCACTTCCTGTTGCTCTTCCGGCTCCAGGTCCACCAGCGCGGTGTCACGCCGCCGGGGTCGGGACAACCTTTGGAGCAGGATTACCTTTTCCTGGTCTTCCAACCCCCTGGCTTTGAGGATGGACTTCAACAGGTGTGCGGCCACCTCTGCCGGGAGGGCCCCGTTTTCCCCCAGGGTCAGGTTGATCATTTCCTGGAGCCCCACTTGGTAGCGCCGGAACAGGCGCAGATTGGGAGATCGGCGGCTGTAAAGGCGGATGGATTCCTCTCCCACCACGGTGACCACTTTGGCCAGAAAGGTGCGGGCCAAAAATTCCCGGCCGCCTCTATACGCCGCTTGTCTCCCCCAGTAATACGGATTAATCACGTTAATGGTCCCCCAAACCCAGCGAGCCGCCCGATACATGTGGTGCCGTTTCAGGAACTGATGGAGGGGGTGGCCTTTGATCTTTTGATACGTGCCATGCAGGAACAGGACCGTGGCCAGTTCCATGTCTTTCAAGGGGCGGAAGGGCGCGGCTTCCATCCAGGAGGCTAGGCGCACCCCGACCCGCCGATACAGAGACACCAGATCGGCCAACGAAGCCTTCAGTTCCGGCCGCTCTTCTTCCGGGTAGTAGATGCGGGCGATTTCCGCCATCAGGGTCTGGGAAAGCTCATTGATTTCCTTAAAACTAAGCCTGGTATCCGGCCATAATTTGAGCAGGTAGCGGCGGCGGTAATCTCTTAGGAGACGCAGCGCCTCCTGATCCTGGGGCTGGGGATCCGGCAGCGGCAGCTCCAGGTCATCGACCTCGACTTCCTTTCTCAGGGCGGGTCTCAGAGACTTCAGGGTCCAATACCGCACCAGCAGGAGGGAGACCCCCCAGAGGATGGCCGCGCCGCAAAGGGCCCAAATCCACCAATACTCCCGAAAGAAATTTAGCATCACGGTTGCCTGACTTTTAAAACCTCTTTACGAATATTACCGCCAAATAAATGTCATGGGATTTACGGAACGCGAGGGCCCTCTTCCCCACCAACACTCCGCGGTAAAAAGTGCACACAAGGACGTCCTGTGGCCGGGTGGGGTTCCACCAAAACCGGGGTTTCGAAAACCGTCTCCAGCACCTCCGGGCGGCAGGCGGAGAAGGTGTCGCCATCCCGGAAAATGCCCCGATTTTTCAAGAAAATCAAGCGGTGACAATACTGGGTGGCCAGGTTGACGTCGTGCATGACCGCCAGGACGGTGAGTCCCCGGCTGAAGTTGAGGTCCGTCAACAGGTCAAAGACTTCGAGCTTCCGGCGCACGTCCAAAGATGCGGTGGCTTCATCCAGAAAGAGAATGGGCGTGGCCTGGGCCAGGGCCCGGGCCAGAACCACCAGTTGGCGTTCACCTCCCGAGACCTGAGTTATCAGGCGGGAGGCCAGGTCCGTGGTTTGGGTTTCCGCCATGGCCTGCCGGGCCGCTTCCAGGTCCGCCAGGGAATCCCGCTGAAACCGCCGGCGGTAAGGATAGCGTCCCATGAGCACCACTTCCAAGCAGGTGAAGGGAAAGCCGATCCAGGTGAATTGGGATACCATGGACACCTGGCGGGCCAGGTCCCGGGGACGCCAGTCGTCCAGGGAAGCGCCGTTATACCACACCGTCCCGGACCGCAAAGGCACCAGACCCGTCAGAGAGTTGAGCAGGGTGCTCTTGCCGGAGCCGTTGGGCCCCAAAAGCCCCACGAATTCCCCCGCCGCCACTTGGAAGTTCAGGTTTTCCAGGATGACCCGTTCACCATAGGCCACCGTGAGGTTTTCCACTTTGATCATAAAATGGTTTGCCCCCTGGTGACCTTGAGGAGATAGCAGAAAAAGGGACCCCCCAACAGAGCCGTAATAATGCCCACCGGGAGTTCCTGGCCATAGGGCAGAATAACCCGGGCTAGAGTGTCGGCCGCGATGAGCAGCACAGCCCCAGCCAGGGCCGCGACCGGCAGCAGTCGTCGGTGGTCCGGGCCCACCAACAAACGGGCCAGGTGGGGGACAATGAGGCCCACAAAGCCTATAATTCCGGATACCGCCACCGCGCCGGCGGTGACCAGCGAGGCGGCCAGTAGCAGAATGAGGCGCACCCGGTTGACCGCCAGGCCCAGTTGCTGGGCCGGGGCATCCCCCAGGGTGAGAAGGTTGAGTTCCCGGGCATAAAGAAAGAGAACCAGGCTGCCCAGCAGGATATAAGGAGAGGCGAAGAGCACATGGGACCAGCCCCGGGCCGACAGGCTCCCCATGATCCAGAAGACGATGGTGGAAAGACTGTCAGCATACAGAAATTTCACCAGACTGATGAGCGAGGAGAGAAAGGCGCTGACAATGACCCCGGCCAAAATCAGGGTGCCGTGCTGGACGCTGCCGGCCATGGCCCCCAGAGCCAACACTAGGACCAGGGCCGCGGCCGCGCCCACCAGGGCCATGAGGGGCACCAGTCCCAGAGTTCCCAAAATCACGCCGGTAAAACCCAGGCTCAGGGTCAGGGAGGCTCCGAACGCGGCGCCCGCGGCCACTCCCAGGGTAAAGGGCTCGGCCAGGGGATTTAAGAGAATGCCTTGAAACGCCGCGCCCGCTAAGCTAAGGCCCAACCCCACCAACGCAGCCAGGACAATGCGGGCCACCCGAATCTGAAAGATGACCGCCAGGGCCGTAGCTTCGGCCGGGTTCAGCGCTTCCCCCACAGCCCAGCGTTTTACCAGGCTGAAGAGCTGGCCATAGCTCAACTTGTAAGGACCCACCCCGGCGGCGTAAACCGCTGCCACCACCAGGAGTACGGTGAGCCCGGCCAGCAGGAGAATATAGCCCCAATCCCCTAGCAAATAGGGCTTCAAGGCTTTATCTGCGTCTTGGTCCATAAGTTACCAGGGAACTTATCACAAAGGATGCCCACGGGGAAACACGGGAACGTCGCGGTTAGGCCTTGACCACGGCCAGGGAGCGGCCTTTGTCCACTCCCAGCCGACGGGCGGCATTGCCTCGGGCGCAGGCGATTTCCAGATACCCGTGGCTCCCCACCAAGGCCAGAAACTGCCCGGGAACGACATCGCCATAGGTGTGAGACAGGCCCTTTAAGGTCAAACTGCTGAGGATGACCACGTGAGGCTTTTCTCCCATCCAGGTCTTAAGGTCGCTTCCCCTGATGTTGCTCACCAGGTTGCCGAACCCGTCCACATAGACGATCTCGCCCCGGACAGCTTCCGGGGTGAACACGGGTTGCGGCCAGGAAAGGACCGCGGGGTCGGTGAGGGGGGGACCAAAAGCGTTTAGGGGCGTTCCTCCGGAAAGGTGCGCGGCCACGGGGGCGAAGATATCCCGGCCATGAAAGGTGAGGGATACGGCTTCTCTGAAATATTGGGGGTTTTCCAAGGAGACGATATCCACGGAGTCGTTTTCCCGAAAAACCAAATGGAAGACGCCGTTGTCCGGACCCACCCAGAACTGCCCCCGGGCCCGGGCCGCCAGGGGCCGGCGCTGTGTGCCTACGCCAGGGTCCACCACCGCCAGGTGAATGGTCCCTGGCGGGAAATAGGGCGTGGCCTCAGCTAGAAGAAAGGCGCCGGCCACGATATCTTGAGGCGGCACTTCATGGGTCAAGTCCACCAGGACGGCGTCGGGGCGCAAAGACAAAATAACCCCTTTCATGGCCGCCACATAGGGGTCCCGGGTGCCGAAGTCGGTGAGCAGCGTGATAATGGGCTGAGTATGCATCTCAAAGTAAGGGTTGTTCGGAGAAGGCACGCTGCCTAGTTTTGAGCCCGGTGGGCCCCATCAGGCAGTCCTCTCCCCCAAAATGGCCTCAATTTCTTCCTTAAGACGCTCCACCGGCAGGGCCCCGGCGAAGCGGCCCCGGCCGTTCAGATAGACCAGAGGCGATGGATAGGTGAGGGAACACAACAGCTTGGTTTGGGGCAATTCCGGCCCCCGGGGGTCCTGGAGGACATTGATGTATTCTACCCGCACCTTGCCTGGAAACTCTTTTTCCAGGGTCAGGGCCATAGCCCGGGTCTGCATTTCCATGCTGATTTTTTCAAAGGCATTGGGGTGATGGTGCCCATGACCGGACCCATGCTCATGGTCATGACCGTTGTGATGATCACAACCGCAGTCGCAACCGCCTCGGCGGGCCGCAGGCGCGTCATACACGACAATTTCCACCATATCGGCAGCAGACATAAATCCTCCGTTTGATGTAAGGGCCAACCGGGGCGTCGTTCCTCAAGAATGGACACCCAGGCGTAAGCCCTTGCAGATTTTTTAATCCAGATATTTTAGATAATAAAAATTTTCGCGCCGATAGCCCGACAACCCAAGGATTTTTATACGAAAGTTAAAGCTAAAGGACGACTTCCTGGTTCCTGCCAAGATATGATATAGTCACCCGAGGAGGCCGACATGGAGCTCAGTATTCTACAGGCTATTGAACTGGCCATATCCCATGAGATGGAGGCCAGGCGCAGTTACCTGGCCCTGGCGGAAGAAGCCGACGACCCGGAGCTTAAACGCCTGTTAACCGAGATCGCCCAGGAGGAAGCGGGCCACGAGGCCAGTTTGCGGAGCCGCCTGCGCCTTTACGAGCAGAGGCTTTTCTTGCGGGATACCCTGAGCCGCTATGTCAGCCCGGAAATGACTGAGGAAATTCTGAAAAACCCGGAACTTATGCAATTAGGCGGCCAGCGGCGCCACTTAACCGTGCTGTTCGCCGACATTATGGCTTTCACCACCATCTCTGAAAACAAGGACCCTGCAGAGGTGGTGGAAATGCTCAATCACTTTTTCACTCAGATGGTGGACTTGGTCTTTGAACGCCAGGGCACTCTGGACAAGTTCCTGGGAGACGGCCTCATGGCCTTCTTCGGCGCCCCCTTGGAGGTGCCCCGAGCCGCGAGCCAGGCGGTGGCCTGCGCCATCGCCATGCAACAACGCCTCCACGCCCTTAAACAGGAGGGAGCCACTCCCATCCAAGGATTACGGGTGGGCATCAACACCGGCGAGGCCATTATCGGGAACATCGGTTCCGACAAACGCATGGACTTCACCATTGTGGGGGACGTGGTCAACGTGGCCGCCCGCCTCCTGGAAGTGGCCCGCCAGGAAGAGGCTCCCATTGTAATCAGTGAGGCGACTTATCGGGAGGTGGAAGGCCATTTCTCGATGAAACCCGGTCCCTCTGTGGTTCTCCGGGGCCGTCAGCAAGCCACCGTTAGTCACTTGGTGGAGTTCCCCCTCACCCCCTGATCCCCTTATCATTCCTAACTCATAGATTTGTGAAAAATTTCTATTGACATTGCTGGTATTTTCTAATAATTTAAAACCTTGGAAGTAAATGTGAATTAATTCACTAGCATTTCCGCATAGTTACGGCTTGTCGGGAATATTCTGTCCTCCAGGAGGAAAATAGATGGCTCTGGTAAATCCGCACGGAAAAGAAAAGAAATTGAAGCCCCTGCTTCTATCTCCGGCCGAGGTGGCCGAAGAAAAGAAGCGGGCCAAAGAACTGACTGCAGTAACCATGTCTTCCCGGGAAACTGCCGACCTCATTATGTTGGGCATCGGTGGCTTCACCCCCCTGGACGGCTTCATGGGTTCCAAAGATTGGAAGGGGGTCTGCGACACTTTTCAGATGGCAGACGGCACCTTCTGGCCCATTCCCATCACCCTCTCCACCACCAAAGGCAAAGCCGACACCATCAAGGAAGGCGAGGAAGTGCTGCTGGTGGACGAAGAGACGGAAGAGCGGATGGGCACCATGGTGGTGACCGAGAAGTACAATATTGACAAGGTTCATGAGTGCAAGCAAGTTTTTAAAACCGATGACTTGGAGCACCCGGGAGTGCGCATGGTCATGGGTCAGGCTGAGGTCAACTTGGCGGGCACCTGCAAGGTCTGGAGCGAAGGCCCCTTCCCCAAGCATTACCCCGGTTTGTACATGCGGCCGGCGGAAACCAGGCGTCTTTTTGAGGAAAAAGGCTGGAACACCATCGCCGCCCTGCAGCTCAGAAACCCCATGCACCGCTCCCATGAGTATCTGGCCAAGATCGCCATTGAGGTCTGCGACGCGGTTCTTATTCACCAGCTCCTGGGGAAACTGAAACCCGGCGATATCCCGGCCGAGGTGCGCACCGATGCCATTAACGTCCTGACGGAACACTATTTTGTCAAGGATACTGTAGTTCAGGCCGGTTATCCGCTGGATATGCGCTACGCCGGTCCCCGGGAAGCCCTGCTGCACGCGGTCTTCCGTCAGAACTTCGGCTGCAGCCACCTCATCGTCGGCCGGGACCATGCCGGTGTGGGTGAGTATTACGGCCCCTTTGACGCCCAGAAGATCTTCCTGGAAATCCCCAAGAATGCCCTCGAACTCAAACCTTTGAACATTGACTGGACTTTCTACTGCCACAGGTGCGATGGCATGGCTTCCATGCGCACCTGCCCCCACGGCAAGGAAGACCGGCTTATTTTGAGCGGCACCATGCTGCGCAAAATGCTGTCCGAAGGTTTGGACGTGCCTGACCACTTCAGCCGTGATGAAGTTTTGAAAGTGCTCCGGAAATACTATGAGGGCCTGACTGAGAAAGTGGAAGTCAAAGTCCACGGCTTCGCCACCGGCGATATCCCGGGAAAGAAGTAGGAGTGGCCGCCCCTGGCGGATGATGTTATATTCACCTGGATGTGGCGCCTGGCGCCCTTCCGGCCAGAAACGCAAAAAAACAGTTACCTTTTCAGGAGGTTGGAAACATGCCAAGTTTTGTTATCAATGAAAAATGTGACGGCTGCAAGGCCCTGGACAGGACTGCTTGCCAGTACATCTGCCCCAATGACCTGATGGTCTTGGATCATGAGCTAATGAAAGCTTACAACCAGGAGCCGGAGCAGTGCTGGGAATGCTACAACTGTGTCAAGATTTGCCCCACCCAAGCCATTGAGGTCCGCCATTACGCGGATATCATGCCCCTGGGGTCCAGCACCTTTCCTCTGCGGGGCACGGACAACATCATGTGGACCATCAAGTTCCGGAATCAGAAGACCATCAAGCGCTTCAAGTTCCCCACCCGCACCACCCCGGAAGGTTCCATTGACGCTTTCAAAGGACAGACTCTGCCCAGCGATGTGGCTGATCTCAAAAAACCTGGCTTCTTCACTGGCGCGGCCAGAGAAAAGTAAGCCGGCTTGAACCCGCGAAATTTTAAGGAGGATGTAAATAATGGAAAAAGAATTCTGTAAATGGTCATTCTGTGAAAAACCGCCGGTCGAGACCGTTGAGACCGATCTCCTCCTCGTGGGCGGCGGCATGGCTTGCTGCGGCGCCGCGGTGGAAGCGGCCGCCTGGGCCAAATCAACCGGTCTTAAGGTCATCCTGGTGGACAAAGCCGCGGTGGACCGCTCCGGCGCGGTGGCCATGGGTCTGTCGGCCATCAACACCTACGTCGGCAAAGAAAACCCCGTGGACGACTACGTTAAATATGTGCGCACCGACCTTATGGGCATCGTCCGGGAAGACCTGATCCACTCCCTGGGCTGCCACGTAGACCAGTCGGTGTTTGATTTTGAAGAGTGGGGCCTCCCTATCTGGAAAAAGGATACCGAAGGTCATACCGTAGACGGCCAGGTGGCCAAAGATGAAGGCCTGCCCCTTCTGAAAGACGGCGGCGACCCCTGCCGGTCCGGCCGTTGGCAGATCATGATCAACGGTGAGTCCTACAAGGTCATCGTTGGCGAGGCCGCTAAGAACGCCCTGGGGACCGACAACATCTATGAGCGTGTCTTCGTGGTGAAGCTCCTGACCGACAAGAACAACCCCAATCGCGTCTGCGGCGCCGTGGGTTTCTCGGTGCGTGAACATAAGGCGTATGTCTTCAAGTGCAAGGCCATGATCGTGGCCTGCGGCGGCGTGGTTAACGTCTTCCGGCCTCGGTCGGTGGCGGAAGGTCAGGGCCGGGCCTGGTACCCGGTGTGGAACGCCGGTTCCACCTATGCCATGCCCGCCGAAATCGGCGCCAAGATGGTTCTCATGGAAAACCGTTTCGTCCCGGCCCGGTTTAAAGACGGCTACGGCCCGGTGGGCGCCTGGTTCTTGTTCTTTAAAGCCCAGGCCACCAATGCTTACAACGAAGAATACATGAGCAAAAACTGGGATCGGGTGAAAGAGGATTATCCTGGCTACGCGGATTCTCCCGGCACCTGCCTGCGGAACCACGCCATGATGATCGAGATGCGTGAAGGCCGCGGCCCCATTCTGATGCACACCGACAAGGCCATGGCCGAGCTGGCCAAGGTCCTCTCCAAGAAAGAGCTCAAACATCTCGAGGCCGAGGCCTGGGAAGACTTTCTGGATATGTCCATCTCCGCCGCCTGTCTGTGGGCCTCCATGAACATGGAGCCCGACAAGGTGCCTTCCGAGATCATTCCCTCTGAGCCCTACCTGCTCGGCTCCCACGCCGGCTGCGCCGGTCTCTGGGTTTCCGGTCCCTCCAAGGGCTACCTGGGCGCCCCCGATGACTGGTTCTGGGGCTATGACCGCATGACCACCGTGGAAGGCCTGTTCACTGCGGGTGACGGCGTCGGCGCCTCCGGTCACAAGTTCTCCTCCGGTTCCCACGCCGAGGGCCGCATGGCCGCCAAGGCCGCCATGGCCTTCATCCTGGACCACAAGGATGACAAGCTCGAAGCCGCTCAGAACATCGACGAGGTCTTGGAACAGATTTATCTGCCCTTCGAGATCTTCGAGAAGTATAAGAACTACACCAGCGCGCCGGACATCAACCCCAACTACCTCCGGCCCAAGCAGGTTCAGTCCCGCCTCCAGAAACTCATGGACGAGTATGTGGGCGGTTGCTCCACCATGTACATGACCAACGAAACCATGCTGAACATCGCACTGGAACGCCTCACCATGCTGAAAGAGGACGCCCAGCGCCTGGCCGCGGCCGACCTCCACGAACTGATGCGGGCTTGGGAACAGTACCACCGCATCATCGCCGGTGAGGCCCATTTGCGCCACATCCTCTACCGGAAAGAGAGCCGGTACCCCGGTTACTACTACCGCTCCGACTTCATCAACATCGATGACAGCAAATGGAAGGTCTTCACCATCTCCCAGTACGACATGGCCTCCAACGAGTGGAAGTTCGAAACCGTGCCCTACAAGGAACTGGTTAAGTAAAGACTGACCATCCACCCCGGGGCTTCCTCGTGAAGCCCCGGATTTTACTTGGGGCCGTGGGCTTGGAACCTAACCACGGCCACTTTTTTACCACGGTTTTCAGTTTTCGGTTTTCGGTCCCTGATAACAGCACTCAAGTGGATAGACCTTTTCCTTTTTGGCCTCCCTGGCGGCGGGGTTTTGAACCCCTCCTTTTTAGCCTGAAAACCGAAAGCCGAACTCCGAAACCCACTCCGGTAAGCTCCTAAAGGAGGACTAAGGTGAGCGCCGACAACAACAAAATTCTGGTTGTCGGAGGAGGTATGAGCGGTCTGACGGCAGCCATTGAAGCCGCCGAATCCGGGGCCCAGGTCATTCTTACCGAAAAAGAGCCGTACCTGGGCGGCCGGGTCGCTCAACTCCACCGATACTTCCCCAAGCTTTGCCCGCCCACCTGCGGTCTGGAGATTCAGTTCCGTCGCATCCGGGAGAATCCCCGGATCACCTTTCACACCATGGCGGAAGTGACTCAGGTCTCCGGCAGCGCCGGTGAGTTTGAGGTGACCGTCCAGGTCAAGCCCCGCTACGTCAATGACCGCTGCGTGGCTTGTGACGCCTGTGCGGAAGCCTGCCCCTCCTGGCGGGTTAATGACTTCAATTACGGGTTGGATAAAACCAAAGCGGCCTACCTTCCCTATGACATGGCCTTCCCCCTGAAATACGTCATTGATATGTCGGCCTGCACGGGGGATTGCGGCCAGAAATGCGCCGAGGCCTGTCAGTACGAGGCCATTGATCTTAACATGCAACCCCAGACTTTCACCTATCAGGTGGGCGCCATCGTCCTGGCCAGTGGTTGGGAGCTGTACGATGTCTCCCAGGTGGAAACCCTGGGTGCCGGCCAGGTGAAAAACGTCATCACTAACATGCAGATGGAGCGCCTGGCGGCCGCTAACGGCCCCACCGGCGGCAAAATCCAGCGGCCCAGCGACAACCAGCCCCCCAAGCGGGTGGCCTTCGTGCAGTGTGCGGGCTCCCGGGACGAGAATCACCTGCCTTACTGCTCCTACATTTGCTGCATGGCCTCCCTGAAGCAGGTCACCTATCTCAGGGAACAGAACCCCGAGTCTGAAGCTACGGTGTTTTACATTGACCTCCGCACCCCGGGCCGGTATGAGCAGTTCATGTGGAAAGTGCGGGATGACGAGGGCGTCAACCTCATCAGGGGCAAAGTGGCCAAGGTGGAGCAGCAGCCTGGCACGGACAACGTCGTCGTCACCGTGGAGGATACCGTTAGCGGCCGCAAACTCAAAGAAACCTTCGATATGGTGGTCTTGGCCGCCGGTATGGTGCCCACCACCAAAAACAGCCCCTTTCCGTTACCCTTGTCCTATACCCCCGAAGGCTTTGTCATTCCTGAGCTTTTGCCCGACGGGGTCTTTGCCGTTGCCTCGATGAAAAGCCCGCTGGATGTCATGAAATCCAACGAAGACGCCACCGGGGCCGCCCTTAAAAGTCTCATCAGCCTGAGCAGGAGGTAGCCATGGAAGAACGAAAATATGCGGCGTATTTGTGCAAGGGCTGTGGCATCGGGGAGGTCATCGATTTTGCTGAGCTGAGTAAGGTGGCGACCCGGGAAGCCAAACTCCAAAATGTCAAGGAGCATGATATCCTGTGCAGTCCTGAAGGTCTGGAGATGATCAAGCAGGATATCGCCAATGAGGGCGTCAATTGCCTCCTCATTGGGGCCTGCTCCCCCCGGGTGAAGTTCGAGGAGTTTGACTTCCCTGGCTGTATCATAGAGCGGGTCGGCCTGCGGGAACTGGTGGCCTGGACTCAGGATCCCGAAAACAAGGAAACCCAGCCCTTGGCGGAAGACTACATCCGCATGTATGGGGCCAAGATCAAGAAAACGGATCTCCCTGAGCCTTTCCAACACGAAGAAGAACTCAGCAAGACCATCCTGGTCATCGGGGGCGGGGCGGCCGGCCTTGCCGCGGCCCTCTTCGCCGCCCGTAATGAATATGAGGTAATCCTGGTGGAGAAGGAAGCGGATCTTGGCGGCTATGGCGCCAAACTGCACCGCGCCACCCCCTCCTCCTATCCCTATACCCAGCTGCAGGATCCCCCGGTCTTTGCCAAAATCAAGGAAGTGGAAGCCGAGCCCAATATCCGGGTGCTCACCAACACCCAGGTGGTGAAGATGGAAGGCCAGCCGGGCCTTTTGGATGTCACCCTCAGCATCAACGGCGCCGAGGAAACCATGCGCATCGGCGCCATCGTTATGGCAGTGGGCTGGAAACCCTACGATGCCACCAAGCTCGGACACCTCGGTTACGGCGCTTCTCCGGATGTCATCACCATCCTCGAAATGGAGGAAATGGCCAAAAACGGCAAGATCGTCCGGCCTTCGGACGGCAAGGTCCCCGAAAGCGTGGCCTTTGTCCTCTGCGCCGGCCAGCGGGATCCGGAGCACCTGCCATACTGCTCTGATATCTGCTGCGCCACGTCCGTGAAACAGGCCCTGTATGTCCGGGAGGCCAATCCTAACGCCGCGGCCATGATCCTTTACAAAGACATCCGCATCCCGGGTCAGTTGGAGCTTTTTTACAAAGAGGCCCAGAGTGACCCCGGCCTGATGTTCACCAAGGCCGAAGTCACTGGGGTGGAACCAGCCCCGGGTGGCGTGCTCAAAGTCTCGGCCCAGGACACCCTCCTGGGTGAGAACGTCGCCTTCGAGGCGGACCTGGTAGTCTTGGCCACCGGCATGGTCCCCGTTACTGCGGACGACCCGGTGCTCCAACTGGAATACCGCCAGGGTCCCGGCCTGCCGGATCTCGAGTTGTTTAACGGTTTTGCCGACTCCAATTTCATCTGTTTTCCCTATGAAACCCGGCGGACCGCGATCTACGCCGCCGGCGGCACCCGTCAACCCATGGGCATGGCCATGGCCATGGATGACGGCGTGGGCGCGGCCCTGAAAGCCATCCAGGCGATAGAGCATAACGCGGCGGCCATGGCGGTGCACCCCCGGGCCTGGGATGAAACCTTCCCCGACCCCATCATGCAGCGATGCACCCAGTGTAAACGCTGTACCGAAGAATGTCCCTTCGGCGCCATCGATGAAGACGAGAAGGGTACGCCCTTCTTCAAAATCAACCGCTGCCGCCGCTGCGGCACCTGCATGGGGGCCTGCCCTGAGCGTATTATCAACTTCAAAGACTTCAGCGTAGACATCTTGGGCTCCATGTTCAAATCCCTGGATGTGCCCACCGAGGACGACCTGGAAGACGAAGAAGAGGAAGTCCCCCTCCGCCTCCTCGGCTTGGTGTGCGAAAACGACGCCTATCCGGCCTTGGACGCCGCGGGGCTGCACAAGCTGAAAATCGACCCCACGGTACGCTTCGTCCCGCTGCGCTGCATGGGTTCTTTTAATCTGGTATGGGTCTCCGACGCCTTCTCCCGGGGCGTGGACGGCATGCTCCTCTTGGGCTGCAAACATGGCGACGATTATCAGTGCCATTTTGCCAAGGGCAGCGAGCTGTGCGCCTACCGGCTGACCAAGCTGTCGGAAACTCTGGACAAGCTCGGTTTGGAAGCAGACCGGGTGCAATTGATTGAAATAGCCATCTCTGAATATGACAAGCTGCCGCAAATCGTCGATGATTTCGTGAAGCGGCTCCAAGAGATCGGCCCCAACCCCTTTAAAGGCATGTAGGAGGTGTGATCCATGGCTGGCGAAACTCTTATTAAACCGGATCTGCAGTTCGTCAAGCGGATCGTCGCCGCCGGAGGGGACACCGCCAAGAAGTGTTACCAGTGCGACACCTGCGACGTGGTGTGTAACCTGAGCCCCGACGACAAACCCTTTCCTCGGAAAGAAATGCTCATGGCCCAATGGGGTTTGACAGATGTCCTCAAGGACCCGGACATCTGGCTGTGCCACCAGTGCAGCGACTGCACCGTGCACTGCCCCCGGGGGGCCAAGCCCGGGGAAGTTCTGGGGGTCCTGCGGCAGATGTGCATCGAGAAATACGCCTTTCCGTCCATCCTGGCCCGCATGGTGGGGGACATCAAGTTTTTACCGGCCCTCATCGCCATGCCGGTGGTCATTCTTTTAGGCTGGCTCTATGGTATGGGCCTCCTCGGCCTCAAGGTGGCGGAGGGGGTGGCGCACAAAGGCATTGCCATCCCTGAAGGCAAGGTGGTTTACTCGAAACTCTTCCCCACCCTGTGGGCCATAGACCTTATCTTCGTGCCCGCCTTCTTCTTCGCCATCGGGGTCTTGGGCCTCGGGGTCATGAGATATTGGAAGGACCTCAATGAAGCCAACCCCTGGAAGGTGAAACTGCAAGGCAATCTCGTGGGGAACCTGGTGGCGGTCATCCAGGACATCCTGTGGCACAACCGCTTCCGGGAATGTGATACCACCTTTGGCCGGGCCTTGAACCACCTGTTGTTGGTCTTTGGGTTTATCTTCCTGGCTATCGTGACGGCCTGGGCCGCCACGCGGGAATGGGTGTTTCATTTCGATTCTCCCTACTCCCTGATCTTGCCGCCCGATCCCCTCAAGTGGCTTGCTTTCCTGGGCACGGGGCTCCTGCTTTACGGGATCTACCGCATCTATACCTCGCGCCTGGAAAACTCTGAAAAGGCGGGATACGGCACCTACTTTGACTGGCAGCTCATTTACCTCATCGCCGCGGTGGGGGCCACCGGAGCCCTCTCCTGGGTCTTCCGGCTGATTGGTGCGCCCATCCTGGCCTATCCCACCTATTTCGTCCACCTGGTGTCGGTCTTCTGCCTGTTCTTCTTCGCGCCTTACACCAAGATCGCTCACCTGGTCTACCGGACGGTGGCCATGCTGTACGCCCGCATGTCGGACCGGGGTTTTTAAGACCTCTCCCTGAAACATAAACCGCAACCACAACCGGCCCCCCAAGGGGCCGG
>JARRKO010000001.1:26767-127085 GCA_037388025.1 Syntrophobacterales bacterium
CCCCCCCTCTCCAAATTTCACTTACCACAACCCCAGATTAAGCGGGAGCACAGGCGTCTCGCCTGTGATCATTCCCGTTCCCCAGCCCCTCGTTTCTCTTCTGGTCCCGTAATGCCTCTCTGGGAAACCCTAATAGGGCGGCCCGTGGACGCCACCTCTGGCATGCACGGCACGCCCTATAATTGAGGACTATCATTCCGGTCAGCAATGCCAGATAATGACCGAGTCCCAAGGTTTGCCAGGGCTTTTAGTGTATGGCTGAAAACAAAAATAAAAGCAAAAACTTATCAAATATCAATGAAAAACTCATCGCTATTTTATCAAACCATCGTAACGTATTGCCTGATAATTCAGCAGAAATTTGTTTTTTAATCATATGACAGCTTGTACAGCCTCGTTAACTCATCTTGACCCACAATCACGACTCCTGGTGAGATCGATACTCTTATTTTTTGGCCGTTTTATTAAAGTGGATAATGATGCTCCTGTTATAAATACTCCCGATCCGGTAATTTTTATTTTTAATCACAACAACTACTGGGAAAACTTGTTAGTGGTCGCCTATCTGCTGGCCCACCGGCCGGGAAAAAAACTGGCCTTTATCAGTGATTGGATGTTCGGCCGCCTGCCTCTTTTTCGTTGGTTGTTAAATAGAGTCGACCCGATTTACACTTATACCAAGAAAGCCAGATTTGCCTTCCTGAATAGATACCAGCAAAAAGCCGACGGGGAGAGTGTTTGTCAGGCCTGTCTGGCACGGTTGCACAACCGGCAAAGCCTGGGTATTTTTCCGGAAGGCACCCGCAACAGCCACCCTCATTTGCTCAGGCGGGGTCGGCGGGGTCTGGGGGAAATCGTTCTCAGATCCCGAGAGCCGGTGCTCCCGGCGGGCATCAATTTTCCCCATAGCAAGCGAAACGGCCGCATTCCCCGCGTCAGCCCCCTTAGGCTCAAATTCGGCCAACCCCGCACCTTCCCCGAACTAAGCGCCGCCTATCAGGCTGTTACCCAGGACGACCGGCTGACAACTCGGGAGCGCCAGAGACTTCACCTGTTTCTGAGCGCCACCGTTACCCACAGCCTGATGCTGGAACTGTCCCGGCTGTGCGGCAAAGAATATCTCTTTCCACCCCCGCCGCAGTCCCCCCAGGTACAGCGATACCTGGAGAATTTTTCAGAAAAGGGAGCGTTATTATGATCACCGTGCACAAGGTCTTGGATGCGGCCACCAGGGAAAAGGCCTTGCAGGTCGTGGAACGGGTTTACCGGCAGGAAAAAAATTGGATTATGTCAGTGGGCCAGGAAATTCCGGTGAACCTATCTACCGATGACAGGTACTCCTGGTTCCTGGCCCTGACCCACGACCAGCCAGCCGGGGTGCTGCGGCTCTATTATGATCCCCCCTTGGAGTTGCCGCCGGAGTGCCAGGCGACTTTTAAGAAAGGATTTGATCCGCAAAAGTTGGCAGCCGCGGGCAGGTTCGTGGAAATCGGGCGCTTTATGATTCTCCCCGAGTATCGCAAAAAAATACTCGTGGCCATCCGCCTCATGGGGGCGTCGGTACGGGAGGTGGTGGAAAGGAATTATACTCACTTCATCACTGACGTCTTCGAAGGAGAACCGCATTCCCCCTTGAAGTTTCACACCCGGATTTTGGGATTTGAAGTGATTGGCAAGCACCTCTATGGCGAACTGAACTGCAGCCTGACCCGGATCATTCTGACCTTGGACATCCTCAAGGCCTACAAGCGCCTGAAAAGACAGAGAAACCGGGTTTATCGGCACCTTACCGAGGGCATTCGGGGTTTGTTGGAAGCCAAATTGGCCAACATGGCCGTGGAGCGCTAAAGGCCCGGCCAAGGGTCATACGGGCGGGGGGAGGGTAGGGACCTGAGACCGAAGGGGTTTGAGGCCCATGTGCCCCCAACCCCCTTCCTTCATTAGCCCTCCAGCAATTCCGCCTTCAGGTAGTGCAGGCCGATATCTCTCCTAAGATCCAGGCGGTTGCCCCCCTGATATTCCCGGGGAATGACCCGGATTTTGCCCAGGTCGTGGGCGTTGAGGAGCCGCTGGCGCAGGGTTTCCGCAGCCTGCCCCCGTTTCTGTCCCGCCTTGAGGGTGGCGTTGGCCACCAGGAAAGCCACCCGAGAGCCGTCTGATTTAAACTCTCCCTCGTTGTATTCCATAGCCGAGGGGATGACGGTAATGTTCTTTTTGTCGAAATAGGCAAAGTCAATGTCCAGGGGCTCCCCTTTGGTCAAGGACCAGGGGTAGCCTTTCTGCTGTTTGGGCCCGCCGGGCCCGGTGACCAGGGCGATGCACAAAGATATCTGGTCCTCCCGCACCTCCGGCTTCACTTCATCCAGCTTTCCCGCGGTCATGGCCGCCACCAGGGGCCCCAGATTGCGCAGGCGCTTTACCACCGGCTGGAACTCCGGCTCGCCGGGGCGGATGTTGATTTCACAAACACGGATGTCCCGGGGCTCAAAGTTATCCGTAAAAGACACGAAACAACCAGGGTAGAGCACGCAAGGGCGGAGGATACCCCGCTGCTTAAGGGTCGCCACCAAAGGACGGGCCAAAGTCTCGGCCGCCATGGTCATGAGGACCGGGGTCTCCAGGGGGTGGGGAGAGATGGAGCCCATGCCACCGGTGATGGGATTGTCCAGGCCCGGCGGCCCCCCAAAGCGCTCAGGGTAGTCCATGGCCGTGGGCAATATCTGAAAATTGCCGTTTTTATCCACCAGGATGGTAAAGCTGATTTCCGCCCCGGTCATGCGGGCTTCGATGAGGAGTGGCCAGGGACCCTTCTTGCCGCACAGGACGATATAGTCCGGTTTGTAGTCAGCCATTAGGCCAGCGCAGACGTCCCTGATTTCCCAAGTGTTGAGGATGATGCGGGCGCCCTTGCCTCCAGCGCTGTAAGGGTATTTCAGCACCACCCCCCCGAATTCATGAAGGTAATCCAGGCACGTCTGTCTTATGGTCTGAAAATCCCGGGCATCTACTTCAGTCCAGGCTGGAGCCACCGGGATGCCCGCCTCCCGGCAGAGGTGCTTGCCGGCAATCTTGTCCGCCTCGATAAAAGCCCCCCGGCTGTCCGGCCCGATGACTTTTCCCCCGTGCCCGGCCTCAGCCACCCGATCCACCAGCCCCTGGAAAATGAGACCTTCCGGCATGATGAGGGCGACGTCCAACTCTTGCTTGTCAAAAGTCTCGATGAGGGCTTGGGCATAGGCCTCTACGCTGTTGTCCGCCGTGGCAATAAAACTCACCGGCCACTTCATTTGTTCAGCCCAGAAGGGCATGGCCGGCGTGCCCCGCACTACCACGCCCTGGTAGTCGCCGGGGTACAACTCGCTGAGGGCCCGGCTGGTTTCCAACGCGGCCAGAAAACTTCTGCCGTCCGTCCCCACGTAGCCGATTCTGGTCACCGTCATGTCGTTCTCCTTGATAACAATTAACCAGCTTGCCCTGCTTATACCAACTCCCCGCGGGTAAATCTAATAAAATGTGGCATAAGGGTTTAGGTCGCCTCCCGAAAATATTTGGCAGGGGGCAGGGAAATAATATTCTCATGAAAAGAAGCGGGCCAGCTAAACTTATAAAGCTAGCCGGCCCGTAAGCAGCAGAGGACGGAATCGCCTAGGGGTTTCCTTGGGACTTTTCATACTGGTCGTAGATAAGACCGCCCAAGGCTCCGGCACCGGCACCTACTGCAGCTCCCACCGCGGGGCTACCCGCGGCCCAACCTACGAGGGCCCCGCCGCCGGCGCCAATGGCCCCGCCGCTGAGCACCCGCTGTTGGGTAGTGGTCATGCTTGAACAACTGGCCACCACGAAGGTGGCCACCAAGACCAAGACAAGAATCTTCTTCATATCCTCCCCCCTTTGAAGTGGATATTGCCCTACTGCGGTCTCCCCAAACCGCATATATGGGTATTTAGGTGGGATCTCTAGATTTCCATGATAATCATTTTTCCAGAAAGTGCAAGCCTTTTTCCTGGCGAAACTCACGGCCAGAGCCGATGCTAAGTTTTCACGGCCAGGGTCGCTTCTGGAATGCGACCTACCCCTTGGCCTTGAGGCAACCGCCTATGAGGGCGGCAATGCCCTGAAAGCAAAGGTTTGGTGAAAAAATATCCCTATCCGGCGGCGTGGTAATTATTTCTTTTTCGGAGCAGCTGCGGCCTTCGGTTCGCACAAGGCCGTGCACTGCCGGAGCACCACTTCCACCACCGGGGTCTTGAGCTTGTCGGGCTTTGCTTTGTAATACGCGTCCACCTCTTTAATAATGCCGTCGATGGACTTGTTTTTTAATTCATCCACAAAACCGGCGGAGATGCAGCCGGCTTTTTCTTTGCCACTCACGGCCACCTCAAAATCAGCCATATTGCCGATGCCTTTGATGTAAGCCACTTTGATCTCTTTGGAAAATTGTTTCCAATGAGTTCCATTCCACATTTCCGGCTTCCCCCCCTGGGCCAGAGCCATGCCGGCCAGGGCCAGGATGAAGGCTAACCCTATCAAACAGGTCTTTACCGTATATTTCATGGTACCCTCCTTCGAGTAGAGACTTCTTGCCATAAGGGTTCGGGCAAGATCAAGAGCTGTTCGCTTTGGACTTACCCCGGGGTTTGGCGCTTACCCCTTTCTTTTTAGCGGCTGGTTTTTTGGTTTTCTTGGTGGCCAATCTGCCTTTATGTTTTCTGACCTTCTTCCTTTTGGCTGATTTGGCCTTTTTTCCTTTTTTAACTTTCGAGGTTGATTTGGCCTTTGTTGTCTTTTTTACAGGTGTAGATTTTGGTTGTGCTTGTGCCTTCGGCACGGCCATGGGACGCTTATTTTCCAACATAGGGGGTATGCCGGGATCCTGTTGGGCCAAGCCGGAGACGGGAGCCACACAAAGGAAAATAGCGGCGGTCAACAGACCGAAGTATTGTTGCATGAAAGCCCTCTCTCATTTCTCATCCTGGATATGGCACCGGGGAGGCGATTTCCCCGTTGAATTCGCCTCCCCGGTTGTATGCGACGAAAATCATGATGGATGTTGCTGTTAGACAGCCTTCTTTTTCGCCTTTCTGACTCTCTTCTTTTTAGCTTTCTTTTTGTGTTTGGCCTTTTTGTTTTTCTTCTTCAGTGAAGTTTTCTTTGACGCCTTTTTTTCCACCTTTGCAGGTGCGGCGACCTCCGGAGCCGGGGCTATTGGAGTCGGCGACTCCAGAGCCGGCGGCATGGCCTCCGGCGCCTTCTCTTGAGCCTGGGCCAGAACGGCGCCCTGGAGACTCAAGGCAAAGACACCGGCAGTAGCCCAGGTAACAATGTTTCTCATACGCCCCATTCCTCCCCCATCATAAAGTTAACTCATTATGGTGGCGGTGCAGGGATTCGAACCCCGGACGCTGCGGATATGAGCCGCATGCTCTAACCAACTGAGCTACACCGCCATTCCTGGTTGAAATATATTCTTCCAAAGAAATTCTGTCAAACAAAATTGCTGGTGCCTGGTCAAGGCTCTGAAGCAGGTCACCTTCCCCAAACCCGGCGGAGGAAAACCGGAAGTGGACATCCAAATCACTTTTTCTGGGCCTCAAAGCTCTTAGGTTGGGGTTTGCAGGTGGCATGCAGGCAAGCAAATTAATTGCAGGGGGAGCCATTCATGGCACCCTCCGAGGCGTGGCTATGAATAGGTGTCAAGCAAAGATTGCCATTTTTCGAAGAAAGCAAATATTGAACTTTAGGAGGCGAGGAGATCTGCCACCTGGGGAAAAGTAGTTAGGAGATTATCCGGCTGGGCCGCGTTTATGGTCGATACCTCACCATAGCCGTAGGTTACCGCAGCCGTATAAACTCCGGCTCCTCGGCCCGTCAGGATGTCTTCCGGTTTGTCCCCCACCATCAAGGTTCGGGTGGGCTCTTCCCTCAATTCCCTGATAAGAGCACCGAGCCCCCCCGAAGAGGGCTTGAGCACTCCGTAGCTGTCCCCGCCGCGCACTGCCTGAAAAAAACCCGCCAGTCCCATAGCTTCCACCACCCCCCGGCAGAGATCCTCCCGCTTGTTGGACAATACCGCCATTTTCCGGGGGGAGAGGCGGACTAAAGTTGCCGCCACGCCTGGATATACCCGGGTCCGGTCACCCAAATGCCCGGAATAGTGGGCCAAGTAAAGCTTCAAGGCCTGGGGAAAGAGATGTTGGTGTTCGGAGCCCAATAACCGGCGCACGTAGTTTTTCTCCCCGCCGCCGATCATCTTTTGGTGGACCTCCACGGGATGCTCCGGCAGTCCCAAACTGCGCAAGGCATGGTTGGCCGCCACGGCCAGATCCGGCAGCGAGTCCACCAGAGTCCCGTCCAAATCAAACACTATCAGGTCGATAGCATGGGTCATGGTGATATTTTTATCAGGTAGGGGACCCTGGATCTCAAGTTCCTGGGCCGTTGTCCTGCTCGGCGCGGCGCAGGTCTTGGTAGCTGGGGAGGACGCCCAGGCCGTCAGCCTGACGGACGGCGTTTAAGATGGCGGTTTCCAGCGCGGCTTGGGCCTGCAAACCTACGGTATGCAGGTCCGCGGTCACTTCCGGGCGGGACAGCACAAAGACGATATCCCCATCAAACAGGGTATGGACCGGGCTAATGGTGCGGGCCAGGCCATTTTGCCCCATTTGGGCGATTTTTAGGGCTTGCTCCCGGGTGAGCCGGGCGTTGGTGACCACCACCCCGATGGTGGTATTGGGCTCCCCGAAGGTCTGGCGCACCAACCCCTGGCGAATGAGCCCGGCGGCATCGGCGAATTCCCGGCTATCCGGAGCAGTGCGGGCTCCGGCCACAATCTCCCCGGTTTCGGGGTCCACCACGTCCCCGAAGGCGTTCACCACAGCCAGGGCTGCTACCAGTAAGCCTTGCGGTCCTTCCAGGCAGGAGCTCCCTAAGCCGCCTTTGGTGGCCTGCCGAATGCCTAAAAGCTTGCCGACGCTGGCCCCAGTGCCGGCGCCGAAACTGCCGTTCCCCTGGAATTCCGGGCGGGCCGCTTGGCAGGCGGCATAGCCCATGGCCTTGTCCGGCCTGACGCGGTGATTGCCCACGGACAGATCATAGATCACCGCGGTGGGCACGATGGGTACCCGGGTGACGGTGACGTCAAAGCCCCGGCCCCGCTCTTCCAGGAATTCCATGACACCTCCGGCCGCATCCAGGCCGAAGGCGCTCCCCCCGGAAAGGAGAACGCCATGCACCTCCTCGACGATGTGAAAACCGTGGAGTGCATCCAGCTGGCGGGTGCCGGCGGCGGAGCCCCGAATGTCCACGCTGCCCACGGTGCCCGGCGGACAGAGAATGACCGAGCAGCCGGTAAGGTTTTTAAAATCGCTGGCGTGGCCGATGGCAAAGTCCGGCACACAGGTAATCACGGCTGACTCGCTGCCGGCGAGGTTGCCATTTCCACCCGGCCGTTTTTGATGGTAAGGATGTACAAGTTCAGCTCCGCCTGGCGGTCAGAGGCAAAGCCCTTGAACCAGGGGAGATTGGGGATGTTTCGGAGGGACATGAGCTTTTGGGGCAAATCTTTGCGATCCACCGGTGTTTGCCCTTCCAAGAGGTGACTCAAAAGGCGCACCACCATGTAACCCTGGGCCGCCAGATATTCCGGCTCCGTGCCGTAGCGCTGGCGGTAAGCGGTGACAAAGCTTTGCACCGCAGGGTTGGGATCATTGTTATAGAAGGCGTCCGGAAACAGGATGCCCTCCAGGGCCTGGATAGTTCCCAGCGAGTCGGCTCGGGGTTTGGCCAAATTAGTGCCCAAAAATTGCACCTTGCCGAGGGGACTTTGAACCGTCTGGGACTTGATGGCGGCCACGGTGACGGCATCATCCGGGATGAACAGGGCCTCAAAAGAGGAACCACCTGCCGTGCCGGGTTGAAAGGCCGTGAGCAGGGGACTCAGAGCCGTGGTAAAATCTTTGGTTCCGGGAGGATAAGTGGCCTGGGTCACCAGGATGCCGCCTTGGGCCACCACCTCCTGTCCAAAAACCTGGGACAGGGTGCGACCGTAAGCGGAATCGGGGGCAAAAACGGCATAGCGCTTAAGACCCCGCTCTCCCAGGGTGTAACGCAGGAGGGCCCGGACCTGGAGGCGAGGGGTGAGGAAGACCTGGAAGATCAGAGGTCGGGCCTCAGTCAAATTCTGTTTCTGGGAGAGGGCGATGAGGGGAATGCCGGAGTCCTGAGCGGCTTGGGCCGCGGCCAGGGCGTCACCCGAGGTGAGGGGGCCGAGAAGAGCCAGGACGCCCGGATCCTGGGACAGCTTCTGAACCATGCGGGTCGCCTGGTAGGGGTCATTGGGGCAATCACGGAAAAGCAGTTGCAGACGGGTACCCTGAGCTGCCAGCTCCATGCCCTGCTTCATCCGAATGCCGTAGCGGGCAAAGTTGCCGCTTAAAGGCAACAGGCAACCGATAACCGGCCGGGATGATATCAGCAGATCCTTGGCGGCCTGGGCTTCCCGGCTCTCCGGAAAGCGTTCCTGCAAGGCTTGCAGCCACTGGCGGGCCTCTGCGGGACGGTTTTGTTCCTGGGCCAGGCGGGCCAGACGCAAAAGGAGGGGCGCGGTCAGGGGGGAATCCCGGTATAAATTGACCAGGTGTTCCAATTCCGCCGGGCTGGCTTGCTCCACCACCCGGGTTTGCAAGTCGCCGAACCACTCCCGATCACCCGCGGCCACGTGCTGGGCGGCCAGCCGAAGGTAGGCAAAAGCAGAACCCACTTGCCCCTTTTTCAGGGCAACTTCAGTCAGTAAGGCGTTGGTGGAAAAATTCAGCGGCTCGGGAAGCGGGGAGGCAGTGAGGCTCTCCAGCACTCCCTCCGCGGCCTCATAACGACCCAGCTTGAAATAGGCCCGACCGATGCCGTAGCGAGCCTTAAGGGCAGTGTCGCCTCCTGTCCCCCGGTTGAGGATGGCCTGGTACTTGTTGAGGGAACCCTGCCAGTTCCCAAAAATCCCCAAAAGCTCGGCTTCCCGCAGGAGGGCCCGATTGGCATTGGAACCTTGGGGATACTTTTTCAGATAGGCGGCATACACTTGCCAGGCTTGGCGGTAATCTTGGCGGTGGAAGAGGGCTTCCGCCTCAAAGAATAGGCTCTCACCCTTGGTTTCGAAGCTGGGGGGCGGCGCCGTTTTTCCTTTTCTCAAGCCCTGAAATTGGTTGGGAAAAGACTGAAAGCAGACTGGAGGAGCAACTCCCCCGGCCCTTTGGTTGAGCTTTTATTTGGCTTCGTCTTTAACCTCTTCGAACTCGGCCTCCACCACGTCCTCTTCGGGCTTTTTGGCTTCAGCTTCAGCTTCGGCTTCGGGTCCGGCTCCGGCGGCTCCAGCCCCGGCTCCGGCGGCACCCGCCCCGGCTCCGGCGGCACCCGCCTGGGCATACATGGTTTCGGCGACCTTATGGGAGGCTTTCATGAGTTCGTCGCTCCGGCTCTTGATGGCCTGGACGTCAGAGCCCTCCATGGCCTCCCTGAGTTGTTTGATGTGGTCCTCAATGTTTGTTTTCGTGGCCGAATCCACCTTGTCTCCCAGATCACTGAGGGTTTTTTCAGTGGTGTAGATCAGAGAGTCAGCTTGGTTGCGCGCTTCGGCCAACTCCTTCTTTTTCTTGTCCTCCTCGCCGTGCATCTCCGCTTCTTTAACCAGTTTGTTGATCTCTTCCTCGCTCAAACCGCTGGAAGTGGTGATGCGGATGGACTGCTCCCGGCCGGTGCCCAGGTCCTTGGCCGAAACATGCACGATGCCGTTGGCGTCGATGTCAAAAGCCACTTCGATCTGGGGAATACCCCGGGGGGCCGGCGGGATGCCGAAGAGTTCAAACTTGCCCAGGGTCTTGTTGTCCCCGGCCATTTCCCGTTCACCCTGGAGAACATGAATGGTCACAGCCGTCTGATTATCCGCCGCGGTGGAAAAAACCTGACTTTTCCGGGTGGGGATGGTGGTATTGCGGTCGATGATGCGGGTGAACACACCGCCTAAAGTCTCGATGCCCAGAGACAAAGGTGTCACATCCAGGAGCAGGATGTCCTTAACCTCGCCCTTAAGCACGCCAGCCTGGATGGCGGCGCCCACGGCCACCACCTCGTCCGGATTGACCCCCTTATGGGGTTCCTTGTTAAAGACGGATTTTACCTTCTCCTGGACTTTGGGCATACGGGTCATGCCCCCCACCAGGATCACCTCATCGATATCCTGGGCGGACAGGTTGGCGTCCTTCAAAGCCTGCACGCAGGGACCTTCCACCTTGTCGATGAGATCACCCACCAGGCTTTCGAGTTTGGCCCGGCTGAGCTTGATGAGTAAGTGTTTGGGACCGGATGCGTCCGCCGTAACAAAGGGGAGGTTGACCTCGGTTTCCAAAGAGCCGGACAGCTCCATTTTGGCCTTTTCCGCGGCTTCCTTGAGGCGCTGCAGAGCCATCTTGTCGTTGCGTAGATCAATGCCCTGGTCCTTGCGGAATTCGTCCGCCAGAAAATCCATGATCCGCTGGTCGAAATCCTCACCTCCCAGGTGGGTGTCGCCATTGGTGGATTTCACCTCGAAGACGCCCTCACCGATCTCCAGTATGGAGATGTCGAAGGTGCCGCCCCCCAGATCGAAAACCGCGATGCGCTCGTCTTTCTTCTTGTCCAGACCATAGGCCAAAGAAGCGGCGGTGGGCTCGTTGATGATGCGGAGCACGTTCAGCCCGGCGATACGACCGGCATCCTTGGTAGCCTGGCGCTGGGCGTCATTGAAATAAGCCGGCACGGTGACCACGGCGTCGGTCACTTTTTCCCCAAGGTATTCCTCCGCGGTTTGCTTCATCTTGGTAAGCACCATGGCGGAGATTTCCGCGGGACTATAGGTCCGGCCTTTGATTTCAATCGCCGCATCGCCGTTTTCGGCCCGGACGATTTTATAGGGCATGATTTTCACGTCCCGCTGCACCTCGGCGTCCTCGAACTTGCGGCCGATGAGGCGCTTTACCGCGAAGACGGTGTTCAAAGGGTTGGTGATGGCCTGACGTTTGGCGATTTGTCCCACGAGACGCTCACCGCTATCCGTAAAAGCTACCACCGACGGGGTGGTGCGGCTGCCTTCCACATTGGTGATGACCTTGGGGTCGCCACTTTCCATTAGGGCCACACAAGAATTGGTTGTGCCTAAATCTATGCCGATGACTTTCGACATGGAAAAATTCCTCCTAAACAGTCTTATCTATTTTGATTTTATTATCAGGTTCTTCGATATTTTTGGAAACTACCACCATGGCCGGGCGCAGAAGACGATTTTGCAAAAGATACCCTTTTTGCAACTCCTTGAGCACGGTCTGATCTTCCACCTCGGGAGCTTCCTCTTCCATGACGGCATGGTGGTAAGTCGGATCGAATCGTTCCCCCACACTGTTGAGGGGGGTGATCCCAAAACGGCCCAGAACCTTAAGGAAGTCCTGATTCACCAGCTCCAGCCCCTCCATGAGGGCTTCGGGAGCCTCTGACTGGCGGCTGTGTTCCAGGGCCCGTTCCAGGTTGTCCAGGACGGGTAGAAGTTCTTTGATCAGATTTTCATTGGCGAACTGACGTACCTCCGATATTTCCCGTTCCTGCCGTTTCTTGAAGTTTTCCACTTCCGCCGCCAGGCGCAGGAACCGGTCATAATTTTCCTTGGCCTCTTGAGATTTTTCGATCAGTAGATTTTTCAGCTCCTCAGGATCCGTGGGTAACTCCTCCGAAGGGCCTTCAGTCGTTTCGGCGCCCTGCGGTGGTTCCCCCGGTATATCAACTCGAGTCATTGATAGCGCATACCTCCTATGTTATAAACTCTGCGGGCCTCCAGGAACCCGGCTAATTGGCGCATGGAGCGCGCAATAGTTAATTATGCCGCACGGTGAACCACCTGGTAACCAAAGAGGCGGTATACTTCACAATGGGTACCACCCGGGCATAGTCCATGCGCATGGGTCCAATGACCCCAAGACTGCCCACCGGAGCCTGATCGCTCTGATAGGAAGAAGCCACCATGCTGAGCTGCATTTCCGGGAAATGGTCATCCGGGCTGATGATGATCTGCACCCCCTGGGAAGCCAGGGTTCGGTCCAACAGGGTGATGAGATGGTGTTTCTCCTCAAAAGCCTTAAAGATAACCCTGATTTTTTCCACATCGGCAGCAAACTCGGGATAGTTTAGGATGTGGCTGGTCCCTTCGACATAAAGCTCCTCTTCGTCGTTTTCCGGCTGGAGGGCTTGGCGGCTCAGGCTCAAGGCCTGGGAGACCATTTTGTCGAACAGGTTTTTTTCTTCCTCCATTTGCATCAATATTCGCTGTCGGGCCTCGGCTAAAGTCAGGTTCTGGCAAATGCTGTTCAAGTATCGGCTGAACCGGTCCAGTTGCTCCTGAGTGTAGGCGGTCTCCGCCCGCAAGAACCGGGTTTGCACCTGCTGGTCCTGGGCCACCAGGAGACAGAGAATGCCGTCGCCTCCCAGCGTAATAAACTGAATGTGCCGCAACAGCATCCCTTGTGGCCGGGGACTGAGCACTAGGCCGGGATGCCCCGAAGCCAGGGAAAGGGCTCGGCAAGCCTGCCGAAAAAGCTCTTGGGGGTCCACCGCCAAGGGGCTGAAAGCCTCCTCTAGCTGTCGCTGCAACCCCTCCCCCAGTCCTTGGATGGGCAGAATTCGATCGACATAATACCGGAAACCCAAGGGGGTAGGCACCCGGCCCGCGGAGGTGTGGGGCTGTTTGAGGAAGCCCCGTTCCTCCAACTCCTGCATCGAGTTGCGGATGGTGGCCGGAGACAAGTTAAGCCGGGAAAATTTCGCCACGGTACGAGACCCCACCGGTTCCCCGGTCCGGATATAATGGGCCAGCACCGTCTCGAGTATCTGCGTCTCCCTTTCGGTTAAAATTTCCGTTGAGTTACTCATATCTGCCGATCAACCAACACTAATTAAAATTAAGTTTCATTACTGGTTTGTCAAGGGATATAAGGCATTTTTGCCCGGGAGAGACCGGCGGGGCGACCGGTGTGCCGTTACGGCTATCCCTGGCAGCGATGCCGGATGCTTTCTCCCTCCACCATGTACACTACCTGCTCGGCGATGTTGGTGGCGTGATCGCCGGCCCGCTCCAGGTTGCGGATTACGGTGATCTGACTAAGACCAACGGCCACCGCCTCCCGGGACCGACCCATGAATTCCAGAAGTTCATGGATGAGGGCCCGGTCAAGATAGTCCACCTCGTCGTCCTGCTTGCACACCTCCCGAGCCAAGACGGCGTCCTGGGTGATAAAGGCCCGGAGACTATCCCGGATCATGCTCTGCACCATCTTGGTCATGCGGGATAGATCCCGGTGAAGCTCCGATATGGGGAGCTGCTCCAGGTTCAAAACCTCCTCCGCCACATTCACAGCCAAATCCCCGAGGCGTTCAAGCTCCACGATGAGGTGGTCAACCGCCATCACCTGACGCAGGTCAGTGGCCACCGGTTGATAGAGCGCCACGATCCGTACGCAGGCCGCGTCAAGTTGCTCCTCCAGGTCGTTAATGGCCTTATCTCCGTGGATAACTTCCCGGGCCAGGTCAGAGTCACGGGTCAAAAGGGCCTTGACGCTCTGGTCCAGGGCTGCTTCTGCCAGTGTGGCCATCTTGAAGAGCTGTTCTTTCAGATCCTCGATCTCCTGGCGAAACTTGTCATAAGCCTTGGGGTTGTCATCCATGACATACCTCGCCGGGTTTCGGCAGATCTTCCCCGGAGTCTATTAACCTTGGGAGGACCGTATCATCATTGTCCACGGTTTTTCCAGAGGGAACGGCGGAAAAGCAGATCTCCAATCTTTGAGAGTCCAAATCCCTGCCGCCCCTATTCTACGGTAACACTTTTGGCCAGATTGCGGGGCTGATCCACGTCCGTGCCTCGCAAATCGGCAATATGGTAAGCCAATAACTGTAAGGGCACGGTCAAAACGATGGGTGACAGATCCAGAGGCGCGGCCGGCACCGGGATGGCGCTCTCCACCCGTTCAATAACTTGATAATTATCCGCTTCCGTTAAGGCGATGAGACGGCCACCCCGGGCCGCCACCTCCTCCACGTTGCCTTGGATTTTTTCCAAGACCGGGGTTCGGGAAGCCAAAACCACCACCGGCATATTCTGATCTATAAGGGCAATGGGTCCATGCTTCATCTCCCCGGCGGCATAGCCCTCGGCGTGGATATAAGAGATTTCCTTGAGCTTGAGAGCTCCTTCCAGCGCAATGGGATAATGCAAGCCTCGCCCCAAGTAAAGGAAGTTCTGGGCATTCATATACTGCTGGGCCAGGTCCCGGATATTGCTATCCAAGTCCAGGGTCTCCTGGACCCAGGTAGGTAACCGCACGAGTTCATTAAGGAGAGGGCGCACCTCCCCCCGGCTGAGTCTTCCCAGGTGTTGACTTAAATACAAGGAGATGAGGTACAAGGCCACAATTTGAGTGGTGAAGGCCTTGGTGGAGGCCACGCCGATCTCTGGGCCGGCATGGGTATAAAAGACGCAATCCGCATCCCGGGCGATGCTGGAGCCCACCACATTGCAGATGGCCAAGGTTCTGGCGCCTTTTTCCTTTCCCGCGGTCAGACCCGCTCGGGTGTCCGCGGTTTCCCCTGACTGGGAAATGGGAATGAGCAGGGTAGTCTCATCCACCAGGGGATCGCGGTAGCGAAATTCCGAGCCCAGATCCACCTCTACCGGCAGGCGGCAGATGCTTTCCAGCAGGTGTTTACCCACCATGGCGGCATGGTAGGAGGTGCCGCAGGCCACAATAAAGATTTTCCGGATGGCCTGCAAATCTTCCAGACTGAAAGGCACCTCCTCCAGGAACACTTCTCCTTCTTCGAGGCGAATGCGGCTCCGGAAGGTGTCGATGAGGGCCCGGGGTTGTTCGAAAATCTCCTTCTGCATGAAATGCTTGTACCCGGCCTTCTCCGCCATGGCCGGGCTCCAGGTAATGGTATGCTCCGGCCGCTGGACGCGTTGGCCGCCACTGTCCAAAATAAAAAACTCCCCGTCCCGCACCACCACCAGATCGTGGTCCTCTAGAAAAATCACCCGGCGGGTGTAAGGCAAAATGGCGGGTATATCCGAAGCCAGGAAAAACTCCCCCTCCCCCAACCCCAGAATTAGAGGGCTTTCCTTGCGGGCCGCCACCAGCAAGCGGGGCTCGTCGGCGTTGACCAGGACTAAGGCATAGGAGCCCTTGATCTCTTGCAGGGTGTGTTGAATAGCCGTGAGATAATCGGCCCCCCGCCTCAGGTGACGCACCACCAGGTGGGAGACGATCTCTGTGTCGGTCTCGGACGCGAAGCGGTGGCCTTCTTTCAAAAGATCTTCTTTGATATTCAGGTAGTTCTCGATAATGCCGTTGTGCACCACGGCAATATCCCCTACCTGATGGGGGTGGGCATTGGCCTCCGAAGGGCGGCCGTGGGTGGCCCAGCGGGTGTGACCGATGCCCACGGTGCCGGAGAGGGGTTCTTGGTTCAGGACCTTTTCCAGTTCCCTGAGCTTCCCCAAGCTGCGGCGGATGGCCAAGCCGTTTTTGCCGATGACCGCCATGCCGGCGGAGTCATAGCCCCGGTATTCCAGACGTTTGAGGCCGTCCAGGAGAATGGGCATGGCCTCCTGGGGGCCGAGATAACCGATAATGCCGCACATACAGACCTCTTATGCTGGGAGCGTCAGCCCCCAGCAGGGCATTTTTACCTTTCCAGGTTATAATGGGCAATACTCCGCTTTACCTTGAGGTTGCCGTCAAAAAAGAACACCTCGGCGGCGCGCCTGCCCAGAACAGCATTATAATAAATTGTTATACTATCTACACTTATCAGGATGTCAATCAAATCAAAGTTTAAATCCGGAAGACGCTTAAGGGCCTTGGCCCAATAAGCGCGGACCTTTTCCTTCCCTTTGAGGATGCCGGTGGGTTCCTGCATCAAGGTGGCGATAAAGGGAGAGGTCATCTCGAAATCGTCAGTATAATGGGACATGACCCGGTCCAAGTCATGGGAGTTCCAGGAAGCCACCCACTCCTGGACAAATTCCTGAGCAAAGGTGGTGGAAATCATGGCTTATCTTTCCTGAAGGTGGCGGCTAGGTTCTCTGATTTGAGCATTTCGGCCCAAGCCTAAGCTGCTGAGTCCCGTCGGTTTTTGCTGTCTCCTGCAGTCAAGGTCAAACCTGAGTTTGGTCGCCTACCTCTTTGTTTTCTTAATGATACGCCTTTCCTTTACTACCTGACGGGCACGGCTGATGCCCAGCTTTCCCGGCGGCACGTCCTTGGTGATGGTGGAACCGGCGCCGACATAGGCCCCGGCGCCCACGGTCACCGGCGCCACCAGGGCCGTGTTGCTGCCGATGAAGGCCCCCTCTTCGATGATGGTTTTGTGCTTGTGTACCCCGTCGTAATTGCAGGTGATGGTGCCGGCGCCCACGTTGGTCCCCGCTCCCACCTCGGCGTCACCCAGATAGGTGAGATGACCGGCCTTGACCCCGGGATAAAGTATAGACTTTTTAATCTCCACGAAATTTCCCACTTTGGCGCCTTCCCGGAGGTCGCTCAGGGGCCTGAGGTGGGAATAAGGCCCCACCTGAACGCCTGAGCCCAGACGGCTTTCCGCGATGACAGAACCCATTTTGACATAGACGTCATTGTCCAGCGTGCTGTCAGTGATTTTCACGTTGGGCTCCAGCACGCAATTTTCGCCGACGCTAGTATCCCCCTCCAAATAGACGTTGGGATAAATGATGGTATCCCGGCCAATGGCCACCAAGGGGCCGATGTAGGTGGTCTCGGGGTCCATGAGGGTGACGCCGGCATTCATATGGCCCTCATTGATGCGCCATTTAAGGGTCCGGGTGGCTTCGGCCAGTTCCTGGCGGCTGTTGATGCCCAGGAGGTTCAGCCAATCCGGATCAACCAGGGCCTCCACGGTGCGGCCGTGCTGGTGGGCCAGGGAAATCATATCGGTGAGGTAAATCTCGCCGGTCACCGGGCTGACTTCCAGATCATCCAGGACCTGGCGCAGGAAGGCGGCCTCGAAGCAGTAGGCCCCGGTGTTGATCTCCCGAATGCCCAGGATATCGGGACGGTCGCGGGCATCCTTGGACTGGACTACGTCCTTCACCTTGCCATGGGCATCCCGTACCACCCGGCCGTAATGGGCTCCATCCGGGAGTTCCACGGTTTGCACCGTCACCGCAGCGCCGCTTTCCCGGTGCAAACGCTCCAGGGCCGCGATACTCTCCCCGGCAATCAGAGGTACATCAGCGCATAAAACCATGACCGTGCGGGTCTCGGGCGGCACCGCCGGCATGGCCACTTGCACTGCGTGGCCGGTGCCTTTCTGGGGCTCCTGGGCCACAAACCTGACCCCTTCCCCTGCCAGGGCCGCCTTAACTTTCTCAGCCTGATAACCCACCACCACCAGGATATCGGGCACGCCTATCGATTTGAGAGTGTCAATGAGATAGGCGACCATGGGCCGTCCCAAGATCTGATGGAGCACCTTGGGATGGCTGGACTTCATGCGGGTTCCCTGCCCCGCAGCCAGAAGGATGGCAGTAATATATTCTCCAACCATTTCCACATCCATTACATTATTATTTGCACTCTTTATGCCAAGCCTTACTTCCCTGTTGATAAACGTTGATAAACATATTGTATGTTATCCTATGCATTAGGAAAAGTTTTTCCCAGACCCAATAAGATGACTGGCACAACGGAACACCGCATAATATTAAAATGAACATATAAAAAGGCAAGCCCGGTACCCCAGGCTTGCCTCGGTGTAGGTCTATACTTTCCCTGTAACCGGTTAGCGGCCGGCCACCTTCATGCGCATGATGGCCCGGCGGAGGGCTGCCTCGGCCCGAGCATAGTCAATTTCCTCGCTTCTGACCGCGGCCAGGCGCTGCTGAGCCCGCTCCATGGCCCGGCGAGCCCGCTCGATATCGATCTCCCGACCTAATTCGGCGGACTCGGCCACGACGGTGACCTTCTCACCGGTGACTTCGGCAAAGCCGCCGCTCACCGACAGGTACTCAGTTTTGGCGCCGTCCCGGTAGTACATTTCCCCGATGTCCAGCGCGGAAAGGAAGGGGATGTGCCCGTGGAGGATGCCGAATTGGCCTTCCACCCCCGGGCAGACCACCACGTCCGCTTCCGCGGAGAGGAGTTTGCGGTCCGGCGTAACAATTTCCAGTAGTATTTTTTCTGCCATAGCCCTGGCCTCCCCCGGGCTTTAGGCCGCAGCCAGTCGTTCGGCCTTGGCCACCGCCTCTTCGATGCCGCCCACCATGTAGAAGGCCTGCTCGGGAAGATCGTCGTGCTTGCCTTCGATGATTTCTTTGAAGCCGCGCACCGTGTCCGGCACGGAGACGAATTTGCCCTCCTGGCCGGTAAAGGTAGTCGCCACAAAGAAGGGCTGGGAGAGAAAGCGCTGAATCTTCCGGGCCCGGGCTACGGTAAGTTTGTCTTCATCAGAGAGTTCGTCGATGCCCAGAATAGCGATGATATCCTGGAGATCCTTATACTTCTGCAGGATCTGCTGTACCGTCCGGGCGGTGTAATAATGATCTTCACCCAGGACCATGGGGTCCAGAATCCGGGAGGTGGAGTCCAGGGGATCCACCGCCGGGTAGATGCCCAACTCGGTGAGGGCCCGGGACAATACCACGGTGCCGTCCAGGTGGGCGAAGGTCGTGGCCGGGGCCGGGTCGGTCAAGTCGTCGGCGGGCACGTAAATGCACTGCACCGAGGTGACCGAGCCCTTCTTGGTGGAGGTGATGCGCTCCTGCAATTCCCCCAAGTCGGTGCCCAGGGTAGGCTGGTAACCTACGGCGGAGGGCATGCGGCCCAGCAGCGCCGATACTTCGGAGCCCGCCTGGGTGAAGCGGAAGATGTTGTCAATGAAGAGAAGGGTGTCCTGGCCTTCCACATCACGGAAGTATTCCGCCGCGGTGAGCGCGGTCAAGGCCACCCGGGCCCGGGCTCCCGGCGGCTCGGTCATCTGTCCGTAAATCAAAGCCGCCTTGGGAAGCACGCCGGAGTGCTTCATTTCCAGGTAGAGGTCGTTGCCTTCCCGGGTGCGTTCCCCCACGCCGGCGAACACGGAGATGCCGCCATGGTGCATGGCGATGTTGTGAATCATCTCCATCATGACGACGGTCTTGCCAACGCCGGCGCCGCCGAACATGCCCATTTTGCCGCCCCGAGGGAAAGGCACCAGCAGGTCAATAACCTTAACGCCGGTCTCGAGCACCTTGACGGTGGTGTCCTGATCTACAAAGGGGGGAGCTTCCCGGTGAATGGGGTAGTAGGTTTTGGCATCCACCGGGCCGAGGCCGTCCACCGGCCGGCCCACCACGTTGAGCACGCGGCCCAAAGCTTCGTGGCCCACCGGCACCCTGATGGCATCGCCGGTGTCCTTGACGGGCATGCCGCGCACGAGGCCGTCAGTGGTGTCCATGGCAATGGTGCGCACCACGTTGTTCCCCAAATGTTGGGCTACTTCTACCACCAGGTTGTCTTCGGTGTCGTCGATGGCGGGATTGCTGATCAAGAGACCATTGCGGATGTCCGGCAGTTGGCCTTCCTGGAATTCCACGTCCACAACCGGTCCGATGACGCGGGCGATTTTGCCAATATTCATAATCGTACCATCCTCCTCGCTCGGGCGGTTAGCCCTTCAAGGCTTCCGCACCGCCCACGATATCCATAAGTTCTTTGGTAATGGCCGCCTGCCGGGCCTTATTCATTATCAAGGTGAGATTAGTAATCATCTCTTTGCAGTTATTAGAGGCGTTGTCCATGGCGGTCATCCGGGCAGCGTGCTCGCTGGCGGAATTTTCCAAAAAGCCATGGTAAAGCACCGTATTGAGATATTTGGGCAAGAGGTATTCCAGAAACTGGGCCACCGGCGGTTCGAAGATATATTCCGATGTGGGACCGGCCTCTTCGGTGGCTGCCTCGGGTTCGATGGGCAGCAGCTTCACCATGATGGGTCTCTGGATCGCCACGTTGATGAACTGGGCGTGGACCAGGTAGACTTCCTGGACTTCGCCGCTCAGAAAATCGCCCATTATGTCCCGACCCACCACTATGGCGTTGGTGTAGTCGAACTTATTCCAGACATCCACGAAAAAGCGGGGCATATCCGCCTGGCGTCGACGATAAAAGTCCCGGCCCTTGCGGCCCACGCAGGTGACAGCCACCTCGATGTCCTCGGCCGCTTTTTGCTGGATGAATCTATAGGCGGTATGGATCAGATTGACGTTGAAACTGCCGCAGAGGCCGCGGTCGGCAGTCATGAGCACCAGCCCCACCTTTTTCACTTCGGGGGCCTTCTGGAAAAAGGGATGGATTTCCGGCTCGACGCCGCTGGCCAAATTCCTCAGCATGAGCTGGAAGGCCTCGGCGTAGGGGCGGAAATTTTCCATGCGCTGCTGTGCGCCCCGAAGTTTGGCGGCGGCCACCATGTTCATGGCCTTGGTGATCTGCTGGGTCTTTTGGACCGCGGCGATCTTCCGCCGAATGTCTCTTAAGGTTGCCATCGCATATCCTCCAGCTTCCTATACGGCTGCGGCCGCAGCGGTGCTGGGCTGGAAGACGCTGTCAAAACCCGTCAAGGCAGCCTTCAGGCGGTTGTCAAGATCCTCAGAAATTTCTTTTTCCTCCCGGATCTCCGCTAAAAGTTCCGGATATTTGGAATCCATGAAGCGGTAAAATTCCTGCTCATAATCCTGGAGCACGTCCACCGAGTACTTATCCAGGAAGCCCCGAGTGCCGGCATAAATGACGGATATTTGCCGTTCCATGGGGAGAGGCTGATACTGTGGCTGCTTCAGGATTTCCACCAGCCGCATGCCGCGATTGAGCTGCTGTTGGGTAGCCTTGTCGAGTTCGGAGCCGAACTGGGCAAACGCGGCCAGTTCCCGGTACTGGGCCAGCTCCAACCGCAACATGCCAGCCACCTGCTTCATGGCCTTCACCTGGGCGGCGCCCCCTACCCGGGAAACCGACAGACCCACGTTGATGGCCGGACGGACACCGGAGAAGAACAGACCGGGTTCCAGGTACACCTGACCATCGGTAATGGAAATAACGTTAGTGGGAATGTAGGCCGACACGTCACCCTGCTGGGTTTCAATGATGGGAAGGGCCGTCAGGGAGCCGGCGCCCAGCTCGTCGTTCAGCTTGGCAGCCCGTTCCAGCAGCCGGGAGTGGTTATAGAAGATGTCCCCCGGATAGGCCTCACGTCCCGGCGGGCGGCGCAGCAACAGCGAAATCTGGCGGTAGGCCTGGGCTTGTTTGGTGAGGTCGTCATAAATAATGAGGGCATGGCGGCCGGTATCCCGGTAATACTCACCCATGGCGCAGCCGGAGTAGGCCGCAATATATTGCAGGGGAGCAGGTTCCGAGGCCGAAGCGTTAACCACCACGGTGTGTTTCATGGCATCGTGGCGTTCCAGGGCGTCCACCACCTGGGCCACCGTGGACTTTTTCTGACCGACGGCCACGTAAATGCATAAGATGCCGGAATCCTTCTGGTTAATGATGGCATCAACGCACAGGGCGGTTTTGCCGATCTGGCGGTCGCCGATGATGAGCTCCCGCTGACCCCGCCCGATGGGCGTCATGGAGTCGATGGCCTTATAACCGGTGTACATGGGTTCGTTCACCGGCTGGCGTTCGATGACGCCGGGGGCTTTGACTTCGATGCGCCGGAACTCCTTGGCCTCGATGGGGCCCTTGCCATCAATGGGGTTGCCCACCGGGTCGATGACTCGCCCGATGACCGCGTCGCCCACCGGCACTTCGGCGATGCGCCCGGTGCGCTTAACGATATCGCCCTCTTTAATGTGGGTGTCTTCGCCGAGGATGGCGCAACCCACGTTATCCTCTTCCAGGTTGAGGGCGATGCCGTAGATGCTGCCCGGGAACTCAAGAAGTTCCATGGCCATGCACTTTTCTACCCCGTAAACCCGGGCGATACCGTCACCCACGGAGAGAACCGTGCCGGTCTCGGCCACTTCCACCTTCTTTTCGTAATCCTTGATTTGCGTGCGGATTATTTGGCTGATTTCCTCGGCTCTGATTTCCATTTATACGACCTCGCCTTTGATTAAAGATTCTCTCAAGGAGTAAAGCTGGGTGCGGACGCTGCCGTCCAGCACAAGGTCCCCCACCCGGGCAACGACGCCACCGATGATGTCGGGGTCCTCTTCAAATTCCATGGTTACTTTGGACTTGGTCATTGTTTCCAGGGCCTGACGTAGGCGTTCTTGCATGCCTTCATCCAGGGGAACTGCAGATGTAACCCGAGCCCGTTTGAGATTCTCAAGTTCGTCGGCCAGATGCTGGTAAACCTGCATGATACCGGGCAGGGCAGCGAGACGGAGTTTATCAAACAGGAGTTGTAAGAAATTGCTCACCAAGGGGGAAAGCTTCAGGAGATCAGCTATGCGGAGCAACAATTTTTTCCGCTCCTCCATGCTGTGAACTGGATTGAGCAGGGCATCCTTCAGTTCCGGTTCCCGCTCCATGAGCTGGGTAAAGACCTTCAGCTCTTCCCCGTACTCTTTGAACTTGCCATCTTCCTGACCCAACATCATCAGGGCCTTGGCATAACGTCGGGAAACGGTCAGGTCGATCAATGTTTCTCCACCACCTTTTGTAGGTATTCCTCCACCAACTTGTTCTGGTCAGTGGGGGTGATCTCCTTGCGGATAAGTTTTTCCGCCATTTGGGTGGCCTGCTCCGCCACCTCCTTTTTCAATTCCTGAGCGGACTTCTTGATCTCTTGATCGATGCTGAGCGCGGCCATTTCCTTAATGCGGGAGGCCACCATTTCAGCCTTTTGGATGATTTTTTCTTTTTCCGCTTCACCCTCGGCCATGAACTGCTCCATCAACCTTTCCCGCTCAGCGTCCACCTGCGCCAGGCGCTCTTCTGCGGCCAACAGGGCTGCTTCCGCTTCGGCTTTCTTGGCTTCCAGCTCCTCGAAGGTTTCGCCGATATCACTGGACCGCTGGGCAAAGAATTGTTTGGCCGGCTTGTACAACAGGTAGATCAAAACACCAGCGAACACCAAAAAGTTGACGGTGCGCCAAATAAAGTCCGTTATTTTGGCCGGCGAAATGCCATGCGCCTCGCCATGGGCGGCGGCTTCCCCCCCACCGGACGCCAACGCCAGGCCGGTCAACAAGAGGCTGACGCCAAGTCCCAGGAAAATACCCGTCCACCACCGCATGGTTGTCGACTGTTCTTTCATGAGAGCTTCCTCCCCAGAATCTTGGCGGATAGGGCCGTGGCGAAATCCTGTGCTTGGTCTTGTAAGGTTTTGCGGGCTTTGGCCATATCTTTTTTGATCTTGGCTTCCACCTTGGTCCATTCGGCGTCCACTTCCTTTTTCACCTGTTCGAGGAGAGAACTTTCCTCTTGGGAGCCTTCCTGGCGCAATTTTTCCCGTAATCCCAGTCCTTCCCGCCGGGCCGCGGCCAGCTGCTGATCTACCTCTCCCAGGACACCCTGCTGGTTGTCCTCCAACCCGGCAATATCCTCCTCATATCCGGTCAACCGGGCTTGTCGGGCCAGAATGATCCTCCGTATGGGCCGGTAGAGCACCATGTTGAGAAGGAACACCAGTACGAGAAAATTGATAATTTGTACAAGTAGCGTCCAGTCAAGTTCAATCATCTCGGAGTGCCACCTCGTAATTTATTTGAGAATTAAAGGGGTTATCTTGAAATAGTTCAGGGATGCACCAAGGGGCACATGTGTATCTTTTCACGAATGCCTTTTACCCTATTTTCCCACGGAGCCGCCGTAGCTGAACAGGGGCAGGGGAATCCCCACCACCGGCAATAATCCTGTGACCATGCATAAATTGACGAATACTTGCCAGAAGAGGAGGGCCGTCACTCCCAGGGCCAGGAGCTGACCGAAGCGTTCTTTGCAATTCCGGGCGATGAGCACCCCCCAGAGGCATAGGCCCAGGTAGAGCAGCACCACTGCCGCCGAGCCCACAAAGCCCCATTCCTCGGCAAAGACCGAGAACACAAAGTCGGTGTGCTGCTCGGGCAAGAAGTGCAACTGGCTCTGGGTTCCCAGTAAAAAGCCCTTGCCCCAGAACTGCCCGGAACCCACGGCAATCTTGGACTGGATGATGTGATACCCCGCGCCTAAGGGGTCTTGTTCCGGGTTGAGAAAGGTGCGCACCCGCTGCCGTTGATATTCTTTGAGGAAAGGCCAGGCCGCCGGGATGGCGGTAACCAGGGCTATACCCCCGATCAGCAGGGTCCGCCAATTGACCCCCACCAGTAAAATCATGGACCCACCCACCAGGGTTACCAAAATGGCCGAGCCCAAATCCGGCTGCTTGGCGATGATGGCCGCCGGAATCAGGATAAGAGCCAACGGCGGCAGAATGTCTTTAAACGGCAGAGGCCCCTGGGGCGACAACCGGTGGAAATAGCGCGCCAGAACCAGGATGAGGGCGATCTTGACCAGTTCCGAGGGTTGGAAGGCGATGGGTCCCAACCCTAGCCAGCGCTTGGAGCCCGAGACCGTTTTTCCGCCCACTATCACCGCAATGAGTAAAATAATACTTAGAATATAAAGAGGATAGGCCAGTCTTTCCAGGTAACGGTAATCAATGGTGAGGGTGATGAACATGACTGCCAGCCCTACCAGGAGCCAATAGCTTTGCCTCACGTAAACCGGGGTGACCCCCTCCGGGGTGTGGTTGTAGCCGGCGCTGTATAAGTTGACGATGCCGATGCCGGCGATGAGGAGAATCAAAGCCAGCAACGGCCAGTCAAAGTTTTGCAATAAACGTCGATCAATCATGGTTAGCTGTCAGCCATCAGCTTTCAGCAGTAAGCCGTCAGTGATCACTGGCAAAAACTAACTGCTGTCTGCTGACTGCTATCTTTACGTTTCCACGCGGTGATGCAAGGCCTCCAGCAGGGTCTCCCGGTCGGCGTATTTGATGTCGCCACCCATGGGCAGGCCGTAGGCAATACGGCTGGCCTTGATCCCCAGGGGTCTCATTTCCTGACTGAGGTAGGTGGTGGTGGCCTCCCCCTCCAGGCTGGGGTTCAGGGCCAGGATCACCTCAGTGATGCCTTCGGTGCGCACCCGCTCCAAAAGTTCCCGGACCCGGATATCCTCCGGACCCACGCCTTCCAGGGGCGAGAGCAGCCCGCCCAGGACATGGTACTGCCCCTGGTACCAGCCCACCTTTTCGATGGCCAGGAGATCACCGGGGTCGGCCACCACCAACAGCACCCCCGTCTGACGGGCCGGATTGGCGCACAGGGGACACAACTCCTGATCGGCAAACGCAAAACAGCGGGAGCAGAGACGCACCTTTTCCTTGAGGTTGATCACCGCCTGGGCCAACTCCAGGACCTCTACCTGGGGAGCCCGCAGAAGATATAAGGCCCACCGGGCGGCGGACTTCTCCCCCACGCCGGGCCACTTACTCAGGGCCGCCACCACCCGCTGCAACGCCTCCGGATACGCCCCTTTCGACATGTAGAATCCTTGAGTTAGATTTTCGTGGGAGGAGGGCCAGGGACCTGAGGCCCCTGCCCCCCTCCCCCACAAAACTTCATCAAAACAGACCGGGAATCTGCATGCCTCCGGTGAGTTTGGACATTTCTTGGGCCATCATTTCCCGGGAGCGGTTCAGGGCCTCGTTGACTGCGGCCAGGACGAGGTCCTGGAGCATTTCCACGTCGTCGGGGGTGGCCACTTCCGGTTCGATGCGCAGCGACACCAGTTCCTGGCGGCCGTTGACCACGGCCTCCACCATGCCGCCGCCGGCCTGGGCGCTGACGGTGCGTTCTCCCAGTTCTGCCTGCATTTCCTGCATCTTGCGCTGCAGGGCTTGGGCCTGTTTCATGAGGCCGCCGAGGTTTTTCACTCCGAGTCCTCCTTTTTTTCCGGCGCCAGCCACTGGCCCCCAAAAATTTCCAAGGCTTGCTGTTTGAGGGAGGCCAGATGGTCATTGAGATCGGTGAGTTGAGCCCGGGAAAGTTTGGCATACAGGGGGCCGCCCTCTTCCTTTTGGACAAAGGCCAGAAAAGCCTGCCAGGATTCCGCCAGGTTTTCCAAAGAGGGGGCGGCCAGTTCCAGGGGAGGGTCTGGAGCAGCCTGGGCTTGACCTTCAACATCGGTGGCGTAGGATATGGCCGGGAAAGGCGCCGGCGTGGCGGTTTGCAGGCGCTCTTCCAGAGATTTGAGGCGCTTGAGCCATTCATTCACCGGGGTCAGGGGCTCCAGGTGGATGAGACGCAGGAGCAGCACTTCCAGAGCCAGGCGAGGTTGGGGGGCCCGCTTGAGGTCTTCCTCGCCCTGGAGGAGCACATTCAGGAGATTGTGGAGGTGCGCCGCGGGCCAGACGCGGGACAGGCGGACGAGTTCCTCCCACTCGGAGTCGGCCACTTCCGCTAACCGCCGGGCCTCGGGGTGGAGGCCGGCCAGAAGCAGGTGTCGGGCATACTGCACCAGGTCTTGGTAAAAGCGCTTGAGATCATGGCCCTGGTTGTAAAGATCATCGATGAGTTCAAGGAGGGTGGGCCCGTCCCGGTGGACGATGGCCGTGAGCGCCGCCACCAGCGCCTTCCGGTCCGTCACCCCGAGTATTTTGGCGATCTCCGGCGCGCCCACCTGGTCGCCCCCGAAGGTGACCACCTGATCCAGGAAGCCCTGAGCGTCCCTGAGGCTCCCCTCTGCCTCCCGGGCGATGAGGGCCAGGCTGTCGGCGTCCAGGCTCCAGCCTTCCTGGTCCACCAGTTTGACGAGCTGCTCCTGGATGAGCAAAGTGGCGATGCGCCGGAAGTCATAGCGCTGGCAGCGGCTCATGATGGTCACTGGCACCTTGTGGGGCTCGGTGGTGGCCAGGATAAAAACCGCGTGGGCCGGGGGTTCCTCCAGGGTCTTGAGAAGGGCGTTAAAGGCCTCCTTGGTGAGCATGTGTACTTCGTCGATGATGTAAACCCTGAACTTGCCGTCCACCGGCAGGTACTTAATCTTTTCCCGGAGGTCTCGCACCTCGTCGATGCCCCGGTTGCTGGCGCCGTCGATTTCCAGCACATCCATGGAAGAGCCGCCGGTGATCTCCTGGCAGACCTCACAGGTATTACAGGGCTCCGGGGTGGGGCCGTGGACGCAGTTCAAGGCCTTGGCCAGGATGCGGGCCACCGAGGTTTTCCCCACACCCCGGGGGCCGGAGAACAGAAAGGCGTGGGCCACCCGTCCGGTAGCGATGGCATTCTGGAGCGTCTTGGTGATGGGCTCCTGGCCCACCACCTCCCCAAAAGACTGGGGACGCCATTTGCGGGCTAGTACCTGGTAGGACATAAGGGGTTTTGGGTTTCGAGTTTTGAGTTTCGAGTTTCGAGTTTTTTGGTCAAATTGTGGGACATGGGCAACGGTGCAGGCTGGGGATTTTTCTAAAAACTTGAAACTACAAACTCAAAACTCAACTGGCGGAGAGAGAGGGATTCGAACCCTCGGTAAGTCTTTTGGACCTACACGCGATTTCCAGTCGCGCCCCTTCAGCCTCTCGGGCATCTCTCCGCGGTGATTAGCAGTCAGCAGTTAGCAGTCAGCAGTCAGAAATTATCCAAATAAACTTTCCTTTAAAATTTGGCAATATTTATCCGACCAGGAGAAAATCGGCTAATTTTCTTAAAAATTTTACCTAAAAAAACTGACTGCTAACTGCTGACAGCTGACTGCTCAAAATGGCGGAGGGGGTGGGATTCGAACCCACGTGAGGGTGATTAGCCCCCAAGTCGATTTCGAGTCGACCCCGTTACGGCCTCTTCGGTACCCCTCCGGTTTGAAGCTGTATGCTTTAAGTTATAAGCCTTAAGCTTTTTTAAAAAATCTGTAGGGTGGGCACCGCCCACCGAAATTTACTGCCTGGTTTTTCGCTTGGCCTGGAAAAATTGCTGCATCAGCTCCCGGCACTCGGCCTCCCGGACGCCGCCGGTTACTTCCAGCCGGTGGTTGAGCCGGGGGTCCTCGGGAATCCGGTAAAGGGACACGCACGCCCCGGCCTTGGGGTCCGGCGCGCCAAAAACCAGCCGCTGCACTCGAGCATATATCAAGGCCCCGGTGCACATGAGGCACGGTTCAATAGTAACATAGAGGGTAGTGCCGGGCAACCGGTAATTCCCCAGGATTTCAGCAGCCTGGCGCAAGACCAGGATCTCGGCATGGGCCGTGGGATCATTCAGCGAAATGGGAAAATTGTGGGCATGGGCCACCATCTTCCCCCCGTCTATGACCAACACCGCGCCCACCGGCACCTCACCCACACCCAGAGATAAACGGGCCTGGGCCAAGGCCTCCCCCATGTAATAATGGTCGTCGGTCATGGTTGGCTTCTGTTGAAAAGGATTTACCACGGGCAGGAAGCCCGTGCTACCGGCTATAAGTAGGGGGCACAGGCTCTAAGCCTGTGCACACAGGCAAGATGCCTGTGCTCCCGTTAAAGGGGGCTGGGAGGGAAGTTTGAAGGGAGGGTGGGTGAATCGCGTTCCCCCGGCCCTCTCCTCAAAATATCCAAGGCGTTTTTTTCATACCTCCCCAGCAGTTCCAGGGCCCGGTTTTCGTATTCCAGGAGGGCCCGGCCTCGATCTCGCAGTTTTTCAGGAGGATTTAGGTCGAGAAGTTCTTGTACAGCCCCCCGCTGTTCTTCGTGTTTGGCGGCCAGCAGGCGGAGGCGCAGGACCAGGAGTTGCGTCAGGAGGGGGTCCTGGGCGAAGGGCAACCATGCCAGGGCTTGAGGAAAGTCTTCCTCCTCCAGGGCCGCTAAGGCCAGGTGGCGGTAGTAGCTGGCCGGGAGCATGCCGGTGTCGGCCAGGGTCACCGCCAAAAAACGACGACCCAGGGCCACCAGCACCCCTAAACCGATCATGCTAAGCCTTCTGGGCCTGGATGCCTTCGTCCACGAGGTTCTGGAGAATCTCCCGAAGTTCCGGCAAATCTTCGGTCAATTCATTGATGCGCTGCTTTACCTGGCGGTAGTCGTTGTCATCCCGGTCCTGGGTTTTGTCCAGGGTGTCCTGGAGCGCCTTGGTGAGGCGCCGGTCCAGGCGCATGAGACCGGCAACCGCGCCGGCAATTTCCAAAACTCCATGGGTGATATGATGGCCGGTAATTTCCTGGATGGTGATCTCGGTCACCAGACCAGCCAGGGCTCCCACCATGGCACCCGACACGGAAAGATTTTTATTGGCCATACTTTTTCCTCAGCAAAGAATCATCGCAGGGATATTATGTAGAGGAAGAGCCGGGAAGCGCACTTTTTTGCTCGGCTTCTTCTTCTATCTTGCCCCGGACCAAGCCCTTGTCCTGGGCCAGTTTCTCGGCCAGGCGCTCGGCTTCCTGCATCATGCGGCTCACGCGGCGGTCTTTTTCGGCCAGGCGGCGCTTGAGTTCTCGGTTTTCCGCGGTCAGGCGCCCCATCTTGGACCGGCCCAGCCAGGTCTTTACCCGGCTCGCCAGCCAGACCAGCCCCAGCCCCAAAACGATACCCGCGACCAGGCCGATAGCAAAGTCCAGAACATGAATTTCCATCATCAACGAACAGGCTCCCAGGTGTTAAGGGTTAAAGAGGAGGAAGCTGTATAAGTAGTCCCCTTTTCACGAAAAAAAGAAAAAACTGTTTCCTTACCCCCAGTTTTATTACAATATTAGCACCTGTCGGCGTAATCGTCAACGTGCCCGGGCGGAGCCTCCCGGCCACCGTTCCCGGGTTCCAGGTTGCATGAATTTCACTTCCCAGAGGAGAGGCGATCTATGAGCACCACCAAGGCCATGTACCGCACCATTTTGGCGGACCACTTTCCCCCGGAAATGACCATCACCTTCGGCGACCAGAAGCTCGTGTACCGCAAACGCACCTGGAAGATTACTGACCCGAAAAGCGGGGAAGTCATTGAAAGCGGCTTGCGCTATGGGGAGAACCCGGACCAGGAGGCGGCCCTCTATGAGTTGGTAGGAGGCAACCTCGCCCTGGCAGAGTGCCGGTTCATCGAGCCGGGTTTGGGCTTGGTGAGCGCTTTGGATGAGGCCGGCATGCTCCAGGCCGGCAAGCACCCGGGCAAGATCAATCTGACGGACCTGGACAACGGCCTCAATATCATTAAATATTTAGATAAGAAACCGGCCTGCGTCATTCTCAAGCACAACAACCCCTGCGGTGCCGCCTGGGGTGACTCCCCGGCCGAGGCTTACGACAAGGCCAACATGGCCGACCGTATCGCGGCGTTCGGGGGGGCGGCGGTCTTCAACCGGCCCCTGGACAAAAGCGCGGCCGAAGTCATCAGCCAAAACTACCTGGAGGTAGTGGCCGCGCCGGGGTATGAAGCAGGTTCCTTGGACATTTTGAAAAAATCCAAAGACTTGCGCATAATTAAAATCGCTCGCTTCGACCGACTCAAAGAGCTGTTATACAAGCGGTTCGTGGACTTCAAATCCCTGGTGGACGGCGGCATCATCGTCCAGCAGTCGCCCCATAACGTTATTTTGAAGAAAGAGGACTTCAAGCCCGCGGTGGCGACTTATCAGGGGAAGGAATACCGCTGCGCCAGGGAGCCCTCCGACCGGGAGTATGACGACCTCCTGTTTGGTTGGTGGGTGGAGCAGGGGGTAACCTCCAACTCCATCCTGTTCGTCAAGGACGGCGTCACCATGGGCATCGGCACCGGGGAACAGGACCGGGTAGGGGTGGCGGAAATCGCCATTTTCAAAGCCTACACCAAATACGCCGACAAGCTGTGCTTCCAGCGCTTCGGCATGCCATATAAGGATTTAGAACTGCAAATTTTCCAGCGGGAACGAGAAACCGAGGACAAGGTGGAAATCGACAAGGAAACCGAGGCAGCCAAGGGCGGGCTCATCGGCGCGGTGATGATTTCGGACGCCTTCTTCCCCTTCCGGGACGGCGTGGACGTGGGCATCCGCCAGGGGGTCAGCGCCATCGCCCACGCGGGGGGCTCCATGCGGGATCACGAGTCCATCGAGGCCTGCAACGAAGCCGATCCCCCCGTAGCCATGGTCTTCACCGGCCAACGCTGTTTTAAGCATTAAGAGTGAATGTGGGGGGAGGGCCAGGGAGCGCAACTCCCTGCCCTCCCCCACAAAAATTGACCTAACCCATGAGAAAACCATGACCATACGGACCCGGACAAGGTGGACCGTCTCAATCGGGGCGAGTCCTACATTAAGCACATTCCCTCCAGCCGGGTGGCGGAGATGGTGGATCATCAAGGGGGCGTGCCCCGTTTTTCCGCCACCCGAGACATGACTCGCCTGGCGGAACCGGACGCTCTCCTCATCTGTGTGCCTACCCCCCTGACCCCTTCCCGGGAGCCTGACCTCAGGTATGTAGAAAAAACCACCCGGGACATTGCCGAGGTCCTGCGCTCCGGTCAACTGGTGTCCCTGGAGTCCACCACCTACCCGGGCACTACCGTAGAAGTGCTCCTGCCCCTGTTGAGCGAGAAATTAACGGTGGGTAAGGATTATTTCCTGGTCTTTTCCCCGGAGCGGGAAGATCCGGGAAACCCCAGCTTCCACGTGCAAAATATCCCCAAGGTGGTGGGAGGCATCACGCCCTCCTGCCTGGAAAACGGAGTGGCCCTGTACAGCCAGATAGTGGACCGGGTGGTGCCGGTGTCGTCCACCCAGGCGGCGGAGATGACCAAACTCCTGGAGAATATTTACCGGGCCGTGAACATCGCCCTCATCAATGAGCTCAAAGTATTGTGTTTGCGCATGGGGCTGAACATTTTTGAAATCATTGAAGCTTCCAAAACCAAGCCCTTCGGCTTTCAGGCCTTTTACCCCGGGCCGGGGCTGGGGGGGCATTGCATTCCCATCGACCCGTTTTATCTTACCTGGAAGGCCCGCCAATATGACCTTTCCACTCGCTTCATCGAGCTGGCCGGCGAAGTTAACACGAATATGCCGTATTTTGTGGTGCAGCGGGTGGCCGAGGCCCTGAACGAACACGGCCAGGCCCTGAAGGGCGCCCGCATATTGGTATTAGGTGCAGCCTATAAAAAAGACGTGGACGATTCCAGGGAATCTCCGGGGCTCAAGATCATCTCCCTGCTGCAAAGCAAGGGTGCGGAGGTATGGTATCATGATCCCCACATTCCTCATCTGCGGGGCGGCCGGAATTTCCCTGACCTGGACCTAAAATCGGTGGACCTGACCGCGGAGAATCTATCCAAGGCGGACTGCGTGCTGCTGGTGACCGATCACAGCGCGCTGGATTATGGCTGGATCGCGTCCCAGGCCCGGGTTATCGTGGATACGCGGAATGCTTTTGCGGGCCAGCAAGGCGTCCCCGTTTTCCTGGCCTGAAACGCCGGGGAGCCTCAATAAAGGAGAATCACATGGAAAAAATCAATGTGTACGAGGCCGGTGAATTTAGTGAACAGAGCTTTAAAAGACTCCTGGTCCACGATTCCCCCTTTATGAAGATCCTTAACTTCAATTTCAAGGCCGGGCAGGAGATGCCCATCCATAGCCATGACATCGAAGGAAAGGTAAGCATGATGATTCTGGAGGGCGAGGGGGAATTTCTCGGGGGCACCCAACCTGTGCGCGGCAAGAAAGGGGATATCCTGGTGTGCGACATCGCCGAGCCCCACGGCCTCATGGCCATCACCGATCTGAGACTCCTGGTAACCATCGCCCCGCCTATTTGAGGTCGCACATCGATTGAGGGAGGGGGTAGGGGCCGAGGGCCCCTACCCCCTCCCTCAAGATTCTCTTGAGAATCACCATGCGCTACGAAGGTCCCATTTATCGGCCGCCCAGTGAGGCTCGCAGTCTGTTGGTCCAGGCCACGGTGGGCTGTCCTCACAATCGCTGCACGTTTTGTCTGGTATACAAAAACCTGCGGTTCAAGGTCAGGCCGGTAGAGGAGATCAAAGAAGATTTGGCGGAAGCTGCCCGCGTTCATGGGGACAGGGTCCGCACGCTGTTTTTCCCGGCGGGAAATACCATCGCCATGCCCACCGAAGATCTGGCGGATGTCTGCCGTCAGGCGCGCATCCTTTTCCCGAGTCTTGAGCGGATCACCGTGTACGGTTCCTCCCAGTTTATTGTGAAAAAGGGTCTTGAGGGACTGGGTCTCCTGGCCGAAGCGGGCCTGAGCCGCATTCATGTGGGGTGGGAAAGCGGTGATGATGAGATATTGGGCGCCATCAAAAAAGGCGCCACCCGGGCGGTGCATGCTGAGGCGGCGCGACTGCTCAAAGAAGCCGGGATTGAACTCAACGCCTATGTTATTCTCGGCATCGGCGGCCAGGAAGGCACCGTGGCCCACGCCCGGGAAACCGCGGCCCTGGTGAACGAAGCTCCTCCAGAGGTGCTCCGCCTGCGCACCTTTGTCCCCAAGGTTAACACCCCCTTGTTAGAGGAGGTGTTGGCCGGGCGCTTCCAAGTGCTAAGCCCCCACCAGGTGCTCACCGAGACAGTCGCGTTCTTGGAAGGCATTACCGCGCCCGTCCGGGTGGAGAGCGACCATTACACCAATTATCTGAATGTATCGGGGAACCTGCCGTCAGACCGGGGAAAAATGTTGGCGACCCTCAAAGAGGCGTTAACGCGACCGGAATCTGATTTCCGGCCTTTTTTCATCGGCACGGAGTAATATTTCCAGTTTTTCTCCCTTCATACTCTCTTCCCTTCATACCTTGGCCAAGATAACAGAAATCCTCCTAGTTCCTGCACAGGCTGGAAGCCTGTGCTCCCGCGCAATGATAGGGGGTCGAGGGAGTGGGTTTGAGAGAGGGGGTAGGGGTTCGCGACCACTGGCCCCCTCTCCCAAAATCTATTTGTCACAGCCCCTCTCTGATTTGGGCTCCTGGTAGTTGTTGTATTGTTTCAGGAGTTCCAGATAGCGCAAGGGGTCGAAGTTCACGTAGCGATATTGCTGGAAGACTTGCCCCCCGCTCAGATAGCTGTGGACCAGGCGTTTCTGGAATTCCACAAAACCGAGTTCTCCCGATTGCGCCAAGTAATGGCTCATAAGGTTGGGAGTCTTGCCGTCAGGCATGAACTCTGGAATGGGATCGTTGACGAATTCGTTGGCGTGGTAAAGGCCAAAGAGATGGCCCAGTTCATGAATAATGAGGTGGGCCAGCCTTTCCGGGTTTTTTTGGGTTTCTCCCAGCCGGGTGCTGCAGATGTCCCTCTGAAAGTGCTTGAAATCTATATGGATGGTGGACAGGTTGAGGTGGGCGAAAGCATACTTATCCAGGCACACCAGTATAAAGCGGGGGCGGAAGGGTGGCGCCACCTGAAAGGCTGTGAACGTGCGGTGCAGCCACTCCTTATGGGTCAAGGCCTCGAGGCGCAGACGTTTTGTGGGCGACAGGCTGTTCGGGGAAGCTGATCCCGACACCATTTCCAGAAGTATACCCATCTGGGCATAAAAGTTAGAAACCCGCTGCCAGGCCTGGGGAAGGAGACGATGGAAGGGGGTAAGCTCCGGGTAGGGCGACGCATAAACCTCTATAGTGACGCGCTTGGGTGAAAGATCCACCGGGCCCAAAGCACACAGAGAAAAGAGGTTGGCTTCTCGGAGGAGGGGAGGGGGGTCGGCAGTGCTAGACGGGGCCGGGGTGGTTAAGATGGCCCACAACAAAAGGACCGGGCAGAGCCTGAGGAAATTTTTTTGCCACATTCCTTTGCTTTTTTTAGATTTAAGGTAAAATAAAAAATTTGGAGAAAGGAGCAACCATCATGGCCTACGTTTGCGATATTTGCGGCAAAAAGCCCCGGGTGGGCAACAATGTCAGCCATGCCAACAACCACACCAAGCGACGCTGGAAGCCCAATCTGCGTCGGGTCCGGGCCTTGCAGCAGGGTACCGTCCAATATATTCGGGTTTGCACCCGTTGCCTACGCTCCGGCTACGTCGTCAAGCCGGCTTAGCAATCAGTCACCGGCTGGAAGCAGTTATAACAGCTATATTTTGTCGCTGGCGGGCTCAGAGGCCCGCCCTACTTTTTTGGTGAGCTAATTAGTTCCTGGACTGATGCGATTTTTTCTTCTCTAAACTTGGCGTTAAATCATATTAAGCACTACAATCTTAACTGACTACTGACTACTGACTACTGCCTTCCCCTCACGCCGTCATCCGCCGCACGGAAATCACTTCTTTTAACCGTTTCAGGGCCGCAAATACCCGATCCAGGTGGTGCTGATCGGTGACCTGGATGGTAAAATTGGCGATACCCCGATGCTCGGCGGTGGTCACCACCGAGGCTTTGGTGACATTGACATCAGCGGATTTCAGGGCGCTGGAGATATCAGCCAGGAGTCCCGGCTTATCCACGGTGACCACCTGAATGTTGGCCGGATACAGATCCCGGGAGTGGCCGTCCCACTCCGCCGGAATTTGCCGGAAGGACTCGGTGCGGGCCAGATAGGCACAGTCGCTGCGGTGGATGGTGATGCCTTTGCCTCGGGTGATGTATCCCACAATGTTGTCCCCCGGGATGGGCTGGCAGCAGCTGGCCAAGCGCACCAGCATGTCCTGGAGGCCCTTGATGCGGATGGGCCCGGCTTCCTTGGGGGGGCGCACTTCAGCTTCAGCTTCGGGAGTCGGCGTTTCCTCGGCCGTGGCCGGAAAGAGGATTTTTTGGATGCGTCCGCCCACCTGGCCGGCGGATAGCTTGCCGTGACCGATGGCTTCAAAAAGGTCGTCCACCCGGTGAAAAGACAGCTCCAGTGCCACCTTTTTCAGGTCGTCTCCATCTTTTAACATCTTCTGCAGGCTGGCGCCGCTTTTCCGAAGTTCCCGCTCCAAGAGTTCTTTGCCCAGGCCGATGCTTTGCTCCCGTTCCTTGGCCTTGAGAAATTGGCGAATCTTCGCCCGGGCCTTGGTGGTCTTGACGAATTGGAGCCAATCCCGGTTGGGGCGCTGGTTGGGGTTGGTGGTAATTTCCACGATATCCCCGTTTTGCAGTTCGTGACGCAGCGGCACCATGCGGCCGTTGACCTTGGCTCCGGAGCAGGCGTTACCCACCTCAGTGTGGATGGCGTAGGCAAAGTCCACCGGGGTGGCTCCCCGGGGGAGTTCCTTGACTTCGCCCCGGGGAGTGAAAACATAGACCTCTTCCGGAAAAAGCTCCAGGCGCATGCCCTCCAGGAATTCTTCCGGGGTTTTCAGCTCGGTCTGCAGGTCCACCAGTTGCCGCAGCCAGGCAAAGGTCTGGGCGTCCTTTTTCTCAAAGGGCTTTTTTTCCTTGTAAGTCCAGTGGGCCGCGATACCTTCCTCAGCAAGGATATGCATTTCCTGGGTGCGAATCTGCACTTCCATGCGCTCGCCGTAAGGACCGATGACCGTGGTATGAATGGACTGGTAGAAATTGGCCTTGGGCATGCCGATATAGTCCTTGAGGCGCCCCGGCACCGGGCGGAAAAGGTTGTTGACCACGCCCAGGGCTTCATAGCACTCGCTCACGGTATTTAGAATGATGCGGAAAGCCAGAATGTCGTGGAGTTCATCCAGCGAGATCTGTTGGGCCTGGAGCTTGCGATATATGCTATACAAGTGCTTCAGCCGGCCGCTGACTTCCCCCTGTAACCCATGCTCCGCCAGTTTATCTTTGAGGAGCTGACAAATCTCTTCGATGTAATTTTCCCGCTCCCCTTTTTTCAGGATTAAACCTTCCTGGATCTGATGGTAGGCTTCCGGCTCCAGAAAAAAGAAGGCCAGGTCTTCGAGTTCCGCTTTCAGGCGAAACATCCCCAGGCGGCCGGCCAGGGGCGCATAGATGTCCAGGGTCTCCCGGGCGATGCGCTTCTGCCGGGGAGGGTCCATGAAGCCTAAGGTCCGCATGTTGTGCACCCGGTCGGCCAGCTTTACCAGGAGCACCCGGATGTCCTGGGACATGGACAGGACCATTTTGCGGATATACTCGGCCTGCTGGGTGGTCTTGTCCCCGAAAATCAATTGGCCGATCTTGGTTACCCCGTTGACGATATCGGTGACTTCTTCCCCGAAATATTCATCCAGGTCATCCAGGCTGGCGGTGGTGTCCTCCACCGTGTCGTGGAGGAGACCGCAGGAAACAGTAACGGGTCCGAGACCCATTTGGGCCAGGAGGTAGGCTACTTCCAGGGGGTGAGACAGGTAGGGTTCGCCGTTGAGACGAATTTGCCCTTCGTGGGCTTTGGCCGAAAAGACGTAGGCTTTCTGAATCAAACTGGTGTCCACCTCAGGATGGTGCTTGAGGACTTCTTCTTCGACATCCTGGAGGCGGATAATTCTAGTCATGGAATTCTTGGTCTATTAAGTCCTTAATATAAGGAAATATTCTGTCTAACTCCACCAGGGTCAGGTTTTGGGTGCGCCGGTGGCGCACTTCGGCCTGGCCGGCGGCCAGAGTCTTGGGGCCTACCACTACCCGAAGGGGCAGGCCCAAGAGGTCCATATCCTTGAACTTGACCCCCGGGCGTTCGTCCCGGTCGTCCAGCAGAACTTCGATCCCCGCGGCCTCCAATTCGTCATGCAAGCGGGCCGCGGTTTCCCGGGTGGTCTGATCGTTCATATTGATGGGAACTAGGCCCACCTGAAAGGGAGCCAGGGCCATGGGCCAGATGATGCCGTCGGTGTCGTGACCCTGCTCAATGGCCGCGGCCACGATGCGGCTCACACCGATGCCGTAGCATCCCATAAAAATGAACTGTTCTTCACCCTCGTCATCAAGGAACTTGGCTGCCAGCGCCTTGGAATACTTGAGGCCAAGCTTGAAGATGTGCCCCACTTCAATGCCCTTTAATAAAGTTAAGGCGGCGCCGCAGCGGGGGCAAGGGTCTTGCTCCGTGACCTGGCGCAAATCCGCCACCCGGGTAATTTGGAGGTCCCGCTGGGGATGCACGCCGGTGAAGTGATGGTCGTCTTTATTGGCTCCAATGACCATGGCGGAAAGGGCGGCTACGGCCTGGTCGGCGTAAATCGGGATAGACAAGCCCAAAGGCCCGGAGAAGCCTACCTCCGCCCCGGTAAGCTCCTTAACCTTAGCCGGGCCGGCCAGGATAAGGTCGGTGACCCCTAAAAGATTCCTCACCTTGATCTCGTTTACTTCGTGATCGCCCCGGATGAGCACCGCCACCGGGTCCTGGTCGGTTTCATAAATCAAGGTCTTGACGATGTCTCGCGGCTGCACCTTAAGAAAGGCTGCCACTTCTTCCACGGTGCGCACCCCGGGGGTGGCTACCAGCTTGGATGATCCCGCCGGGGGCGGCCCCGGATTGTCCTCAGGGGGCGGCACTTCCGCCTTTTCCAAGTTGGCGGCGTAATTACAGGAGTTACAGGATGCCAAAAGATCCTCCCCCGTGTCCGCCAGGACCATGAATTCGTGGGAAAAGCTTCCCCCGATGGGGCCGGTGTCCGCCTCCACCGCCTTAAAAGTCAGTCCGCAGCGTCGAAAGATGCGGCTATAAGCTTCATACATGGACCCGTAGGTAAGTTCCGCCCCGGCTTCGTCCACGTCGAAACTGTAAGCGTCCTTCATGATGAACTCCCGCCCTCGGATGAGCCCGAAGCGGGGCCGAATTTCATCCCGGAACTTCACCTGAATCTGGTAGAGGTTCAAGGGAAGTTGTCGGTAGGAGTGCACCTCCCGGCGCACCACATCAGTGATCACTTCTTCATGCGTGGGGCCGAAGCAGCAATCCCGACCGTGACGGTCCTTGAAGCGGAGCAATTCCTTGCCATAAACTTGCCAACGGCCCGACTCCTGCCACAACTCAGCCGGCTGCACCGCAGGCAGCAGCACTTCCTGGGCCCCGGCCCGGTTCATTTCCTCCCGGACGATCTGTTCCACCTTGCGCAAAACCCGCAGACCCAGAGGCAGATAATCATAGATACCGGAGGCCAGCTTCCGGATCATGCCGGCCCGGAAAAGCAAAATGTGGGACGTGGCCTCGGCTTCCGCCGGAGTTTCCTTGAGAGTGGGGATGAGGAGACGACTATAACGCATATTTTTTCAAATTATTTTACCATAAAACGCGCCAAACAACAGGCTTCCCCTTCATTCAGTAATCCGTAATCTGTCATCAGTGATCAGTGATCAGTTAAAAGAAGCTTGTCATCGATTACTGATTATTGACAACTGAGTTACTGATTACTGGGGGGTATGTGGGGGGATAAGGGTTTCGATCTTGCCTTCTCCTTCACCGATTACCCCTACCCGGGTCCCAGGTGGATAAGGGCCCATTCCAGCCAGACTCGGGGGTTGGTAGTGCTGGTCTTGATGGAAAGGTCGGCTTGATGCAGGAGTTTCAAGTGCGCCTCCAGAGCTGGCAAAGAAAATTTTTCGGCTTGCCGTCCCAGTTTTTTGACGATGCCGGGGGGCAGTTTTAGCAGCTTGGTTAAGTCGGCCGGAGAGGAGTGGGGCGCTGCTTCTTTATAGCGGATGAGAAGGCGCAGTTGCCGGGCCAGCATACCGAGAATGGACGCCGGCTTTTCACCCAGGTCCAGAAGATGATTCAGGGCCGCCAAGCGTCGGGTTAGCGCAAGTTCCCCCAAAGCATCGGTCAATGCGAAAATGTTATAGGAGCGACTGTGGCTGGCGAGCTGGCTCACCTGCTGGGGAGTGAGGGTGGCTTCGTCGCCGGCGAAGAGGGCCAGCTTCTTGAGCTCCTGGTGGAGTTCGGACAGGTTGTCGCCCACCACCTCCACCAGACGTTGGGCCGCGGCCGGGGTCAGGGTCTTGCCCAGGCGTTTGGCCTCCTGGGCCAGCCAGGGCAGAAGATCCCCTTCCCGCAGGCGAAAGAACCCCGCTACGGCCCCGTTTTTGGCAAGGCGTCCGAAAACGGGGTGTTTTTCCGCCTCCCGACCCTTCAAACTCGGGGCGGTGAGGATCACCAGACTGCGGGGGGCTGGATGATCAAGATAGGCGAGAACAGCGTTCAGTGCCTGGGCCGGATAGGTTTCCGCTCGGCGCAGGATGAGCAGTTGGCCGGAACCCCACAAGGTGGACAGGCGGGCCTGGGCGAAAAATTCCTCCAGACTCACTTCGGGGGCTTCCCGCACTACCCGGGATACCGCCTCGCCCCACTTCTCACTCAGGGCCTGTTCCAGACGGCGGAGGGCCCGCTCCATGAGGAATTCTTCTTCCCCGAAGAAGAGATAAACAGGCCTTAAACTCTGGCGTTCCAGGTGACGTTCCAAGATGGGGTGGGACATGTGAAAATTAGTGACCAGTGATCAGTGGTCAGTAAACAGCAATTAAATCACCAGCAGGACCTTGTCCAGCATCTTTTTAGCCAAGGTGACCGCACCCCGGCGGACCCCCAAATTTTTCAAGGTCTCGCTCTCCTGGTAGGTCTGGTCAAACACATAGTCTTCCTGAACGATGGCCTGGTCCTTCCAGACCACCTTGCCCGTGCTGCGGCGAGTCAACTGCACTTCCACCCGGATGGTGATGCGGCGCACCAAAGAACGGTTGATATTGAAGTCGGCCACCGAGGAGTAGGCTACCGAAGCAATCTTACCGTCCAGGACCAGGTCGGCCTTTTCCGGCCGGGCTACCAGGCGCAAGGCCTGGCTGCGCCTAAAGGTCTCGATAAAGCTGTTGGCAAACAGGGACTCCAGGCCGATTTCGGTGGACCGGTTGGCAAACAAGGGAATGGCCAGGGTGGGGCGCTCGGTACCGGCTGGTAATTCACCCCGGCCTACGAGGCGGTAGCCGCAGCTGGCCGCGAATATCAGGAAAAAACAGACCGCCAACCGGAAAACCAAGCTTCGCTGCGCCATATCTTTGGGCTATGGAAGATGCTTAGGTGACAATGTTGACCAGCTTTCCTCTCGCCAAAACTACCCGCTTGGGCTCGCCTTGGAGCCATTTTTGCACCGCCGGGTTCTGCAAGGCCAGTTCTTTGAGCTGAGCCTCGGTGGCGCTGGCGGGCGCCTCGATTTTTCCCCGCACTTTGCCGTTCACCTGTACCACCAGGGTAAAGCTGCTCTCCACCAGAGCCTCGGGTTGAGCTTCGGGCCAGGGCTGCAGTTGGAGAGAGGTAGAGAATCCCAAGGCCTGCCAGATTTCTTCGGCGAGGTGGGGAACCAAAGGATTGAGCAATTTCACCAGGACTTCCAGGGCTTCCCGCCAGACCTGAAAGGTGAGGTCTTCCCGGGGCAGGGTTTCCAGCCCCTGATAAAAGGCGTTCACCAGTTCCATCACTGCCGCGATGGCGGTGTTGAAGTGGAAGCGCTCATCAATGTCATCCGTCACCTTCTGGATGGTTTGATGGACTTTGCGCCGAAAGTCGAAAACCTCGGTAGAAAGATCGACGCCGGTGCCCTGGTATGGCTGCACCTCCTGGATATCGGGCAAAATGGTCTGTGTCAGGGCCCAAACCCGGTGCAGGAAGCGGTGGGCCCCGGCCACTCCCTGATCGCTCCATTCCAGGTCCCGTTCCGGCGGGGCCGCAAAGAGGAGAAACAGCCGGGTGGTGTCGGTGCCGTAGGTTTCGATCATGTCGTTAGGGTCCACCACGTTGCCCTTGGACTTGGCCATTTTGGCCCCGTCCTTGAGGACCATGCCCTGGGTGAGCAGGCGGTCGAAGGGCTCCGCCAGGTTCACGTAGCCCAGGTCCCGGAGCACTTTGGTGAAAAACCGGGCGTACAACAGATGCAGCACCGCGTGCTCAATGCCGCCGATATACTGATCCACCGGGGACCAGTAGTTCACCCGGGGCGGGTCCAGGATGCCTTGGGCATAGTCCGGGCAGGCAAAGCGCAGGAAGTACCAGGAGGACTCCACAAAGGTGTCCATGGTGTCCACTTCCCGGCGGCCCGGCCCGCCGCAGGCCGGACAAGGCACCTTCCAGAAGGACTCCAATTCACCCAGGGGGGAGGCGCCCACGTGTTCAATCTCCACATCCAGGGGCAGGACCACGGGGAGGTCTTTCTCCGGGACCGGCACCGGGCCGCAGGTATCGCAGTAAATAATGGGGATGGGCGCACCCCAATAGCGCTGCCGGGAGATGCCCCAGTCCCGGAGGCGATACTGCACCGCTGGGGCTCCCAGGCCGTTTTTCTCCAGATACGCGGCAATGGCTTCCCGGGCCGGGCCGCTCTCCATGCCGTTAAAGGAACCGGAGTTTACCAGCACGCCCTCATCTTCATAAGCCTGGGTGAGGGAATCCGCCCGAAGCTCTTCCCCCGGCGGTTGGATCACCACAACTATTCGCTGCCCGTATTTCTGGGCAAACTCGAAATCCCGCTGGTCGTGGGCCGGCACCGCCATCACCGCGCCGGTGCCGTATTCCATGAGCACGAAATTGGCCACGAAGATGGGCATTTCCCAGCCGGTGACGGGATTGGTGCAAAAGCGGCCGGTAAACACGCCTTCCTTGGTGACTTCTTCCAGGGCGCCCCGGCTGCGGTCCACGGACCGCCAATGCTCGACGAAGCGGCGCACCTCCGCTTCCTGGGGAGTGTTCTGGGTCAGGGCCAGGGCGCGGGGGTGCTCCGGGGCCAGGCTCATGAAGGTGGCCCCCCACAGGGTGTCCTGGCGGGTGGTGAACACGGTGATGGGCTCGTCCTCCCCCACCACCGGAAAGTTTATGTGGGCTCCCGTGGATTTGCCGATCCAGTTGCGCTGCATGGTCAGGACCCGTTCGGGCCAATGTTGCAAGTGGTCCAGATCGTTCAGAAGTTCTTCGGCATAGGCGGTGATCTGGAAAAACCACTGCTCCAATTCTTTCAGGACCACCTCGCTGTCACAGCGCCAGCAAGCACCGTCCTCCACCTGTTCGTTGGCCAGGACCGTCTGGCACTGGGGGCACCAGTTCACCGGAGACATTTTTTTATAGGCCAGACCCCGTTTGAACATCTCCAGAAAAACCAGTTGCTCCCAACGGTAGTAGTCAGGGTCGCAGGTGGCCAGTTCCCGGCGCCAGTCGTAGCTGTAGCCCAGGGCCTTGAGTTGGCCCCGCATATAGTCGATGTTATCGTAGGTCCAGCGGGCCGGATGGACGCCGGCCTTCAGCGCGGCGTTTTCGGCCGGAAGACCGAAGGCGTCCCAGCCCATGGGATGAAGCACGTTATAGCCCTGCATCCACTTGTAGCGGGCCACCACGTCGCCGATGGTGTAGTTGCGCACGTGGCCCATATGAATGTGGCCCGAAGGGTAGGGGAACATTTCCAGGACATAATATTTGGGCCGGGCCGGATCCTCGGCGGCGTCGAACAGGTGAGTCTCCTCCCAGATTTTCTGCCACTTGGCTTCCACCCAGCCGGGTTGATAGCGGGCTTCCATGTACCGCTCCTGATCGCGGAGAAATTTCAAATATTCAAATTTACCACAGAAATTCTTACATACCAAGGGCCTAACGCAGGCAAAGTCCGGAATTGACCTCAAGGGGGCTTGATTCACTTTGAATTTTGCCAATGTTTTGATACCCTTTGTCTACCGTGCCTCTGGTCAGCGTCATCATACCCACCTATAACCGGGCCGCCTGGGTCCAGGAGGCGGCGGCTTCGGTTTTGGCCCAGACCTTTCGGGACTATGAGCTCATGGTGGTGGACGACGGCAGCACCGACGCCACCCTGGAGGCCCTGATCTCCCTGAGGGGAGGGCTGAAGGTGCTCCGTCGGGAGCGCCGTCTGGGTGTGAGCGCAGCCCGCAATTTAGGCGCGGCCGCGGCTCGGGGGGACTGGTTGGCCTTTCTGGATTCGGACGACTTGTGGCTGCCTGACAAGCTGGCCCGGCAAGTGAACTATCTGAGGTCCCACCCGAATCTGGTCATTTGCCAAACCGAGGAGATTTGGATCAGAAACGGGGTGCGGGTGAATCCTCCGCAAACCCATCGGAAGGTGGGCGGCGATATTTTTCTGCAGTCCCTGCAACGCTGCTCGGTGAGCCCTTCCGCGGTTATGCTGCACCGGCGGCTGTTTACGGCCCTGGGGGGCTTTGATGAAACCCTGCCCGTGGCGGAGGACTACGACCTCTGGCTGAGGACCGCCTGGCGCTACCCCGTAGGTCTGGCGCCGGAGCCCCTGGTCATCAAACGGGGCGGCCACCCTGACCAGCTTTCCCGGCAGCGGGGCCTGGACCGCTTCCGCATCCGGGCCCTGATGAAGCTGCTTCAGGAACCGAACCTGCCGTTGCATTATCGACAGGCGGCCCGAAGCACCCTGGCCCAAAAATGCCGCATTTACGCCCAGGGCTGCGAGAAGCGGGGGAAAAGGAGGGAAGCAAAAAAGTATTGGAAACTAATTGTTTAAATTCAGATAGTTATAATTCTGGAAATGTGGTATTAATAAAGATTAAGAATAAATATCAAAGGAGATGGGAAAATGGCGGAAGAGAAAAAATCATCATTCCCCATGCTCCCGGTAGCCCATTGGTGGTCTCTACGGGAAAAATTTAAGCAAAGCATCCCAGGGGTAGTAACAGAAAATTATTTGGCCACGATTCTTAATATTCAGGCAAATTCCGCCAGAGTAAACATTCTACCATCTCTAAAAACAATTGGCCTTATAGATTCAGATGGCAAAACAAATCAAGAATTGGCAAAAGCCTGGAGGGATGATTCAAATTACGCTGAGGTATGCAAAGAAATAAGAGAAAGAATCTATCCAGAAGACTTATTTTCAGCAGTTCCAAATCCTAGTGAAGATAAGGAGGCTGTTAAAAGATGGTTTGCAAATCAAACTGGAAGTGGAGTAAGTGCAGTAAATAAAATGGCAAGCTTTTACATTACCTTGGCGAAGCTGATTCATCAAAGAAACCAGAAAAGAAAGCTGTAAGAGAACCAGCCTTAAAAAAACCAAAAATGGCACCAATGGCAATAGAGAAAAAAGATCAAGAAAAGAAGCCAATAGATATGCACCCTCCAACACTTACTGACATCCATCCAAGTTTTCCCAGTGTGCATATAAATTTGGAGATACACATCTCATCTGACGCCACACCAGACCAAATTGATAAGATTTTTGAGAGCATGGCCAAGCATATATACAATAAATAGATAATCAATGAAGTCTGCTGCGCTCAATGCTCTAGAAATTGCTAAGAAGATTAAGGCTGAGGTTCCTGTCAGATTTGTTCCACCCTCCGAAGGAACCAAACCTCTTAGCCAAAATATTTTGCCTCATGCAATGGTTGCAGGAACAAGAGGTTATATCGAAAGAATAGTTTTCCAGATAAACGGTTCTTATGAAAAAGGGTGGTTTGATGCTTGTGCTGTAATGATGCGACGTCTCCTAGAAACACTGTTTATTGAGTAAGAAATACCAAGAAAGCATTACCAAAACTTAAAAATTTGGGAGACCAGTCAGCACATAGCAGAAGATATGTAGCACACAGAGAAGACATCGATAAGAATGTTTCAAATTTCAGAACAATATGCCAAGAACTACTTTTTTTGGCTGAATTAAAATAAATTTAAATCAAAATTAGGAGTGAGCATGGACCTGTATGAAGCCATTCTGAACCGGCGCAGTCACCGGTTTTATAAGTCTGAGATGCCGCCCCGGGAGGTCCTGGAACGGGTGATCAACGCCGGGTTGTGGGCCCCGTCCGGCACCAATGCCCAGCCCTGGGAAATTACCGTACTGGCCGGGAGCTACCGGGACGAATTCGTGGAACGGGCCGCCCACTGCATCGCACACATGCGGACCATCCTCAAAGAGGCCAATCTGCCGGAAAAAGGCCAGGACATGGTCATAAAATTCTTCCAGAACCTGGGCGGGGCGCCGGTGGTGCTCGCGGTGACCATCGAAAAGCTTGAGGACCCCGGCATGATGGAAGCCTTCATCCAGTCCGGCGCGGCCTGCATGCAAAACCTCCTCCTGGCGGCCCACGCCGAGGGTTTGGGCACCTGCTGGATGACCGGACCTAACTTTGTGGCCAATGAGCTGCTGGACTACCTGGGGAAACCCGACAAGCACCTGCTGGCCATCACCCCCATCGGCTACTCCGCCAAGGAACCACCCATACCACCCCGCAAAGAACGGGAAATCCGCTGGCTGGGGTTTGAATAATTGTTGTCCCCTCCCCCACTCCATCACGAACTAAACGGAGAGAAGGTGTGAAATCGGTTACAGAGCAGATGGCCCTCATCAAGAAGGGTTGTCAGGAAATCATTCGGGAAGAAGAGCTCAAAGAGAAGTTGGAGAAATCTTTGGCCAGCGGCAAACCCCTCAGGGTGAAGGCCGGGTTTGATCCCACCGCGCCGGATCTGCATATCGGGCATACGGTGCTCATTCAGAAGCTCAAGCATTTTCAGGACTTGGGGCACCAGGTGATTTTTCTCATCGGAGATTTCACCGGGCTCATCGGCGACCCTTCCGGGAAAAGCGAGACCAGGCCGCCTTTGACAGAGGAAGAGGTCAAGGCCAACGCCGCCACTTACGAGCGCCAGATTTTCAAGGTACTGGATCGGGAAAAAACCGTCATCGATTTTAACAGTCGCTGGATGAAGCCCATGTTGGCCCAGGACCTCATCCGGCTGGCGGCCCGGCACACCGTGGCCCGCATGCTGGAGCGGGATGATTTTCATAAACGCCAGGTGTCTCAGACTCCCATTGCCATTCATGAGTTCCTCTACCCTCTGATCCAGGCTTATGATTCAGTGGCTTTGGAGGCCGATGTGGAGTTGGGGGGCACGGACCAGAAGTTCAACCTCCTAGTGGGCCGGGACATCCAGCGGGAATACGGCCAGGAGCCCCAGATCGTCATTACCCTGCCGCTCCTGGAGGGCCTGGACGGGGTGCAGAAGATGAGCAAATCCCTGGGTAACTATGTGGGCATCGATGAGCCGCCGGATAAGATGTTCGGCAAAATGATGTCCGTGCCGGACTCGCTGATGCTGCGATATTATGAACTGCTAAGTGACATCAGCCCCGAGGATTTGGCCAAGCTGACCCGGGATTTGAAGAGCGGCGCCAAGCACCCCCGGGACGCCAAGGAGGAGTTGGCCCGGGAAATCACCGCCCGCTACCACGGGGCCGCGGCGGCGGCGGAAGAAGCCAGGGAATTTGACAGAGTGTTTCGGAAACATGAGATTCGGGAAAATGTTGAATCAGTTGAGAGGTCTTTAAATCCTAAGGCCGAGAAGTGCGTTGAGTCTCCATGGATAGCTCATGTTATGGTATCAATTGGTACTTCGGCAACAACTTCGCAGGCTTTGCGGCTAATAGATCAAGGGGCTGTCAGAATTGAGAGGGAAAAGGTTACTGACAGAAAACTAGAAGTACCTGTAGATAGAACTTTTTTACTGCAAGTCGGTAAAAAACAGTTTAAGCGTGTAACGATAAAAACCGATAGGTAAGGAAAGAACCTGCAGGTTCTGAAGCTATTTCAGTCTGTCATGGGAGCGGGATGCCTCGCCGGCCAGACCCTATCAAGGCCAGTTTATGGGCCGGCCTCATCTACCTATGGGTGTGCCTATCCGCCGGCGACCTTCTATGAGTACTGGGATTTGGAACGGCCCCAGGGCAAGAGTGCCTGGGTGCTCCAGGACATCCGCGAGGCATGAGAATAAAGATAGTCAGTGGTGATACTGACGCGCCCAGCCTCTGAAGCAACCCATTATGCCCTAACACTTATAATCAGTTCAAAGTTCAAGGTTCAAAGTTCAAAGTCAGAATGAAGCTCCTCGCCAGGACCAAATTCTAAGTCAACCCTGATACGCAAACATCCCGATCAATCCTGTTCCAGGGCTAATTCAATCAAAGTGTCCAGGAGTTGAGGGAATTCCAGCCCCATGGCCTGGGCCGCCTGGGGAAAGAGACTAGTGGCGGTCATGCCTGGAATGGTATTGGTTTCCAGCACATAGATTTCCCCGTCCCTGACGATCATGTCAGTGCGGCTGTAGCCCCGGCAGTGTAAGGCCCGGTGCGCGATGACCGCGATCTCCTGGGCCTTTTTGGTGATTTCCGGGCTTACCCGGGCCGGGCAAATCTCCGTGGACGCCCCGGGCTTATACTTAGCCTCGTAATCAAAAAAATCGTAATGGTCCGAAGGGATGATTTCCACCAGAGGCAAGGCCGTGAGCTTGGCATTCCCCAAGACCCCGCCGGTGACCTCCACCCCCTCCAGGAACTCCTCCACCAGAATGCGGTGATCATACGGGAAGGCCGCGTCCAGACCTTTTTGTAGTTCCTCCAGGGTGCGGGCCTTGGTGACCCCGATACTGGAACCTTCGTTTACCGGCTTGATAACCACCGGCAGTCCGAGCCGAGCTTCGATTTCCCGGGGGTCCGGGGCCTCCTCTTTGGTAAAAAACATGGCCTGGCTTACTTTAAGCCCGGCCTGTTGATACAACATCTTGCTGAGTTCTTTGTTCATGCCTATGGCGCTGCCCAACACTCCCGACCCCTGGTAGGGGATTTCCAGGAGGTCCAACATGCCCTGGAGGGTGCCGTCCTCCCCGCCCCGACCGTGCATGATCACCAAGGCGACGTCCAGGTCCGGGGCGTCCCGCACCAAACGTTCCAGGTCATCTCTGGGGTCATAGCGGCGGACGTCATATTTGTCTTTATTCAGGGCCTGGTAAACCTGTTCGCCGCTTTTTAACGATACGTCCCGCTCGGCGGATTTGCCGCCGGCAATGAGGGCAAGGGTCAGCTTGCTCATAGTTCCTCCCTGGCATAATTGAGTTTAAGCAGGTCCGCAGGGGTGAAATTCAAATGGAAAAACAATTTGGTTTCCAATCTCCGGGCTTTTTCTTCCAGAGCGGCCAGGCGGCGCCGGGCCTCCTCGCTTTTGGCATAGCGCTCCCGAAGGTCGGCAAACCGGTCGGCCAACGTCACCACCTGGGTGTGCAGCACTCGTTTATCGGCATAATTGACTATTTCCGCTTCCCGAATGACGGATGGGTCTTCCCCGTCGACGGTGACAATGTGTTCCCGCACCAGGCCGGACACCTCGAGGTAGCCCATGGCGTTGACCATCTGGGCTCCCCATTCGGCATGATTCCGGGAGGTGCCCAGGCAGGGGGTTTTGCCGATGTCGTGCAGCAAGGCACCCGCCTCGATAAGGGGCAGGTGCAGGGGAACACCGGCCCCCTGCAAAGAAGTCCCCAGCCGCAGGGCCACAGCCGTCACCAGGAGGGAGTGCTCCCGGATATGGGGCAACATATGGTATTGCTCCATCAGCGCCAGGCAGTCGGTGCGGGTGGGGATGACGATTTCCTTGAAGTTCCAGGTCATGTTGCCTTTAAGCCACCGCGGCCACCAGGACCACAGCATACGCGGCGATGCCTTCCTCCCGGCCGGCGAACCCCATTTTTTCGGTGCTGGTGGCCTTGATGCTCACTGCTTCCGGGGCCAGGCCCAAAATGGGGGCGAGATTGTCAATCATCTGGGGTATATGAGGAGCCAGGCGCGGTTGTTCCGCCACCACCGTCACGTCCACATTCACCGGCTGAAAGCCCCGGGCTTGCACCACGGTCATGATGCGCTCCAGGAGAATCAAGCTGGAAATACCCTGATAGGCCGGGTCGCTGTCCGGAAAGTGCCGCCCCAAATCTCCGGCGGCCACCGCGCCCAACAGGGCGTCCCCCAAAGCATGGATCAGGACATCAGCGTCAGAGTGGCCGCTCAGCCCCACGGGATGCAAAATTTCCACGCCTCCCAACACCAGGGGGCGGCCGGGTGTCAACCGGTGGGCGTCATAACCAAAGCCGATTCGCATCATCTTCATTGTCTGCAGGCCAGGAAGGCCTCTGCCATTTTCAAATCATCTCGGGTGGTTATCTTCAAATTCAGAGGAGAGCCCGGCACCATCATCACCGGTTTTCCCAGAGCCTCCACCAGCGCGGCCTCGTCAGTGGCATAAAATCCCCGGCTCATGGCCTCCTGATAGGCCTGCCAGAGAAGAGTCGCCCGGAAGCCCTGGGGGGTCTGGACTTGCCAGAGTTCCCGGCGGTCCACGGTGTCAAGCACCTCCTTGCGGGAGCTTACCCGCTTTAAGGTATCCTGACAGGGAATCCCCAGGATGGCGGCCCCATGGCGCCGGGCCGCGGCCACCACCTGTCCCACCAGGATCGGGGTCACCAGGGGCCGCACCCCATCGTGGACCAGGATTACCTCTAGTGCCTCCGCTTCCTTTTTCAGAATCTTCAGGGCATTATACACGCTGTCCTGACGCTCCTTGCCCCCGGGCACCACCCGCAGGACCTTTTTCAAAGGGTGGGGGGCCAGGATCTCCTCCTGGCAAAACTCCAGGTCCTCAGGATGCACCACCACCAGCACTTCATGCACCTCGGGGACTTTCTCGAAAACTTCCAGGGTGTGGATGAGAATGGGTTTCCCCGCCAGAGACAGGTAGGTTTTCGGGATGTCCTGCTGCATGCGCCGGCCTAAACCGGCGGCCGCGATGATGGCAGCCACCCTCATGACCGGGCCTCCGGCCTGCCCTGGCGGGAAACCGTGCCGGCCCGTCCCGGAAGGCGGCCCTGAAAAACCGGAGCAGCAGGAATGTCTTGGGGGCACTTAAGGAGCTCTTGAGCCCAGTCTGTCAAGCGGAAAAAGACCACATCTTGAGCCAAACAGAGGTCCAGGAAGCGGGCGAAGGCCTCTTTAAAGGGTCCTCCCTCCAACTCGGCATGGATAGTGAGGACCTGGGGCGCGCCCTTTTCCAGACGGGAGAGGATGAGGGAGGAGAAATCATCCGGAGTGCAGCCGTGAAAACCCAACAGTTCATCCAGGGTGGGCAGGGTGGTGGGAATCTCCAGACACGAGGTTGTTTGGTCTGCGAATCGTGGCCAAAAAGGCGAGAATCCCCGGGTGTCAATTGCATAAAATAAACCCTGGGCCGCCAGCACGGCCCGGCTTGCCGCGGTGCACTGCCAGCCCGGCGCGGCAAAGGCCCGGGCCTGAACTCCTAAAGCTTCGGCGAAGGCTGCCTGGGCTCGGCTCACCTCCCGGCTCACTTCCTCGACCCCCATGATAGACAAATGATCATGCCAGCGCACATGATCATAACCATGCAAACCCACCTCATGCCCGGTGGCCCTGATTTCAGAAAGAATCTCCGGGGCTGCGGCGCCGATCAACGGCCCCGGCAGCAAGATCCCGTACAGCATGGTCTTTATACCGTAAATAGCCGGAGCCCGGGTGCGGCACATTTTCTCCAGAAAACCCCGCTGCCGAAACAAACGCAAAATCGCCCGGCCCGAATGATCCGGCCCCAAGGATACATAAAAGGAGGCCTTGATGCCCCGCTCTCCCAATGCCTTGAGCAGAGCCGGCACTCCCTTTCTAAACCCCTCCAACGTGTCAACGTCTACTTTGACGCCTAACCGTCCGCCCAACTGTTCTCCACGGATAAGTTGTCGGCTCTGACCGGGCCGCCCTCGTTAAAGATAAACCATCCAGGGGTTAAACTTCTAACTAATTCCACCCTTGGACGGAGAGTTTCTTCGCAGATGCCAACTAATGCGAGGCCATCACCTTTAACATCCGGTTCCCCCCTTTCTGGAACTCATAGGGGACCGACTCTATTTCCACGCTGAACCCATCTTTTTCCAGTTGCCTCATGACCGGATCAAGGTGGCGGGAAGGGCGGGACCCCAGTTCCAGGATGGGAAAAATCCTGGTCTCCAACGCTACCCGACAAAGCTCTTTTATTGACGCTAAGTGAAACTCCATAGAGAGTTGCTCACTATAAAGGAACAAAAAATGGGAACACAGGGCTAAGTCGAATTCACCCTTTCCAAAAGGCAGCTCCGGCAGGCCGGCCTCGCGGTACCGACCTTCCCCCCGGCCGTTGGAATAATCGGACAAAAATTCTTCCATGGCCGACATCCGCAACCGGCCCAACTCCTCCACGGAGTGAATTTGCCTCCAGATAAATTCCGCGGCGTTCTTTCTCGTTTGTTCCAGTACCGTCTCGAAGGTTTCCGCAATCCTTTGTCTTATTTCCGTGGCGGTGAAACGATAGAGGGGGTCTACCGAGATGACGTTTCCCCCCAGCTTTGACAGGACTGCGTTAAACGAGGCTGGACCATCCCCAACTCCGAGGATGCGTTTATCAAAATCTCCTTCGGACAGGACGAACATCTTCACATATTCCGGGAAAGACCTGCCCCAAGGCACCACTCTATCGAGACTGAACGCCACTTCTCAATCTTTGCCAGCTAAACTCCCGTGTTCCGGACCTCCTCCAGGAAGGCGTCCAGGGTGACCTTGAGGGAGGTGGTCAAGTCGGTTTGGGGATTCCAGCCCAGGAGGTGCCGGGCCTTTTCGATGGACGGTTTGCGAGTCAGGATATCCTGATAACCCTGGCCATAATACGAGTCTGCCGAAGTCTCTATGATTTCGGAATAAGACCCATCGTTCACGTGGTCCGGATGCTGGCGGAAAAGATCCCGTAGGAGGTAAGCCAACTCTTTTACCGAGGCTTCGTTAGCTGGATTGCCGATGTTGAAAATCTGGCCGTCCGCCACCCCGCCGGGGTTCTCAATGATGGTCATGAGGCAATCGATGCCGTCTTCCACGTAAGTGAAACAGCGTTTTTGGAAGCCCCCGTCCACCAGTTTGATGGGCTCCCCTTGGATGAGGTTCAGGATGAACTGGGTCACCACCCGGGAGCTCCCTTCTTTGGCGGCATAGAGATCGTCCAGCTTGGGGCCGATCCAATTGAAGGGGCGGAATAAACTGAATTGTAGGCTGCCTTCCTGGCCGTAGGCCCAAATGACCCGGTCCAGAAGCTGCTTGCTGCAGGCATAGATCCAGCGCTGCTTGTGAATGGGTCCCAGAACCATGGGGCTTTGGTCTTCGAAGAACTCCCCGTCGGCGCACATGCCATAGACCTCGGAGGTGGAAGGGAAGATGATACGGGTGCCATATTTGACGCACTGGCGCACGATCCGCAGATTTTCCTCAAAGTCCAGTTCGAAGACGGCCAGGGGTTTTTTCACATAGGTCATGGGGGTGGCGATGGCCACCAGAGGCAGGGCTACGTCGCACTTCTTGATATGGTATTCGATCCACTCTTTGTTAATGGCAATGTCCCCTTCTAGGTAGTGGAAGTGTGGGTTGCCCAGGCATTCCGTAATTTTATTGGAATGGAGGTCCATGCCGAAGACCTCCCAGTCCCGGGTGGCCAGGATGCGCCGCACCAGGGCATTGCCGATGAAGCCGTTGACGCCGAGAATGAGGATTTTCATAGATTATTTAGGTTATTGAACAGAGGTTGCTAAGGTAAGCTGAATTCATTTTTTCCTTTTAACCCAGCACCTTCCCCACCAAGTCCTTCCAATTTGCCACCACGGGCCCTAAAAACTCCGGCTCTCCCTCCCATTGGGCCCGCTCGATGAGAAACTGGCCGCTGCCGGTGGCCACCAGCAAGCCCTCTCCCAGGAGGCGCGCCACGATCTGACCGGGGACAGCAGCGGGCGCCACCGGTTCGGCCAGGGGCCGGCCCCACCAGATGAAGAACCGGTGCCCGCCCAGAGAGGTGAAGGCGCCGGGGTAGGGGAGCGTCACGGCCCGTACCAGATTATAAATCTCCCGGGCGGGCTTGGTCCAGTCGATGCGTCCGTCTTCGGGTCGCCGTCCCCCGAAATACGAGGCCTGGGAGTGGTCCTGAGGCATCCGGGGGGCCTGGCCGGTGCGCAGCAAAGGGTAGGTGTCCCGCAAAAGTTCTTCGGCGGCCACGGTCATACGGGCGAAGAGTGTCAGGGCCGTGTCGCTGCCAGTGATAGGCACCCGTCTTTGAGCCACGATGTCGCCGCGGTCGGCCTTCTCTTCCATGTAGTGGAGGGTCATGCCCGTTTCCTCTTCGCCGTGGACCAAGACCCAATTTATCGGCACCCGGCCCCGGTATTTGGGAAGAAGGCTGCCGTGCATATTGAGGGCCCCCTGTTTCGGGAGGTCGAGCAGGGGCTTTTTCAGCATGTGCCGGTAGTAGCAGGAGAAAAGGAAGTCAGGTTCGAGGCCTCGCATGGCCTCCACGAAGGCAGTATGGTTGGGGTCCTCCGGCTGGTACACCGGCAGATTATTCTGGAAGGCCAGGTCCCTAACCTGTGCGAACCAGATATTCTCCTGGGGATTGTCCACATGGGTCACCACCGCCACAATCTTATCCCCGAAGTCCCGGCACATGTCGATGAGGGCCTTCAAACAGAAGTAACCGATATTGTGGTAGCCCATGAAGATGAGACGCATAACGAAAAACAGTTATTCTGTTCTGTTACTATCCAGCGTCTGCCGAATAATAAACCGCGGCCGGCCCCGGACTTCGTTATAGATGCGGCCCACATAGGCGCCGATGAGGGCCAGGCCGAAGGTATTGAGCCCCACGAAGACAAAAAGGATGGCGAACAGGGTGAAGACCCCCTCTACTTCGGGCCCTACCACCAACCGGCGTACGAAGAGGAAGAGGCCGAAGAGAAATCCCAACAGGGCAATGGCCACGCCCATGGCCCCCACCACGTGTATGGGCAGGTGGGAAAAGCCGGTCATGAGGTCGAAGTTCAGGCGCAGGAGTTTAAACAGGTTGTATTTGGATTTGCCCCGTTCCCGCTCGGCGTGGCCCACGGGAATCTCCGCCACCCGGTGGGAAAAGAGGTTGGCCAAGGCTGGGATGAAGCTGGATGACTCCTGGCATTGATTGATGCTGTCCACCACTTCCCGGCGATAGGCCCGCAGCATACAGCCGTAGTCCTTGAGTTTGACCCCGGTAACCCAGGACATGGTGCGGTTCATGAGATAGGAGGGGATACGCCTGAGCCAGGAATCCAGGCGGTTCTCCCGCCAGCCTCCCACGGTGTCATAGCCTTCCTCCAACTTGACCACCAGTTTGGGGATGTCTTCCGGCAGGTTCTGGAGGTCGGCGTCCAGGGTAACGATGATCTGGCCCCGGGCGGCCTGAAAACCGGCGAAGATGGCCTGATGCTGGCCGAAATTGCGGAAGAACTGCACCGCCCGGATGTGCTCCGGCTGTCGCTGGTGCAGGTCAGTGAGCATCTCCCAGGAGCGGTCGCTGGAGCCGTCGTCCACAAAAATGATTTCGAAAGACCGGCCGTGAGCTGTCAGAGTGGCCAACAGGCGCTCGCTCAGCTCCGCCAGGTTCTCTTGTTCGTTGTAAGCCGGGATAACCACGGAGATATAAGGGGCAGGTGCCGCCTTGGAGGCGGGCAGGGCCGCGCTGGAGGGAATCATGCCTGGTTCGCGCAAGGGAAAATGTCAGCCCTTAGCTGGAAAATATAAAAATAAGGCGGAGCAGACCATAAGCCGGGTTCTGTGCCGGCCTGACGGCCGGTGGTGATCATTCCTCTGGGACCCCGGTTACCCGGGGCCTCACGCGACCTACCCAGGAGCTCGGGCGGGCCACCCTTGGCGCTCCCCTATTTGGTCTTGCTCCAGGCGGGGTTTTCCTAGCTGCCGGTGTCGCCACCGGCACTGGTGAGCTCTTACCTCACCTTTTCACCCTTACCGTGGACCGATCCACGGCGGTCTGGTCTCTGTGGCACTTTCCGTGGGGTCGCCCCCCCTGGGTATTACCCAGCGCCTTGCCCTGTGGAGCCCGGACTTTCCTCCAGCTGCGCCGGACGCAGCCAGCGATCACCTGGTCTGCTCCGCGTCCTGCCACGAGGGTTCAGGACTAACTAATTACTATGTTACCTTTTTCGCCGCTGCCGGTCAATGGCTTGCCGGGCCAGCAGGTCGGCCTCGTGATTGAAGGACCGATCCAGGTGGGAAATAGCATACATGTCGAACTTTTGCAATTCCTGAAGCGCCTGGCGCCAGAAAGGCAGAAGGTGGGGTTTTTTCACCCGGTAGGCGCCTTTGATCTGCTGCACTACCAGTTGGGAATCGGCAAAAATGTGGAGGTTTTTCACCCCCTGATTCACTGCCAGCTCGAGGCCCAGCAGCAGAGCCTGATATTCGGCCACGTTATTGGTGGTTTCCCCTAGATAGCGGCTTTCCTCGGCTCGCTTTTCTCCCTTGTAGTCGAACAGGACGGCGCCGGCCCCGGCCGGTCCCGGGTTCCCCCTGGAGGCACCGTCCACATAAAGTTCCCACATCCCCAGCTTATCGATGTCAAAAACAAAGGCCGCATCCCGGAAAAGTTGCGCCATCTCCTCCCGGTTGAGGCCGAAGCGGCGCCTGACCTCCTCTATATTCAGGTTCTCAGCCAGGGCCGCCAGGACTCGCGCCCTGTCCACCGGCGGAGGGTCACTCGAGGTCAAGAGACTTGCCGGGAGAGGGAGGCCGTGTCTTCAGCCTTTTCCTCCCCCACCCAGTAGAGAATCCGCTGACAGTGGGGGCATTGGATGAGATCCTCCCCTTTTTGCAGGTCTATAAATTGTTGGGGAAGGATGTTCATATGGCATCCCAGGCAGACCCCTTCCTTGACCTCGGAGATGGCGCTGCCGTTGCGGCGCTGGCGGATGAAATCATAGCGCTTCAACAGCGGGGCCGGCAATTCCTTCTTGAGGATATCCCGCTTTTCCTCCAAGAGGGCCCTCTGCTGTTCCAATTCCTCCATCCGGGCCGCCACTTCGGTGGCTTGCCGCTTATAGTCCTCTTGTAGCTCCTGGAGAGCCTGTTCCTTCTCGGTAACAGTCTGCTTTTGGGCCTCCACTTGATCCAGAAGTTCCAGGACCCGGGTTTCTTTCTGATCGCGCTGGTCCTCCCGGAAGCCGATCTCTTTCAGCATGGCCTTGAGTTCCAGTTCCTTGTTGATGTCCATGAGGCGCTGGCGGCTTGCCTTGATGCCTTCTTCCAGGTCGGTCACTTCGGCCTCCATCTCCCGCAACTGCCCTTGCAGTATCTCCAGTTCCTGGGAACAGGCGGATTTTTCCGCCTCCAAGGCCGCCATTTCTTGATCTTTCCTTTTGAGCTCCTGGGGGAGTCTTTCCAAATTCACTGACAAGTCCAGGATTTCCTTATCCAACTCCTGCAGGCCAATGAGCTGCTCCAATTCCGGTAACAAAACTTCCCTCCGTCTTTACTACGCTTTTTGCTGATTTCTTTGAGAATTGTTGATATTTGATCCATTCTGCCGCCAAGCGCTCCAAGGCACCGGCGGAGGCATAAGGGTTTCCCTAAATAACTTGAAAAGGCGGCGTTTCTCCAACCACCGTCCGCACCTGTACTTCCAGGCCGTCCTCTTGAAGAAGTCCGGCCACTTGCTCGGCCCAGGCCGGCATGAAGACTACCTCGCTGGCGAAGTGGCCCACTTCGATAATGGCAAATTCCTCCGACGGACGCGGCACGGCCTGGTGATGGCGCACCTCGCCGGTGACGTACACCGCGGCCCCTTTTTGTTGAGCCGGGCCGATGAGGTCGCCACCGCTACCCCCGCACACCGCCACCCGGGACACTGCGGCCGGTGGCCGGCCCCAGACCCGCACCCCGGAGACGGCAAAGACTGTCTTGACTCGCCTCACCACCTCCTCCCAGGATAGAGCCTGAGGCCATCTTCCCACTCGGCCGAATCCCAGGATGGGGCCGGAGTCGACCAGGGGGTAGAGGTCGTAGGCCACCTCTTCATAGGGGTGAGCGGTCTTAAGGCGGGCCAGAGCAGGCCTGACACAGCTTTCCGGCACCGCCACTTCCAGGCGGGATTCCTCGGCTCGGGACAGGGCAGCCACCTCCCCGCGGAAGGGCCTGGCCCCTTCGAGGGGTAGGTAGGTTCCCTGTCCCCGGGCGGCAAAGGAGCAGTGCGAGTAACGACCGATGACCCCCACCCGGTCGTCGACCAAGGCCGCCCGCACCTGGTCCTCATAACCCACCGGTACGAAGACCGTGAGTTTGAGCCAAGCGTCCCGGCGCACCGGAGACAGGACCTCCAGGTCCATGAGTCCCAGTTCTTGGGCCAAATGCTCATTCAACCCCCGGGGGGCCAAATCCAGGTTGGTATGACAAGCGGCCACCGCGATCCCGGCCCGTACCAGCGATGCCAGCAATTTGCCCGCCGGACGGTCTTCCCGGATGTCTGCGGCCGGCTGGTAGAGAAGGGGGTGGTGAGTAAGGAGAAGTTGGGCCTCCTGGTTATGAGCTTCGGTCACCACCTCCAGACTGGCCTCCAGGGCCACCAGGACCGTGGTTACCGGCGTCCCCGGGTCCCCTACTTGCAGACCCACTCGGTCTTCAGGGACGGCCCAGGAAAATGGGTAGGCCGCGTCCAAACAACTCAGGATGTCCTTTACTGTAGCCGTCATCAGACGTAAAACGGGGGTGCGCACAAAGCACCCCCGGGGTTGCATTCCAAAAAAGTCGGGTTTTTGGGTGGTTCTCGAAAGATAATCTCTTTCTCCTGCGCCGGGTGGGCCCACCTGGATTCGAACCAGGGACCGTCCGGTTATGAGCCGGTTGCTCTCACCACTGAGCTATGGGCCCTGTAATCTTATAAAATAAATCTTATCCCTCTCAGAAACAAGAGGGAAAACTAAGTTTGTTTACGAATCCATAAAACTTTTCAGCCGGGTACTGCGCGAAGGATGGCGCAGCTTGCGCAGGGCCTTGGCCTCAATCTGGCGGATACGCTCCCGGGTGACATCAAAGTCCCGCCCCACTTCTTCCAGGGTATGGTCGGTTCTTTCTCCGATTCCGAAGCGCTTGCGCAAGACCCGCTCCTCCCGGGGAGTTAGGGTGGCCAGCATCTTGGCGGTTTGGTCCGCCAGATTCAGGCTCACCACCGCCTCCATGGGAGTGGAAATCTTTTTGTCCTCAATAAAATCCCCCAAGTGGCTGTCTTCTTCGTCGCCGATGGGGGTTTCTAACGATAAGGGTTCTTTGGCGATCTTCAAAACTTTGCGCACTTTTTCCAGAGGAAACTCCATTTTTTCGGCAATTTCCTCCGGGGTGGGCTCCCGGCCGATTTCCTGGACCAGGTAGCGGGAGGTGCGGATGAGCTTGTTGATGGTCTCGATCATGTGCACCGGGATGCGGATGGTGCGGGCCTGATCGGCAATGGCCCGGGTGATGGCCTGCCGGATCCACCAGGTGGCGTAGGTGCTGAACTTATACCCCCGCTCGTATTCGAACTTTTCCACTGCCTTCATCAACCCGATGTTGCCTTCCTGGATGAGGTCCAGAAACTGGAGGCCCCGATTGGTGTATTTCTTGGCAATGGAGACCACCAGGCGCAGATTGGCCTCCACTAACTCTCGTTTGGCTTTCTCGGCCTGGTATTCTCCTTTACGGATGCGCTCCAGCACCCTCAGGGTGCGGTAGGGGGTGAGACCGAGTTCCTGCTCCACCCGCTTCAGGCGCTTTTCTTCTTGCCCCCAGGCCTCTTCCAACTCTTTAAGACGGGCATGGGTGAGGCCGTTGGGCGCAAGGATAGGGAGGCCTTTCCGTAAATCCCGCAGGAGAGCCCGAAACTTTTTAGCCGATAAACCCGTCTCCCGGAGGACCCCCTGGAGCTTTTGCTGACAATCTCGAATGGTGCGATAATGGCGCAAGAGCTGGCTCAGAAGGTTTTCCAGATGATGAGATTCCAGGCGGATGTTTATCAAACAGTCCACCAGGCGACTGCGGGTCGCGGCTAGCTTGTGCTCCAGCTGACTTTTGGCCTCAGAATTACCTTTGGTGGTGGCCAACTCTTTTCTAATTTCCCGCAGGCGTTCTTCCTGGGACCTGAGCTTCTGGACCAGCTTGTGAAACTTGGATTTCTGGGAGGACTGGTCCAGATCCGGGTCCTTGTCCCCGAAATTATCCAGAGAGGTGTCGGGCGCCAGCTTTTCTTGCTCCAACCGGTGCACCAAAGCCAAGATCTCCTGGACCGCCCAGGGCACCTCCAGGATCGCCTGCAACACCTCATTTTCCCCCTCCTCGATGCGCTTGGCAATCTCCACCTCCCCTTCCCGGGTGAGGAGGGAAACCATGCCCATCTCCTTGAGGTACAGGCGCACGGGGTCATCCAGCTTGACCGCGGACTCGGGCTCCAGCGACAGATCAACGTCCCCCTCTTCCATATTCAGATTGTGGGTGACTTCCCCCGACGGCAGGGGCAAGTCGTCAAGGATGAGGACATCTTTGGCCGGTTCATTCAGGAAATTGTCGGATGCCAGGGATTCACTAAACTCTTCTACCGTCATGATGGCATCATCATCATCCATTGGCATAATACTGGAAAAGCCATCCATACCCCGTTTACTCATCCATTTTCTCCTCTCGTGGTAGGGGGCGTTTTCAACGCCTCAAGTTGCCAATCAATTTCCTGTTTTTGGGCTAAAAGAGTTTGACTCTCGGGGTCCCGGGCCAGCTTTTCCTTCAAACCTCGCTGGAGCTGTTGCAAGTGCCGCCGCCGAAAAGCCCGCCGCCAATCATCCGCTACTAAATCAGGGGGGACTTGGGCAAATTCCCCCTCTCCCAGGACCAGGGCGCAAATCTCTTGTTTCCGGTTTTCCTCCTCCAAGTGGTCCAAAAGGTAACTAACATCCAAGGTCTGATGTTGGGCACAGTACGTAGCGATGAGGCGCAGTAGTTCCTGCAGGTCGGGGTCTTCCATCTCCTCGGCCCACTCCGCCAGCTCTTCCGCGGGCACTGCCCCCGGGTGGTTCAGGACCCAGCGCAGCAGTCCTTTCTCCAAATTGATGGCGACTCCCCGTCCCCCGTCCCGTCCCTTTTGGAAGGCCGGAGCCGTCTGGGTGAGGCTCAGGCGCAGGTCCGTTTCCGCCACGCTGAGGCGTTCGGCGGCGTACTTGAGCCACAAGCCCTGTTCCACCGGGTCCTGCAGGGCCTGAAAATAAGGCCGCAGTTCCTCTGTCACCTTGACCCGGCCTTCGATGGACAGGCCATGGGCTGCCACCAGGCTGTCCAATAGAAAAGCCAACCAGGGTTGGGCCGCGTCCCAGGGGGAGGCAAAGAGGTCCGGTCCGTGTGCCTGGACATAGTTGTCCGGGTCCATACCCGCGGGCAGGGGAATGACCCTCACCGGCAAGCCTTCCTGGCCGAACAGGGGGAAGGCCCGACACATGGCCCGGGATCCCGCCGGGTCCCCATCGAAGACCAGCACCACTCGGGACACCAGACTTTTCAGCAGCCGCACCTGTTCCCGGGTGAGGGCCGTGCCTAGGGTAGCCACCACGGGCATAACACCGTGCACCCGCAAAGCCAGCAGATCGAGGTAGCCCTCCACCACCAGGGCCAGGTCCTGCTTTCTGATGGCTTCCCGGCCCTGAGGCAAGCCATAGAGTAAGCGGCCCTTGGAATAGAGCGGACTTTCGGGGGAATTGAGATATTTGGGTTCCCCCTCGCCGACGATGCGGCCCCCGAAGGCTACCACCCGTTCCTGCCGATCGAAGATGGGAAAAATGACCCGGTCCCGGAAACGGTCGTAGTAACCGCCCGAGGCCCGGGGCAGCAGCAGTCCCACTTCCGCGGCCGCATCCGGGGATAGGCCCCGGCTTTGGAGGTGCCGCCGCAGGCCGTTCCATTCCGGGGGCGCGTAGCCCAGGCCATAGGTCTGGATGACTTCGGGGGTGAGACCCCGGTTGGCCAGATAGTTCCGGGCCGGCTGGCCGGCTTTGCCCTCCAGGGTGGCCTGATAAAACGCGAGGGCCTCCCTATGCAGGTCATAAAAAACCTGGCGTTTCTTGGCCCGGCGGGACTCTTCGGGGCCCAAATCCCTTAAGGCCAGGGTGATGCCATACCGCCGGGCCAGCTCCAGGGCCGCCTCGGGAAAGGACAGGCGGTGGTGTTGCATGACAAAAGAGATGACGTTGCCCCCGGCGCCACAGCCGAAGCAGTAGAAAATGCCCTTGTCCGGGGACACGGTGAACGAGGGCTTGGTGTCGGCGTGGAAGGGGCAGAGGCCCAGGAGGTTCTTGCCCCGGCGCTCCAGCTTGACGTATTGCCCCACCACCTCTTCGATGGAGGCGGCCTCTCTGATCTCCAGAAGCTTGTCTTCCGGGATGTAGGCCATATCACTAAGTAGTGGTCAGCAGTTAGCAGTCAGCAGTTAGTTTTGAGTTTTTAGTTTCGAGTTATTGTAGTGGGCACCGCCCACCATTCTTACTAATCCTTCAAATCCACCAGGGTCACCCCGGGATTTATATCTCCGTGAATTGCTTTGACCATGGGTTGATTCCGCAAATACTCCCGCACGGCCCGTTTGAGGCGGCCGGTGCCGGTTCCGTGAATTATATCCACCCGTTCGGCCCCCTGCAAGATGGCTTGGTCCAACAACCGGTCCACCAGGGGCAGGGCCTCTTCCACCCTGAGCCCCACCAGGTTCACCGAGGGCAGTTGGTCAGGGGGCCGGTGGTAGCTGACCCCGCCAGGGTGAGCCTCAGGCGCGCCGCCACCGGACAGGGGTGTGACTTCCTCAACCCGGGCCCGGAGCTTCACTTGGCGCGCCTGCACCGTCAGGCGGCCATTTTTGTCCACCGCCAGCACCTCCCCGGGCAGCCCCAGGGCCGGCAGAAAGATACGTTGGCCCGGGGTGTATTCGGGATGGTCGGTCTCTGGCACCGGGGCCGGCGGAGTGAGGTCGTCCAGGATTTCGGCCTCCCGGGTCGAGAGTTCCTGGCGCAGGCGGCCCCAGGATTCCTCCTGGCGCTCCAATTTCTCCAGGATTTCTTTGAATTCCTCATCAGCCTGGCGGATGCGGTCCCGCACCTGCCGCACTTCTTCGGTCAGAAAGCGCTCCCGTTCCACGGCCAACCGTTGCTGTTCCCTGTCCAGTTCCCGTTCCCGCTGGGCCAGCTCCTTCCGAACCGCATTGAGCTCCTCCTCCTGCCGGTTGAGGCGCTCCCGGGCGGACTCCACTTCCGACAGCAGGCGCCAGTTCCGCAGTTCTTCGGAGTCGAGATACTCCTCGGCTTCGGCCAGGATTTCCGGGGCCAAGCCCAACTCTCGGGCAATGGTTAGAGCGTTGCTCGTGCCTACCATCCCATAAGACAACCGGTAGGTGGGTCGACGGGTTTTCTCGTCAAAGACCACGGCCACGTTTTCGAAGCCGGTCTCACGTTGGGCAAAATTTTTCAGCAGGGGCAGATGGGTGGTCACCGCGCCCCAGGCCCCCCGGCGATAAAAAGCCTGGAGCAGGGCCAAGGCCAGGGCGCCGCCCTCGGTGGGGTCGGTGGCGGTCCCCAATTCGTCCAGCAGAATCAGGGCCCGGCCGGTCAGCTCCGCCAAGATGCCCAGGGCCCGCTGCAGATGCGCGGAAAAAGTGCTCAGGTTCTGATGCAAATCCTGAGGGTCGCCGATGTCGGCAAAGACCTGATGAAAGGGGCTGAACTCGCTGCCCTCGGCCACCGGCACGGGAAGGCCGCTCTGCACCATGAGGGTCAGAAGCCCCAGGGTTTTCAAGGCGACGGTCTTGCCCCCGGCGTTGGCCCCGGAAATGACCAGGAAGCACTTCTCGGGAGTCAGGCGCAGGTCGATGGGTATGGTCTTGGGGGCCTGAGGATGTTCTTTTTCCCGGGCCAAAAGCAAGGGGTGCCGGGCCTGGCGGAACTCCAGGGCGCCGCGGTGGTTCAAGATGGGCTCCCGAGCTTTGAAATCTCGGGCGAAACGCACCTTGGCGGCAATGGCGTCCAATTCCGCCAGGGCCTGGAGATTGTCGGCGAGCTCGGCCAGAGCGTGACGCACCTGATCGGTGAGACGCCGCAGGATGTTTTCTTCTTCCCGTTTTTCCTGATTAACTAACAGGTTCAGGGCGTTGTTCTGCTCCACGATGGCCAGGGGCTCCAGGAACAGGGTGGCCCGGGTTTGGGAGGCATCGTGAATAATACCGGGAATCACCCCCTTGTGGTCGGCCTTGATGGGGATGACATAGCGTCCATGACGCTGTGAGATGGTGGGGTTCTGGATGACGTGCTGGTATTGGCCGGAGAAAAACGATTGCTTGATTCGGCGGTTCAGGGCTTCCCGGGTGTCGGCCAGTTCCCGGCGCACCCGGGCCAGTTCCGGCGAGGCCCCGTCCAGGATGAAATTGTGGGGACTGATGCTCTGGAGAATGGCTGCCTGGAGGTCACCCAGGTCTCGCAGCCCTCCGGCCGGACGGGCTAAGGCCGGGAGATGAGGTCCGCCCTGGGCCAGGTAAAGTCGGATCTGGCGGGTTAACCGTAGCACCTGGAGAATATCATTAAAGGCCGGGGGAGGGAGCAGGCTGCCGGGAACTTTGGCCTTGGCGAGCCAGGAGGCAAGGTCCGGAAAATCAACGAGGGGGATATCCCCCTCACGGCTCTCAAACTCCTGGAGTTCTCGAATTTCTGCGAATTTTACTTGAATATCGGCGAGATTCTCCAGGGGACGAAGCTCGGCCACAAAGGCCTGACCCAGACGGGAGACGGCGTACGGTTGGACAAGGCGCAGAAGTCCCGGGAATTCCAAGGCATTCAGGGTTTCTTCAGGCATGCCGCAATGGCCCTCCGGGCGCCGGGGGGCGGGGTTAGGAGCCCAAACGCCGACGCACGATTTCTTGGACGACCTTGCCGTCAGCCCGACCGGCAAGCTCAGCCATGGCGGTTTTCATCACTTTTCCCAGGTCCTTGGGGGTGCTGGCCCCCACCTGAGTTATGATGCGTACGACCTCCGCCTCCAGTTCCTCGGGGTTCAGTTGTGCCGGTAAAAAAGAGAGGAGGATGCTAAGCTCCTCCTCTTCTTTGCTGGCCAGGTCCTGCCTGCCGGCTTTCTTGTACTCGGCTACCGCGTCCCGTCGCTGTTTAGCTTGGGTGTTGATGACCGCCAAGATTTCCGCTTCCTCGAGGGGGTGTTTCACTTCCACCTCTTTATTGCGGATGGCTGTCTTTAACATGCGTAACGTGGACAGGGCCGTCTGTTGTTGACCTTTGAGAGCATCCTTAAAGGCCTGATCCAACCGCTCTTTTAGGGAGATCATGAGCCCTCAAGCTTGCGCATTTTTTTCAAAGCCCGTTTTTTGGCCGCTAAAACCTTTTTCTTGCGCTTAATGCTGGGTTTTTCGTAGTGTTCCCGCCGGCGAATCTCGGAAAGAATTCCTGCTTTTTCACACTGTTTTTTAAAGCGCTTAAGGGCGACCTCGAACGGCTCGTTGGCTTTCACCCTTACGCCGGGCATCCATTGTCCCCCCTCCCCTTAGTCAAATAAAACCCGAACCTCCGCTCTCCCGGCTCTTCGGAGACACGGCCGGTCAATTCCAGGTGATAAATCTCGAATTAAATATGTTTATCATGTGCGATAAAACTGTCAAGGCTTTTTTATTTTTTATGTTATTGTCACCCCAGGAGAGTCAGCAGCTTGGGGAGAATTTCCCCTGCAGCGCCGCTCAAGGCGATATCACAATGGCTCGTCAGGGGCGTGGCATCCGGGTTGATCTCGGCGATTTTGGCGCCGGCCTGCCGGGCCCAAAGCGCCATGGAGGCGGCCGGTTGCACCACCGCGGAAGTACCCACCACCAGCACCATCTGGGATTGGACCAGGGCGGCCTCGGCTCGGCGCAGGATGTCGGGGTTCAGGGACTCCCCAAACCACACCACATTGGGGCGCAAGAGCCCACCGCAACGGTCACAGCGCGGCGGGATGGGAAGGGGGACCCGACGGTCTTCTTGGACGTGGCCGCAGTCAAGACAGCGCACTTCCCAAATGTTGCCATGAATTTCGAGCAACCGTTGGGAGCCTGCCAGACGGTGGAGGCCGTCCACATTCTGGGTGAGGAGGATGAACTCCGGCATGCGGGCCTCAAAGCGCACCAGAGCTTCATGACCCGGATTGGGTCGGGCCTGGGCGATTTTTCCCCGGCGCCAGTCATACCACTCCCATACCAGCTCGGGGTCCTGTTGAAAAGCCTGGGGGGTGGCCAGCTCCTCGGGCCGGAAGGTGCGCCACAAGCCTTGCGGTCCCCGGAAGGTGGGAATGCCGCTTTCCACGGAAATGCCGGCCCCGGTCAAGACCACCAGCCGCTCCGTCTCAGCCAGGAGCTGGGCCAACTCCGTCGGTTGGTCGGCGCCGGTGACGCCTGGGTTTTTCTCCATGCACAGGGCCACTCAGTTGGGATAAATTGAGATGCTTTAGCTGGTTCAGGAATAAAACGAGGTTAGGACAAGTTGTACAAAGTTTAGTCGCGTTTGCCCAGAATTTTCTTCAGATTGCATCGATGGCTAGCGTAAGAATTATTTTTCTAGTGCAACTAACTCGCATATAATGTACCAGCATAATCAACCCTTGGCATTCCGGTAAGAATAGAGCGGCCACAAACACCCTTAGGAGTCTGTTTTGGTGAAAAATTTTCTCCTTCTTCTCCTTTTGTTGTCGTTGGTTTGGTGGTGCGGCTCTTGCGCTCGTCCCCGGATAGTTGTCCCTGAGGCGGTGCCACCGGAGGTAGCTGCCCCTGAAGAGGCACCTGAATGTGATGTCTCCAAACTCCGAGCTGAGCTGCTCCATTGCGAGGATGAACTTAAAAATGCCACCGGAGAAAGAACCAACTGCCTGGTCCATGTGGCCCGTCTCGCCTATCTCTTGGGGGAACTGAGTCCCAAAGACGAAAAACTACAGTATTTTGAAAAAGGGAAAGGCTATGGGGAGACCCTGGCCCGGGAGCAACCGGCCTGGGCTGATGGTCACTATTGGCTAGGCATGAATTTATGCGGCTTGGCGGAAATAGGCGGTGCCCGGCGGGGGCTCAAACTGTTGCCGGACATCATCGAGGAGATGGAGCGTACTCTGGGGGTGAATCCGGCTTATGAGCAGGCCGGGGCCCATCGGGTATTAGGTCGCATTTACTATGAATGTCCTGGCTGGCCTATATCTGTGGGAAACATTCACGAGTCCCTGGAGCACCTGTCTAAGGCAGTGGCCCTGGCCCCCGACAACAGCACCAATCACCTCTTTCTGGCGGAAACCTTATTAAAGCTGGGGAAAAAAGCAGAGGCACACAGGGAGTTGGAGCAGGTACTTAAGGCTACCCGCCATGCTCATTGCCCTCAACAGTTGGAGGAGGATCGCCAAAAGGCCCGGCGGCTGCTGGGCGAAAATTGGGGCGAACTCAGTTCGCCCACCACTTCCCATCAAGGGGCGAGTGTCCGGTAAGGTTTGTGCACCTATCAGCAAATCTGGACCAGTAAACCTGTAGCCGTATGCTTTAGGCTGCGCCTGTATCACTGTCAAAGTAAACCTTTTTGAAGAAGAACAACCCCTGGAAGAAAAGGTGGTCTCCGGCCACGGCCGGGACAAGATTCTGCTGGTGGACCTCTCCGGCCTGATCAGAAAATGTTTGGAAATATTAAAGAGAAACGGGCGGAAACCGATAAAGAAATAAGAAGGTGATAATCCCCGATTCCGGGGAGGGGAGATGGGGAGATTAACTTGACGGGGAGAGCCCAAGCGATTACATTCCAGTAAAGAGAGCACCATGAAAATTACCGACGTAAAAGGCCTGGAGGCCGAACAGCTTGTAAGCCAGCAGGCCGACAAGGTGAGCGGGGCCCAGGGGGAGAAGCCCACGGAAAAGTCCGGCGGGGAGATGGAGGTCATCCACCTGTCACCCCAATCCCGGGTGATGCAAAAGGCCAGCGGGGTGGTGCATCAAACTCCGGATGTCCGCCCGGAAAAGGTGGCAGCCCTCCAGGAACCTGTGCAGAACGGCACCTACGAGGTGGACTCCCTGAAAGTAGCTAACCGCATCATCGCGGAAGGTCTGCAGGAAAAGTAGGACCAGGTCCTTCAACCTCCCTTTCATGCCCAGGCCGGGCCCCCAGGGGCCCGGCTTTTTGTTGGCCTTATGCGGACGCGATCTGTAGTCTATAATGAGACTGTTCTGAAAAGTTTAAAGTTCAGGCAATCTGCGAGCCAGCCCTCTCCTTTTCCATTATCTGTGACCCACAATCCCAACATCTCCCGGGAAAATTATCAGGCTATTTAAACCGGAGGGGTCTGGCTATATACTAATAGAGAACCAGGACTGAAAGAGGAAAGGATGAGACAATGAGAAAATGGCTGGCAATAACTGTGGCACTGAGTGTCGTGTTCCTATGGGGGAGTTCATCCTGGGGTGCAGCTAGGATGGAGGTCAAAGGAGTGGTTTCTGACTGGGGGGAGCTCAAAGTCAAGATTCCTCCCAGCGCTTACTTCCAGGTGGTTAAACTGGAAGATAATTTGAGAGGCAACACCGACTCCCAGGGTTTTGCGGCTTTCATTTCAGAATTCCCCAAAATAAAGGTGCGGGCCGACGGCTCCTTTCGAGTCGATCTCAAAGATGTCCCCTCGGGGAAATATTTCATTGCGCTCCAGCGGGCTGTGCCCCGGGAAATGTACGGCGAAGACAAGGGGTCCGCCATTCCTATCTTAGTTACCAAAAAAGGGAGCCCCTTGCTTATTGAAGTGCCGGGAAGCTTTCCCCTGGATGTGGGCCGAGTCGATGTGGCAGTCCGTCCCTCCAAGGCGCCTGTGGCTTCCGGGACCAAGTAACTCTGACCCGTGGTAGGTATCAGCAAATCTGGACCTGAGAAAGGTAGCCGCAGGTTTCAGCTTGCACCCCGCACAGGTTGAAAACCTGTGCCACTAAAACTTGGCCTTATCGCCTAGTGCCCAGGTTCACGCCGTCGGGGGCGGCGGTTTAAGGGTGAGCCCCGGCTCAGGCCCCCTTGTGGCGTAATTCATGCACCCGGGCCAGGATGAGCCGCGCCGCTTCTTCCACTTCCGCCGGGGAGGTGGTGCGGCCCACCGAGAGACGTACCGCGCCCAGGGCCGCTTCAGCCGAAACACCCATAGCCGTAAGGACGGGGGAGGGGTGCTCTTCGTCTCCGTGACAGGCGGCGCCCACCGAGGCTTCCAGCTCCCAGATGCCGGACAAGATGGCCCGCCCGGAAAGGCCCGGGAAGGAGACGTTCAGGGTATTGGGCAGGCGCTTGGTCTCGTGGCCGTTCAGGACTAGGTCCGGATAACCTTCCTTGAGCAGCCGGTACAGGCGGTCCCGGAGCTCCTGGAAGTGAGCCCGGTCCCCCGGTAGCCGCTGCCGGGCCAGACGGCTGGCCTCACCCAGGGCTACTACATAGGGGACGTTTTCCGTGCCGGAGCGTCGTCCCCCTTCCTGGCCGCCGCCATGAAGCAAAGGCGTGAACTCTGTTCCCTGGCGGACATGCAGGGCCCCCACGCCTTTGGGCGCGTAGCATTTGTGCCCGGCTACAGTGAGGAAGTCCACCTGGAGTTCCTGGACGTTGAACGGAATCTTCCCCACGCTCTGGGCGGCATCGGTGTGCAGCAGCACCCCGGCCTCCCGAGTGAAGGCCCCGATCTCGGCCACGGGCTGCACCACCCCGGTTTCGTTGTTGGCGTGCATGACACTGACCAGAATGGTCTGGGGGGTGAGGGCCCGGCGGACGTCGTCCGGATCCACCCGTCCCTGGCCGTCCACCGGCAGCACGGTGACCTCAAAACCCTGGGAGGCCAGCCAGCGGCACGGCCCCAGCACCGCCGGGTGCTCGATGGCGGTGGTGATAAGGTGCCCGGTCTGGAAGCGCCAGGCCACTCCTTTAATGACCGTGTTGTTGGCTTCGGTGGCGCCGCCGGTGAAGACGACTTCTTCGGGGAGACAACCCAGGGTTGCCGCCACTTCCCGCCGGGCTTGGACCACAGCTTCCAGAGCCCGCCAACCGTGGGGGTAACCACTGGCGGGATTGCCGAACTCCTCCTTGAGAAAAGGCAGCATGGCCTTCACCACCTCCGGGGCTACGGGGGTGGTGGCGTTGAAATCCAGATAAATCATAGTTTCGCCCTTTCTATTGGCTAAGCGATTGACTCCGATGATAAAATTACCATATACTACGAAACACTCAGCAAGGCCTGGAAAGTTTCAGGATCGAAGGCGGGGTCGGCTCCGATCGGGGCCTCGCCTGACTTTCCGCTAGGGAAAAAACCATTATTCAGCCAAGTATGGATCACGGTTAACCAGCGGCCGGTAACCTTGGATGGAACCGATGTCCTCTCTTTCTCCTACCTTGTACCGCTTCTGTCGGGAGGTGCTGCGAGGCACCTGGGCCCGGTTTCATCCCCTGCGAGTGGAGGGCCTGGAGCACCTGCCCCCTTCGGGCCCGGCGGTTATCTGTCCTAAACATCAGCGTTGGGAAGACATCCTGGTCGTGGGTCTGGCATTGCCCCCGCCCCTGCATTACATCGCCAAAGCTGAGCTTTTTGTCACTCCCCTGCAGCGGGAATTTCTCCGGGCTCTGGGCGGGGTACCGGTGGACCGACAGAACCCCCGGGCCACCCTCTCTTCCTTTCGCCAGCTCCTTCCCATTTTACAACAAAAAGGTTATGTGGTTTTATTTCCCGAAGGCACCTATGTGACGGACCGGGTGGGACCTGGCAAGCACCGCCTCATCCAGATGCTTCTCAAACTCCAGGAGCGCAACGGTTTGAGACCACTCCCCTTTATCCCGGTGGGAATTAGCTATGATGCCCCGCACCGGTCTTCGGGGTGGGGGGTTAAGGTCCGAATCGGCAGGCCCCTCAGCGCCCCGGAGACCGGCCAGGCCCCGGTTTTTACCGAGACTATCATGGAGGAGATCGTCCGTCTGAGCCGGAGGCCGGAAAAACTTTTATAAATACCGCCGGAGCCAGCTTTGATGGATTTGTCAGGAAAGTAAGCTCATGGTTAGGTTAACTTAATTGCCATTTTAGTTTTGATATTTTTCACAAATTTGACTATTAACCAAGAGGAGATCGCCCATGGCGCGCAAAACCACTGGGAAAAAAGAGAAGGAGAAGACAAACATGGCGAAGAAGAAGCGCTATTGCTACGCTTTCGAGGAAGGCGACGGCACCAATAAAAAATTGTTGGGAGGAAAGGGGGCAGGTCTGTGCACCATGACCCAGATCGACCTCCCCGTGCCCCCGGGTTTTGTGGTCACTACGGAAGCCAACGTAGATTATTTGGAATTTGATAAGTTTCCCGAAGGCCTCATGGACGAAGTGCACGAGTACATGGAGGACCTGGAAAAGAAAACTGAGAAAGGCTTCGGCGACCCCAACAAGCCGCTCTTGGTCTCGGTGCGTTCCGGCTCGGCCCTCTCCATGCCGGGCATGATGGACACCATTTTGAATTTGGGTTTGAATGACGATACCGTTAAGGGTTTAGCCGCCCTTACCAAAAACGAGCGCTTTGTTTATGACGCCTACCGGCGTTTTCTCCAGCTCTTCGGCAAGATCGGCCTGGGGGTCAAGGACGAAGGCTTTGACGAGATCTTCGAGGAAACCAAAAAGAAATACCACGCTCAGGTGGATACGGAGCTCTCGGCCGAGGCCATGAAAGAAGTCTGTGCCCATTTCAAGGATTACATTAAAAAGGAGACCGGCAGGCCCTTTCCCCAGGATGTTTGGGCCCAACTTTACATCTCCATCGAGGGCGTTTTCCGGTCATGGATGGGGAAACGGGCCGTGGACTACCGCCGCCAGTTCAACATCACCCCGGAAATGGCCCTGGGGACCGCGGTAAACGTCTGTACCATGGTCTTCGGCAACATGGGCAAGGATTCCGCCACCGGGGTGGGGTTCACTAGGGACCCGGGGACCGGCGAGCATACCATGTACGGCGACTACCTCATCAACGCCCAGGGCGAAGACGTGGTGGCCGGCATCCGCACCCCCCGCCCTTTGCGTGAGCTCCGGACGGACATGCCGGAAATCTATAAGGAGCTGGAAAAGATGAACACCACCCTGGAGAAGCACTACCGGGAGGTGCAGGACTACGAGTTTACCATCGAGCAGGGCAAGCTCTACATGCTCCAGACCAGAAACGGCAAGATGAACGCCTGGGCCCTGTGCAAAACCTCGGTGGACATGGTCAAGGAGGGCCTCATTTCTGAAGAGGAGGCGCTGCTGCGCATCGATCCGGACATGCTGGAGCAGTTCCTGCACCGCCGCATCGACCCGGACTTCAAGCAGGAGCCCCTGGCGGTGGGCATCTCGGCCTCCCCCGGCGCAGCCACCGGGAAAGTGGTATTTGACGCTGACCGGGCCGAGCACATGGGCAACCAGGGTGAAAAAATCATCCTGACCCGGGTAGAAACCAAGCCCGAGGATATTCATGGCTTTTTTGCGGCCCAGGGTATCTTGACCAGCCGGGGCGGCAAGACCTCCCACGCGGCGGTAGTGGCCCGGGGCATGGGCAAACCCTGCGTCTCCGGGGCCGAGGGTCTGGATATCAATTACGAATTGAAGGAAGCCAGGGTGGGGAACGTGGTCATCAAGGAAGGTGACATCGTCACCCTCGACGGCACCGCCGGCGTGGTCTACTTGGGGGCGGTGCCCATGCTGGACCCGGATCTCCCCAAGGACCTGAAAAGCTTGATGGACTGGGCCGACAAATACGCCAAGATAGAGGTCTGGGCCAACGCCGACACCCCGGACATGGCCCAAAGGTCCCGGGAGCACGGGGCCATGGGCATCGGTCTGTGCCGCACCGAGCGTATGTTCAACGAGGCGGACCGCTTGCCCCTGATGCGCAATATGATCCTGGCGGACACCCCCGAAGAGCGCAAACGCTGGGCCGACAAGCTCACGCCCATGCAGCGCCAGGATTTCGTGGAGATCTTCCGGGCCATGGACGGGCTACCAGTAACCATCCGCTTATTGGACCCGCCGCTTCATGAGTTCCTGCCCAGCATTGAGGAATTGATCAACGACGTTAACCGGTTAAGAGAGTTCAGCCAGATCATGTACGCTCTGGAGCAACTCCCCGGCACCGTGGCTATGTTGGACCCGGAGTTGTACAAACAGATGCCCAGCATCGAGTCCCTGATCCGGGAGGTTGGGGACTACCGGGCCAAAGGCCTGGATCAGAAGCTCCTCAAACAGAAAGAACAAGTATTACGTCGGGTCAGGGTGCTTCATGAATACAACCCCATGCTGGGCAACCGGGGAGTGCGCTGCGGCATCTCCTTCCCGGAAATCTATGATATGCAGATTAAGGCCATTTTTGAGGCCGTGGCCATTGCCTTGAGGGAGAAGATCGACGCCCGGGCGGAGATCATGATCCCCAATGTGTGCACAGTCCAGGAGCTGGTGTGGGTCAAACCCCGGGTGGAAAACCTCCATAAAGAGGCGGAAAAGCGCTACAATGTAAAAATTAACTACAAATTCGGCACCATGGTGGAAATCGCCCGGGCCTGTCTGCGGGCGGCCCGCATCGCCTCGGAGGCGGAATTCTTCTCCTTTGGTACCAACGATCTCACCCAGGGCACCTTCTCCTTCTCCCGGGAAGACGCAGAAAACAAGTTCCTGCCCATTTACAACACCGAGGGCATCCTGCGGGACAACCCCTTTGAAATCCTGGATGAGCTGGGGGTGGGCCGCCTCATGCAGATCGCGGTCACCGAAGGCCGCCAGACACGGCCGGACCTCAAGATCGGCATTTGCGGGGAACACGGCGGGCAGCCTCAGGCCATTGAGTTTTGCCACCGGATCGGCCTCAACTATGTGTCCTGCTCTCCCATGCGCATCCCCATCGCGCGCATGGCCGCGGCCCACGCCGCGATCAAGGAAAAACAGGGCGTGGCTCAAGTGGCTCGGGCGCTGTAAGGTTAAGAGCACTAAGGCTTCCTCGGTTTTAAATCAGGAGAAAAAATGAGGGGCGGGTTTATTTAAAACCCGCCCCTACGTTTTTTATTCTCGCCTACAGAAACAAGATGATTCTCAGACGGAATGGCAGCTCATCTCAACCTAACGCTCCCCGTTTCTTCAACCCCCCAAGGCGATGGCCAGGGCGGTGGTGAGCTTGACCACATCCTGGTCCGTTTTGCGCAGAAAATGAGAGAGAAGCTGGGCCAGGCGCAGCAAAATCTTGCAGCCGGTGACGCTGTGCTCCTGGATAAACCTTAAAAAATCCTCCCGGTTCAACTCCAACAAATGGCAGTCGGTCAAAGCAGTGACCGTGGCCGAGCGGACGTCGTTTTCCAGGAGGGCCATCTCCCCAAAGGAGACGCCGTCTTCAGCCTTTAATCGAATCATCCGTTTTTCCTTGGGAAGGTCCTGGTCAATCACCATGGTGAGGCGCTTGGTGATCTCCACCTCGCCTTCGCCCATGATGTACATGCTGTCCCCGGATTCCCCCTCTTTAATGATTATGGAGTTGGTGGCAAAAAAGCAGGGTTTGGCCAAGTGCAGAATCTGCTGCAACTCCTCCTCGTCCAGGTCCTGAAAAATGAAGATTTTTTTATAAGCAGCCAAATCTTCCATGATCGAACCTTAGAATTTCGGGGGTTGGGCAGCGATCACCACCACCCGATGTTGGGGACCCAGGACCTGCGTTTCCGGCGGGTTGATCTGGAATTCCATCTTGGTCCGGCCAAAAAGGTAGGCCATCCCGGTTTCGGCGAACTTGCTTCGAATGAAATCGTCGATGGCGGAGGGTTCATCTCCTAAAAGGTCTTCCATGCTCAAAGGCCGGCCTTCGCTGTAAATCGCGATGAGGAGGGCCTGGTATTGCTCCTTGAGATAATCAGCCAGATCCTTCACCGACCGACCTTGGAAGCCGAAGGGCACCTCCACGGCCCAAACGGTATACCCCTCCGCGTTGAGCAAGGAATCGAGAACCTGGAAGAGCCCTGGGGAGGCGATGGCCCCGGCCAAAATAGAGCTGTCGTATTGCCCCCGGACGAGGATCTGTTCGGCTCCGGCCCGCTCCAGGTAAGACTTATTATCCGGTCGGAGTAGTTCCGCCAGGATTTTAATTTTAGGATGGAGGGATTTCAGGGTGAGGGCGGTAATCAGGGTACGCTGATCCACCTCGGCCGCGGATTCCTCTTCCTGCCGGCCAGCCAGGATAATGGCCTTGAAGGCAAAGCGGACATTGGCCCTCAGCAGGACCTCTTCCCGGGAATAATCCCCCCAGACGAACAGAGGTTCATTTTCAGGATACTTGGCCCGGATGTTGTCCATTTTTTCCGGGGTGAGCTGATTGACTAACACCACGGGCGCGGTGGGGGGCAGGCGACGCACAAGCTGATCCAACAGGGTTTCACCGTCGTAATGCCAGCCCAGGATGAGGATATGATTGGTTGCCTTGACTGTTTCCAAGCCCCGCTCCCGACGAAACTTGCGTTCAATGAAAATGGAAGCCACGGTGGCGGTTACCAGGGAAAAACTTACCAGTCCCCCCACCATGAGAGCCGCGCCCACTAACCGCCCCGCCGTCGTTTTGGGGGTGATATCACCATACCCTACCGTGGTGATGGTGACCAGAGCCCACCAGAGACCTTGTCCAAATTGGTGCAGGAGGTTGGGGCTTTCCAGCGCCTCCGTCAGAAGATATCCCAAGCCGCCCAGGAAAACCAGGATGGCGATAAAAGATGCCAGAGCGAAAACTCGTTCCCGCTGCAAGGTGCGGATGATATCGACTATGATTTTCTTCAGCACAGCCTGTCAGAGAAATAGCCCTGCCTTTCCCGGCTGAGCCTTCTCTCATCCTCCCCTAGGTACCTGGCGGTGGCAACCCTTGCATTTGATAGGTCCCGCTGGCTGCCTTAGCTTTCATCGGGCCAGGTGGCAGCCCTTGCATTGACGGTGAAAGGCCAGCTCTCGTCCGGCGGGGTGGTGGGGCCTACCGTTGCCCAGGCCCCCAGGCCCCCAGGCCCCAGAGTAACATGAAGCCCAAGAACCAACCGCCTGATCGTCTCATGGGTGCATCAGAGTTCGAAATACGAGGCGCAGGAGGTGTCCGACTCCCAGACACTCACCCGGCTGACCCTTACCCCCTCACCGTTTAAGGCCGTGCCCAGGCGTTCGTAAAGATACCGGGCTAAGTTCTCCGAAGAGGGATTTTGCTGGCGGAAAACGGGCAGGTCATTCAGATACTTGTGGTCCAGCTCGGCCAACACTTCCCGGGCTTTAGCCTTGACCGCCCCGAAATCTTTGATCAACCCGGCTTCGTCCAGCCGGTCTCCCAATAAAAACACCTCCACCTTCCAGTTGTGGCCGTGAAGGGATTCGCACTTGCCATAAAAATTTTCCAGGCGGTGGGCCGCGGAAAAGTCAGTGATGATTTTGAGTTCGTACATGTGCTAGGGTAAGCCTCCTTTAAGGCGGCGCAAACGGGTGGACATACGCTCCATCAGGGTTCTCAGGTCAGTTTGCAGGCTGGCCAGGTCCCGGTGCCTTTTGGCTTCAAGGGCCTGCAGCTCCTTGAGCCAGTATTCCAGGAGGGCCAGTTCCCGCTGGCGGAGTTCTTCTTCCACCTTCTGTTTCAATTGTTTTAATTGAACTGGATCCATGACACCGCCCCAATGTGTTCTAACTACTTGAAAAATGTCCTTCTGTCAATCTTGCCTTGTATAGTTCAAGGTTCAAGGTTCAAGGTTCAAAGTTCAGGTAAAGTGGCAACCACCACACAAGGCCTGCTTTTAAAGTCACTAGGTGTAGGCCAGACGCCTCCGCCTGACAAATACAGCCGGGGGCCCCGGTTGTTTGGTGGGGAGGTGGCCAAAGATCAAAGACCCTGGCCCTCTCCCTCAAAAGATTTTCCTTTCAAAAATACCGGATGGGCCATCGGCGCTGTTGGGCCAGACGCCTTAGTGTTCGGGTGGGGTTAACCGCCACTGGCCGGCCGACGCAGCTTAGAAAGGGAATATCTTCCTCATGGTCGCCGTAGGCAAAAGAGCGGCTGAGGTCCAAATCGTGGCGCCGGGCCAGCTCCTCAAGAAGCAACCGCTTATTTTCTCCCCGGGGGTGCAAGCCCGCAATGTCCCCGGTGAATACACGGTCACGCCGGCTTAATTCCGTGGCAATGAGCCATTCCGCCCCGAGATGTTCCTTAAGGGGCAGCACCAGAAAAGACAGGGAGCCGGTGAGGAGGATAATTTTGCGCCCTGCGGACTGGTGACCTTGGACGCAGGCCACTCCCCCGGGGCGGAGGTGCTGCCGAAGGAGCGCCTGGAAGCAGCGGCTGCCCTGGCGTCGGGTCTCTTCCACGTCCATTCCCGCCAGATAGGATTTGTTGCGAAAGCGACTCCGGGGGTCAGCGGCCAGGCGCAGCACAAAACTCAGGGCTCGTCTGGGCTTGAGTCTTTTGGTGCGCACCAGATGGTAAAAGAACAGGCACTCGGTTCTCCCTTGCACCAAGGTGCCATCTACGTCAAAAACGGCAACTTCATCTCCCATAAAAAGAGAGCCTCATGAGCCGGCATCGGTTTGGCGGCAGCCGGCGTTAAAATATAGGCGTCCGTCCAGCAGGACCGGGAGTCCCCGCACCACGCACAGAGCCACGGTTAACCACACCAGACTTTGATACCAGGGTTCCAGGGAGACCAGGTAGCGCGGGTCCTGCAATCCCAGGGCATAGACCAGCCAGAGGCAGCCGAAAGTCACGCCTTTGGCCACCCCATAAAAACCCCTCATGAAACGGGAGGCCACCAGAGCGCGGCCCCAGGGGGTGTGCATCATGGTGAAGCCGGGTTTTCCCCGGGCAAAGGCCACTCCCCGGACGCCGTCCACCAGGAAGGAGCGCACCAGAAAAATCACCGGGACCCAAAACGATACGAGTCCGAGATACAAAAAGGCAATCCACAAGACATTTTCCACGGTGCGGTCCAGGGCGATATCCAGGACAGCGCCCAGTTCGCTGGTTTCCCGGCGCTGACGAGCGACAAACCCGTCAATCCAGTCCATCAAAAACAGGGCGCCCAGCAGGACCAGTCCCAGCAGTTGCCAGTGCCAGGTGGAGGTGTATAACAAGATGCCCAGCACCACCACCAGCAGGGGCAGCCGGGCCAGAGTGATTAGATTGGCCAGGACCATGGCGTGGAATTACTTTGAAAGTAAAAAGCATAAACAAATTATCAAAATGTTGTGGGGTTGTATAGCGTATTTGGGTGCCAGGCTTTTTTGGGGAATGGTTTTGTGCTATGGTGAAATCAAGTGGCGCGCAAAGATTCTCTTACGGGAAGGCGGAGATGCTCATGAATCAAAAAGCTCACGATTTCCTCAAAGCTGGTGATGTTTTAGCGCGGCGCTATGTCGTCCTGCGCCCGCTGCGGGAAGAACCATGCGGCGGGGTGTGGCTGGCCCAAGACCGCTCCCTGGGAATGGATGTGGGCCTTAAATTTATGCCTCGGCACGTGCCTCAGTTTGAGGCGGCCCGGGAGGCCTTACGCCGGGAGGGCGCTCTGGCCTTCAAACTCCGTCATCCCTATATCCTCCAGGTGCTCCACTTCGAGGAGGGGGATGAAGGGGCCTACCTCATTCAGGAGCCTTTTTTGGGGGAAAGCCTCCTGGCCCATCTGAACCGTCTGGAACGCTTTCGCTTGCCCTATGCTTTAAACCTTTTGGAACAGGTGGCCGAGGCCTTGGCCTTTGCCCACCTTAATCACGAAGTACATCAATCCTTGGACCCCGCCAGTGTCCTTTTTGAGGACCATACTGTTAAACTGGCCAATTTCGCCTGCCCCAGGGGAGAAGGGGAGGAGGAACAGCAGGTAACTCATTTAGAACTCAAGGCCTATACCGCGCCTGAAGTCATAGAGGGTGAGGAAGTCTCCCCGGCAGCCAACGTCTTCTCTTTGGGGGTTGTGGGCTTCCGCCTATCCGCCGGGAGTTTGCCCTATGCCCTCACCTTTGACGAACCTTTCCCTTACCGCCTGGAAAGCATACCGGTGGACCTGGAGGAGATTCCCCTGCCGTTGCAGAATTTGCTTCTGCAATGCCTGGCTCCGGATCCTCGGGACCGATTTGAAGACGCCGGCGTCTTTCTGGCTGCCCTGGAACAGCGCCGGGAGTCGTGGCGCACTTCCTCCCGGGTTAGGTGGTTCAGCTGGAATCTAGAAGGACAACGGGCGTCCGGGGTCATGGCATCCATCTCCCGCACCTGGGGCCAGTTCTTGGAAGGAAGCAAAAACGCGGCGGGGAGGATAACCGAGGGTTTCAAGGACCTGAAAGCAGAAGGCAAGATGGATATATCCCGTTGGTGGCTCATCGGCCTGGTGGGAGTCGTACTGGCCCTGATTATTTTGATTTGGGCCGGACGAACTTTGCTGCAGAGCAGCGACCGGACACCCCAGGCCCCGCTGACGCCGGCTCCGGTCGCCTCTCGTGAGGCAACTCCGCCCCAAAAGGAGGGACCACCCCCCAGTGCGGCCACCAAACCTGCGGCTGCCCCTCGTCATTCTGCGCTTTCCACGTCCAAAGCAACTCCCGCCGGTCCCACGAAGAAGGCCGGGGCCACCAAACCAGCCAAGGCCCAGGAGGACCGTTACCAGCTTTTGGTGGTCACCTATCTTTCTTACGATGAGGCCCGGGCCATGAAAAAGCGCATCCGGGCCAAGGGGCTGCCGTCCATGGTCTATCGGGTAACTGTGAAGAACAAACCTTATTACGTGGTTAAGGCCGGCCCCTTCTCCGATAAGAAACGGGCTGAGGAAGTGGCCCGACGCCTGGAGCGCGAGGAACACTTGGGACAAACTCCCAAAATAGTGACATTAAAAGCTGCGGCTTTAAAAACTCCACCCAGATAATCACCCCCATGAGTACTCCGGTTCTGGTAACCAATCTTGCTGATCTAGGCCCCCGCCACCAGGGTAAGGTGCGGGATATTTATGACTTGGGGGATCGCCTGCTCCTGGTGGCCACCGACCGTATCTCTGCGTTCGACGTGGTCATGGCGGATCCCATTCCGGATAAAGGTCGCATTTTGACTCACATTTCCGCGTTTTGGTTTCGGTTGTTGTCCGACATCATCCCCCATCATCTCATCTCTCTGGACGTGGGAGATTTTCCCCAGTCCTGCCAGCCCTACCGGGAGATGCTGGCCGGCCGCAGTATGCTGGTCAGGAAAACCCGGCCCCTGCCGGTGGAATGCATCGTTCGGGGGTATCTGGCCGGCTCCGGCTGGGCCGACTACCGCAAGACCGGATCTGTCTGCGGCCTTCCTCTGCCTCAGGGGCTCAAGGAGTCGGATCGCCTGCCGGAACCCATTTTTACCCCCTCCACCAAGGCCGAATTGGGCACCCACGACGAAAACATCACCTTTGCCGAGGCCGCTGCGGCCATCGGTTCCGAGTTGGCGGCGCGGGTCCGGGAGGTCAGCCTCAACCTTTACCGCCGGGCCAGCGCCTGGGCAGAACCCCGGGGCATCATCCTGGCGGACACCAAGTTCGAGTTCGGCTTGGTTAACGGCGATCTCCTACTCATCGACGAGGTGCTCACCCCGGATTCCTCCCGTTTTTGGCCACAGGATGATTATGCCCCAGGCCGAGCCCAGAAGAGCTACGACAAGCAGTACCTGAGGGACTATCTGGAGTCCCTGGGGTGGAACAAAAAACCCCCACCGCCGCCCTTGCCTCCGGAAGTGGTGGCCAACACCCGAACCAAATACCTGGAAGCCCTGAAAAGCCTGACGGGAGAGGATATAGCCTGAAGTGCTTTTTAGGGGAAGGGGGCCAGGGGTCGTCCATCCCTGTTCTCGCCTCCTTATTTTCTTACCTGTCGTCTACAAAAGTATCGGTAGTTAGGTCAGGATACCGGTGCTACCGGCAAAAGGGAAATCACTTTTGCACTGCGCCCATCGCTCCAGGAGGTGACTCATGTCCCGACTCATTAAGGTGCTGTCCATCGACGGCGGCGGCATCCGGGGTATTATCCCGGCCATGGTCCTGAACGTCATCGAGCGGGCCACGGGTAAGCCCATTTGTCAGCTCTTCGACCTCATCGCCGGCACCTCCACCGGAGGCATCCTGGCCCTGGGACTCACCAAACCCAACCCCCGCGACCCCAACCAGCCCCACTACCCGGCCGAAAAATTGATTGACATTTACGAACAAGAAGGGCCCACTATTTTCTCCCGTTCCGTCTGGCACAAGCTCCACTCGGTTTGGAACCTCGCGGATGAAAAGTATCCTTCTTCGGGAATTGAAGGGGTGCTCAAGGATTATTTCGAGGATGCCCTGTTATCACAAGCCCTCACCGAACTGGTTGTCCCCAGCTATGAAATCGAAAAACGCGATTGTTTTTTCTTCAAGCGTAGCAAGGCGCGCGCCAATCCCTCTGCCAACGACTTTCTTATGCGCCAGGTGGCCAGGTCCACCTCGGCGGCCCCCACCTATTTTGAACCCTGTTGGATTGCTGGTGGTGAAGAAAAGCCTTATTGGGCCCTCATTGATGGCGGGGTGTTCGCCAATAACCCGGCCATGTGCGCTTTAGCCGAGGCCATGGTAATCTATGGCCGGGACAACGACTTCCTGGTAGTTTCCCTGGGCACCGGGCAACTCACCCGGCCTCTAGACTACGAGGAAGCCAAGGACTGGGGTCTGGCGGGCTGGGCCCAAAATATCATCAACATTATTTTCGACGGTGTTCAGGATACGGTAGATTATCAACTAAGGCAGCTCTTGCCGGTTACGGACGGGCCGACGCGGCGCTATTACCGCTTTCAGGTAGAATTGGACAGAGGGAACGATGACATGGACGACGCTAGCCGGACCAATCTTGATGCCTTACGGAAAAAGGCCGACGACCTCATCCTCCTGGAAAGCGCCGCGTTGGGGAACTTGTGTATGCAGTTGGGTCAGGGGTGAGGCCGTCAAGGGATCAACTTTCCCTCAAAGAGAAAGCACAGGGAGCGTTGAAGCTCTGAGAAGTTTACCAGACCTCTATAAAAAAACTTCTGTCATTCTGAGCGAAGCGAAGGATCTAGATGCTTCGGTCGCATAGCTTACTCAGAATGGCAGTTTTTGTTCCAAGGTCTTGTTTACTTCTTCACCTTCCTGGCGACAAGCTCATAGGCCTGTTGAATGGCTTCGGTGAGTTTTTCCTTCTGCGGCCCGCCGGCCTGGGCCATGTCCGCCCGGCCGCCGCCGGCCCCACCTACTAGGGGGGCCAGTTCACGGATGATCTCCCCGGCGTTGAAGCGCTTGGTCAGGTCCTTGGACACAATGGTCACCAGAAGGGCCTTGTCGTCGGCCAGGCTTCCCAGGATCACAATACCGCTCTTCAGGCGGTGGGACAGCTTGGCGGCAAATTCCCGTAAGCCCTTGGGGTCGCCCGCCTCCACCTCCAGGGCCAGGACCGGCACCCCGTCCACCTGGCGTACCTGGTCCAGCAAATCCCCGGCCTGGACCGCAGTGAGGCGGCTTTTCAGGGCGGACACCTCTTTTTCCAGGTCCCGGGTTCGTTTCAGCATCTTGGTGAGACGCTTCACCAACTCGCCCCGTCCGGCCTTGAGGAGGCCGGCTGCCTGGATGAGTTCCCGCTCCTCTTCCTGCACCAACCGCAGGGCCTCGGGGCCGCAGATCGCCTCGATGCGCCGCATCCCGGCCGCAATCCCCTCTTCATTAACAATCTTCACCAGGCCGATGTCGCCGGTGCGGTTGACATGGGTGCCGCCGCAGAGTTCCTTGCTCACCCCGGGAATGGCCACCAGGCGCACCTCTTCCCCGTATTTTTCCTCGAAGATGGCCATGGCGCCGGTGGCCAAAGCCTGGGCCATGGACATGGTGCCGGTCTCCACCGGCCGGTTCTCCACTACCGCGGTGTTGAGGCCCAGCTCGATTTTTTCCAGTTCCTCGGGGGTGATAGCAGCAAAGTGAGTGAAGTCGAAGCGAAAGCGCTCCGGAGCCACCAGGGACCCGGATTGCTTAACGTGTCCTCCCAACTCCCGTTGCAGGACAGCCTGAAGAATGTGGGTGGTGGTGTGATGCCGGGCAATGGCCTGCCGCCGGTCGGCGTCCACTTCGAGATGGGCCGTCGCGCCCACGGTGACCTCCCCTTCCTTGACGATGCCTTGATGAGTAAAGAGGTCATTAGGCAAACGCTGGGTGTTGGTCACCTCGATGAGAAAGCTGTCTCCTTTGATGAGGCCTGTGTCTCCCACCTGGCCACCGGCTTCGCCATAGAAAGGCGTGGCCGCGGTGATGATTTCCACCGCGTCCCCGGCCTGGGCCCGCTCCACCCGGGCTTCCCCCTTGATGAGAAACTGCACCGTGCTGTCGGCGCTCAAGGTTTTGTATCCCAAAAATTCGGTGGCGGGTTCCTCGGCCAGTTCCTGATAGACCGCGGGGATTTCACCGGCCGCGCCCCCCGTCCAGGCGGCCCGGGAGGTCTCCCGCTGCACCTGCATGTGCTCCTCGTACCCTGGAATATCTAATTCCAGACCCTCTTCCCGCAGGGCATCCTGCACCAGGTCCAGGGGGAAGCCGTAGGTATCGTAGAGCCGGAAGGCCACTGTCCCGGGGAGGACCCGACCTCCATGGGCTTTTAAGGTGGCCAGTTCCTCGGCCAGAAGCCGGAGGCCGTGGTCCAGGGTGTCGGCGAAGCGCTCCTCTTCGTTGGTCACCACCTGGGTGATGAGGGTGCGGGCTTCCGTCAATTCCGGGTAGACCTCTCCCATGAGTTCCACTACCTTTTCGGTGACTTCAGGGAAAAAGGGAGTTTTGAGGTCGAGCAGCCGCCCGAACCGCAAGGCCCGCCGCATGATACGCCGCAGCACGTAACCCCGTCCTTCATTGGAGGGCAGCACCCCGTCCGCCATGAGAAAGGCCGTGGCCCGGGCGTGATCGGCGATGACCCGGAAGGCCACGTTTTTGGCATGGTCCTGGCCGTAGGCGATTTCGGCCAATTCCTCCACCCGGCTGATGATGGGCCGCAATAGGTCGGTGTCGAAGTTACTCTGCACCCCCTGGAGAACGGCGGTCAAGCGCTCGAGGCCCATGCCGGTGTCGATGCTGGGTTTGGGCAAGGGGTGCATGACACCGTCCGGGGTGCGATTGAACTGCATGAACACCAGGTTCCAGATTTCCAGGTAGCGGTCACACTCGCACACGCCGATGGCGCAGTCCGGGCCGCAGGCCATTGCCTCACCCTGGTCAAAAATGATTTCGGAACAGGGCCCGCAAGGGCCGGTGTCCCCCATGGCCCAGAAATTATCCTTTTCCCCCAGACCCACGATGCGTTCCGGGGGCAGGCCGGCGATTTTTTGCCAGAGCTGGCGGGCTTCGTCGTCTTCATGGAATACCGTGGCCCAGAGGCGGTCCTGGGGCAGGCCGTACTTCTCGGTAAGCAGCTCCCAGCCCATCTCAATGGCCCCTTCCTTGAAATAATCGCCGAAGGAGAAATTTCCCAGCATTTCAAAAAAAGTATGGTGTCGGGCGGTGTATCCCACATTTTCGAGGTCGTTATGCTTGCCTCCGGCCCTGACACACTTCTGGGAACTGGCGGCCCGGGTATAGGACCGCTGCTCCTCTCCCAGAAAACACCGTTTAAACTGCACCATACCGGCGTTGGTGAAGAGCAGGGTAGGGTCGCCGTGGGGCACCAGGGAGGAACTCTGGACCGGAGTGTGGCCCTGGGACTCAAAATATCGTAAGAACGTGTCCCGGACTTCCCGACTGTTCATGACAAACTTGCCTCCTGTTCCAGGGCCGGCTCCTCAGCCGAGGGGGTATCCATGGGTAACAGCCCGTGCAGACCCCGGAGCTGCTTTTCCAGGTCTAAGGTAAATTCAGGGTGTTCCTTGAGATAGGTCTTAGCCTTTTCCCGGCCCTGGGCCAGCCGTTCGGTGCCGTAGCTATACCAGGCACCGCTTTTGGCGATGAGCGCGGCATCCGTGGCCATGTCCAGGATTTCCCCTTCCCGGGATAGACCCTGACCGAAGATGATGTCGAACTCCGCTTCCCGGAAGGGCGGTGCCAGCTTGTTTTTCACCACCTTCACCCGGGTGCGGTAGCCGATGATCTCGTCGGCGTCCTTGATGGCGGCCAGGCGGCGGATATCCATACGCAAGGAAGCGTAGAATTTGAGGGCATTCCCGCCGGTGGTGGTTTCGGGGTTGCCGAAGAGCTGGCCGATCTTCATGCGGATCTGGTTGATGAAGATCATGGAGGTCCGGCTTTTGTTAATGGCCGCGGTGAGTTTGCGCAGGGCCTGGCTCATGAGCCTCGCCTGGGAGCCCATCTGGGCGTCCCCCATGTCTCCTTCGATTTCGGAGCGGGGTACCAGGGCCGCCACCGAGTCCACCACCACCATGTCGATGGCATTACTGCGCACCAGGATTTCCGCGATCTCCAGGGCCTGTTCGCCGGAGTCGGGCTGGCTGATAAGCAGGTCTTCGGTTTTCACTCCCAGCTTGCGGGCGTAGTACACGTCCAGGGCATGCTCGGCGTCGATGAAGGCCGCCACCCCGCCCAGGCGCTGGGCCTCAGCAATGGCGTGTAAGGCCATGGTGGTCTTGCCCGAGGCTTCCGGCCCGAAGATTTCGATAACCCGACCCCGGGGGATGCCACCGATCCCCAGGGCCACGTCCAGGCCGAGGGAACCGGAAGGGATGACGGGCACCTGGATCTTTTCGTCTTCCCCCAGGCGCATGATGGCGCCCTTGCCGTAATGCTTTTCGATCTGACCCAACGCCTGGGCCAGGGCCTTGGCTTTTTCGGTGGAGTCGGTCATGGCGTCCTCTTTTTCCTTATGTCTTTGATTTTTTTAATAATTATGACTCGCTCCTAAGCTTCTGCTTGGGAACGCACATTTTAGGCCCAAACTCTGCTTGGGCGCATTACTGGTGCACTAATTTTCATTTTACCCTCCAAGGGGGATCACTTTCAAGGGCAGATACGTGGCCCCCTTGGGGGATAAGGTGCTGCGAAAGAACACGATCTTGCCCACCTGGAAGGGGGTGGGCGAAGGAATGGGTAACTGCACCAGGCATCGGGTCAGAGCCGCCCGACCCGAAGGGGATTTCACTCTTCCCAGGGTCAAGTGCGGCGCGAAAGGCCGGTCCTCCGGGGGAAAACCCAGGGTCGCCAGGGCCCTTTCCAGGCGGCGGTGAAAATCCCGTAAAACGTCAAGATCGCCCCCTATCCCCAGCCACACCACCCGGGGGCTCTTGGGGTTGGGGAAAGCGCCGGCGGCCGTCACCGTCAGGGAAAAGGATTCCTGGCCGGCGGCGATGGCGGTCACCGCCTCAGTAATATCCACCACCTGGTCTTCGGTGATGTTCCCGAAAAACTTCAGGGTGATATGGATATTCCCCACCGGCACCCACTTGACGTCGGCGCCGCTTTTTTTCAACTCCTCCTGGGCCCGGGATAAAACCGGCCGCAGGCTGGCTGGCAAATCAATGGCGAGGAAGGCCCGGATCATGGCTTGATATTCTGCCCCTTCCAGGATAGTAGTTCTCGGCGCAGCCAGTCCAAGGCGGTTTCAGCCGTCAGGGTCTTGACCATCTCACGGTCCCCGGGAAATTGGTGGCGCCGGGATTCAACCCCGTTGGGGGTGGCCAGGCCCATGAACACCAGACCCACGGGCTTCTCCGGGGTGCCGCCGGTAGGGCCGGCAATACCCGTCACCGCCAGGCCGAAGTCAGTGAGGAAAAGTTCCTTTACTCCTCGAGCCATGGCCGAAGCGGTTTCGGAACTAACCGCGCCCTTCTCCCTCATAGTTTCGGTCGCTACCCGCAAAAGGTCCATTTTGGACTGGTTACTGTAAGTGACCACCCCGCCCATGAAATAATCGGAGGAGCCGGAGATATTGGTGACGCGGTGGCAAATCAGCCCCCCGGTGCAGGATTCGGCCACCGCCACTGTCCAGCCCTGCTCCCGGAGTTGCCTCCCCACCACTTCCTCCAGGGTCTCGCCCTCCGGTCCCAGCAATACCTCCCCCACCTCTTGGTGCAGGGCGGCGATGAAGCGGTCCAACCGCTTCTCCAGGGGCAGGCGCTCATGACCCCTGGCCGTCAAAGTCAAATGAATTTCGGGAAAGTTGGGGTAAAAGCCCACCTCAACTCCTTCGACCTCCTGTTCCACCGTGTGCACCGCCTGCTGGACCTCAATCTCCATTTTGCCGAACAGCCGGAGCGAACGTTGCACCAAGTGTCCTTGCCGGCCGGCCATGTCAGTCAGGACCGGCAACACCCCCGATTCAAAGAGCAGACGCATTTCCTGGGGGATTCCCGGCAGAAAAAACAGCCAGGTGTCCCGACACTTCAGGGAAAAACCGCAGGCGGCGCGCCCAGCATCTAAAATCGTGGCCCCTTGGGGTATGAGGCTCAGCTTGCCGTAGCGGGGATGCCAGGCAAAGCCCCGCTGCTGGAGTCGCTGACGGATGCGGGCCAGCATGCCCTCATCCTGGATGAGTTCGAGATTCAAGGCCTCGGCGGCTTGGGCCACGGTCATATCGTCGTCCGTGGGACCCAGGCCCCCGGTGATGATGACATAGCGGGAGCGCCGGATGGCCCGGCCCAGGGCCTCGCCGAACAAGGGGTCGCCGTCGCCCAGCATGGTGATGCACCGCACCGGCAGACCGGACTCATGGAGCCGCCGGGCGGCATACCGGGCGTTCACCTCGGCCACCTGCCCCGTCACCAACTCCGTCCCTGTGAGGATGATCTCGCCTTGCATAAAGATTGATTTGAGGGGAGGGCCGGGGGAGCGGTGGCTAAGGGGCCGTGATCCTTAGCCTCCTCCCCAAACGACAATCATTATCTCCAATAACAACCTGGCCATGACCCCGGCGGCTACGTCATCCACGACCACTTCCAAGCCGCCGTGACCCCGGCTGAGCCAGCGGATGGGCCAGGGTTTGAGGATGTCCAGGACCCGAAAGGCTAGAAAGCCCAACAGGACCCAGGTCCAGTGCACCGGCACGCCGGCCAGGGCCACGAGCAGGCCCACGGCCTCGTCGATGACGATGGCCGAGTGGTCCGTCCGGCCCAGGAGAGTCTGGGCCGGCCCCGCCACCAATAAACTCAACGTTAGAACCGCGGCAAAGGCCAGGGCGTAACCTAGGGGACCGAGGTGGGCCAGCAGCCACCAGAGGGGCAAAGCCGCAGCGGTTCCCCAGGTTCCCGGGGCCACTGGCAGATATCCCGCTCCTCCCCAGGTAGCCAGGGCCAGGATAAGACGGGTGGTGAAACGAGATGGTTCAGCCGAGGCCTGGTATTCTCTTAACATTTCAAAATTACATGGTTTTAAGCAGATGTCAACTCTTTGCCCGAGCCCGGTTAATTCCCTGAAAATCTTGCGAACGGGCCCTAGTTGTTGGCACACTCCTGGGTAACGTCGACCAGACTTGTGCGAATGTGGCTGAAAATGGGTACACAATAAAGGAATTTATCTTATAATAAAACAATGCAGGTTGAGGCCTCCGAAATTGCTGCCCCGCAGCCCCGCATCATCCCACGGCCTGAGCACATTTTGTCCCGGAAAAACATTCCGCTGGAGGCCCTGAAAGTCCTCTATCGCCTGCACCACTCCGGGTATAAGGCCTATCTCGTGGGAGGGAGCGTCCGGGACCTGCTGTTGGGCAAGCGGCCCAAGGATTTTGATCTCGCCACTGACGCCCGCCCGGGAGAAATTCGCAAGCTCTTTCGCAACAGCCGCATTATCGGCCGGCGCTTTCGGTTGGTCCAGGTTTTTGTTCGAGGGGGCAAAATCATTGAGGTGTCCACCTTCCGGTGCCGCTCCGAATTTGACGCCGGCCCCGAAGAAACCTTGGCCCGAAACAATACCTACGGCTCTCCGGCTGAAGACGCCCAGCGTAGGGATATTACCATTAACGGCTTATTTTACAACATCGCCGACTTTTCGGTGGTGGACTTTGTCGGCGGCCTGGAGGACTTACAACAAGGGTATATCAGGGTTATCGGGGACCCGGGGGTACGTTTTGTGAGAGACCCGGCACGCATGATCCGGGTCCTGCGTCACGCGGCGCGCATCGGCTTTACCATCGATCCCGCGGCCTGGGAGGAGATTCAGGCCAAGAAAAACCTCATCCGGGTCTGCCCGCCGGCCCGCCTCCGGGATGAGCTCCTCAAGGATTTACGCAGTGGCGCCGCCCGGCCCTTCATGGATTTTATGCTGAAGAGTGGCCTGTTTTACGCCATATTCCCTGCCTGGCAAGGTCGATTGGGGAAAGCCGGAAAACTCGAGCTGCTGGACCACATGTATCGCCTTGACAAAGTATATCAGGCCGAGCTGGCTTTCTCCGAGAACCTGTTGTGGGGCATGTTTCTGACCACGTATCTTCACCAGGAAGAACTTCCTAACAACTTGGGGGAACTCCGGGAAGCCATTGCCGGCCATATCCGTCAGGCCCTGGGAACCATTGAATTTCCCCGACAGCGCCAGGAGGAAACCACCCAGGTTCTGGCCCTGGCTGAAGCCATCCGCCCTTATTTGAAGCGGCGGCAAACCATACCCGGCCGGATAACCCGGCTGGCCGCCTACCCCGAGGCCTGGCTGCTGAATCGCTTGTGTGTCGCGCCGCGGGAGGAAATTGTTACCTTGCTCACTGAAACCGAGCTCCCGGCCCCCAAACCGCCTCGCCGACGACGGCCCCGGCGCCGCCGGCCTCGGGGGGCCTCCCGCCGTCCGGTGAAGAAGTGATCTTCAGCTAAACGCGGTTTTTCCTCCTGCTTGAGATTGTCCACCTTGCGAGCTTGCTCATTTCATAGTAAGTTATGGGTGAATCACCCTGGGAGTTATTAGGCATGTATCAGATCACCGCGTTCAGTACTCATCAGTGTAGCGGGCGCATTTTGGTGGTGGACCAGGACGACTGGTGTCGGGAATTTCTCTCACAGGTGATCAAGCTCTGGGCCTTGGGAGAGTTTTACCTGGCCAGCTCCATGGAGGAAGCCCAGGCCCTTTGTGAAAAGCTTTCCTTCGATCTTCTTATCACCGACCTGAACCTCCCCCAATGCCAACAATTACTGGATGACATCCGCCAGCGCTTTCCAGGTATTCGCCTGATTGTTATGCTGCACCAGCGCAGTCAGCTCCAGCAGATCCTCCAGGTAGAACACATGGAAATTGTCATCAAACCCTTGGGCCTGGACGAAATGGCTCGGAAAATCCGGGAAGCTATCCACACCAAGCACCGCCTGAAGGTGGAGGAAACCATCCTGCGTCTGAAACGTGAAGCCTTTCGTTTTTAGTCGGCGTGAGGTTTCGATTTACAGCCTTTTTCTGCCATCGGACCCCGGGTTGTGCCGTTCCATTCTACGGTCCAACAGTGGTGAGGTCTCACCTCTCTTGGGCCGCCAAAAGCAGCCCCAAACCCATCCAGAAGGCTTCCCGCAGTCTCCGTAAAATGCTGAACGCGGCCCCCAGAGTGGCCCCAAGGTGGAACCCCAGGGCCAGAAGCACATTGCCGCCGTCCTGCACCCCAAGGGCCGCGGGGATAAAAAAGCCCATGGCCGTAAAGAGCATGGCCAGGGCGTCGAGGCATACCGCCAGGCCCCAACCGATGGGGTGGCCCAGGAGCCAGAACATCAGGTAGACTTCCACCGCGTGCGCCAGCCAGGCCAGGAAAAACAGGACCAGCGATAAAAAACCCCGCCCGGGGTGTTCCCGGTAAAAAGACGCCATCGCCGCGTCCAAGCTCTGCAGTTCTCCTTCCTTTTCCTTCAGGCATTGGGGACACAGGCGAATTCTCTCCAGAAGTCGGATGCACGCCATGCAGGGCCCTCGCCCCTGCAACAGAATGAAAAGCAGGGCACCGCCCGCCAGCAGGAAGGCTCCCAGAACGAGGAGCATGACCAGAGAGTCGGCCAGGGTTAGAAGAAACGGCACCAGGGCCAGTCCCAAAAAGATATACAGGACCAGGCTCAGGACCGCGATGCCCTTATGGATGACCACCGAGGCGGTGGCCTCCTCCCAGGGCACGCCCAGGGCTGCCAACCGGGAGGCCTTGAAGGGTTCGCCCCCCAAACCTGCGGTTGGTGTCAGGGTGTTTAAGGCTTCCCCACCCAAACGCAGCCGGAAAAGTCGAGCCAAAGAGGGGCGCGACGCGGGGGACAGGAGCAGGTAATCCCAGGAGATGGCCTCCAGCCAGGTGACCACGCCGTAGGGCAACAGCAGTACAGGCCACCACCAGCCCACCTCGAGGAGATGCTGCCAGATGGTAGACCACCCCACTTTGTGGAGCATCCAGATAAGGAAGACCAAGGCCAAGCCCAAAAGGATAAAGTTTATTCGGCGCATGGTGAAGAAGGGGGAAAAGGCCTCAAAACCGGGAGCCTTAATGCCCTGGGCCCGGCTCCGGCGCCCCTTCAGGGGCCCGGCGCATGAGAAAAACCAGGGGCAGCAGGGCCAGGAAAACAATGGTGAAAAACCAGTAGTCATCGCAAAAGGACAGCATCTGGGCCTGGCGTTGCACTTCTACATACAGTCCGGCCAGAGGTTGCTTAAATTGCCACCAATGCCAGTTGTGGGGTAACCACGAGAAGACTTTTCCCATGCGCTCCTGCCAGACCTGAAAGGGCAAATTCAGGGGCGTCAAGTGCTCCACCAGACGGGTCTGGTGGAACTGGGCCCGCCGGTACAAAAGGGTGGTGGCGGTGGCAATGCCGAAGCTGCCCCCCAGATTGCGCATCAGGTTGAAGATGCCGGTGGCATTCCCCATCTTTTCCTGGCTGATGCGAGACATGGTGAGGGTGGTCAGGGAGACGAACGTGGTCCCCAGGCCGATGCCCTGGATGAAACGGGGGAACCAGGCGTGTAAAAAGTCGACCTGCGTGTTGTCAGTACTCCTCATGTAGACGGCCAGGGCGTTGATAGCCAATCCCCCCCATATCAAACAGCGGCCATCGATAACTTGTGTTACCCTCCCCACATAAGGGGCAGAAGCATGATGCTGCCGTAGAGGACAAAGCCGAAAAAGAAAAAGATGGTGACGCCGGACGCATAGTTGCGCTCCTTGAAGAGGCGCAGATCCACCACCGGGTGCTTGGTTTTCAGTTCCCAGTAAATCAGAAGAACCAGGGCGACTACGGAAATGATGGCGAGGCGCACAATGAAGTCAGAAGAAAACCAGTCTTCCCGCTCACCCTTATCCAACACCACCTGGAGGGCTCCCAACCCCACCACCAAAAACCCTAAGCCGATATAATCGATACTCCCGGCCTTTTGTTCTTTAATGTATTTCGGATCAAAGATGAACAGCGCGGTCATGATCAGGGAGAGGACGCCGATGGGGAAATTGATGTAAAAGGCCCAACGCCAGCTAAGGTTATCGGTGATCCAGCCGCCCAACAAGGGGCCGACAATAGGGGCGAAAATCACGCCGATGCCCCAGACAGCCATGGCCATGCCCCGTTCCCGGACCGGGAAGCTTTCCAGTAAAATAGCCTGGGAAATGGGCTGCAGCGCCCCCCCGCCGATGCCCTGAAAGACCCGGAACACGATGAGGCTTTCCAGGTTGGGGGCCGAGCCGCAGAGCATGGAGGCAACGGTGAACAGCACCAGGCAGATCATCAAGAAGCGCTTGCGGCCGAACAGGGCCGAGAGCCAGCCGGTGATGGGGAGCACCACGGCGTTGCTGACCAGGTAAGCAGTGAGCACCCAGGTGGCTTCATCCACCCCGGCAGAGAGACTGCCCGCCATGTGGGGTAGGGCCACGTTCACCACCGTGGTGTCGATGATCTCCATGAAGGTGCCGGCCATCACCGCGATGGTAATGAGCCATTTGTTCACCTCCCGGGGGCCCTGGTTGGCGGTAAGGTTCATGGAGGTTAGGACCCGCCTCGCCTAAGGGGTAGCAGGGGTGGGGGAGGGGATGGACGTCTGCCCTGGTTGAATCCCTGTCCTGTAGAACCCAGTGCGCGTTTGCCTAAGCAGCTTCGGTCCCGTGCGCTCCCGGGTGTCGATGGTGACGATGGTGGACATGCCGAGGCGCAGGGGCCGATTTTCGGGAAAGGGGGGCAACAGCACAATTTTCACCGGCACCCGCTGTACCACCTTAACCCAGTTGCCGGTGGCATTTTCCGGCGGCAACAGGGAAAAGGCGGACCCGGTGCCGGCCATGATGGAGTCCACCTTTCCTTTGAACTTGACTTTGGGATAGGCGTCCACGGTGACCTCGGCGGGCTGGCCGATGCACACGTTGGTGAGCTGGGTCTCCTTATAGTTGGCGCTGATCCACAGCTCCTTGATCTCCAGGGGAACCAAGGCCATGAGGGCCTGACCGGGCTGCACCCAGTTGCCCACCTTCACCTGTCTTCTGGTGACATATCCACTGAAGTGGGCCATCACTTTGGTATAGCCCAGATTGAGGCGGGCCTGCTGGAGGCGGGCTTCGGCCTCTTTGATGGCTGGCTGTTCCTCCAGGGGTATCTTGGTGGAGCCGCCGATGGCAGCCAGAGCCTCCCGTTCATTTTGCTGGGCCTGTTCCACTGTGGCTTTGGCCACTTTGTATTGGGTATTGACTCGATCCAGGGTTTGTTTGGGCACGGTGCGCCGCTCAAAGAGATTACGGTAGCGGTACCGATCGGTGATGGCCTGGTTCAAGGTGGCCTCCGCTTCGGATACCTCAGCCCGGGCTTTGGACACTTTGACATACTGACTGGCCAAGTCCTGGCGTAAACGATTCAGGTTGGCCTCCGCGTGGGCCACCGCCACCTGGTAATCCTGAGGCTCCAGAGTGACCAGTATCTGCCCTTTTCGCACAAAGTCATTATTGTCCACCAACACCTGGGACACCCGGCCCGAAACTTGGGGGGAGATTATGCCTATATGGCCGTCCACATAGGCATCGTCGGTGGAAACAAAAATGGTGAGGTAATACCAGTACCCCAGTCCGGCTCCGATGAAAACCAGCAGGAGGAGAATCAGACCGAGGCGCACCAGGGGCTTACGGAACATTCCGGGCTTCCCCCTCGGGCATAAGATCGTTGATGGCCCCTATCGCCCATAAAAACTGGGCCTTGGCCAACTGGTGGTCGTAGCGGGCATTAAAAAAGTTCACCCGGGTTTTGGTGAGCAGCGTCACGGCATCGACGACATCGGTGGCGGTGCCCACTTGCTCCCGGTAGCGTTCCCGGTTCAAGCGCAGGTTCTCCTCCCCCTGCTTCACGGCCTTTTCCGTGACCCGGATGCGGTCCGCGGTTTCATTGATGGCCAGGTAAGCGGTTTGCACATCCAGGCGCACTTGCTCGCTCAGGTCCTGGCGCTTCACCTTGAGCTGCTCCACCTTATCCCTGGCCTGTTGCACCTGGGCATGGGTGTCCAGTCCGTTAAACAGAGTCCACTTCAGCCCGAGGATGGCGAACCACTGGGAGCTGTTGACATAATAGAAATTTGGTTCCCAGTTGTGTCCTGCCTGGGCGTAAAACCGGGGAAAATGCTGGGACTTGGCGTGGGTGACGTTTTGTTCCTGCTGGTCGATGCGATCGGTGGCGGCCTTCAGGTCACTGCGCTGCTTCACGGCCTTGTCCGAGGCCTCGGCCAATTTCAAGGGTGGCGTCGCCAGTTCTTTCTCCTCGGCCAGGGACAACGGCGTGGGAATAGGCAGGCCGATGAGCTTGTTCAAAGCAGACTTGGCGTTGATCACGTCATTTTTGGCAGTGATCAGGCGCTGCCGAGAGTCCGCCAGGGCCACCTCGGCCTGGAGAACGTCGTTGTATGTAGCGACCCCAAAGTCATATAAGTTCTTGGCATCTTTCAGCTGATCGCCGAACTGGACCACCTCCTGCTGGGCCACGTTCACGAGTTTTTCCCCCCGGAGCACTTTAAAATATCCCTGGCACACCATAAGAAAAATATTGTCCCGCGTCTGGGCGGTGTCGAGACGGCTGGCACCCTGCCCCAAAATGGCGGCCTGATAACGGGAGGAATTGGCCCAGAAATCGAAGATGGTCTGTTCCGCGGTCACATTTGATGACCAGAAATTGTTATTGGTGAGAGGAAATGAAACTTCCTCAGGACCCGCGGGAAACCTGATTCTGTACGACTGGTCATAAAACGTCTGGCCGACTTGGGTTTGCACTTTGGGCAAAAAACCGGAGCGGGCCCGGACCACATCCTGGTCGGCGATGAGTTGCTCCAGGCGGCTCACATGAAGGGTTGGGTTGGCCTTCCAGGCCAATCTCAGGGCTTCCTTCAGGTTCAAGGAACGGGGGGCCTCGGCCGCCCGTCCGGGAAGGGACCATAATCCCCAAAAGACAAAGCAGCCCAAGGCCGCAAGAGTGAGGGTCTGACGCCTCATACGGTGGCTTCCTCCGAAGCAGTTTCAGGCTCAAGAACAATTCCCGAAAACAGAAAAGTCAAAACCACTGGCAGGGCTTCCTGGATAGTGTCCTTCTGGTCCCGGGTCATCTGGTAATAGCCCACCGCCCTGATCAGACCTTTGAGCAGAAACGTCAGGAGGCGTGGGTTCGCGGGGATGAACTGTTTGGCGGTAATGCCCTCGGCGAAAACTTGGGTGATGAGGGCCACATTGCGTTCCTCTAATTCCTGAAGCGAAGAGAGGGCGGTTTCTCCCCCCGACTTGGACCGGACCAACTCCCGCAGATACACCGGAAAGAGCGCACTCTCCCGGTCCACATAATTAAGAAGCAGATTGATCACCTGCTGCAACTTTTCCGGGGGAGGATCGGGCTTGGCTAAAATGCCCTCCAGGTCTAGAGCAATGGCTTCTCCTACCTGGGAGAGGAGTTCCCGGATTAATTCGTCCTTGCTCTGGAAATAGAGGTAAATGGTCCCCTTGGCCACTCCGGCGGCCTGGGCGATCTCGTCCATGGTGAGGCTGTCCACGCCTTTCTGTTCCATCAACCGGCGGGTGGCGGCCAAAATTTCATTGGTGCGAAACGCAGCCACCACTTCTTTTTTGGTAGTGCGGGAGGGGTCCATATTGACTTTCCGGTCAAAAAAATGACTTTCAAGTCAATAAAGAATCACGGGGGTTTTGTCAAGAAAAACTTGCAAACTTTCCTTCCCATGGTCAAAATTATGCATAAATAAATTACTTATGAGTCTCCAAATAAGAGAACTCGGCAGAAATCATCTCTGTCATCCTGAGCGCCGACTGCCTGGTGTGGGAAGAGCACTGCCCCGTGTCCCCTAAGGCCATCACCTTCAACGTGGCGGAAGTCTTGGACCTGCACGGTAAAAAAACACTGGTAAAACTGCCGGTGGTGCAGACCGACAGCTGCATTGGCTGCGGCCACTGCGAACACGTCTGCCCCGTGGCGGCGAGGCGGCCATCCGCGTCAAAAGGTCTTTGAGAGTGGAGACTTGAAAATTTGGCGATGCAGCGCAAAACCTGCGGCTATAATTTCCTTGATGCCTCTTTGGTGATATCTATAAAATCCTTACGGAATACTACCGGTTGGCGGAAGGTCTTGAGGAATCCAGGCTCACTCCTCCATATAACTTGCCAATCTTATGCTTGAAGTACAGTCCCTGGAAGTCAGGTATGGAGCCGTCCGGGTACTGCGGGGGGTTTCCTTTACCGTAGCGGCGGGACAGGTGGTGGCCTTGCTGGGGGCCAACGGCGCCGGCAAGACCACCACCTTGCGGGCCATCACCGGTTTGGCCACGGTGGTGTCGGGAGAAATCTTTCTGGAGGGGGAGGACCTGGTGGGACTGCCGCCCCATGCCATCAGGCGGCGGGGGGTGGCCCTGTGTCAGGAGGGCCGTCGGCTGTTTGCCAATCTCTCCGTGCAGGAAAACCTGATGTTGGGAGGCTATGGCCGGAAAAAAGCCAGCCGTTTCAAAGACTTGGGTTGGGTGTTAAAAACCTTTCCCCGTTTGCAGGAACGGTTACACCAGCGGGCCGGCACCCTGAGCGGCGGAGAGCAGCAGATGGTGGCCCTGGGCCGGGCCCTCATGAGCCGTCCCCGCCTATTGCTCCTGGATGAACCTTCTCTCGGCCTCGCCCCCCTGCTAGTATCGGAAGTTTTTCAGGTAATCCAGGAAATAAACCGCCGGGGCACCACTGTGCTTTTGGTGGAGCAGAACGCCCACGCAGCCCTGGATATTGCTCACTACGGCTACGTCCTGGAGAACGGTCGCCTGGTCCTGCAAGGGACGGGGGAGGAGCTCCTGACCCATCCCCACCTCCAACAGGCCTATTTGGGAGGGGAGGTGGCGGGCGCAGTGGACGTGGGATAATATCTGAAGGGCATGACAAATAGCTTTGAATCCTGGCTCCCAAGCTCCGGCTGGGGAACGAGATAAACATTTTTTACTGATTACTGATTACTGATCACTGAATAAAGAGTCAGCCCCTCAAGATTCTCAGGAGAAAGCCATGTTACAGGCAATCACCCTGGCCGACGCCTTCAAAGGCTATACCTACGATCTGGACAAACTCCTCCCTCCAGCGGAGACCATTGCCCGGGTGAAGAGTCGCCTGGCCCAGGTGCAGCTGGACATTCTCCAGGAGACCCTGCGCATCGACTCCGGGCGTTTGGATATCCCGGTGTACCTGAGTCTCCTGGGGGTGGACGCCCAGCGGGTGGTACCCACCAAAAAGCAGATGGGCAAAGGGGCTACCCCGGCCCAGGCCGAGGCCAGCGCCCTGATGGAACTGGTGGAGCGCTTCAGCTTTTTTTCCTATCTGGCGGAGGGACCCCTGACCTTCTCCCAGCCGTGGGAGTTTGGCGGCCAGGCTCTGGATTTTTCCTACCTGGCCCGCTCCCTGTTTGACAAGTCCCCCGAGGCTGAGCTGGCTGCCGCCCTCTATCCGGGCTGGCCCCTGTACATGGTGCCAGCCACCAACCTGACCAGGGGCGAAGCTGTCATGCTGCCCATCCATTGGTTTTACCTCATTGAAGAATACAACGGCCCCGCTGCAGGAAACTGTCTGGAGGAGGCCATCCTTCAGGGCCTGTGCGAAGTGGTGGAGCGCCACGTGGCCTCGGTCATCAGCCACGATCGCCTCGCTACCCCCCTCATTGATCCGGAGTCGGTGACGGACCCGGTGGCCCGGGAGCTGCTGGAAAAATTTTGGAAAAATGGCATTCGGGTTTATCTGCGGGATTTCTCTCTTAATACCGGCATTCCGTCGGTGGGGGCCCTGGCCTATGATCCGGCCACTTTTCCCCAGGAGAGCGAGATCGTTTTCACTTGCGGCACCACTCCCGACCCCCACAAATCCGTGGTACGGGCCTTGACGGAAATCGCCCAATTGGCCGGGGATTTCCACCGCCGCACCAGTTACCGGCCCACCCTCCCCAAATACACTAGCCTGGATGAGGCGGCCTATCTGATGGCCGAGGGGCCGATGGCGCGCCTGGACTCCCTCCCTGACCTGGGCCATGACAACCTGGCCGAAGAGGTACGCCGGGGTCTCGCGCCCTTAGACCGGCTCGGCCTGGAAGTCTTCGTGGTGGACGTCACCAATCCCGACCTGCAACTTCCCGCAGTATACGTCCTCATCCCCGGCACCCATTTCCTGGATCATACCCGGAACACCAATGTTGTTTTCCATTTGGCCAAGACTGCCAGCCTCTATGCCCCCCCGCAGACGGCTCAAGCGGCCCTGGCCCGCCTGGAGGCTGCTTTTCCGGAGCGCTTCGACGTGAACTTTTTCCAGGGGGTCACCCTGGAGCACCTGGGCCGGCCCGACGACGCCTTATATCACTTCCAGCAGGCCCTGGCCTTGGGTCCGCCGGACCACGAAGTGGCCAGCGTTTTTGTTCACCTGGGCTCCTGCCATAAGGACCTGGCGGAATATACCCAGGCGGTAAACGCCCTCACCCAGGCCCGGGAACTCAATCCCCATCTCAAGGAGGCCCACCATCTTTTGGGGTTCTGCTTCTTTAAATTGGAAGAGTACCAGGCGGCGGTGCAATGCTTCGAGCGGGTCATCGAGTTGGATCCGGGTTCCGGCATCGACTATGCCAATTTGGGGATCAACCTGTCCCGCCTGGGGCACACCAAAGAGGCGGCGTACGTGCTGCGCCAGGCCCTGGACCTGGACCCCACTCTGGACTTCGCCCGCCAGGCTTTAGAAAAGTTGGAAGGCTAACATGAACGAGGGAATAAGGTTCCTGATTTTCCCCTTTCCGGCTATCCCGGAAATTTCCCCCGGCAGGCCAGGCAAAAGGCCGGGCCTTTATGGTCGGTGTCGGCCAGGGTGTTGGAGAAAAACATGATGCAGCGGGGGTCCCGGCAATGGGGGAGGCCCAAAAGGTGCCCCAATTCGTGGACGGCTTCTTTCAGGGCGCGCTCCTGCAACAGGGCAGGGTCAGGGGGTTGGTAATAAAATCGGGGATCCAGGCGGGCCACGGAAATGATGGCACAGTTTTGTTGCAGTTCGGCCAGGCCGAACACAAAGTTGAGCTGAGGAACAAAGAGGTCCACCGCGGTCACTCCCAGCACCAGGTCCAGCGGCCCCCGGCGCTGCGTGGCCAAAGGGGGTAAAAAGGCCTCGGCCCGGTACTGCCGCCGCCGGGGGTCATAAGCCTGGCCGGGTAAGGGGAGATTTTCCCCCGGCAGCACCAGGGCATCAAACTCTCGGGCCAGCCCCTCAACTAAAGAGAGAACCAGGGTCTCCGGCAGAGTTCCAAAGATGATAAGGATAATTCTTAATTTTTCTGGCATCCAATTGAGAAGAACACTGCTGAATCATGTCCCGCCGGCAAGTTTATAGGGCTCTGGCCATGGCGGCCCTGGTGGCTTTTATTTTGGGAGGGGCCGTAATTTGGGGCCAGATTCCCGTCAGCCGCCTGTACGTGAAATTGGTGAAACCGGTTTTGAGACTCAGCCTGGCCATCGGGGTAGGGCTGCTGTTGGGGATTTTCATCGAGAACGCCAATCTCACCGCCAGGCTGGGCCGCGTGTTTGCTCCTTTCCTCCGCGTCGGCCACCTGAAAGAGCCCTCCGCGGTGGCCGCCAGCACCGTTTTGATGACCGCATATAAGGACAGGGTCATCTCCCGACGGGAGCTGATGATCTCCGCGTTGACCCTTACTTTTCCGGCGTTTTTTGCTCACCTTCCCAGCATGTTTTTTATTATAACCCCGCTGGTGGGAGTGCTGGGGATGTATTATCTGGCGATTCTCCTGGGCGGGGATATCCTGCGCACCACGGCCTATCTGCTGGTGGGCCGCCTGACCTTGCCCCCCTACCAGCCGGTGCCACTGGCGCCGGCCTCCCGGCCCTCTTCCTGGAAAGAAGTCTGGCAAGCGACTACGGAAAAGTTTTTTACCCGCCTCTATAGCATCCTGGTCATTACCATTCCGGTGTTCGTGGCGGTTTTTCTGGCCCAGGAAGGGGGCCTGTTTGCCTGGCTGAAGAACCACTTCACCCTGCTCCTCCAAGGCAGCCAGATTCCGGTGGAGGCCATGAGTATTTTGATCTTCTCTCTGGCCGCCGAGGCCGCCGGGATGTTCGCCGCAGCCGGGGCTTTGCTCGCCAGCCAGGCTATGAGCCCCGCGGCTGTCCTTTTCACCTTGATTTTGGGCACCATCATATCCAGCCCCATGCGGGCCGTACGTCACCAGATGCCTTTCTACCTGGGCGTTTATACCCCCAAACTGGGCCTGCGCCTGATGATCCTCTCCCAACTCTTCCGCACCCTGAGCCTGCTGCCTTTTCTAGTGTTGATTTATTTGTGGGGGTTTTAATCAGGTTTGGGGCCTCTTGGCCCCAAACCTGATTAACCTCAACAAGTGGGG
>JARRKO010000002.1:0-72438 GCA_037388025.1 Syntrophobacterales bacterium
AACCTTAAGGGAGCCAACCTGGAGAAGGCCGATCTCGTGGGAGCCCACCTGAAGAGGGTCTGGCTCGGGGGAGCCTACCTAGGGTGGGCCGACCTCGGGGAAGCCGACCTGGAGCTGGCCGACCTCGAGGGAGCCTACCTGAAGGGGGCCATCCTCTGGGGAGCCTACCTGAAGGAGGCCTTCCTCTATGAAGCCACCGGCCTTACCAGGGAGCAACTGGCCGGGGCCATCATAGATGAGAGAACCACCTTGCCCGATTATTTGCAGGAGGAGCACCCGGGGGATAAGGAGTCAGAGGAGGAGGAAAAGGAATAAAGGGGAATTTTTGCTGGCAAGAGGCCGGGGTTGCTATAAGGAATAATTAAGGTACCCAAGCAGAGCTTGGGCATAAATTGCCCGTTCCCAAGCTGGAGCTTGGGAAAGAGATGAAAATCGGTAACGAAAAAAAGGGCGACCCGGCGGGTCGCCCCTACTTTTTGGGATTGGGGTGGGGGTTTGGGTTTGTTGTAAACGGGAAAGGGCCCTCGGTCCTTTGCCCCTCCCCCAAAAAATTCAAGGGTGCGCCGGGCGCACCCTTGAAAGGCTTAATCGTTAGTCGTTATTCCCTACCACCCCATGGTCAGGAAGTCGTGGATGGAGTTGGAGGCCAGGCGGCCGGCGCCCATGGCCAGAATTACGGTGGCCGCGCCCGTGACGATGTCGCCGCCGGCCCAGATCCTCGGTCTCATGGTTTTGCCGGTCTTGGGGTCAGCCACGATGTAGCCCCATTTATTCAATTCCAGCCCGGGGGTGCTCTTGGTGAGCAGCGGGTTGGAGCCGGCGCCGATGGAGATCACGGCGGTGTCGATTTCCACGGTGAACTCGGAGCCTGGAATGGGCACGGGGCGCCGGCGCCCGGAGGAGTCGGGTTCCCCCAGTTCCATCTTCAGGCATTCCACCGCGGTGAGGCGGCCTTCGTTGTCGCCCAGGAAGCGCAAGGGGTTGGACAACAGCAGGAACTCGACCCCCTCTTCTTCGGCGTGGTGGACTTCGGCCTCCCGGGCGGGCAGCTCGGTCCGGGAGCGCCGATAGATGATGTAAGAATGATCCGCGCCCAGGCGCAGAGCGGTGCGGGCCCCGTCCATGGCCACATTCCCGCCCCCGAAGGTGGCCACGTTTTTCCCTTTGACGATAGGGGTGTCATAGTTGGGGAAGTCGTAGGCCTTCATCAGGTTGGAGCGGGTGAGGTACTCATTGGCGGAGTAGACGCCGATGAAATGTTCGCCGGGAATTTTCAGGAATATGGGCAGCCCCGCGCCTACGCCCAGGTAGACGACATCGAAGCGTTCCAGCAATTCGTCCACGGTCTCGGAGCGGCCGATGACCGAGTTGACCTCGACCTTGCAGCCCAGGCGCTCCAGGTAGCGGCACTCCGAGGCCACGATCTCTTTGGGCAGCCGAAACTCGGGGATACCGTAAATCAGGACGCCGCCGGGCAGGTGCAGGGCCTCGAAGATGGTGACGTCGTGGCCCTTCAGGATCAGGTCGCCGGCCACGGTCAGGCCGGAAGGCCCGGAGCCCACCACGGCCACCTTTTTGCCGGTGGGTTCGGCTTTGGGGGGCAAAATGTCCCGGCCATGCTTACGCTGATAGTCGGCCGCGAAGCGCTCCAGGTTGCCGATGGCCACCGGGGCGTCTTTTTTGCCGACGATGCACAAGCCTTCGCACTGGACTTCCTGGGGGCAAACCCGGCCGCATACCGCAGGCAAGGCGTTCTTTTCCCAAATCTTGCGGATGGCGCCCTCGAAGTCACCATCCTTGATCTTGGCGATAAACTGGGGAATATCGATTTCCACCGGGCAGCCCTGCTTGCAGCGGGGGTCTTTGCACTGGAGACAGCGCTCCGCCTCTTTCATGGCCAGCTCTTTGGTATAGCCGTAAGGCACTTCCTCAAAATTGCGTCGGCGCACGTCGGCCGGCTGCTCCGGCATCTTTTGCCTGGGGATTTTTTCTTTTTTAGGGGCTTTGACTTCTTCCGACATTATTCTTCTCCTCCTGGCTTTTCTGCTTTCAGGGGTAAATTCTTAGCTGCCGCACTGGCATTTCCCGGATTCGTGCTCATCCTTGAATTTTTCGTAGGAGACTAGTTCTTCCGAGAGGTAGGAGCGCAGCCGCATGGTCAATTCGTCGAAGTTCACCTGGTGCCCGTCGAATTCGGGGCCGTCGACGCAGGCGAACTTCATCTGCCCATCGACTTCCACCCGGCAGCAGCCGCACATGCCGGTGCCGTCCACCATGATGGGGTTAAGGCTGACCAGGGTCTTGACGCCGAATTCCTTGGTAATATTACAGCAGAACCGCATCATGGGCACGGGGCCGATACATACCGCCATGCTGATATCTTTATGTTCGGTGAGGATCTTCTTGAGAACGTCGGTGACAAAGCCATGATGGCCGTAAGTGCCGTCGTCGGTGCAGACGTGGAGCTCATCGGAAGCGGCCTTCATCTTGTCTTCCAGGATGAGCAGGTCTTTGGAGCGGGCGCCGATGACGGAATAGACATAATTGCCCATCTCCTTCAGGCCCCGGGTGATAGGATGCAGGACCGCGATGCCGGTGCCGCCGCCGACGCAGATCACCTTCCCCACTTTTTCCAGGTGGGTGGGCTGCCCCAGGGGCCCGATGACGTCCAGATAGGAGTCCCCGACTTTTAAGGTCTTGAAGAGCGCGGTGCTCTTGCCCACCACCATGTAAATGATGTTAATCAGGCCCTTGGCCGAATCAGTATCCGCCATGGTCAGGGGGATGCGCTCCCCTCTTTCATTGGCGCGCAGGATGACGAACTGCCCCGGCTTGGCCTTATTGGCGATCTTGGGCGCTTTGATCCAGTTGCTGATGATGGTGCCCTGGGCCATTTCGCTGCGTTCCACTATTTCAAACATACGAGTTTCTCCTTACCTTCGTGAAAAATTTATTCCCAATCTCCCGTGGCATCAGGGGCGGGGCAGCCCCACCCCTACAGAAAACCATGGCGCCGCCGAAATCTTGCGGATAGGGCCGGAGGCGGGTTCCGTCTGGCCCTGGCTGCCTCCAGTCTGAACCTGCCTTGGTCTCTATTACATCCAAGTTTATTACCATGAGCGAGGGGAAAGACGCAAGTGATAAATATCACAAAAGCAGTTTTCGGTCTTCAGCTTGCGAGAATGGCGGGGGTTGGTTCATTCTGAGCCAGTGGGGGAATTAGAGAGGATAGTTCCGGCCTCGCATTGGCTTTCCTCATTTGTAACTATGTCAAAATTTGTTGTTCACCCACGTTCTCCATTAAAAAACCGGCTTCCTTTGGCTGGGCCTCGGGAAGCCGGCAGTGATTTACCTGGTGCGCGGGGCGCACCTAAAGGCTACTTAGAACAGGCCGGTCACTTTGCCGACCTTGGTGTCTACGTCCACCCGCCGGAAGGCCGGGTCGGAGCTGGTGCCGGGCATCAGCGAAATGGCGCCGCACACCGGGCAGATGAACTTGGCGCCGCCGTAAATTAAGAAGTCCCGCACCGGCAGCCGCCAGCCCTTGGGGGTGCCTTTCTTGGTGGGATCGGCGGTCAGGGACAGATGGGTTTTGACCATCATGGTGGCGAAGTCGTTGTACTTGGGATCCTTCTCGAAGCGCTCCGCCTTGACCACGGCCTCGGGGGCGAAGTCCACGCCGTCGGCCCCGTACACTTCCTTGGCGATGAGTTCAACCCGTTTGCGCAGGGGCATCTCATTGGGATAGAGGAACTTGAACTGCGGTTTCTCTTTACAGGCGTCCATAACCGCATCGGCAAATTCCAGGGCGCCTTCGCCGCCAAACTGCCAGTGGCTGGACACCGCCACCCGGGCGCCTTCGGCTTCGGCCACCCGGCGGACCAAGGCATGTTCTTCCTTGGAATCGTAATGGAAGGCATTGATGCACACCACCGGGTTGATGCCGGATTTTTTAATGGTGCGGATATGATGGGCCATATTCTCCACGCCGTCTTCCAGCCACTTAAAGTTATCTTTGGTGGCCTCAAAATATTCTTTGGGAACCGGTTTGCCCGGCGGGCAAGGCAGGGCGCCGGCGTTGACCCCGTGGTGCTTCAACCCCCGGATGGTGGTGGTAAGCACTGAGACGTGCGGAATGAGACCGCTGAAGCGGCATTTGACGTTCCAGAACTTTTCAAACCCAATGTCCGCGCCGAAACCGGACTCGGTGATATGGTAGTCGAAGAGCTTCAGCCCGATCTGGTCGGCGACAATGGAGCTTTGTCCCACCGCGATGTTGGCGAAGGGGCCGGCGTGCACGAAGCAGGGCTGCTTCTCCACGGTTTGCATCAGGGTGGGGTTGATGGAGGGCAGCATCCAGGCGGTCATGGCATTGCCCACCTCCAGGTCGCGGGTGGTAATGGCGTTACCCTTCTTATCATAGCACACCGTGATGTTGTTCAATCTTTCTTTTAAGTCGGGCAGCGAAGTGAAGACCGACAAAATGGCCATAACTTCCGAAGACACGGCGATGCCGAACCGGGACTGCATCATGAAACCATCCATCTTGCCGCCCATGCCGATGATGATATTGCGCAGGGCCTGGGCGCAGTAGTCCATGATCCAGCCCATTTCGAAGTTCTTGGGGTCAATATTGATGCGCTGCAGTTTCCGTTTGGCCAGTTGCTCGTCATTATAGTTGAATTCGTGCTGTAACCGGGAGGTGGCGGCCACCATGGCCAGGTTGTGGGCGTTCATGATGTTGTTGATGTCGCCGGTGAGGCCCAGGGAGAACTCGGTCATGGGGATCAAGAGCGAGATGCCGCCGCCGGCCGCGGTGCCCTTGATATTCATGGTGGGGCCGCCGGAGGGTTGGCGGATGCAGCCGCCCACGTTGACGCCCCGCTTGCCCAGTCCCTCGATGAGGCCCATGGAAGTGGTGGATTTCCCTTCCCCCAGGGGGGTAGGAGTGATGGCGGTAACCTCGATGTAGTTGCCGTCCGGCTTGTCCTTCAGGCGTTCCAGGCACTTCAGGTAGTCAACGCGGCCGATTTTCTGGCCGTAGGGGATGCGCTCTTCCTTGGGGATTGCCAGCTTGTCGCACATCTCGTCAAAGGGAATCATCTCCGCTTCGGCAATTTCGGCAATCTGCCAGTCTTTCATTTTTACCGGGTCATACTTAGCCATACGTGGGCCTCCTTAAAGGGTATGTGATTTTCTTAATTTATCCCACCGCCGGGCGGCTGGGTTTTTAGCAATGGTTAATCTGCCCAGTCTTGCACCTGACCAGGAGCGAGCTCATACTTTTTTTCACATAGTCCACCTTTTAATCGACATAAAGGGGTTTTGTCAATATTTATTTTTAGTTTCTATGGGTGATTGTTTAAAAAATCTGATGAATTTTTGTATTTGACAAATGCTTAGAAGCACCCTAAAATTGTGAATTAGAGCACAAAACCTCTTATTGCGTATATTTTAGTATCTGACTTAAGGGAAAAACTTATAATTCAATCCAGTCCCCTCTCCGGGATTCCCAACATTAAGGGGTAAGAATGCCGCACCATTTCAGGGGCGGGTCTTGCCCTCATCGGTGGCAACCCCGGCAGGCACGGGGATAGGAGGAATCGCATGGTTGTAGCAGAATCCAAGCCCGTTCAAGAAATTCTGGAAATGGTTAAAGATTGCAAAAAGGTGGTGGTGGCCGGGTGTAAAGGCTGCGTCACCGTCTGCAACTCGGGGGGCGAAAAAGAGGTGGGCATCCTGGCTTCGGAACTGAGGATCGCCCGGAAAGCCGCCGATAATGACCTGGAGGTGGTCGAATACACGTGTGAACGGCAGTGCGACCCTGAGTACATCGAACCCTTGGACGACCTGGTCAAGGATGCGGACGCCGTGGTCTCCATCGCCTGTAGCGTCGGGCCTCAATATGTGGCTTTCCGCTATCCTTATGTGCCGGTCTATCCGGGTTTGAACACCACCTTTATCGGCGGCGCCGCGGAGCACGGCGTTTGGAAGGAATACTGTCAGGCCTGCGGCAACTGCATTATCGGTGAATTTGGGGGCCTGTGTCCCATCACCCGCTGTGCCAAGCAGCTGCTTAACGGTCCTTGCGGGGGCTCCTCCGGGGGCAAGTGCGAAGTGGGCAAAGGCACCATAGACTGCGTTTGGCACCTCATCTATGATCGACTGAAAAACCTGGGGCAGCTCCAGCGCTTGCAAAACCCCGAACTCTATAAAGACTGGTCCACCAGCCGGGATGGCGGACCCCGTACTATGATCCGGGAGGAGTTGAGAAAATGACCATGACCGCCGGGAGCAACCTGGAAAAGATTTTCAAAGCCGGCCACAAGGCCGTTACCTGTGAATGTGGCCCACCGCGGGGGGCCGATGTCGAGCATTTCCGTCACAAGGCCAGTTTCCTTAAGGGTTATGGGGACGCGGTGAACGTCACCGACAACCAGACCGCGGTGGTGCGCTTCTGTTCCCTGGCCGCCTGCCGGGTCCTCATGGACATGGGGATCGAGCCGGTGATGCAGATGGTCACCCGGGACATGAACCGCATCGGGCTGCAAAGCAATGTCTTGGGCGCGGCCGCCCTGGGCATCAAAAATCTGTTATGCCTCACCGGCGATCACCAGTCCTTCGGCGACCATCCCCAGGCCAAGAACGTCTTCGATTTGGACTCCACCAATTTACTCGATTGTGTGCGCGTCATGCGGGACGATGGCAAAATGATCAGCGGCACCGAGGTGGAGGGCAAACCCGCGATGTTCATCGGCGCAGCGGCCAACCCGTTTGCCGACCCCTTCGAGTTCCGGGTCATCCGGATGGCCAAGAAAATCAACGCGGGAGCACAGTTCATCCAGACCCAGTGCATTTATGACATGGAGCGCTTCGGTAAATTCATGGAAATGGCCATCGACATGGGTCTCACGGAAAGGTGTTACATCATGGCCGGTATCACGCCCCTTAAATCCGTGGGTATGGCCAACTACATGAAAAAGTTCGTCCCCGGCCTTTTGGTTCCGGATGAATACATCACCCGGCTCAAGGGCGTGCCCAAGGACAAGCAGGCCGAGGAAGGGATCAAAATCGCCCAAGAACAAATCCAACAATGCCTGGAAATGAAGGGCATTGCGGGTATTCACCTGATGGCCATCGAGTGGGAGGAGCGGGTCCCGGAAATTCTGAAAGGCGCCGGGATGCATCCCCGGCCCCAAGTGGATTGATTGAGAAAGCTTCGTTCCCGAAGCCCGGCCCCCTGGCCGGGCTTTTTTTGCGGGCTAAAATTGTGGTAAGGTGGTGATGGAGCCAAGCCGTAGGGCGGGCGTCTCGCCCGCCGACAGAGTCCCGTCCGCCGCTCCCGGACCGGACTCATCCATGAGCATCTCCCCGGCACCGGGAAAATTCATTGACAATATCCGGAGAAATAGTAACTTTTATAAAATTTGATACGAGCAGTCTAGGAGGAAACAATGGCAGGTTCTGAACCGATGGTTGTGGGCGATGCGAACTTCGATGATGAGATTCTGAAGTCAGACACCCCGGCGCTGGTGGATTTTTGGGCGGCTTGGTGCGGCCCCTGCCGGGCTGTTGCCCCGGTGGTGGAGGAACTGGCTCGGGACTATGAGGGCAAGGTGAAAGTAGCCAAGATGAACGTGGACGAGAACCCCAAGACTCCTGTCAAATACGGCATCCGGGCTATCCCTACCCTCATCATCTTTAAGGGCGGACAAGTCATGGAGCAAATCACGGGAGCCGTCTCCAAATCCATTATCGAGGGAGCCCTGAAAAAGGTTCTGTAGCACCAGCTCATGACATCCTGGGAATATGATCTGGTTATCATTGGCGGCGGGCCTGCCGGTCTTACTGCGGGAATATATGCCGGCCGGGCCCGCCTGTGTGCCCTGCTCATTGAAAAATTGATTCATGGCGGGCAGATGATGACCACCGACTTGGTGGAGAATTACCCCGGCTTTCCGGAGGGGATTTCCGGGCCTGACTTGAGTGACCGTATGCGCCAGCAGGCCGAACGCTTCGGCCTTAAAATCGTCACCGGCGAGGTGCTGGAGCTGATCCCCGGGACGCCTGAAAACCCGGTCCATACCCTCGTCCTGGAAGACCGGCGCCTAACCACCGCGGCGGTCATCATTGCCACCGGAGCCCAATACCGGCGCTTGGGGGTGCCGGGAGAAGAGGAATTGACCGGCAAAGGGGTAAGTTTCTGCGCCACCTGTGACGGGGCCTTATACCGGGACCAAGAGATCGCCATGGTAGGGGGCGGCGACACCGCTCTTTCCGAAACCCTCTTTCTCACCCGCTTCGCCAAAAAGATTCACCTGATCCACCGGCGGGACGCCCTGCGCGGGGCCAAGTACCTGCAAGAACAGGTTTTAAGCCATGACCAGGTCCAGGTTCACTGGAACTCGGTGGTGGAGGAATTCCTGGGGGACCAAGGCTTGGAAGCCATAAAATTGAAGGATGTTGAAACCGGGGAGGAACGCGACCTCCCGGTAACCGGATGCTTCATCGCCATCGGCATCGCTCCGAACACCAGGTGGCTGAATGACTTGGTGGCGTTGGATGAGTGGGGTTTTGTCTTCACCAACCCCGAAATGGCTACCCAAATTCCAGGAATATTTGCCGCAGGAGATGTGAGATCCAAAAATCTCTGGCAAATAGCCACCGCCGTGGGTGAAGGCGCGATAGCCGCTTATGCCGTGGAACTTTACCTGGATAAGCTTCGTGGGAGGTAGCCTATGTGGCGCGCTTCATTACCTAAATTGATTGTACTTCTGACCCTGGTCAGCCTGATTGGCGGCTGTGGGCTCGGCAGACGATGGTTCGGTAAGCCGCCCCAGGATAGACCGCCCAAAGAGTTGGCCAGGGAAGGCATGGAGGCCTTAAAAAAGAGAAGATACCTCACTGCTGAAGACACCTTTGCCAAGATTAAAGATCGCTATCCTTATAGCGAACAAGCCCTCATGGCCCAGATCAAGCTGGCTGATTCCTTCTATTACAACGAGAAATTTGACGAAGCCCAATTGGCCTATCAAGAATTCGAAAAATTGCATCCTACCAACAAGGCCATTCCCTATGTCATTTATCAGCAGGCTTTGTGTTACTACCGGCAACGCCCCACCGTTGACCGGGATCAGACCTTCACTCAGAAGGCCCTGGCGGAATTTCGCCGGCTGCAGAAGAAGTACCCCCAGTCAGGATATGCCACCAAAGCGGAAAAATACAAACTCAAGTGTCTCGAGGACCTGGCTGAGCATGAGTTTTACGTGGGAGAGTTTTATTTCAAAACCAAGCATTACGCCTCGGCCTTGGATCGCTTTCAGGCCCTGTCTCAGGAATATCCCACCTTCAAGCCCACAGAAGTGAGAACGTACATCAGGAAATCTCAGGACAACTTGGCCAACCCCAGGAAAAACGAGGGATTTTTCTCCCGCCTGTTTGATGCCCGGTGGTAACCGCCTTCTGCCAGGGCAGGTTCCGATGGCAAACGGGCCTGCCCTTGACTTGAGCTGAGGCTGTGGCGCAAGTCTTTTGAAGGAGGGCCGGGTAACCACAGGCCCGGTGGCCCAGGCGTCACGCCTGGGATTCTCTCCCCGCCGACTCCCCTCCCAATCCAGCTTTTCTGGCACAGGCTGGAAGCCTGTGCTCCCGCAAAATAGAAGGGGTTGGGGGAGAGGGTTTGGGAGAGGGGGCAGGGGTCTGCACCCCCTGGCTCCCTTTCCCAATCATTCTTTTTCCCTAAAAGTCGGCTCGGGAGAGCAGGTCTTCTAGACTGGGGTAGTGAGTGAGGTCGTGATGGATAGGGGTGATGCTCACGTAGCCGGCTCCCAGCGCGCCGAAGTCGGTACTCAGGTCGGGAGTTTGGCGATCATTGATCTCCGCCAACCAGTAGTAGATGCGTTCCCGGGGGTCGACCCGGCGCTCGAAGTGCTCCACCAGGGGTCCCACGTCCTGCCGGGTAAATTTCAGACCACGCACCTGGTCAGGGGGCAGGTCGGGAAGGTTGACGTTGAGGCACACCCCCGAGGTCCAGCCGGACCACTCAAGGAGACGAGACAGGACTTGCCGGGCTAGGTGAGCGGCCCGAACAAAGTCTGTTTTTTTATAAGTATTTAAAGAAAAGGCCAGACCCCGCACCCCTAAGATTGAGGCCTCAGTGGCGGCCGACACCGTGCCGGAGTACAGGACGTTGATGCCCACGTTGGGACCCAGATTAATGCCCGACACCACCAGGTCCGGGGGATCAGGCAGCAGCTCGGCTATGGCGATTTTGACACAATCGGCCGGGAAACCGTTCACCGACCAGCCCGGGACATCTCCATCCAGGGCAATCTGGCGTACCCGGAGGGGTTGACTGAGGCTGATGGCATGCCCCACGGCGCTCTGCTCGCTATCCGGAGCCACCACCGTCACCTTGCCGAGGGTACGGAGCTCTTGGAAAAGGGCCCTCAGCCCTGGGGCGTGAATGCCGTCGTCGTTTGTCACTAAAATATTCATAACTTCTCTCTAAAAACCTCTATTTCGCCGGGGGCGGGGTGGTGAGCTGCTTCATCTCCCCCTGCCACTGCTCGAAGGCTTTTTTGGCCACCATGGTCTCTCGGCTGGCTTGTTTGTGGGTGGCATAGCGCACCTTGACCTGACCCTTCGACCTGCCCAGTTCCTCCAACCGAAAGATGGTTTGCCCGCTTTTATCCCGAAGTTCGAGGGAGTATTTCGCCTTGGTCTCCGAGGCGCCAGCAGTCCCCTGGCCCTCAGTTTCCAGATCCTGAAGCTTGAGCAGGGCCAGTTCCACCCGGATGGCCGGTTGGCGCACCTCCTGTTTATCAGGGCCGGTTAGCTTGTAAAAATCTTTGTCCTTGGCCGCGGTCCAGGTGCCACCCGGGGGACCCCAGGTGAAGGTGGCGACGTTCTTCACTTCACCGGTCCACAGGCGGTGGTCTTCCAGATACTGAGGAAAGACACCCTGGACCTGACCCCACAGGGGATTTTTTCGCAACGTGGCCACCGATTCGAGGGGAGAGGTAAACAGGTCCAGAATAAGGTTTTCCATCAGGATCACGGGACCCTGGTCACCCTGACGGGCGTAGCACTCATCCTTTTTCCGGGAACCCAGCCAGAGACTCTGTTCCCCCTGTTCGGTCACCACAGTGATCGCCAGGGCGGGGGGCGCCAGGCCGTACGCCTTTAAATTTTTGGTGGCGTCGGGGACGAATTCCTTGACCCGGGCCAGGCTGACAAAACGTAAAAGGCGCTCCAGGCGTGCCGGATAGATTTTAAAGTTTTCCTTTCCGACCCACCGCCAGCGGCCCCCCTTTTTCTCGAGGGTAACCTGGGTCTTCGGCGTTTTGACCCGCAGAGCCTTGACTTTCTCAACGGTAAAGTCGAACAGGCTGCGGTTCCTGAGGTCAGAAAGGCGCCGGTCCAGGCTTTCCTTGCTCGACGAGGGGATAATCAGCACCCCGGGGTCCTGGTCCCGGCGGACATAATACCCCTGCCCTCCCGGGACTTTCTTACCCACGGACAGGGTGTGGGATTTATCCCCGGCGGTAAAAGAGATCACCAGGATGGGGTGGGCCAAACCAAAAGGAGTCACGTCCTTTTCCGGACCCAGATCCCGGGTGAGGCGCAGGTGGGACAGGGCCGACACCAGAGAGCTCAGGGTCACTTTGTCGGCCTGCTCTTTCAAGGGCTGCACCAAACGCCAATCCTTGCCCTCCTTAACCAAACGGATTTCCTCTGTCGGCCTCTTCAAAGTGATGGAGGAAATCTCCGTCTCCTTGACGGTAAAAAGCTGTTTCGCCTCCTCCTTTTCCCGGGCTTCCTTGCTTTGGTGCCACGTGAGCAGGAAATAAGCCGCGGCCAGAACCAGGAACACCGCCAGGAGGGGCAGCAAACGCCTGGGGGTCACTTAAGGGCCCTCCGACGCAAATAGGCTGCCACCCCGGCGCCCAGCATGGTCAGAGGCAAAAGGATAACGCTGACCACAAAGACTACCAGGTTTGTCCAACCCGTGAGCAGCAAAGGTTCGAATTTACCGGTTTTGCGGATAATAATTTGCTTTTCCTCGGCCGCCAAAAAGTTCACGGTGTTGAGAAAGAGGTCACCATTGCCCAATTGGTTGAAAAACTCATCGGCTGCGAAATCCGCATCCCCGAAAACCACCAGATAAGCCTGAGATTTTTGCTCAGATGCTTTTTCTTGCTCAGCCTTATCAGTCTTTTTACCGACATCCTTAGGATGCTCGTTGGATTTGGGTTCCGCCAGGGCGGCCAGGGTAAAGGGACCTTTCTTGTCGTGCTTCGGGTCATAGAGAGGCTTTTGATTCTTTTGCCAATTTTTCAGCCATTCCTGACCGAGTTTCTCCCAACTGGAAGCAGAGGAACTGACCAGGGGCAACAGAGTAACGTTCTTGACCTCCTTGTTCAGAAACAACGGCCGCGGATTAGGATAAAAGGTGGGCAGATTGAACCCCTGGGTAATGGGACTGCGGCCGTAATGACTGGTAAGGGGCATCAGTGTGCCCAGGGCCTTGCTTAACTCGTTGACTTCGAGGACCATGCCGTCGTCCAGGTTGACCCCGTAGCCGGTCAGGAAGTTTTTTAACCCTGCGTTCTGAAAAGGATCAAGCAGGATGAACAGCCGGCCGCCTCGATTCAGATAGTTTTTCAGGGATTCCACTTCATTGGGCAACAAGTCCTTCTTGGGCCCGGGAATGATAACCACCGAGGCGTCTTTGGGAACCTCCGACTCGGTGGTGAGGAGATTCAGCTCGGCCAATTCATAGCCCTCGTTCTGCAGGGCCTTTTTAGCGACTTTAAAGCCGCGCCGCTCCTGGGCGCCGCTACGCTCACCGTGGCCGGTGAGAAAATAGATTTTCTTGCGCTCCTTTTGTAAGACTTTACGGAGGGCCTCGGAAATGGACTCCTCATCAGTAGTCTCCGCCAACTGCTTCCTCCCCTCATATTCCAGGAGGACATTGCCGGGGCGGCGATAGCCCGCAGCGTCGGCCCGGGCGGGGTTACGCTCCGGGTCCAGGAACTGAAACTTTAAATGGGGATTCTCCCGGGTGTAAAGTTCCAGGACTTCCCGGGCCTGAGCGCGTTCCGGATTTCCTTCCGGCAGAAAAACAATCATGGTGAGGGGTTCTTTTACCTCTTTCAGGAGGTTGCGGCTCACCGCCGAAAGGGAGTGGCTCTGGTATCGGGTCAGGTCCCATCTGAGGGAGTAGCGGTCTCCCAGGAGAACGATAAGGATGAGGATACCGGCTACCAGGAGAACGGCGAGGGCGGACGTGCCCCCATAAACCACAGTGCGGCTTTGAAACTTTTCCCACAGGCTCACGTCAGGCTCTCCAGCGGCGGGATTCTAACTGCCTTTTGGTAAGGAAAAGGAAGAAATACGTGAAGCACAGATAGAAAAGCAGGTCCTTGGTATCAATGACTCCCTTGGCCAGGTTAGGGAGGTGCTCACGCAGGGAGATCGCGGTCAGGAAGGCCGCCGAGGCCGAGCCCATATCCTGCTGGGCCCCGATGAGCCAGAAGAGCAGCAGGAGGGCAAAGGCGGAGATGGCCGCGATGATCTGGTTTCGCGTCAGACTGGAGGCAAACAGTCCCAACGCCAGGCAGGCGCCGCCCAGCAACAAAACACCCACATAGCCGGAAGCTATCTGGCCCCAATCCATTTTAGTCAGAAAGGCGAAAATGACCGGATAGCACACAGTAAACAATAAAAAGGTGGCCAACACCACCAACGCGGCCAGGAATTTCCCCAGGATCACCGCCCAGTCGGGCAGGGGATAGGTGAAAATCAACTCCGAGGTGCCGGAGCGTTTTTCTTCGGCCAGCAGACGCATGGTCAGAATGGGGGTGATCAGCAGGAAAATAAAGCCCAGGTCCTCGAAAAAGGAGCGAAAGACCACCTGGTAGGGATCCAGCATGGCAGCCAGTTGGAGATTTTGGCTCACCTGAAAGCTCGCAGTCTGGAAGTAGTTAAAATAAATAAAAAAGAACAGGAATCCTTCCACCAGCAGAAAAAAGAAACCCATGATGTAGAAAATGGGCGTGGCAAAATAAACAGTCAATTCCTTGCGCAGGACCGCGGAGACCCCAGACATGCCTTATGCCTCCTCTTCCGTGACCAAGTTGAGAAAAACCTCCTCCAGGGTGAATTCCTGGATCTGCATGGCGAGCAAATCCCACCCCCGGGCCACCACCAGCCGGGCGATTTCCGGCCGCAGCTCCAGGTCGTCCCCGGACTCCACCAGAAAAGTCGTCTCGCCCTGGTGGATCACCTCCTTGACGCCGGGAAGGCCCTTCAGGGCTTCCATGACCTCGGAGGCGGGACCTTTGACTTCAACCCTCTGGCGGGAGCCGTGACCCAATTGGCGGGAGAGGTTTTCCGGCGTATCACTGGCGATAATCTGCCCTTTATTGATAATGATGACCCGCTGGCAGAGCTGACTAACCTCAGGGAGGATGTGACTGCTCAGAACTACGGTGTGATCTCCGGACAAGTCCTTGATAAGTTGGCGAATTTCCACAATCTGGGCCGGGTCCAAGCCGATGGTGGGTTCACGGAACCCCTTGGAGAGTGAGGAGATCAGGGTATCCCGCACTTCCTCCAGGCCACAGTCCTCGATTACTCTGTCCACTTCCGCGTGCTCATGTTTGGTTTCCACTCCCTTGGCCCGGGCGGCAAAGCGCAGAAACTGAGATACGGTGAGTTCAGTATACAAGGGGGCCGTTTCGGGGAGATACCCCAAGGAGCGGCGTACGGCCAGGGACTCGGTGACGCAATCATGACCGTTAATCAAAGCCTTACCGGAAGTGGGGGGCATGAAGCCGGCCAGGATTTTCAATGTGGTGGTCTTGCCCGCGCCGTTGGGGCCCAAGAAGCCCACAATTTCCCCCTGACCCACCTCAAAGGTAAGGCGGCTGATAGCCTGGGTAAGGCCGTAATACTTGGTCAGGTCTTGAACGGTGATCATGGCGTCCATTTGGTCAGTCCGAACTTCGTTCCTTAAAACCTTAAATTTTTAATTTTACCTTGTCTAAAATTTCAGACAAGAACTATTCTTTTAAGCGATGTCTTGAAAAAGTCCTGGTGCAAGATGCAAAGTAGCGCGGGCGTGCTATACGCACCATGAATTGTAGCCACGACAGAAAATGTAGCCGCAGGCTTTAGCCTGCGCCAAATGACTCGGCAAATTCGGCTGGTTCCTAAAATTGACCCAAGGTTCTCAAGCTGTTAGTCCAAGTTCTCACTTGGGCACCGGGATTTCCAGTTCTCGCTTTTTAGCAGAGATTTTCAAAGCCTTCTTCAGGGTCTTCCTGGCTTGTTCGGTTTCTTTAGGAGTGCTGAAGGGACCCGCCCAGACTTCGTAATATTTTCCTTCTTTGCGGACAAAAGCCGGTATGTTTTGCTTTTTAATCTTCTCCATTAATTTCTTGGCCCTCCCGTAACTCCGGTATTTGCCGGCCAATAGACCATGTCCCTCCTTGGGTTCCAGCGAGGGCTGGGGCGCGAAGGTGTGCGGAGGGGCAGGCTCTGCTGTGGGGGGCGCCGGTGCAGGAGGCGCTGGCTTCTGGGGTATTTCAGGCGTGGGGCGCACCGCGACTTGAAGTTGTTTCCCAGGATCGGGAGCAGGCCGTCGGGATTCCTTATCCTGAGAAACGTAAAGATAAAGGAAAAACATGACAACCGCTAAACCAACCACAAGGCCAATACTGCCAATGATTTTTTTGATCATGACGCTCTCCGTTGCCCCTGAAAGAAATAATCAGGTAAATCGTGACGTTTTTACCTTGCCCAGCCGCTAAGCACTTCGAGGAGATCCCGGGCCGCATGGTCCTGGCTCTGCCACTCTAATATATTATCCTCTCTGGCGAAAGGCCGAGAACGTCTGGGAAAGACCCTCTCCCAGGGATACCCGAGGCTGCCAGCCCAACTTTTCCCAGGCCAGGCTCACTTCCAGGGCGCTGCGGCGCTGTTCCCCGGGCTTGGCGGGGCCGTGGACCGGACCCAGGGGTGAGTCAGCCAGTGCCTGGAGTTTCAGGTAAATGGTGAGAATGTCGGTTTCCCGACCGGTGCCGATGTTGAAGGTGCCGGATTGAGGGTAATTCAAGGCCATAAGGTTCGCCGCCACCACATCATCCACATAGACAAAATCCCGGGTCTGCAGGCCGTCGCCGTTGATGATGGGCTGTTGCCCGGCCAGGAATTTCTCTATAAAAATGGCCACGACCCCGGCCTCCCCCAGGCCGTTCTGCCGAGGGCCATAGACATTGGCATAGCGCAGATTGATGGCGGTGAGACCATATTGCCGCTGATAATACCGGAGATAGTGCTCCACTGCCAGCTTGGCGATACCGTAAGGACTGTCAGGCCAGGGGGCATCGGTCTCCACCGCCGGGATGGGGGCCTCGTCGCCATAAATGGCCCCGCCGGTGGAAGCAAAAATGATTTTCCTCACCTGGCCCTCCACCGCGGCCTGTAAGAGGTTCAGCGAACCCAGGATGTTCTCCCGGGCGTCAGCCACCGGGTCGGCCACGGAGAAGCGCACGTTCATCTGGGCGGCGTGATGCACCAAGGCTTCCGGCTGCCAGGAGCGCACCAGTGCAGCGGCCTCCGCCGAGTTAATGTCATATTGATAAAATTTGGCTTGGGGATGGACAAAATCCCGCCGGCCGGTACTGAGGTTATCCACTACCGCCACGTCATGACCCGCGGCTATCAGACGATCGGCCACATGAGAGCCGATGAAACCGGCGCCGCCGGTGACCAAAATACGCGCCATCACTCCCCCCGGAAAAGAAGTTTCAAGACACCCACAATGTGATTTTTGGGAATGTTCGTTTCCATGATATCTAAAGGTGCGGCAAAGAGCAATTTCCCAGATGCCCCCTTTTTATTTGGACATCCTTGAGTCCTCCTTGTTAAAATTACTAGCCTGAACACGTAAAAGGTTACCTTGAGAGGAGGGCTGGGTGCGGCCTTATGGCACAGGCGTTTCGTCTGGGTTCCCTTATCCCCTCCCAGGATCAAAAGGAGGCTTCAATGGCGTTCGGGGCGAGAATTGCAGGAATACTGGTAATTCTGGTGGTAATGGGGTCAGCCGGAGGGGTGATGGCCCAAGAACCACCGGAATTGACTCTGCCACAACTTATTTCTCTGGCCTTGAAGTTCAGTCCGGAGGTGAAGACCAGCCAGAGCGAAGTCACCGTAGCCGAAGCCCAGCGGGCGCAAGTCCACGGCTATAAGTTCCCCCAGTTTGACATGGTGGTCTTAGGCGGTCCCGCACCCCAGGTCCGCAAGCCGGAAATCCGGGGAGACGGTATCTACTATCCGGATACCAAGAACGATCTCCACGGTTTGACCATTTTCGGGCGGTTGGAATTTGCCCTGGTCCAGCCTCTCTATACCTTTGGCAAGATCGCCCACCGGGAGAAGGCGGCGGAGAAGTATGTCAACGTCAAGACCGCGGAGGTGGACAGCAAGAAAGGGGAGGTGATATTGCGGGTGGCCGAAGCCTATTACGGGCTGGTTCTGGCCCAACAAGGGAAAGACGCCGTCCAGGAAGCCAGGGATTATCTCAACGACGCCAAAGAGCGGGTCTCTCGGCTCTTGGCTCTCCAGTCCCCCAGCGTCAAGGACACTGACCCCTATCGTATAGCTTTGTATGAAGGGAGCTTAGAAAAATTTGCCGCCGAAGTCGAAGAAGGGACCAAGGTCGCTTATAAGGCCCTGAAGGCCCTCATCGGCTACAAGCCCGACCAGGATTTCCGGGTGCCTTTGGAGCTCCCCGAACCCAGTCCGGCGCCCCAAAAACTTGATTATTACATTAGGCAAGCCCTGGAGCTGAGGCCCGAGTTTACCATGCTCAAAGAAGGCAAAGCGGCCCGGGAACTCCTGGTGAAAGGTGCCAAAGCCGACTTTTATCCCGACCTGTTCTTTGCGGTTCTTGGCGTGCTGTCCGGCTCCCCCGCCCGTTATAGCGATCCGGACCCCATTCATGAAGATTTGACCAACTGGTACGGCGCCGGACCGGTGTTGGGGGTAAAATGGCACTTCGACTTCGGCATCACCAAGGCCAAGCTCAACAAGGCTAAGGCCGAGCTGGAGAAATTGCAGTACCAGGAACGGACGGCGCTTATGGGCATTCCCGTGCAAGTGGCTCGGGCCTACGGCAAGGTCCAGGAGCATTATCGGGGCTCCCAGGGTCTGAAAAAGGCCTATGTCAATGCCCGTCGCTGGCTGGTCACGGCTTTCAGCAACTTCGACATCGGCCTCGGCAAGATGGAAGATATCTTCCAGGCCTTTGAACGCTATGGCGTGGCCCGGGGTGACTATCTGATGTCCCTTTTTGAATATAACCTGGCCGTGGCCAAGCTGGAGAAGGCCACCGGGGCCTACCGGTTGGCTAAGCCGGAAAAGGGGCCGTCACCGGAAAAGGGGCCGTCTCCGGAAAAGAAACCCAAGAAGGCTGGCTGATAAGTGGCCAGGGAGGCAATCATGCCGGCGAACTGGCAATTTGTGGCTTTTCCGCTGGTTTTGCCCTGGCGGCGGGAATTCTGGAGCCTGCCCCTATTCTTCCCGGACCTGCAGGTGGGAGTGCTGTGGCAGTGGCCTCCAGGCGTCCCCTACCAGGGGAGACCGCTCCCCCCGGACGCGGCCGCCGGCGGCAAGGAGCTGCGCCACTATGCGCCGGGGGAACTCAAGCAGTGGCAGGCCTATGAGGAATACACCAGCAGCCGGGAGGAGTTGGAGGATATCGTGCGGGCCCTGCGGGGGGAACCGGCCGAGCCGCAAGTACCCGGGGGTCCTTGGCAGGACAAAGACGCTTGGAGTCTGGCCTGGCAACTGGAAGTTATGGAAGCGGACCAGGAGGTGCACCTCTCCAGGGTTGACCAGGAGCAGGAGATGCTGGCCCAAGTGCTGACCCCAGAAACCTGGGAGGAACCGGGAGGCTTGGGTGGCACACCGGAAGAGATGGAAGTGCTCGATCCCGAAACAGCCCGTCTGCGGTATCTGCTGTGGCGGCGGGAAATGGGAGCTCTCCTGGTACCTGGGAGCGTGCCGCTGCTGTTGGGGCGCACTTCCCAGACCATTTTCACCTCCCTCAGACGGGAAGCGGGGGGAGGCGCGGCCCCTCGGGTGAGGTTCAGGCTGCCGGGTTGCCGCACGGAGGATGAGTACCAGGCAGCCCAACAAGCGGCCCCCACGGGAGGATGGCAGGGAGAATTCCACCAGAGGCTGGGAGCTTGCCTCCTGGCGGCGGAACCAAGGGAAGATCTGGAATCCAGTGCCCGGGAGCTGAAGCGTTGGATCGCGGCAGAGCTCCCCCGGTTATGGCCGGGATTCCCTTCCTGGACTTGGGACTTGGAAATCTGGGCCGGGGAGCCTGAGATCAAGGAAGGGGGAGAGACGCTTCTGGTCTGGGGTGGCCTGGGAAAAGCGGTGGTCCCGGGGTAGAGGTTATTTCACTCTAAGATGTGGCACGGCGTCCAAAATTTCCTTATGGACGAGTATTGAAGTCTGAGTTCCACAGATTAATCCAATCCAAACCTTTCTCATAGAATTCTTGAAATAGATATGTAGATTAAGAAGCAATTAATCCGGCAACCTACCCTGGCTGTTTCCAAAACACTCGGGCAGTATGTGCCACGGGTCTCGACTTTACTCACCCTGGCAATGATCACCGCCATACTCCCGGAGACCTGACCTTGTTGACATTCCCTCCTCCGGTGATTACCAAAAAGTAAAAGTTGGAAAATTCAGGGGGTGACAGAATGGAAATTTATGTACCCCAGGATCATCTCCAGGCAGTTTCGGATGTGCTGGCCGGCGAAAAAGTGAGCTTTCAGATTACCGAAAAAAAGTTTTCTCTTATCGTGGAAGGCAGGGAGTTGGCGGAGGTAGTCCAAATCAAGGCGCAACTTCTGGAAACCGAGATGCCGGCTATCCTCGAGGAGGCCCCGGATATCACCATGAGGGCCTTCCGGTTGCCATCCGGGAAAAAATTCCTGCTTACCGACGTTAATGGCAACTTTGTCCGTTTTGCCACGCCCCCGCCGGGATGGCAACGGTAACTTTCCCGAGAAGAGGCAGCACGACATCTTTCTTTACGCCAGCCCCAAGGCCTCAAGTGACAGGCCTAAATGAGAAGTCCGCCCTTGTCGAGCTCAGGTCTGCCGCGCCGAAACGATAAAAATCCGGATTTATAAGGGAGGGGAACTCAGGGGCCCCGGCACTTTTCATGATTTAGAAGTGAGGCCTAGACTCAGATAGAAATGTTCTAAGAAGAAGTTTATCAGCCTCTGGAAGAATTCTGCTATCGTTTTACAACCACACCCTACCCTGATGGGCTTTCCTTAGGTTCAGTGGGCGCTTCGGGCGCTTCCGGTTCCGACACCCCCGGGGCTTCCACAAAGCGCAAGGGCAGCCGGATGGTCACCGTGGTGCCCCGTCCCACCTTGCTGTCCAGATTAATAACCCCTCGGTGTTCGTCCACGATCTGCCGCACAAACACCATGCCCAGGCCGGTGCCCCCGATTTTCGTGGTATAAAAGGGCACAAAGACCTTATCCACCACGTCCGCCGACATGCCTTTCCCCGTGTCCTGAATCATGAGAATCGCGAATTCCTGGTCCCGACGGGTTTGCACCAGGATTGTGCCTCGGGGTTGAGTGGCTTCTATGGCGTTGCGCAGAAGGTGCGCCAAAGCCACCTTGAGAAGGTGGGTATTGAGGCGGCCCATCAAGGGCTCCTGGTAAATTTCGGTGATCAGGAACAGATACTTGGCCCGGACTTCCGGTTTGATGAGTCCCAGGGTGTCCCGAACAATCTCGTTTAAATCCTCGGGCGCAAAAAACGAGGACTTCCGCTGAGCCAGGGTCTCGAAGCGCTCCACCATGTCTTCGATGCGCTTGGCCTCTTCAGCGATGGCCTTGAGCCAGGCCCTGGTGGGATCGTTCTGATCGGTCTTCTTGAGGAGGCGATGGCTGAATCCCCCGATGACGTGCAGGGGATTACGAATGCCGTGGGCAATGCCCAGGGCCATCTCGCTCATGGTGCGCTCCATCACCAGGGCTTCCATCTCCCGGTTGAGGGCCAGAATTTCGTGACTGGTCTCCTCCAAATGGTGGTGGTCTTCTTCCATACGATGGTAGAGGCGCCGTATGCTGTGGAAGAACAAGGTAATGGTAGCAATGGCCACATAAATAACGCTGTCAAACCCGCCCAGTACTCGGCGCATCATCCTGAGCAGATGGGATGAGCCCCCAAAGCGGATGATATCCTGGACGAAGTGGGAAAAAAGATGGGAGACGGAGAAAATGACAGACACGATGGCCAGCCAGTTGAGGAACAGCCAGAGGGCATTCTCCGGGTCTTCCTTCATAAGCCGGCGGGAGTAACGCCAACCCATGCAGGTAAGGATAATTGTCACTACGCCGCAGCCATACTCGATTATCCCCAGAGGGTAAAGGGGAAGGGTGATCATGTGAATTTACTCTCCGACCCTCGGCTAAAGCGCTTCAGACTTCGATAAAAGAAATAGAACGCGGGCGGCAACAGCAGAAAGTGAGTAATTTTGGTGATATAAAAGCCCCAAGTATGCCAGTTTTCCATGAGGAGCCGACGATGGAGTCCATGTTCCATGATTATCGGGTTGGTGAGACTCCAGTCCAGGGCGTGGCCGATGATGGCGTCAAAATTCCACCAGGCCAAAAGCACGCAGGCCCACACCAAACTGCGGAATCCCGGCATGCCCCTGAGTTCACCGCGCCTGATCTCAGAAATAAGGAAGATCATGGCCAACCCAAAGGCGAGATGGGCCATCTGGTGCACATAAGAACCCTGCGTTCCCCAGTGAAGATCAAAGGCCAGGCTGGGTCTGGGACTGCAAAGCACCACGACTATAAGACCCCAAAGAACCTGGGCCAGGCGGCGATACATGATAAGTGGTCTCCTTGTAATTATTATTGGCTTACAGGATAGAATTGTCAATCAAGGGATTTTAGACCTGATACCCGAACTGACGAAGGGCCCGCGGGTCCCGGCGCCAATTTTTCCAGACCTTGACCCAAAGGTCGAGGTACACTTTGGCCTGGAGGAGCCTCTCCACTTCTTCCCGGGCTTCCTGGCCTACGCGTTTTAGCAGCCTGCCCCCCTTACCGATGACTATGCCTTTCTGAGAGTTCTTCTCCACATAGATCAAGGCCCGGATGCGGACTAAATCAGGACGCTGCCTTTCGTCAAATTCCTCCACCGCCACCGCCACGGCATAAGGAATTTCTTCCCCGGTGTGGTGGAAGAGGCGTTCCCGGATAATTTCCGCCACCAGGAAGCGTTCCGTCTGATCAGTGAGCTGCTCTTCGGGAAAGAGAGGTGGAGCCGTTGGCAGGAGTTGGACGATCTCTGTCACCAGATTAGGCAGGCCGTCTCCCAGGAGAGCGGCAAGGGGCACCACCGGCGATTCCGGGAAAAAGTCGTGGTACGCGGCGATCAGTGGCAGCAGCTGGTGCTTGTCCACCAGGTCGATTTTATTAATGGCAATAACGATGGGACATTTTAGGGCTCGCACCCGGGGCAGCACCGCCCGGTCCTGGAAATCCGGAGGGTGGGGCTCCACCAGCCACACCACGACATCAGCGTCGGCCAGCGCGGCCAGCGCGGCCTTTACCAGACTTCCGTTGAGAAGGCCTTTGGGGTCCAGGAGCCCCGGGGTATCCAGGAAAAGCAGTTGGGCTCCAGCCAGATGCAGGATGCCGAGGAGACGGTGCCGGGTGGTCTGAGGTTTGGGTGAAGTAATGGCGAGCTTTTCCCCCACCAGGCGGTTGAGGAGAGTGGATTTGCCCACATTGGGCCGCCCGATCAGGGCTACATAGCCACAGCGGAACCCCTCAGCCATGCTTCATTATAGCACAGTACCGGGGTAAAAAGGTTGCCCACTTGCCGGGTTTGGCCCCGAGGCTTGCCGCCGATTGCTTGCGCCTAAATCTTTATGATATATTACTAAAAATACCTTTCTTGAAGAGGACCATCATGTTCGGCTACGGTTGGGGACCCATCCTCATTATCCTGGTCATTGTGCTCCTGTTGTTCGGCCCCAAACGCCTGCCTGAGCTGGGGGACAGCATCGGCAAGGCCATTAGGAGCTTCAAGAAAGCCCACGACGAACCGGAGACCATAAACCATACCCAAGAGGGCACCGAAGGTGAGAAGGCGGACACGGCTGCCGATACTGAGAAGAAGGCGTGTCCCCAATGTCAGAAAGAATTGACCGGAGAATTTGCCTTCTGTCCCCATTGCGGCCATAATCTGAAGTCCACGTAAAGAGGATGCGCCGGTGGGCATTGAATTCCCTGAAGTTCTTATACTCCTGGTCCTGGCCCTCATCCTCTTCGGACCGGAGAAGCTCCCTGAATACGGAGCCAAACTGGGCCGTTTTATAGCTCGTATGCGTCAGGCCAGCTCTGAGGTGACCCAGCCCCTCCAGGATGCCTTGAGGCAGGAGCCCCCGCCCCCGCCTTCTCCGGCCTCGCTGATCCGGGATCATTTTTGTCACCAGTGCGGCCACACCCTGGAGCCTGACTTCACTTTTTGCCCCCGGTGCGGTCGCCGCCTGGACAAAGAGGAGCCGGGAAAAACCTATTCGTCTGACCTGGCTTCTTAGGCTGCCAGAAGTGAAGCACACCCGTCCGGCACACTTCTAGTTATTTGATTCTTATAATTTTTAAGTAGTAGAAGGTCGCGTCTTACAGGCCCAAGATCAAAAAGAACCCAGAACGTAACAAGAGGTTAGCGCCTAAGACGCATCCTGAGGTGAAGAGTGATTCGTCCCCTTCGACCTGAAGAAACCGAAGTTATCCTGGCCGTCATCAACGCCGCGGCCCAGGCTTACTGTGGGGTCATACCTGGGGATTGCTGGCATGAACCGTATATGAGCCATCATGAACTGGAGAGTGAACTCAGGGCCGGGGTTATCTTCTGGGGCTACGAAGATGAAGGCCGTCTGGTAGGGGTTATGGGCCGCCAGGATCTGGGGGAAGTGACCCTCATCCGCCATGCTTACGTGGACCCGGCTTGGCAACGGCGGGGCATCGGCAAAAAGCTCCTCATTCATCTCCTCTCTGACCTCAGCGGTCCGGTCCTGGTGGGAACCTGGGCCGCGGCCCACTGGGCCGTGAATTTCTACGAGAAAAACGGCTTTATCCTGGTCACCCACCAGGAAAAAGAGCGCTTGCTCCGGTGCTACTGGTCCATTCCCGACCGTCAGATTGAGACTTCCGTGGTCTTGGCCAGGGGATGGGCGGAGAGTGGGGGCTGAGGTTTTCCCAGGCTAAAAGACTGCATCAACGGTTCTTGGCCCTTTCCATTCCTTTTGGTGGCGTAAGGCATTGCGCCCTCAGGGCTTGATAAATCAAGCCCCTATAAGAGACATCAAGAAAACGTCATATTGAGTGAGGGGCCAAGGGTCGCGGATCTCTGCCTCCCCTCAAGCTTCCTTCCCCAAACCCCGATAAGAGAACTCTGCGAAAGTTATGTAGAACAGCAGCTCCCGGCTGTTTTTCCCGGGCGAGAGCGCCTGTTTCACAGCAAACGGATTGCTTAAGAGAAGTTTTAGGTTAATGAACGGATTTTCGCGGTCTCTTTAGAGAAGAGAAATGGCTGGCAAGTCGGGGCGATATGCCCTGCCTTGCCAGCCCCTTTTGCGGGTTGGGTGGGGGGTGTGGGGGGAGGGCAGGGACCTCAGGTCCCTGGCCCTCCACCCACAAACCCTTACAACTCCACCACCTCCGAGTCCACCGGATGGCCCATAAAAAGGCTGGCCAGGTGCTGGAAGCGGGGGGTGAGGTCGGTGGTGAGGTAGCGCCGGCTTTGCCCCCGGCTGAGGAGGGCCTCCAATTCCGGGTGGCGTTTCAGGTAATCCACCAGCTTGGCGGCTGTGACCTGGCCGGAGCAGATTAGTCGGGCGCCGTCCCCCATAACCCCGCCGATTTTTTCCTTAAGAATAGAGTAGTGGGTGCAACCCAGGATGAGAGTATCCACAGCCGCCTGTTTCAAGGAGGCCAGGTAGCGTTCCAGGATCATGGTGGTGCCGTCCCAGTCCTGCTCCCCCTCCTCAATCAAGGGAACCAAAAGGGGGCAGGACTGCTGAAACACCTGCACTTCCGGGTCCAGTTTATGCAGCTCAATTTCAAAAGAACGGGAGCTAACGGTCCCCTCGGTGCCGATGACCCCGATGCGCTTTCGGGGAGAGCCCGCCAGGGCCTCTTCCACCGTGGGGATGAGTACCCCCAGCACCCGGCGCTCCGGATAGCGGTCCACGAGGTAGACCTGCTGAATGGTCCTTAAGGCCTTGGCGGAAGCGGTATGGCAGGCCAGGATGATGAGCTGGCAGCCCTGACGGAAAAGATAGTCCACCGCCTGCTCGCTGAAGCGGATGACCACCCGATCGGAACGGGTACCGTAGGGGATGCGGGCGTTGTCCCCCAGGTAAAGATATTCGTACTGGGGCAGAACCGCCATAAATTCCCGCAACACCACCAAACCGCCGAATCCGGAATCAAAAACACCTATCAAAGCTCTGTCCTTGCATGTCTAACTGAGATATCGAGACCTCTGCGAAAATTGGGGTCAACAGCAGACTTGGCCACACCTTCAAATTCTTACCTGCCCCCGCTTTATTCGGACAATTTCAATAAGATGCCTCGTTTCAGGGCGGATTGCAGGGTGAACTTGAGCAGCAGGTAACTGGCTGTCAAATATATCACACTTTGCAGGAAGCCCAACAGGAGCGGATGGGGGGAAAGTAACGGGAAACCATAAAAATGGCGAAAGTAGTCCAGAAAGTGGGTGAGCGGCACAAACTGAGCCATGGTCCTGAGGCCGGCCGGCAGGATGGTCACCGGATAGTAAAGGCCGCACAGCAGGAACAGCAGGTAGGCAAAGGACCAGGCGGCCACTTCCGCCCGGTGACCGAAACGCAGCACCAAAGCCAAAACCAGGATGCCCATGATGGCGGCGTTGAGGAACATGCCGATGAGGAAGATGACCAGCCCCAGGGGACCGGGACGGCTAAAATCCATGTCGAAAAGCCATATGCTGAGCAAGCCCATAATAATAAACACCAACAGGCCCCGGATCAGACCCACCAGGCCCGCACCCACCAGCACATGCGACAGGTTTATGGGCGCAATAAATTTGTGCTTCAAGCTTTTGGACCAGACGTCATACAGCAGCGAATAAGACAGGTCCAGTTGGGCGATCTGAATGGTGTTCATACTGATGGCGCCGATGAGCACAAAGGTCACGATATCCGGGCCCAAATTCAGGAACTGGGTGAGCAGACCCACGGAAAAGATACCGATCCCGGGCCAGAAGATCATCTCAAAGATGGCAAAGACATTGCGCCGGTTGATCACCAGGTTCCGGGACGCAAAAGCCCAGATTTTGTTGACTTCAGACGGTAATTTCACGGTATAGTTCTTCCAAATCAGCCTCTTTGACCTTGACCTCGGGGAGATCCGGGGCCTGATGGGTGATTTCCTCCAGGAGCGGCGCCAGCCGCACTTCGGCCCGGTCCAGGAGCAGAAGCACCTGGGAGTCCCTGACTTCATAAGAGATCACTCCCGGCAGACGCTGATAGTCCAGAGAAGGCACCCCGTTTTTAAAGGTGAGGGAGAGGTGGTCTCCCAAGCCGAGGCGAGTCTGCAGTTCCGGTATGCTGCCGGTGGCCAGCAGTCGGCCGCCTTTGAGGAAGGTCACCTCACTGCACAGCATTTCCGCCTCCCGGAGGTTATGGGTGGTGAGGAGGATAGTGAGGCCGGTGTCCCGATTGAGACGGAGGATTTCTTCCCGGATGTGCTGGGCCATTTCAGGATCAAGGCCGGTAGTGGGCTCGTCCAGGAACAGGAGTTCCGGGCTGTTGATCAAGGCCTTGGCCAGGCCCAGGCGCTGCTTGAGTCCGGTGGACAGGCTCTCGAACTTGACCCGGCGGTGGGGCATCAACTCAAAGAGCTGCAGCAGTTCCTCCACTTTGTCGGTTAACTCCCGCCCTCCCATACCATAAAGGCGTCCATAAAAACGCAGGCTCTCCTCCACGGTTAGTGACCACAGGAAACGGGCGCCGCTAGACGTCAGGTTAATGCGCTCCCGGAGTCGGGCCGCGTTCTTCACCGTGTCCAGACCCAGAACGGTGGCCCGGCCGCGGTCAGGAATCAAAAGAGTGGTGAGGATGGAAATGAGGGTGGTTTTCCCGGCGCCGTTGGGGCCCAATATGCCGAAAATGGATCTTGGGGCCACTTCCAGGTCAATCCCCTGGAGGACCTCCTTGGGGGGTTTGAAAAAGCCAGTATGGAAAGACTTAAAGAGCCTCTGGGCTTTAATAGCTGGCTGCATAGGACAGGAGGGGTATGAAAGAATGATCTGAGGGAAGGGGTGAGGGGCCTGCGGTCCCAACGAGCCTCCCTTCACCTTTCTTTAGATTCTATCAAAACCAAGGCGCCGGGCCAAGGGGAGGCGTCTTGCAAAGTATTGGTGGCTGAGGTAAAGTGGCGTCAGATGGAACCGAATGAACGCCTGGTGAACCCCCAGCGGCGGCTTGAAGAAGCGGGCTTGGAGGTGGGGCTCAGACCCCGGACTTTGAAAGAGTTTGTGGGCCAGGAAGAGGTGCGCCGCAACCTGGTGATCGCCATCACCGCCACCCTGGGCCGGGGGGAGGCGTTGGACCACGTTTTGGTGCACGGGCCGCCCGGCTTGGGAAAAACCACCCTGGCCTTTATTTTGGCTCAGGAGCTGGGGGTGGGCTTCAAGGCCACCTCGGGACCGGTCATCGAGCGGGCCGGGGACTTGGCGGCCATTCTCACCAGCCTCTCGGACCGAGACGTGCTCTTCATCGACGAGGTGCACCGGCTGCCCACCGTGGTGGAAGAAATTCTCTATCCCGCCATGGAGGATTTTCGTCTAGACCTGGTCATCGGCCAGGGTCCCGGAGCCCGCACCGTAAAGCTGGATATACCCCACTTTACTCTGGTAGGAGCCACCACCCGGGCAGGGCTTTTAACCCCGGCCTTGCGGGACCGCTTCGGCCTCATGCTGCGGCTGGATTTTTATAACGCTGAGGAACTGGCCCAGATCGCCACCCGGGCCGCCCATGTCCTGGGGTTGGAAATCGACGGGGAGGGAGCCTGGGAGATCGCCCGCCGCTCCCGGGGCACCCCCCGGATTGCCAACCGGCTGCTCAAACGGGTGCGGGATTACGCTCAGGTGCACGGGGACGGTAAGATCACCCGGCAGACGGCCGACGCCGCCCTGACCCTCCTCGACATCGACCAGTTGGGCTTTGACCGCATGGACCGGGAAATTCTCCGCACCATCGTGGAGAAATACGACGGAGGCCCGGTGGGTCTGGACACCCTGTCCGCGGCCCTCTGCGAGGAGCGCGATACCCTGGAGGATGTCTACGAACCCTTCCTGATCCAATCCGGCTTTCTCAAACGCACCCCCCGGGGCCGGGTGGCCACCAGCTTGGCTCTTGATTATCTGGGCAAAATTGCTTCGTCAGTATCGCCGCACCCCAAGCTATTCTAATTTTCCCGCTGATTCCGCACTTGCTCCGATCCCCGGTGCTTCACTTTCAAAGGTTTTTGAAAAAATGTATTATAGAAAAAAGAATTTGTAGAAAGCCAGTAAAACCAATTTCATTTTCAAATGAAACAAACTTGCAATTTAACTAATTGATAATTTTGTCTTTTTTACCGAAAACCAAAAACCGAAAACCGAAAACCGAAAACGGTATAAAATGGGACAGTGCCGACACTGCGGGACTGATACCCCCACCATTTCAGCCCGGTTAGGGTATTGTGGCTCCTGTATTCGGAGCCACTTTGAGCAGATTTGGCCTGTCATCCAGGACTTGCACCGCCAGACCCGCCAGCCTTTCAATCTGCCCCTGGAGCCTCCCCGGGACCCCCAGGGAAAAACCTGCACCCTGTGCATTCATGCTTGCCAAATCCCTGAGGGAGGCATGGGTTTCTGCGGGGCCCGGCGGGTGGAGGGTGGCAGGCTCAGGGGCGGGGGCCCCGCGGGGGCGGGCTTAAGTTTTTACTACGATCCCCTCCCCACCAATTGCGTGGCTGACTGGTTCTGCCCTGGAGGGACGGGCCGGGGTTACCCCCAATACGCCTGTGTGGACGGGCCTGAGCGGGGTTACGTTAATCTGGCGGTTTTCTACCACGCCTGCAACTTCAACTGCCTGTTCTGTCAAAACTGGACCTTCAAAAAGTCCACCTTTGCGGGGGAGCGGGTAAGCGCCAAAAATTTGGCCCGGGCCGCGCATAAGCGCACCGCCTGCATCTGCTATTTTGGCGGCGACCCCACCCCGCAGTTGCCTCATGCCCTGGCCGCCTCCCGCCTGGCGCTGGCCGCGGCGGCCGAGGCCGGGCGCCACCTCAGGATTTGCTGGGAGACCAACGGCGCCATGCAGGAAGGCTGGCTCGGACCGCTGGTGGAGAGCTCTCTTACGAACGGCGGCATCATCAAGTTCGACCTGAAAGCCTTCAGTGAGGAAATACATCTGGCCCTGACCGGGGTGAGCAACAGCCAGACTCTGAAGAATTTTGCGGCCCTGGCAGCCCGGATACAGGAGCGGCCGGAGGTGCCCCTCCTCACCGGCAGCACCTTGTTGGTACCGGGTTACGTGGACCTGGAGGAGATCCATGGGCTAGCCCGGTTCATCGCCAGCCTGGACCCCGATATTCCCTACAGCCTTCTGGCTTTTTACCCGCAGTTTTACCTCAACGACCTTCCCATCACCTCCCGGGATTTCGCCTTCAAGGCCCGCCAAGTGGCCCAGGAAGCGGGAGTGAAGCGGGTTAACCTGGGAAATCTCCACCTGCTCAATTAGCACGCAGGCTGAGGGTTCGTGAGCGGAGGGTCCGCGGCCCCATAAATCCAGTAATCAATCCCAATTCCTTCTTACTGATGACTGATCACTGTTTATTGATCACTGATAAGGCTGTCCCAATATTCTTTATAGTTAAGCTACCCCACAGAGACCAGGACAGGCCTTCTAAATAAAAATTCTCTCTTCCCAGGAAAAGGCATAAATCAAGGCGTCTTCCCCGTTATCGGTGTAATAACCGGGGCGGATGCCGATCTCCTTGAAACCGAACGAATGGTACAGGGATAGGGCCGCGGCGTTGGAGGGCCTCACCTCCAGCCACACCACCGCCGCGCCCTGAGCCCGAGCTTTGTCCAGAGCTGCGGTCAACAGGGAACGGGCAATGCCCCGGCGGCGCTGGGCCGGATGGACGGCCAGGTTAAGGAGGTGCATTTCATCAGCCAGAACCCAGTAGATGACATAGCCCCAGGTTTCCCAGGGCTCAGGGGGAGGCGGCCCGGCCACCAGGATGGTACTTTTAGAGTTGGCGTATTCCGCCAAAAAGCACCATAGAGACCAGGGAGACGGAAAGGAAACCTTTTCGATTTCCCAAAGAGACCTTACATCCGTGAGACCTGCCCGCCGGATGAAGGGGAAAGTGGTCATTTCCGGTGAAGGACCTCACTAGCCACCGTGATACCCTGTCGTCCGGACTTCCTCAGGGCTGCGGCCACTTCGCCGAGATTATTATTCTCCCGCAGATGGGCCAGTTTCATGAGCATGGGCAGGTTAACCCCGGTGATCACCTCGACTTTGCCTTCCTGGAGAAAAGAGAGACTGAGGTTGGAGGGGGTGCCCCCCAACATGTCGGTGAAGATGACCACCCCATCGCCGTTGTTCACCTGAGTCAGCCCCTGCTTAATCTGCTCCATGGAGGTTTCCGGTGGTAAAGTGGGATCCAAGGAGACCGCGGCCATGCCTTCCTGGTGGCCCATGATGAGGTCGACTACTGAAAGTAAAGCTTGGGCAAGTTCTTGGTGAGTGACGATCAACACACCGATCATTCGCTATCCTCCTGCGGCTTGGGCCATGTCCCGATGCGTGAGGGTAAATGGCAAATTTTCCTGAGACAGGTGTTCTCCTAACACGTTGGCGATAACCACCGAACGGTGCTGACCGCCGGTGCAGCCGATGGCCAAGGTGAGATGAGTCTTGCCCTCCCGCTGAAATTTGGGGAGGAGGAAGTCCAGGAACCCGTAAAAGTGATTGAGGAAATCCAGAGTCTCTTCTTGTTCCAGGACAAATTCCCGCACCCGGGGCTCATTGCCGGTGAGGGGCTTGAGTTCCTCGATGAAATACGGATTGGGCAGAAATCTTACGTCCATGACCAGGTCGGCCTCCGACGGGATGCCGTTTTTATAGGAGAAGGAGATGAGGTGGAGCAGCATCCGCTGGTGGGGCACCACATCACAGTATTCATCCAGGATCAGCTTGCGGAGCTGATGGGGGTTGTACAAAGAGGTGTCCAGGATGCGATGCGCCATCCGCCTGACTCCCTGTAAGGATTCCCGCTCCTGCAGCAAGGCCTGGGCAATGGAGTCGTGGTCCGCCAGGGGATGCTGGCGCCGGGTCTGGCTGAACCGGCGCAAAAGGACCTGTTCATCGGCCTCGAGAAACAGGAGATGGAGGCGGTAACCCTGTCGCTGCAAACCCTCGCACACCTGACCATAATCCTGGACAAAGCCTGCGGTGCGGACGTCCATTACCAGAGCGATCTTGCGGGAGTTCTGGGAAGAGCGGGAGAACTCCTCGAGGAAGGGAGGCAGCAGGCTCAAAGGCAGATTGTCGACGCAGAAATACCCCGAGTCTTCCAGGGAGCGCAACACGGTGGTCTTCCCCGAGCCGGAGAGACCGGTGATGATCAGGACGGTAAGAGGTGCGGCAAAGGAGGGCTCGTCAACCTGGGTGGAATTTGGCGTCAGGTTCGTATTCACCGTGGAGGTTGTCATAGTTTCAGTGTCCGCCGCATCCCCGGGGAATCAGCGGCAACCGCAGTATCTCAAGTTTCCTGATCTTTTGTCGCCAATAATTGATATATGTCCTGGCCTTGGGGGGCCTGCATGAGATTTTCCCGGAAAGTGGCGTTCATCAGCATGCGGGAGATTTTGGCCAACGCCTTCAAGTGCAAACCGGCGGAGTTGATGGGGGCTAACAGGAGGAAAAACAGGTGAGTGAGCTTGCCGTCCATGGATTCGAAATCCACCCCTTTGAGGCTGCGGCCGAAAACCAGTTTTAGTGCCGACAGGTCATCCAGCTTGCCGTGCGGTATGGCGACATTATCCCCGATGCCCGTACTGCCCAGGCGTTCCCGCTCCATGAGGACATCCACCACCTTGGCCAGCTCCAGACCTTCCGGCCCGGGGACCAAAGTGGCGGCCAGTTCCTCCAGAGCCGCTTGTTTACTGGTGGCCGTCATATCCGCAATGACGCAATCTTGGTTTAAAAAGTCAATTATCTTCATAAAAGGGGTCCTACCCCAAGTCAGGTTCGGCCAGAGCCAGGCCGCCGTCGCTGCGCCGGTAAAGTATGGAAAAAGCCCCTGTATTTACGTTGGTAAAGACCACTAATTCATTGGTCTCGGTGTGGAGCAGTTCCACGGCGTCGGCCAATTCCAGGGGAGGCACTTCCACCTGAAAGCGGCGAATCGAGGGCAAGGCCGGGGTTTCTTCCGGCTCCACCGGGGCTGCCACCGGAGGACGGCTGCGGTCCGCTTTGACCTCCCGTAGTTTACCCCGATATTTCCGCAGTTGCATATCAATTTTGTCCACCACCAGGTCAATGGCGGCATACATGTCAGCGTTTTCTTCCCTACCTTTGACCATACGGCCGTTGCTGTTGATGGTGATATCGGCCAGGTGCCGGAATTTTTCCAACCCCAGGACCACATGAGCCTCCAGGGGCCCGTCGACATAACGCTTGAATTTCTTGAGACGGTCAGTGACATAGGTTTTTAGGGCCTCAGAGGGTTCGATTTGTCTAAAAGTCACGGAAATTTGCATAGTCATCCTCCATGCAGATGGGGGTTAACCAGATCGGGTGATCAGGGAGTGGGAGAAGTGGATAAGCTTTTAAGGCGAATGCCTGGCTTTTTCCGTTTGCTGGAGGAGAGCACTCCCAACATCCCCCGATACTTGGCTACGGTGCGCCTGGCGATGATGACGTTGTCCCGGCGCAGAATATCAGCGATCTCCTGGTCGCTCAGGGGGTTTTCAGGGTTTTCCGATTGTACGATCTGGCGAATCTTTTCCTTAACGCTTTCTGAAGCGATCTGGTCTCCCAGGGCCAAGTTGAGACCACTGTTGAAAAAATATTTCATATCCAACACCCCTTGGGGGGTGTGCATATACTTGCCGGTGGTGACGCGGCTGATGGTGGACTCATGCATCTGCACATCTTCCGCCACCTGGCGCAGAGTGAGGGGCCGTAATTGCGACAAGCCGTTGTCCAGGAAGTCAGACTGGAAGCGAACAATACTTTCGGCCACCCGGTAGAGGGTCTTCTGGCGTTGATGGATGCTCCTGATGAACCATAAGGCGCCGTCCAGGTGCTTCTGAATGTAAGCCCGGGCCGCGTCGGTAAGCTTCTCAGGATTGCGCAAAGCTTCGAGATAGAAGTGGCTCACCCGGAGTTTGGGAAGACCGTCTTCGTTCAGACTAATAATATATTCATCTCCTACCTTGTGAACAAACACGTCGGGGTTGATGTAGGCCGGGTCTTCCAGGTCAAAGCGCCGGCCGGGTTTCGGTTCGAGTCGGGAGATCACCTCTCCGGCGGTATACACCTCCTCCACCGACACTTTCAGGTCCCGGGCCATGGCTTGGTAGTTCTTATTGGCCAGGTTGTTGAGGTGGCGGGTGATAATGTCCACCACCAAAGGAGTGTCGAGGCCCTGAGCCTTCACCTGCAGCAGGAGACATTCCTGCAGGTCCCGGGCCCCCACTCCGGTGGGGTCGAAGCTCTGGATCAGGTGGAGGACATTCTCCACCCGGGAGGGCTCCACGCCTATTTCCTGGGCGATATCTTCCACTGAAGCACGCAAATATCCGGCAGGGTCCAGGTTGCCGATGATCAGGGTAGCGATGCCCTCGTCCCCCTGGTCCAACTCGGCCATGCACAGCTGCCAGGTCAGATGAGCCTTAAGGGAAGTCTTTTCGGCATTGAGGTTTTCAAAGGAAGGGGTTTCGCTCTCCTCATATTCCCGGTAAAGAGGAGGGGCCTCCTGAGATCGGAAAAAGTTCATCCAATCCCAGTCGTCTAGTGGACTTTTGCCATCACCATCCTCCTTGGGCTCCATGTCGGCGGTTGCGCTCTCGGCGCTGGGAGTCAAACCCTCGCCGTTGACGTCTTCCGGCTCCCGGTCTTCACTCAGGGTTTCCTCGAGTGCCGGGTTGGCTTCCAGGGCTTGGTGGATCTCGTCCAGAAGCTCCATGCGGGAGAGTTGCAGCAGTTTGATGGCCTGCTGCAACTTCTGGGTCATGATGAGCGTCTGAGTGAGCTTGAGATTCTGGCGGATCTCTAATGCCATATATTTACCTTAACCCCTTGGCCGACAGGCGAGCAAGGGCGGAAGCACTATTTGTCACTATTATAACGTAAAGCTCTCACCTAAGTAAATCCTTTTAGCCAGTTCGCTGCTGGCCAAATGTTCCGCAGTGCCCTCCTCCAAGATCACTCCCTCATTCAAAAGGTAGGCCCGGTCGCAGACCCACAAGGTCTCCCGCACATTGTGATCGGAGATGAGAACCCCCAGGCCTTGTTCCTTCAACTGACGGATTATGTGTTGAATGTCGGTCACCGCCAGGGGATCGATGCCCGCAAAAGGCTCATCCAAAATAATAAAGTGGGGCGAGGTGACGAGGGCCCGGGTAATCTCCACCCGCCGACGTTCACCACCGGAGAGGGAGGCGGCCTTCTGGTTGGCCAGATGGGTGATACGCAAGTCTCCCAGAAGATTGGACAGGCGCTGTTCCCGTACCCGGGGGTCCGGTTCCAGGGTCTCCAGGATGGCCAGGATGTTCTCGGCCACCGTCAGTTTGCGAAAAACGGAGGATTCCTGAGGCAGATATTGCAAGCCTTTCCGAGCCCGTTGGTAAATGGGTAATTGGGAAATGTTTTCCCCGTCCAGGGAAATGGCCCCCTCATCGGGCCTTAACAGACCGAGGACCATATAAAAGGTCGTGGTTTTCCCGGCGCCGTTGGGACCCAGGAGACCCACCACCTCACCGCTTTTGACCTCCATGGTAATGTTGTCCACCACCTTGCGGCCGTCGTAGCTTTTGGTCAGGTGCTCCAGGATCAATCGGTGCATAATTTCACCTATCGGGACCTCCCTGACCGGGGAGCGGCCTCGGGGCCTCCAGGAAACAGGTCCTTGAGTGATTGTCCCCCTTCGGTGCCCTGATAAAGGTGGGCCTCCACTCGCCGCTGCGAGGTACCTTGCACCACGACCTTACGAGATGCCAGGTATATGGTAATCTTGGAGCCGCGCAGATGGTTTTCCCCCCGCCAGACTTGGGGATTGCCCAGGAGCACAATCTTGTCTTGATCCCGGTAATAGATGGCCTTTTCTCCGGTGGCCACCCGGTCACCCTGAACAAAGTGCACTTTGCCCTGGGCTTCGATGCGGTCAATCTTCTCGCCGCCCAGGTCTCCCAGAGGGGAAATCTCCTGAGGTTTGCTGGCTGCGGCAGAGGAAGGTCGGCCTTTTTCCCCGGGTTGATAATAAACCAGAAGTCGGTCAGCGTATAACGTGGCCTCGCCGTATACCACTTTCACCTGACCCTTGAAGACAATGAGGCGCTTATCCTGGTCCGCCTCCAGTTGGGAAGCGCTGATATACAGGGGTATTTCCGGTTTCTGGACCGCTGGCGTCTTTCGGGGTGGCGTTGGTTGGGATCTGGGAACTTTGGGCGCCGCTCCCTGTCCCCACGCTGGGGTTCCCATTACCGGCAGCGCCAGCAAAAGACCCAGAACCAAGTACAGTGGCTGCCTCATTGACATTCCCTTCCGCGTCACAAAAGCCCTTTCTCCAGCTTCACTGTGGTCAGTCGATGTTCTTTTAGAACTAATCGCTTCTTGTTCAGGTCAATGGAGAGTCCCTTTCCTGACACCTTGATTCGGGGGCCTTCCAGAACTATGTCCTCCGGGGCCACCAAAGCGCGCTCCTTGGCAAGATACCGCACCTCTGGCGTGCGGATAGTAAAGTTCCCCCTTTTCAAGGTCACTCCCCCCTTAAGGGCCAAATCCCGTTCCTTGGTATCCATGAGACCTTCCTGGGCCCGAAGATAGATAATCTCCTGATCAGGGCCGTAAAACTCCAGGTGGATATCCTGGATGCGAATTTCGTGACGATCTTTCAGATATTCGGCCTTGTCGGCGTTCAACAGCCAGCGCTTATCCCCTTTTTCGATCTCAGTGAGGGACAGACTTTCCATCTGAGCCTTCTTTTCAGAAGCAGTCACGGGCCGAGGAGACGGTGGCGCTGGGGTGAGGTACCACCACAACCCCACCACCGTGAGGACTACCAGCCCCAAGATGCCAAGAATTATGAGGCTGCGCCCCTTACCGGCGCGGTTGCGGGTTGGCGAGGAAGTCATAAGGTTTGGCGGTAATCAGATCCGGGCATCAACCTGTGCCCCGGTCTGCTTGATTGGTGACGGCTATGGAGATTTTGCGCAAACATTTGCCTAACCTGGCGTATCGGTCATTTACAGTCAAAAATTGAGGGCTGTGACAGGAGACCCGCTCCCCGTAGAATCCGTCGGTTCCTCGGCAGGTCGCGGGCCAACCCTAAGTGGTCACAACGGTAATATGCAGATTTCTTTCGCCATTATAATCCAAGGTGAGCAGGAGTAAAGTTTAACTTGAGACGCATGCCAAAGAACTTGGAGGGAGGGCGGTAGGCTGCGACCCTGGCTTGCCAAACCATCCGTGGCCGCTCGCTCTGAGGGGGCAAATGTCTCCCCTGGGAGTAAGTAGTTACAGTTTCGGTAAAAATTTTCCCGGAGTTAACAAAAAGCCGATACGAATAATCAGAAAACAAAGGGGGGCCAGGAAATGGCCTCGGCCCCCAACGTCCCCATAACTTAAGCGGGTGAGTGGAACAAGAAATCCTAATAAGGAGAGACGTACTCTTCTTTCAGCCAAACCTTAAATGCCATGACCCTGATGAGCATCACCGGGATAGAAGCATGATTCACCACCTTTTCGGAGGTGCTCCCCAGGAACCAGGCCACTTCCCCCTTGCCGTGGGTGGCCATGCAGATAAGATCGTACTTATTGTTTTCGGCGTAGGCGATGATCTGCCAAGGCGGAACGCCTTCAACGCAGACCCAGTCAACATTAACGCCCTGGCCCTGGAGGTCATTGCCTGCCTCGCTGAGAAAGGTTTCACAAATCTTTTTTTCCTCTACCGGCGCTTCCCTTACGATCTCAGGAGAGGCTTGTCCTACCAAGGGACCTTCAGTGTGACAGGAATGAAACAAGGTGACTTGAGAGTTGAAACTTTTCGCCAATTCTACGACCGTGGGAAGCACTTTGGCCGCCAAGTCTGAGCCATCGAGCGGGACTAGAATTTTCCCAAACATACTCTCCTCCTGGATTAAACTGGAATCTATTACGATGGGGAACACCCCTAAATCAAAAGTAAGATCAATTTGACTATTGTCAATTAAGAGTATGGAAATATTGAGTTAATATTTATTCTTGCGGGGAGGGATCGTTATCAGGAGGGGGTTCCGAGGCATTTTCCGGGACATCGGGTGAGCGATAAAGGCGGCGCTTCAGGACATAATGATAACTGGTGAAATCACCTTCGCCGAAATCGTCCTCCAGATGCCGCTGCACCATGTGGAGCTTGGAGTCAATTTCATCCAGGTAATACACCAACAGAGCTTCAGGAGTCCGGGGAGTAATGGGGGAGCCGAATTCTTCGGCGCCGTGGTGTGCAATGATGATATGTTCCAGAGCCATCAACAACTGTTCGTCCGGGAATTCCAGGGCCTGGGCCTCCTCCCTGACCATGTCCCACCCCAGGACAATGTGGCCGAGCAAGCCGCCGGCCGCCGAACGCTGGGGACAAACGGGGTCGGATAATTCCTTAATCTTGCCCAGGTCATGGAGGATGGCGCCGGCCAGCACGAGATCGGCATTGAGCTCCGGATACACTTCCAAAGAGCGGCGGGCGTGGCGGGCCACAGACCAGGTGTGTTCCAACAGGCCGCCCACGTAAGCATGATGATAAAACTCCGCGCCGGGCCACTCCATGAATTGGGTTTGATATTTATGTAGCAGAGCCAGCACCAGCTCCTGCAGCGGAGGGTGGATGTGGGCTTCCACCAGTTCCAGGAGATCGCGCCATAATTCCTCGCGATCACGGCTGGTGGTGCGGAGGAGGATGTCGCGCCCAAAGTCCTCCAGAGCTCGCCCCTTGGCCCGGAGGCGCTCCACCGTGTCGATAAAGGTAAGGTTGATTTGGAGAATTCCTTGAAAGGCTTCCACTACGCCGGTTACGGCCACGAAATCGCAAGGAGTCAAGTCGCTCGAGCATTTATGCAAGGCTTCCTCCCAAACCTTACCCTTGATGGTGCCACTTCGGTCAGCCAACACCAGATCTAGGTAGGGTTTACCCCCTTTGGTGCGGCGACTTTCCACCTGTTGCAGAAGGAAAAACTGCTTTAAGGTGTCGCCTTCTCTTAACTCGGTAATGAAGCGGTGGGACAAGGAGGCCTCCCCGAATAATTAGTGGCATCATACTGGCAAGAAACCTTGGGGTCAAGAGAGCGAAGTCGCTTGACAAGTTTCACGGCGTAATTATTTTATCTAGGGGAGATGGTTAATATTTTTTTCTTGACAAAACCATTAAACCACGTAAACTAATGATTTCAATTTTTACGCGGCGAGTTTGCCGGTAGGACAAAAAATTTATGGAAAAAGAATACCTTAAAAAGTATTTGGAGTTCCCCGGCGGGAATAATGAAACCCTCCTCTCTTACGAGCAGTTTTCTGTACTGAATCCGGGGGAAGAGGGGGACAACCTTACCGCCCGGGAGAACTTTATAAGTGACTCTGACCAGGAGTTGGAAGTCACGGAGCAATTGCGCCCCAGTTCTTATGGGTCGGAGGAAGAGTCCCCCGAAGGTGAGGCGGAGGAATCTCTGGACCCTGACGAAATCCCTGAGCATGAGGGCTTGGTGGCTGCCTACTTCAGAGAAATGCTGAGGTATTCCATCTTGTCTCCTGAGGAAGAACGGGACCTGGGGCGGATCATCAAACATGGTCAGGAAGCCGTGTTGCAATTGGTTCTGAACTGTTCTTCCGGTCTGGAGGAAGTGAAATACCTGCAAAAGAAGGTCCAACACTGGTTCGCCACTCCTGAAAAAAGCGCTCAAGCCAAGGAGAAACTTTTTCGTCTCATTCACCAGATCATCCAGCGCATCCTGAAGCAAGACCCGGGTCAGCAGGAGATCAAGGACCTGTTAGCCCGTATCAAGGCCACCGAGGGTGAGGTTAACCTGGCCCGGGATAAGATGATCAAAGCCAATTTGCGCTTGGTGGTGAGCATCGCCAAAAAGTACCTCCACAGGGGCTTAACCTTTTCCGACCTCATTCAGGAAGGGAACCTGGGCCTCATGAAAGCGGTGACCCGGTACGATTACACCACCGGTTACCGCCTGAGTACCTTTGCTTCCTGGTGGATTCGCCAGACCATTACCCGGGCCATCTATGACAAGACCCGGACTATCCGTATCCCGGTGCACCTCCAGGAGATCCGCAACCGTTGCTACCGGGCTTTTTACGACCTCTTGAAGGAGCTGGGGCGGGAGCCCAGCTTGAAGGAAATCTCCGAGCGCTCCGGAGTGCCGGAGGATAAAATTCTCATGGTCACCAATTTGTCGGATGAGCTCATCAGTCTGGAAACCCCCGTGGGTGATGAAGGGGACCGGCTGGGAGACTTCATTCGCAATGACAAGGCGGTTTCGCCCTTCGAAGATATCCTGGAATCCGAACTCATGGATAAAACCGCCTTTATCCTCAACACTCTGACCCAAAGGGAAGAGAAGATCATGAAGATGCGCTTCGGCATCGGAGATGAAGTGGAACATACTCTGGAGGAAATCGGTAAAACCTTCAAGGTCTCCAGGGAGCGCATCCGTCAGATAGAAAAAAAGGCCCTGAAGCGCCTCAAGCACCCCACCCGCAAAGCGGCGTTGGAGGACTTTCTCGAGTAAAGAGACGCTGGGGCTATAGGCAGACCCCAATGTTGACTCTTGCGAGGAGCAAGCATGGCAAAAATAAGTCCAGAGAAACTGGCAGAGGTGAAAGAACGACTCCTGGAGCAGAAGCAGCGTCTCTGGCAAGAGGTTAAGGACAGGCTCAAGAGCCATATCGGCGATGGCTACCAAGAAATGCTGGCCACCGCCCGTGACGAAGAGGATCAGGCCTCGGTCAGTCATCTGGCCGAAACGCACCTTACTCTCCTGGGCCCCAAACGCCTGGAATTGGAGGCCATTGAAGAGGCTCTGCAGCGTCTGGAAAACGGCACCTACGGGATCTGTGAATCATGCGGCCACGCCATTGAACCCAGGCGCCTGGAGGTTATGCCGGAAACACCTTTCTGCCGGAACTGCATGTCCCAGAAGGAAAAGCTTGCCAAAGCCGCAGCACGGTAACGGCAACAACCATACCGAAAAACCGATCGACAGGCGGGAGGCAAAATCTCCCGCCTTTTTATTTTGGGGAAGCTATCCTTGGAGTTTCAGCTAAGCCGACGGTGCTGCAAACAGGGCATTTCCTGGCGGAGGCGGGAAAGACGGGCGTGGTCGAGTTCGGCCAGGATAAGGCCTTCGGTATCCGGGGCCTGGGCTAGAATTACTCCCCAAGGATCCACGATGAGGGAGCGGCCATAGCTGCGACGGCCCGGAGAATGCCGGCCCCATTGAGCCGGCGCCACCACATAGGCCTGGTTTTCGATGGCCCGGGCCCGAATAAGGACCTCCCAGTGGTCCCGGCCGGTGGCCGCGGTAAACGCAGCAGGCAGGAAGAAGAGGTCCGCGCCTTTCTCCACCAGGGAGCGGAACAACTCCGGGAATCGCAGGTCATAGCAGATGGCCAGGCCGGCGGTGAACGCGGTTCCGGGCAGAGGGGTTGTCACAACTTCCCTGCCGGGTTGGATGAACCGGGATTCCTGATAGGTAGGGCCGCCAGGCAGGTCCACGTCGAAAAGATACATTTTGCGATAGACCGCTAACAGACCGCCGTCTTTTCCCAACAATACGCTGGAGTTATAGGGCGGCAGGTTCGGGTCAGTGGTCTCCGGGAAGGAACCCAGCAGCAGGAAGATATCAAGTTCCCGGGCCAGTGCCCCAAACTCCCGGACCAAAGGTCCCTCCAAGGGCTGGGCCGAGGGCGGCTTCTGGTCCTCCGGTCCCAGGTAGGCAAAGTGCTCCGGTAAGGCCACGAGTTCGGCGCCCCGGTCCTTGGCCTGCACTACGAATTCCCGGGCCCGCTTCAAATTGGCGGCCAGGTCAGAAGTGGAATTAAGCTGTATTGCCGCGACCCGCATGGCAGCTGCTCCCTTGAAGTTTATTTTTTGTTAGAGGGGCCTGCGGTTCCCGCCCCACCCTCAAATTAACCTCGTGAAACCTTACCAGTAATATGCCGCTGAAATTCCTCTGCAGTCAAGGCCACAAATCCCAAGCGGCGGGAAAGCTGCACCAGGTCGGGGGACCTGAGGCGGCAAGTGGCCAGGCGTTCTTCTGCCGCTAATACTTTCCGAGTAGGGCCGTCCAGGATCACCCGGCCCGCCTGCAGCACAATCAGGCGCCGGGCATACCGGGAGGCTGCCCACATGGAGTGGGTCACCATGATAATGGTATGTCCCTGGCTGTGGAGTTCCTGAATCAGGGCCAACATGTCTTCCTGCTCCCGGTGGTCCAGGCCGGTGGTGGGCTCATCCAGCAGGATAATCCGGGGCATCAGGGCCAGGACCGCGGCCACCGCCAGGCACTGGCGCTGACCCTTGGTAAGGGAAAAGGGGTCCTCATGGGCCCGGTCCAGGAGATGTACCCGCAAGAGCGCGGTTTCAGTGCGCTGTCGCACCTCCGGTTCTGACAAACCCAGGAGCCGGGGCCCCTGGGCTACCTCTTCCCAGACCTCTTCGGCGAAAAGCTGATAGTCGGGATTTTGGAAAATGAATCCCACCCGGACCTCAGGCGCGCGCCAGACTTCCCCGCTCTGGGGTTCGAGCAACCCCCTGAGCAGCTTGAGCAGGGTAGTTTTACCGCTGCCGTTTCCCCCCAGGATGGCGGTGAGTTCCCCGGCCCGAAAGCTCAGATTCAGGCCGGCCAGGACAGGGGGCCCGCCGGGATAACCGAAAGAAACCTCTCGGAGGGCCAGGATTTCCGGCCTGAAATGGACCGGTTGCTCATCCTCCTCGGTCAAGGGACTTTCTTCGGTTTGCTTATGGTCCCATCCCAAGCCACGGGCCTGGGTGACCGCCTCTTCCAGGGTGAGGGGCAGTGAGGGTTGCCCCAGATCGTGGAACAAGGTCGGCAGAGCCGGCGGCCTGAGACCCAGACGCCTGAAAATGTCCACCTGCCGCAGGACCTGGTCCGGAGGGCCGTTGGCCACCACCGTGCCCTGGTGCACCAGGATGAGGCGAGAGCAGTGCCGGGCCAGACGCACGTCTTCCCCCAACAACAGGAGGGTGAGATTTTCCCTCTGGCAGACGCTATCCAGAGTTTCCAGGAGTTCCTCCACTCTTTGCGGGTCCAGGTCGGTGGTGGGTTCGTCCAGGACCAGGAGTCCAGGTTCCAGGGTCAAAACCGCGGCCAGGGCCAGCAGTTGCTTTTGACCCCCGGAAAGGGTGGCGGGATTTCGGGTCTCGAAACCGGTGAGTCCTACCAGGTCCAAGGCTCGTCCCACCCGACGGCTCAGTTCCGGACGAGGCAGGCCCAGGTTTTCCGGACCGAAAGCCGCTTCCTGGTCCACCCGGGTGGCTAGGAGCTGGGCCTCAAAATCCTGAAAAAGGACGCCGACCTTGGAGGCCAACTCCCGGGGCCAGCAGCCGTGGGTGAGGCGGCCGTCCACCTCGACCTTTCCCCGAAATTCCCCTTTGATCATGCGGGGAATGAGGCCGTTCAAGCACAGGGCCAGGGTCGATTTGCCTGCCTCACTGGGGGCCAGGAGCGCCACCCGCTCCCCGGGGGCCACATCCAAGTGGAAGTCCTGGAAAACGGGCTGATCGGCCCTTTTATAGCGAAAAAACAACCCCTCAATCTTGACAATGGGATGACTCATCTGTTGGTTATTGGAGGTGACTAGGGGGCTACGGGTTGCGACCTCTGGCCCCCTTTCCCAAATACTATTTTCAAAAATATCATCTCACATTAGCCAGCAGCCCAGTAAGAGCAGGCCCAGGAAAGGGGCCAGGAGGAGGGACAGGGGCGGTAAGGATGCCCAGGTCAACAGGCCGGTTGACACAGCCAAGCCCAGCGCATACCCGCCGCCGGCCCCCACCCAGGCCAAAATCAAGCCCAACCGCGGGGCTGGTCCGGGAAGGGAGTCTTCCGGAGCCATTTGTTCTTCCCAGGAAAGGTCCCAACGGCTGACTCGAGGGGCCAGGAGTTTTAGCAAAAACGGCCCCAAACTGAGGGCAATGAGTACATTATTCAGAAAGACCGCGATGGCGATGAGGCTGAAGGGCAGAAGTTTCAGGGATTCCAGCCCGAAGCCCACCACCAGGGCACAACTGAGGCCTCCCAACAGGGCGGCCAAAACAAACCGCAGCCACTGGGGGCCCAGCGACTCCAAAGACCGACCCCGCCACATCTGGTATGGAAGGTAAGCAGCCAGGAAATTACCCCAGAACCCGAAGAAACTTCCCGGGCCCAAGGTGCCGAAAAAGTCGCCGATGAGATTGCCAAAAGCCGAGCCCCAGGCCCCGGCAGGTCCGAAAAGCAGGCCGAACACCAGGGGAATGACGTTGGCGGGCCGCAGTTCGGTGATGCCTGGAATCAGGGGAATGCCTTTGAAAGGGATGAGAATGGCGGCAAACAGGCCGGCGGTGAGCACCGTCAGGACCACCATGGTGGAGTACCGCCACATGCACCAGACTTCCCGATACGTGTTCCTAAAAGAACTCTATAAATTGGCGTTAGGGGGGCCGGGGGCCAGAGGACGAATAGGCCTTCAGCCCTTTACCTCCAAACCCCTTCCCAAACCCTTTGCGGATAGCACGTGCTGAAAGCCTATGCTTTCAATTCTTTAGGGGGTTGGGGGAGGGAGCTTGAAGGAGGGGCAGGGGGCCGCAACCCCTGGCCCCCTCCCTCAAACTGATCAACCGGTTAGCCGGTTTGAGGGGCAGTTTCAGCAGTCATGGCCTGATGTACCAGTTCCTTCAGGCTGAGGGTATCCCAGGGAGAAGAGCCCCGCTCCTCAGCCAGATGGCGCAAAAGGTTGGCCAGACCGGGTTCCTGCGCCAGCCCCTGAATCACCGCCCCCATGCGGGCCTGACGAAGATTTTTTAGCACAGTCCCCACCGTAACCTGGTCCAATGGCACGGCCGGTACATACCGGGGAGGACCATCCTCCGGAGCCAGGGAAACTTCCAGCACCAAATCCATCTTTTTTAGGGTATTCACCACTCGAGAGGCGAACTGATCTCCATTGGCCAGCGTCACTTCAAGATCTTCCAAGGTTAACAGCGGCTGGCGGCGTAAGTAGCGGTCAGAGATGGCCACCAGGGCAGCCAGGGCCACATACTCATCCACCGTGTCATGAACAGCCTCGGGTTGGCGCCACTGTTCGCTAAGTCGCTTCAGGTTCTGGTGAGCGTAGACCACCTCGTTACCAAACAAAACGATGAGCCAGCTCCAGTATAGCCATAGGGTGAAGAACAGGAGATGATAAACCACGCCGTAAATGGCGTTGTAATACGAGGCCTGGGCATGAATCCACGCCAAAAGCCACTGTGCCAGCTCCCAGAAAAAGGCCCCCACCAGACCCCCCATGACCGCAGAAAAAAATCTGACCCGGGTGTTGGGCATGACCAGATAAATGAAGGCAAAGGCCAGCCAGAACAGGCCCAGAGAGAACAGTCCCGAGGTGGTGGTCAGGAGAGCTTTAGGCAGGAACTTAGCCAGTAATAACACGATATACGGATGGGTTAGGAAATTGGTGGTGATGGAGATGGCCACCGCCATGAGAAGGGGAAAAATCAGAAAAATGCTTACGTAATCACTGAGCTTGCGGCGCCAGGGACGGGTGCGGCCTACCTGCCAGGTGTCGTTGAAGGCCCACTCGACGTTGGTCATGAGAATGATCAGGTCAGCCAACAGCGCCACGATCCCGAAGACTCCCAGAGAAGCCACCTGAGTGGTTTCTATGTAGTGCAGAATCTGCACGGCAAACTCTTGTGAGCCTGGAGCCAGGTGTGCCAGAAGGGGCTTCGCCAGCAGGCGCTGAATACCCAGACTTTTCAGAATGGCAAAGAGGAGGGCCAAAAGAGGAATGATGGCCAGGCCGGTAAGATAGGCCAGGGCCGAGGCCCGGATAAAAGAACGATTCTTTACCAGACCTCGAATCGACAGCAGAAAAATACGGAGGCTCTTCAGGAAAATGTCTTTAAGGCCCCCAGCCTCCTCCTGCCAGAGACCCTCTCGCCAGAAAGTGCAGACTTTGGTGTACCAGGTACTCAAAGGTAAATGGGAATTCGGGATGGCCATGGCTGCTTTGACGCTCTCTTACTGTACTCTTTCCAGTTCCGCAAGTCGGGGATCCTTCTGCTTGATCGTGGTTCGCACCGCTTTCCTGGTGTTTTTCCCAAATTGCTCGAAGGCCGCCAGCAAAAGGGGGTTGAGGACCTCCCGGAGGTCGGAGGAAGTGCCGCTGCTCCGGGCCTCCCCCACCCACAGGGGTTGGGCCTTTTTACCGGTGGCGCGGTACTGCTTCCCTTCCACCACGGTCAACCGCAGCCAGCGGTCGTAGAAAGCCTGGGTTTCCACATAATAAGGATAAGGTCCCCATCCGGGCCAGTAAAAACCATAACCTGCCCCCGGTCCCCAATAACCCGTACCGAATCCCAGCCCAATGCCCCAACTGGGCTCGGCCACGGAAACCGTCTGGGGAGCTCCCATGCCATAGGTGAACATCAGGCAGTATTTGGCCTGTTCATACGGTGCGAGAAGATAGCCCTGCTTTTCCAAAAGCTTGTCAAGTTTGGCCTTGACCTCTTTTTCCAGGAGGGGGTTGGCGGCCTCCTGGTTTTCCACCACAAAGAAGGAGGCTCCCACCGCGAAGGGCGCCACCGCGGCTTCTTCGGTGTAACCATTCACTTGCACTCGATACGTCCGAGTCGAGGCGCACCCGATAAGAGCGATGCTCAGGAGGGCCAGCAGGAAAAGACCTGGACATTTCTTCATGGCCGCCTCGATTTGCCGTAATCCATGGGAAAACCGGTCAGGGTGCAAAAATCTGCAAAATCGTTTTAAACTGCCCTTTAACCCTTTCCAAAGGTGGAAGCTCGGGAGGGGGAGGCAGTTCTTTGTCCGTAAGCTTTCTGCGCTTGAAGCGCATGCGAGTGGAGAGTTCCTCCCGCTCCTTACAGAGAATCCCTCCACAGATCGGCTCCCCGCCCCCCTCCATGGCCTCGATCTGGGCGGCGATGAGCCCGAAGTCAAAAGAACTGTTGAACTTCTGAATATCCTCGTTCAACAGGCGCAGATGCACAAGCACCTGATTATACTTTTCCCTGAGGCTGCTACATCTGGCGGTCAGTTCCTTATAGATGTCCAGAACCAAATTCAAATAGCGGCCCGAAGACGTGAAACCCCAGCGGTGGTACTTCCTGAGCAGGTCCTCTCGAGCTGTCGCTGATAGCCCCTGGTAATCTTCATAAAATGGCTTATCCTTCAGGGAAAGAAGGTGCATAAGGCGGTCCATTGCGGCTTCCTGCCCCAACGCGGCATAAAAGGCTGAGAATAGGTGTGACAATCGGGAAAGTTCCTGCCGGTAAGCGGCCACCTTGTCTTCCAGGGCCTGAATGTCCTCCTCCAGATAAACCCGCTCGGCAAAGTAATTGTCGATTATTTCCTTTTTTATCTGAACCTTAAGAGCCTCCAGGGCCAGATCCGCATCATCCATGGGGGACATCCTAATCGTCGTCCTCGGTTTCCTCGGTTTCCTTGGGAGGCGGGGAGGGAGGCAATTGGGACAGTGACAATTCCACCTCCTGCCCTTCCGCCATCTCCAGGGTGACCGTCTGCCGAATGAGGTTGTAACGGATGATCTTGCCTTCCCCTTCAGGAAGTTTCATGCGCTTGCCCAGGCGAGGCAGGTGCTTGCGCAGTTCCTGGTAAATGGGGTGCTCGTAGGTCAGGCAGCACATCAGGCGGCCGCACACCCCGCTGATCTTGCTGGGATTGAGGCTGAGCTGCTGCTCTTTGGCCATACGGACACTCACAGGCTCGAAGTCCTTGAGAAAGGAGGAGCAGCACAACTCCGAGCCGCAGATGCCCAGGCCGCCCACCATCTTGGCCCGGTGGCGTACCCCGATCTGGCGGAGCTCGATGCGGGTACGGAATTCCTGCACCAGGTCCTTGACCAGCTCCCGGAAGTCCACCCGGCCGGGCGCGGTGAAATAAAAAATGATCTTGCTGGCGTCAAACAGGCACTCCACCCGCACTAGGTGAATGGGCAGCAGCCGGAATTCAATACGCTTATGGCAAAATTCCAGGGCCCGCTGTTCCAACAATATGTTTTTTTCCTGTTGGGCCAAATCCTCGGGAGTGGCCCGGCGTTCGATGGTGCTGGACAGCTTGCCGGCCACCAGTTCGGGGTCGATATCAGGGAAGATGCGGACCACAGTCCCCAGAAACGAGGTGTCGTTGGTGCGCACCACCAGGTGGTCCCCCTCCTGGTATTCCAGGTCCTCGGTGGCCACGGAACAGCACTTGGTGTCGGCGGTGAGGCGGATTTTCAGCAGATTCATCATTCTATTTTACACTTTTAGCCGGAAACCCAGAAGATCCAGGGTTAATTCCGGGTTGAGGTTGGCCCGGAGGTGGCGCTGGGCCTCACTCAGGGCGGCTAGTTTGCCCAGCCAGACGTCCCGGTGATTCGAGGCCGCCTCGGCCTGGAGTTCCGCTACCCGGTCCTGGTGGGCCAAAAGCCGCTCCGGCGCCCCGCAGGATAACAGCAAAAGATCCCGGTACCAGAGTTGGGATAACAGGATAAAGTTGTCGGTCTCCTCGCTCTTCTTCCCACCCTTCTTCTCTTTTTTCCCATCCGCTGCGGTTTCTTTTGTTTCTTTCGTGGCTAGAATTTGGGCCCAATCGAGCGCGGTGCTGATGTTCCCCTGGGAGAGGGCTTTCAGGTCGGTGAGTACCTGCTGGCGCTGCCGGAGAAGGTCTTCGGGTTCCAGGGCCAGGGCCCGTCCCAGAGAGCCGCCGCTCAAAGCCGCCAGCAGGGCTGCCTGGGAAGGGCTGAGACCACGGCGTTGTAACTCCGCGGTAATGAGCGGATAGGGTAGGGGAGTAAAAGCCAGTTTCTGGCAGCGGGACACCACTGTAGGGAAAATGTCCGCTTCCACCCCGGCGGTGAGGATGAGCAGATGCTGGGGGGGCGGTTCCTCCAGGGTTTTCAGCAGGGCATTGGCCGTATCGTCCCTCATATCTTCACCGGGCTTGATGAGGGTCACCCGCCAGCCCCCGGCCACCGGCGGATAGGCGGTGACCCGGCGGAGCTCCCGGATCTGGTCGATGACAATCTTGGGCGGACGCTCTTTGGAGGTGGGCCTGATGACGAGAAAATCGGGGTGCGTCCCCGCGGCCAGGCGTTTGCAGGAAGGACAGACCCCGCAGGCGTCGCCGTCCTCCCGCAGGTCGGCGCAATTCAGGGCCGCGGCCAGGGCCCGGGCCACGGACTCTTTGCCCACTCCTTCAGGGCCGAGGAACAGATAGGCGTGAGCCAACCGGCCCCGGTTAAAGGCCGCTTTCAGATACCCTAACACCCGCTCCTGGCCCAGGATGTCCCGGAAGAAGAGGGGGGAAGTGGCTTGTGTTGTGACTTCTTTAGTCATTTAAAGGTGTTGGGCTGTAAGCTTTAAGCCGTAAGCTATAAGCTTACAGCTTTGAGCCATGAGCTTTGAGCCATGAGCTTTGAGCTTTTTCCGTTATCGCGCCAGGAAGTCGTGGGGCAGCCTGGTCCAATCCGCGGTCATGGCGTCCACCGAGTCCACCACCCGGAGGGCCACCACGTTCTCATAGGTGCGCTCATCCCCCATGACCCCCACGGTGCGCACCGGCAGGAGCACTGCGAAGGCCTGCCACACCTGGCGGTAAAAGCTGGAATTCTGCATTTCTTCCATGACAATGGCGTCCGCCTCCCGCAGGACCGCCAGGCGCTCGGGAGTGACTTCCCCCAGGATGCGGATGGCCAGCCCCGGTCCCGGGAAGGGATGCCGCCAGACCAGGGAGTCGGGCATGCCCAGTTCCTTCCCCACCTGGCGCACTTCGTCTTTGAAAAGCTCCCGCAAAGGTTCGAGCAGCGGCAGAGGCATGACCTCCGGCAGCCCCCCCACGTTGTGGTGGGTTTTAATGACGGCTGAAGGGCCTTTGAAGGAGACACTCTCAATGACGTCGGGATAGAGGGTCCCCTGGGCCAGATAGCTGACGCCGCCGATTTTTTGAGCGGCCTGGGCGAACTGGTTGATAAATTCCCGGCCGATGCGGCGCCGTTTCTCCTCCGGGTCTGTGATGCCCTGGAGCAGGCCCAAAAATTCCTGGGTGGCGTCCACATAAACCAATTTCAGGTGTTCATGGTCCCGGAAGAGGCGCACCACTTCCTCGGCTTCGTTTTTCCGGAGCAGGCCGTTATTCACGAAGATGCAGGTGAGTTGGTCGCCGATGGCCCGATGTAGGAGGATCGCGGTGACCGAGGAGTCCACCCCGCCGGAAAGCGCGCAAATGACGTGGCCGTTCCCCACTTGTTCACGGATGGTCTGGGTGGTGGCCTCGATGAAAGACCGCATGGTCCACAGGCCTTTTAAGCCGCAGATACGAAAAAGGAAATTCTTGAGAACCGTTTTCCCCTTGGGAGTATGCTGCACCTCGGGGTGAAATTGGACCGCGTAAATGCGCCGCGCCGAGTTTCGTATCGCTCCCACCGGGCAGGTGTCGCTGGCGCCGATGATTTCAAAGCCCGGGGGCAGGGCCTCCACCCGGTCTCCATGGCTCATCCACACTGTTTCCTGAGGGGCCAGGCCGTGAAAAATATCCGCCGTGTCCTTGATATCGAAGGTCTTGCGTCCATACTCCCGGAGGATGGCTGGCTCCACCTTACCCCCGAGAACGTGGCTCAAAATCTGGAGACCGTAGCAGATGCCCAAAATGGGCACTTCCAGATCCAGTATCTCCGGATTCAGCGTGGGCGCACCTTCCTCGTAAACCCCGGCGGGGCCGCCGGAGAGGATGATCCCCTGGGGAGCAAATTCGCGGATCTCCTCCATGGGCATAAGAAAGGGATGAATCTCGCAGTAGACTTTGAGTTCCCGCACCCGCCGGGCGATAAGTTGGGTGTATTGGGAGCCGAAGTCCAAAATGAGAACTTTTTCCTGGTGTGGATCGCGCATTTTTCCTCAGGGGGCTGTATGGTTATGGCTTGCCGCAGCCTTTTCCTCATTATAGCGGGAAAGCAAGAAAGAGGCAATGAAGGCAGAGGGTTAAGGAACCAAGTCCAAGAGTGAACTGGAGGGCGGCTTTAAAGTCCCAGGGGGGTGAGAAATCGCTCCACCAGAGTTTCCTTCAGCAAATCGGGGTCGTCGTTCTGGTGCACTTCCAGGAGATGGCTCACTTCAGCAGCCGTTTGGCGCAGCCGGTTTAAAGCTGACTGGCGGGCTGCTTCCAGCGCCTCCCAGTCGCCTCCTTTGACAAGACTCCAGAAAGCAGGTTCAAGCTCCGGGAGCAGCAAGGGGTAAAACCCTGGTTGGAAGGCTAACATGAGGGCCAGGGAAGTGAGTCGCCGTTCGGCAATGATGAAGGTAACGCGACCATGATCGTTTACCTCCGCCAGGGCATCCTTCAAGGTCCTGATCCAGACCTCCAGTGGAGTTTGAGAGAAAAGCTCCAAAATTGCCGGGAGCGCCTGGCGCAGGGAAAACTCCCGGGCTTCCCCCATCTCGTGGCCCACGACAGCCTCCAACTCCCCGGCCACGAGGGTTTCCCAGGAGTCCTGGTGCTCCTCCGGATGCCGCAGCAGGTCAGGAAGAGACGCCCCCGGGGAAGACCAGCCCGCCATCAGGAAGCGATTGCCTTGCTGGTCGGGATCAGCCAAACGGTCCCAAAGGTAATAGGCCAGGGACTGCCGGCGGACGTAAATCAGGTTGCCCTGGCACATGGCCGGGGTGCCGTCCAGGTCGCGAGCCAGTTCTTTACCCAAGACCAGGATGGTGACGTCCTCCTCCCGGCGCTCCTCGGCCAGTTCTCCCAGGAAGCAGGTGGGGGCCAGACCCCGGCTGAATCCCGCTCCGTAAGCCAAGCCACCGGGCTTCAAGAAGAGGTTCACCCTCTCCACGTCAAAGGGGTCCACGGGCAGGCCGTTCAGACGTAATTCTTGCCAGGACTCACCTTCCCGGGTGTCCCAGGCGCTTTCCTGGCTGGCAACCCACGCCAGCACCGCCTCGGGCTCTGGCTCCCGCCAGGGTGGCAAGTCGTGCTTCCACTTATAGAGCAGGCGCAGGCGCAGGAGCATGCCGCACAGAGAATAGAATCCGGCCTGAAAACCGCTGGCCAATTCGCAGTTGGCCTCAACTTGTTTGATGACACTGGTAAACATGGGAATTTGTTATTTTCGACAGCATTCGTCAGCCTGAGCGCCGCGCCCCGGCTTTTACTTGCCCATTAACTCATCTGCTTTACGGGCCAGGCGTTTGTCCAGGGTGGTCAGCTTCTGGTAGGTTCGGGCCGCGGCCTGGCGGTCCCCCTGCTGGATATAGCAGGCCAGGAGCCCCAGGTAAGCCTCAGAGTTGTTGGCCTTGAGTGCTAAGGCTTTTTCGAAAGAACGCTTGGCCTCGATCCAGCGATTCAGCTTAATATAGGCCATACCCAGGTTATTCAGGGCCGAAACATAATCCGGTTTCAGGCGCAAAGCCTCCTGAAACGCCTCCAGGGCCTCTTGATGCCTCCCCAAATTTCCTTGCGCCACTCCCAGGTAGTAAAAAGCTTCCGGATCTTGCGGCTGGTGCTTCAGGGAGATTTTAAAGACCTGGATGGCCTGAGGCCAGTCCTTCAATTTCAGGTAGGCCACGCCCAAGTCTTTGTGGGCCGTGGCCCAGGCAGGCTCATACCGCAAGGCCTCCTGCAATGCCTTTACAGCTTCCTGATAGTTTCCCAGACGGGCGAGAGCCAGACCCAGGCCGTAATGGGCCTGGGCCAGGTCCGGCTTGATTTTCAGGGCCTGGCGATAAGCGTTGGCCGATTCTTGAAAATGTCCTTGCCGCCAGGCGATCTCGGCCCGCCGGAGGTGTATCTGAACCTGCTCCTGGTTCTGCTTCTTAAGGGAATCACTTTGCGCGTTAAGGGCAGGCCCCAGGACCATCACCAAAACCAGGATAAAGGCAACCCCCAACGGATAAACACGATTCATGCAGATTATTTCCCACTCCTGTGATGAATTAGTGAAGCGGATGCTCCTAAAGGTAACATGTATTCCTTGTATTAGCGAGGTCTAACCCGTCGTTTCCCATCAGGCGCGTGTTTTGAAAGGGCTGCGGGTGCGTCCCGGTGCCAAGAGACGAATGATCACCCAGCCGGCTGCGAACCCTCCCACGTGAGCCCAGAAGGCCACCCCTACATGAGTCTTCCCCAGGATGGTAAAGGTCCCGGAAAAAAACTGCAGGAGAAACCAAAGCCCCAGAAAGATGTAGGCTGGTACCTCGATAATGACAAAAAACAAGATGGGAACCAGGGTGAGGATGCGAGCCGCAGGGAAAAGCGAAAAATAAGCCCCCATCACCCCGGCAATGGCCCCGCTGGCCCCTATCATGGGCATGGTGGAGCTAGGGGCGGTAAGAAGCTGCGCCAGACAACCCACCAAGCCACTGGCAAGATACAAAATAATAAATTTGACGTGTCCCAGGGTATCTTCCACGTTGTCCCCGAAAATATACAAAGTCCACATATTCGCAATAATGTGGAACCAGCCGCCGTGGAGAAACATGGAGGTAAATATGGGGATGATGCCCCAGGCCACGTTGCCGGACGTCAAATTAAGTAAAAAATATCGGGGCACAAAGCCAAAGACCTGGATGAACTCCTGCAGCTGAGGCCGCCCCATGGTCATTTCTAGAAAGAAAATAAGGACATTCAGGATGATAAGGGTGTAGTTGAGGGTGGGGCGGCGGATGGAGGGAGTGCTGTCTCTCAGAGGAATCATACTGGGGTCCGGGAATTCGGCTCAAAGATTATTTAAGGGTATGTTTTTCCGGCGATTATGGCAACCTTAGGGCCCCAAAAGTTGGACTGGAGTCAATCAGCCAACTCAAGGGCGGTTCCGCCACAAGCGTTTGCCGGGTAACTCCAGGACCACCCGACCTTTCTGCAGGAAAGGCTCCGGTGGGATAACGTCGTCTATCAGAAGATAGACCCGGTTTGGACCTTCCCACCGCTGCCGCAATCCCTCCGGACTGATGAGGTAATTCTCCTCTAAAGGAACCGGATAGGGAAATTGGGGCAATCCCCGGCGTTGCACCATAAGAATGGGGTGGCCGCTGTAAAAGGCCAGGGAGGCGCCGTACTCGAACTCCTCGATGGCTTCCATCACCACCAGATCTTTCGGGCCGGCGTGCTGACGGATGTACTCTCCGGGAAGCTTGTCGCTGAGCAGGGGAGAGAGGATGGTCAGGGTTTTCCAAGTGAAAAACAGAAAGGCCAGGGCCAGGAGAATATAAAAAGCAAGACCCCAGGCTGGCCGGCGCCAGCCCGCCACAACTCCCCCCAAGGCCAGACCCGCTATCCAGAAGCTTGCCTGTCTGGCAACGGGTTGGATGAGAGGAAACATGCCGAAAAATTCCCGGCGGTTGGCCGCGCAAATCTGTTCCAGATAGGGCAAGAGCACCATCAGAGCCAAACCCAGGAGTCCCAGAAGGAAAAGAGCCGCCAACAGACCACGATCCCGGGAGCTTTCGAAAGAGAGGGACAGACGCCAACCCAACACCAGGGCCAAAGCCGGCAGGGCCGGGAGGGAATAGTACTCGATGCGGGTTGAGGATAACGAGAAGAAGCCCATGATGATCACGGCCCAGATCAGGAGAAGGCGTCCCCGGCGAGTCTGGTCCGGGGTGGCGGTGGCCCCCCAGAAACGATACAGGGCCTCGGGCAGCAAGAGACCCCAGGGCAGCAGCCAGATAAACAGAAAGAGCCAGAACCCCGGCAGCGGAAAAGGAATGATATCAGGGGGCTGCCGCTGTCCGAAGAAGCGGAGAATCTGTTCATTGACAATATGATGCCGCAAAAAGCCCGGGTAAGCCTGCTCCATGGCCCAGAACCAGGGGACGGTGAGCAACAGAAATACCAGCCAGCCCCAGGGGTTGAGGGCCAGGGCCAGCAGGCGGGATTCATGCCGAAACCAGGCATAGCCGGCCAGAATCAGCAGGGGGAAGGCCAGACCGATAAAGCCCTTGCTGAGAAAACCCACGGCTAAGGCAACCTGGAACAGCACGGACCAGCGCCAGGAAGGCTGGTCTTCGGCACAGACCAGCGCCCACATAGCCACCACGAGTCCCAGGGTGACCAGGTGATCTGTGAGAAGCTGCAGGTGAAGGCTGAAAAAGCCGACACTGGTGAGGAGGGCCAGGCCTCCCAACCAGGCGGGCCGGGTCCCCAGGAGGCGGCGGCCGATAAGATAGGTAAACCACACCTCCCCCAAACCGATCATCAGGGTGGGAACGCGGGCCACCCGATCCGACACTCCGAGGAGGGAGTAGGCGACAAGGTTGATCCAATAGAACAGGGGAGGTTTGTCCAGGTAGCGGGCGCCGTTTAGGGTGGGAGTGAGCCAATTGCCCGAATCAAACATTTCCTTGGGAATAAGGGCGTACATGGCTTCGGAGCGGCTGAGGGGCCAATTCCAGATGGCGGGGAGGTAGAGAAGCAGTCCCAGGAGTATCAGGCAAGCCCCCGGGAGCCATTCGGGCAGGCGGTTTTTCACGGGAGCCATGGCGGCACCGAGACGAACGGGCAGAAGAACGGGCCTCTCAGGTCAAATTCCAACGCAGCATGGTCCACACATCGGCAAGATTCCCACCTAACTGGCGCACTACACTGGGCTCAAACCCGGAATGCATCATGCATTGGGCACAGCGGGGGTCATGCTCCGGGCCATAGCGCTCCCACGGCGTCCGCTCCATGAGTTCCCGGAAGGTGGGGTAATGGCGATCTAGGATCTGATAGCAGGGGGCGCGCCAACCCAGGGGAGTGCGGGTGGGGTTGGCCCATGGGGTGCAGTCATAGTGGCGCTCGCCTCTGAGAAAGCTTAGATACAGGGGAGTGCTGAAATAGCTGACTTTCTGAGGGTTCTGGTGAAGGCGACAAAATTTCTCTTTGATTTCCTCCCGGCTCAAGAACAATTCCGGAGACACCCCCTCGAAGCTATATGCGGGGGAAACCAGAATGCCGTCCACCCGTATTTGGGTCAGCAGGGCGAAAAGGCCCTGGATTTCCTGGATGTCCGTCTCTTTGTAAATGGTGGTATTGGTGCAAACCCGGAAGCCTTGTTCCTTGGCCGCCTTGATGGCCTGGATGGCGAGGTCGAAGAGGCCGGGGCGGCCTAAAAGGCGGTCATGGGTTTCAGCCAGACCGTCCATATGGATACTCAAAGTGAGGCGCTGGGAGCGGGGCAGGCGGGGAAGGGCCTTCTCCATGAGGATGGCGTTGGAGCACAAATAGATGTGTTTGCGCCGGTGCACCAGTTCCTGCACCAGTTCAAAGACCGGGGGGTACAGGAGGGGCTCCCCGCCGGTGACGGTAACCACCGGAGCGCCGCATTCGTCCACCGACTCCAGACATTCCTCCAAAGTCAGGGACTCACCCAGGGTGTCCCGATACTCCTGGATACGGCCGCAGCCGACACAGGCCAGGTTGCACTGGTGGGTGGGCTCGAGCATCAACACCAGGGGAAATTTTTCCACCCCCTGGATTCGTTGTTTCAGCAGATAGCGGGCCAGATCGAAACTGAGACTTAAAGGAAAACGCATGGTAATAATATCTCGCCGTGAACACCACTTGACGCCGCAGGCTTTAGCCAGCGAACAACTTGATTATAATAAACTCGGGAAAAATGCCAAAAAAATCCTGGTCAGACATACCCCTGTTTTTGAAACCAGGCGACCGACTCCTCAAGAGCCTGGCGCACCGGGGTCTGCGGCAGATGAATTTTTTGGCCATTTTCACGGCGGCCACGGGCATCCGGGGCGGCTTGTGGCTAACGTGCGTGGCCCAGAATTCATCCAGATAGGATAAGGCCAAAATGGGCCAATAGGGCAGCCGCATCCGGGGGGCCGGCAGGCCGGTAATGTCGGCCAGCACCTGAAATATCTCTGAGAGACTCAGGTTCTGGTTTCCCAAAATATATTTTTCACCCCCCCGGCCTTTTTCCTCGGCCAGGAGATGGCCCTGCGCCACATCCCGGACGTGCACTAGATTGAGGCCGGTCTCGAGGTAGGCCGGCATACGGCCCTTGAGGAAATCCACAATCATTTGGCCGGTGGGGGTGGGGCGGGAATCCCAGGGTCCCACCGGCGTGCTGGGGTGCACCAAAATCACCGGGAACCCCTGCCTGGCCACTCCCAGAACCGCCTGCTCCGCCAGGAATTTGCTCCTTTTGTAATGCCCCACCATGTCGGCGAGGCTCACCGGGGTTTCTTCAGTTCCGGGCGTGCCGTCCCCAGGGTTTCCCAGGGTCCCCACCGTGCTGGTATACACCATCCGGGTGACCCCGGCCTCGGCCGCGGCGGCCAGGAGGTCTTTCGTGCCCTGAACATTGACGTCGTACATAACTTCCGGGTCGGGGACCCACAGGCGGTAGTCCGCGGCCACATGAAAGACCCGCTGGCACCCCGCGACGGCAGTCAACACGGAGGCAGGGTCCCGGAGATCTCCCCGGGCCACCTCCACCTTGAGGCCCGCCAAGGCGGGGTGGTCGGGTCGGCGAGCCAGAACCCGCACTTCCCGACCTGCGGCCAGAAGCTCTATAACCACGGCCCGACCCAAAAAGCCGGTGCCGCCGGTCACCAGGGTCTTGGTCATATTGGTCTAAGAAACTGAGAGAATGACCGGCCGCGCTCTCTAGCCCTCTCCCTCCACGTCTCGCAAAAACATCCCCAAAGCCATGAGAGGAAAGACATCCCGGTACAGGTGATAACGGATCATGAAGTGGGAAGGGAAGCCGGTGCCGGTAAATTGTACTTCTTCCCACCGGCCGTCTTTCTTCTGGGTTTTGATCAGGTATTGGATACCCGCTTTGACTTCCGGTGAGGCAGTCTCCCCGGTCACCATGAGTCCCATTAACGCCCAGGCCGTCTGGGAGGCGGTGCTTGGACCCTTACCCTTCAGGTCGGGATCACGGTAAGATTCGCAACATTCACCCCAACCGCCGTCCGAGTTTTGATGGTCCTTGAGCCAGGCCACAGCCTTTTGCATCATGGGAGACCGCCTGTCTTCCCCCATGGCTCTGAGGCCCATGAGCACCGACCAGGTGCCATAGATATAATTTACTCCCCAGCGTCCCCACCAGGAACCATCGGGGTGCTGTTTGGCCCTCACAAAGGAGAGGGCCCGGGCCGCGACCGGATGTTCGGCAGTGTAGCCGAAAATCCCCATCATCTCCAGGACCCGCCCGGTGACGTCCTCTGTGGGCGGGTCGGACAGGGCTTTGAGGTCGGCAAAGGGAATGGCGTTCAGCCATTCCTTGGTGTTGTCCGCGTCAAACGCGGCAAAGCCCCCGTTTTTAGACTGCATCCCCAGGCACCAGGCGATCCCTGTTGCCAAGGCCGTCTGATAAGGACTCGGATCGGGTAAACCTTCCTGGAGGGCCATGAGCACAACCGCGGAATCGTCAATGTCCGGGTACCAGTTGTTGACAAATTCGAAGGCCCACCCCCCTGGGGCCAAATCCGGTCGTTTTATGCACCAGTCTCCCGGTGTGAAAATCTGGTTGGCCAGGAGCCATGCCGTGGCCTGGGTCAGGGCCGGGTGTGCCGGAGGCACCCCGGCTGCGGCCAAAGCCCGCACCGCCAGAGCAGTGTCCCATACCGGGGAGATACAGGACTGCAGACGCAGGCGGTCACCCAGCTCCAGAGTAAAGTCCTCCAGGGCCGACAACCCCCTTTGGATGACAGGGTGTTCCACGGCATAACCCCGGCAGGCCAGGGCCAACAGGGAGTTCATCATGGCCGGCTGGATGCCGCCCCAATCTCCGGATTCTTCCTGGTGGTCCAGGACCCAGTGTTCGGCCTGGCGCAGGGCAAGGCGTCGCAAGGGAGGCCAGGGCTTCCGGGCATAGAGTTTCAACAATCGGTCCACCACCACAAAAAAGGTTTCCAGGGGAGGCCCGCCCTTTTTCCAAGTCACTCGGTGGTTCGCAAAAGGCTCAGCGGGATTAACAAAAAGCTCGGCCACTCCCAGTTCCGGTGGCAGCGGACAAACAGGCCGGTAGGCCATGACTATGGACAAAGGAATCATGGTGGCCCGGCTCCAACTGGAGAACTCGTAGAAGCTGAGACCCGACCATGGAGGCAGCAGCATGAATTCCACCGGCAATAGAGGAATCCCGTCCCAACTTACCTGGCCGAAGAGGGCAAGGAAAATCCTGGTAAAGACCCGGGAGGCCAGAGCTCCTCCCCGCTCCAGGATAAATTGCCGGGCTTGGGTGAGCCGGGGGTCAGCCGCGGGCAGACCTGCTATTTTCAGGGCCTGATATGCCTCCACGGTGGTGCTGAGTTCACCCCCATCTCCATACCAGAGGGACCAACCGCCGTTGTCCAACTGCTGGGAGAGGATTTCCTTCACCAGACCGGGGAACTTGTCCCGCGGCAGGCCCAAAAAGCGGTGCGCCATGAGATATTCGGCGGTTATGGTGACATTGGACTGAAGTTCAGCCCACCAGTAACCTTCCCGAGTTTGGAGGGCCAGCACGGCCTCAGAGGCCCGTTGTCGGGCCTTTTTAACTTTTTCCACCAAGGCCTTGGTGGGGCCCCTGGTCCTGGTCCGGCGGGAAGTCGACACGGCTGTCAAGATTGGCACTTTTTACTAGAATTTTTTGAGTTTAGGAATATAACATAAAAATAAGACGCCCAAAAATTTTTATCGCCAGATTATTTGGGATCAGCGCTAGTTTCCCGAAGCACGTATTGCCAAGTTTGCTTAGGGGTATTAAATTATTAAAAACAGTAAGGAACCGGATAAGTGGGGCCAATTGACTCACCGGGCTTTTTCTGCTAATGGTGGAAACCGTTAAGCATGCAAATATCCTGTTCGTGGTTAAGGCTTCCTGTCATGGTTTTTTTGTTGGGTTTGAGGAGAGTGCATGAGTTCCATTAAAGAAGACGAATCCCTAGAAATTACCATTCCCTCCGCTTTGCCATTGCTGGCGGTGCGGGATGTGGTGGTGTTTCCCAATATGGTCTTGCCCCTGTTTGTGGGGCGGGAAACCTCGGTCCTGGCTATAGAAGCCGCTTTGGCGCAGGATCGTCTATTGTTCCTTGCCACCCAGCGCGATCAGGCTGTCGAGAATCCGGAACCCGAGGACATTTATCAGCTGGGCACGGTGAGCCTGATCCTCAGAATGTTAAAACTTCCGGACGGCCGCTTGAAGGTCCTGGTGCAGGGGAGAGCCAAAGCCAAGATTACGGATTACCTGCAGACGCGGCCTTTTTTCCAGGTCGGTCTGGACGTGGTCTCGGAGGCCCAATTGCGGGAAGTCTCCCCGGAAACCGAAGCCCTCATGCGCAATGCCCGGGAGATGTCCGAAAAGATCCTCACCTTAAAGGGGGTCATGTCTCCGGACCTGCTGTCCATCCTTGACTCCATTGAGGATCCGGGTCATTTGGCGGATTTGGTAGCCGCTAATCTGCGACTCAAAATCGAGGAGGCCCAGGCGGTTCTGGAGGAATTGGACCCCATTAAACGGCTGATCATCGTCAACGACTTTTTACGCAAGGAATTGGAGGTCTCCTCCATCCAGGCCCAGATCCAGTCCCAGGCCCGGGAAGAGATGGATCGCACCCAGCGGGAGTATTTCCTTCGGGAACAGCTCAGAGCCATCAAAAAAGAGCTGGGGGACGTGGACGACCAGTCCAAGGAGATGGAGGAATACCGGGTAAAAATCGTCCGGGCCAAGATGCCCAGGGAGGCGGAAGAAGAAGCCCTCAAGCAACTCTCCCGTCTGGAGCAGATGCACCCGGACGCGGCTGAAGCCTCCATGGTGCGGACCTACCTGGACTGGCTGATTGAGGTTCCCTGGAGCAAAAGCACCCGCGACAAGTTGGACCTGAAAGAAGCCAAGACTATCCTGGATGAAGACCATTACGACTTGGAGAAGGTCAAAGAACGCATCCTGGAATACTTGAGCGTCCGGAAGTTGAATAAAAAAATGAAAGGTCCCATCCTGTGCTTTGTGGGGCCGCCGGGCGTGGGCAAAACTTCTTTGGGCCAGTCCATCGCCCGGGCTATGGGCCGTAAATTCACCCGCATTTCCCTCGGTGGCATGCGAGATGAGGCCGAGATCCGGGGTCACCGGCGCACCTATATCGGTGCTCTTCCCGGCCGCATCGTCCAGGGTCTCAAGAATGTGGGCACTAATAACCCGGTTTTCATCTTGGACGAAGTGGATAAAATCGGCATGGATTTTCGGGGTGACCCCGCCGCCGCGCTTCTAGAGGTTCTGGACCCGGAACAGAACAACACCTTCAGTGACCACTATCTCAATGTGCCCTTCGACCTGAGTAAGGTAATGTTCATCACCACCGCCAACTTGGTGGACCCCATCCCTTCGGCCCTGAAGGACCGCATGGAGATCATCCGTCTGTCCGGCTACACCGAAGAGGAAAAACTGAAGATTGCCCAGGGGTACCTCATTCCCCGACAGGTTCAGGAAAATGGTCTGAAACGCGATGACCTGCACATCTCTCCTGAAGTGCTCAAAGAGGTTATCATCCACTATACTCAAGAGGCCGGTCTCAGAAATCTGGAGCGGGAAATCGGTAGTGTGTGCCGCAAAATGGCTCGGCGTATTGCCGAAGGGGAACAGGGCCCCTTCGCCATCACCCGAGGCAATCTCCACAAGTACCTGGGTCCTCCCCGGTTCCTGCCGGAGGAGGAGAGGGAGAAGGATGAGGTGGGCGTGGCCACCGGGCTGGCTTGGACTCAAGTGGGGGGTGAAATTCTGGCAGTGGAAGCCTCTCTTATGCGGGGCAAAGGCCAACTGACCCTGACCGGCCAATTGGGCGATGTGATGCGGGAGTCGGCCCAAGCGGCCCTGTCCTACGCCCGGGCTCGGGCGGACCGCCTGGGACTTGAATCAAACTTCTACGAAACCCTGGATGCTCATATCCACGTGCCCGCCGGGGCCACACCCAAAGACGGGCCTTCCGCCGGCATTACCATGGCCACCGCCCTTATTTCCGCGCTTACTCAGGTTCCGGTGCGCAAGGACGTGGCCATGACCGGGGAAATTACCCTGAGGGGCAAGGTCCTGCCGGTGGGCGGTTTGAAAGAAAAGGCCATTGCGGCCCTGAGAGGGCGCATGCACAAAGTCATCATACCTCAGGCCAACAAAAAGGACCTGGTGGAGATCCCCAAGTACGTGAAGCGTAAGCTCAAGTTTGTGCCGGTAAACAACGTGGATGACGTGTTGCAGGAAGCCCTGGTGCGCAATCCCTTCAAATCGAGAACCGGGCAGAAATCCTCCAAGGGTCGTCTGCCCGCCCGTGCCACCCGGCCATTAATCTAAATTGTGGGGGCGGATCTCGATAAATCTGAGACCTTCGCCCCCAAGTTTTTCCCGGAGTTGGTGCTCCGGTGAGGAGATTTGACCTGCTGGCTTTTGTAGCAACAGACTTGAACCCTGAATCTGCACCACCATCCCAGTGTTAGGATTAGCGAGGCCTTGCCCATAGACATCCTCATCAGATGGATCGCCCTCGGCGGCCTCATGGTGTTGTACATCCTTTTTGCCGCTTCCGAGACCTCCCTCTTTGCCCTCAAGCCGCTGGACCGCCTGCGCCTGAAACAACGAAGGCCCCGACGCGGTAAGATGGTAGAGGATTTGCTCGCCCATTCCCAGCGTCTCCTGATCACCGTGGTGTTTGGCGTCGAGTTTGTCACCATCCTGGCTTCCATCGTGGCCACCTCTCTGGCCCTCAACCTCTGGGGAGACCAGGGGAAATGGCTGGCCCTCGTGGTCATGGCGCCCACCCTACTGTTGCTGGGGGAAATTATTCCCAAGTCCCTGGCCCTTACGTATCCCACCCGGCTGGCTCCCCTGGTGGCGCCTTTTGTCCGCTGGGCCATCATCTTGTTCGCCCCCATTCGTATCATTTTGTTGCAGATCAGCCGGGGTATCCTGGTGACCCTGGGATTTCGCCCCGATCTGCAAGTTCCGGCGGTACAGCAGGACGACTTTGTGCGCATGGTGGAGGAAAGCCACCGGGGTGGCATGATTGCCGCATTGGAGCGAGAGTTTATCCAGAACCTTCTGAGCTTTGGAGAAGTCCGGGTGGCCCAGATTATGGTGCCTCGGCCGGACATTTTCTCTCTCCCCCTGGATATGCCGATTCATCAGATGATCAAGGCGGTGAAGCGTTCCCGCTATTCCCGGGTGCCCATTTACCAGGATGACCCGGGGAATGTTCTCGGACTCCTCCATGCCAAGGAACTCCTTTATCTCTGTTCCCGGGAAACCTGCGATTCCGGGATGATCAAAAATATCCTGAGACCTGTCCACTACATCCCGGAAAATAAGAAGGCCTTTGATCTCTTAACTGAACTCCAGAATAAAAGGTTGCGTCTGGCCTTGGTAGTGGATGAATACGGCACTCTTGTAGGTCTGATTTCAGTGGAAGACCTTCTGGAAGAATTGTGTGGTGAGATCCCTCAGGAATTTACCGTGGAGGTGAAGCCCCTGATTGAATTGGCCCCGGGTCGTTGGCGGGTTAAGGCCACCCTGCCTCTGGATGACCTGGAGGAGGTTCTCGGAAAACCCTTCCCCCCCGGAGAATATGACTCCGTGGGCGGGTTTATCCTCCATCTTTTCGGAGAATTACCCCGGGAAGACGATACCGTTGCCTTTGATCTATGGGAGTTCAAGGTGTTGAAGATGAAAGGCACCCGCATTATGGAACTGGAGATTCAACAGATTTAGCCATGATCCTTGCGGTTTTATTGATATTTCTGCCTCTTTTGGTGCTGGAGGGCTTCTTTGCAATCTCGGAAATCTCCCTTGTTTCCGCTAATTATCGCCGCTTAAAGCACCGGGCCGAGGAGGGGCATCGCGGGGCTCGATTGGCCTTGTGGCTCCTGGAGCGCCCAGAGCGTATGGTGGCCACCTGTCTGGTGGGCTCCAATCTGGCTGAGATTTGTAATACCATCCTGGTCAGCGCCTTGTTAATCCAATGGTTGGGAGCCTGGGGTGAAGTGGGGGCCATACTGCTCATGCCTCCTTTAATTTTGCTCTTGGCCGAGATAACCCCGAAGTCCATCGGTCGCCAGTATCCCAACCGCCTAGCGCAAGGCTTGGGCCCCATTCTCTGGCTGATACATTGGCTGATATACCCGTTAACTCTGATCTTCGCCACTCTGAGTCGGGCTGTCCTGTGGATGACTGGGGCCCGCAAAACCAGTGATCTCCCCTTCATAACCCGAGAGGATCTTTCTTTGGTGGTGAAAAAGAGTGGGCCAGAGGTCGACCTGGAGAGCACCGAGCGTCAGATCATCAATCGCATTCTGTACTTCAGCTTACGCACGGTTAAGGAAGTCATGGTGCCCTTAGTAAGGGTGGCGGCCATCCCTGACACCGCCACCGTGGCTCTGGCCTTGGAAGAGTTCCAGGCCACCCGTTTCTCCCGACTGCCGATCTATCACCGGCGCATTGACAATCTGGTGGGTGTCCTGCATGATTTTGATCTGTTGGGGGAAGAGACTTCCGGCCGGAGCATCAAGCCCTTTATGCGGTCGGTCCATTATGTTCCGGACATCAAGAAGATCGACCAACTGTTGCCGGAAATGCAGCGGCAAGGGATACATCTGGCAGTAGTAGTGGACGAGTACGGCGGCACCGTGGGTATCGTCACCATCGAAGACTTGTTGGAAGAAATTGTCGGGGAAATTGACGACGAGTTCGATCAGGCCGTTACTCCCTTCAGGAAGCTCGGGGAAAACCATTATCTCATCAATACCCGCACGAAGGTGGAATCCCTGAACGAAGCCCTTTATCTGGACCTGCCCTCCGGAGACTATGAGACTCTGGCGGGCTTCATCATCTCGCAAATGGGAGACCTGCCCCGGCCCGGTGAACAACTCCACTGGCGTAATCTGCGCTTCGTGGTGCGCGCGGCTGACGCCCGGGCCCTAAAGGAGGTGGAACTCTTTGTCGAACCACCCTCATCAGCCTGAACGATGGGCTTTCTTTGATTGCTTTGCCGGTTTAAGCGGCGATATGACCCTGGGCGCCATGCTCGATGCGGGGCTGGATCAATCCAGCCTGGAGCAGGTTCTTGGTCGCCTTGAGCTTCCCGGTTTTCAGCTAAAGACCCGCCGGGTGTCCAAAGGGCACCTCACCGGGGTCAAGGTGGACTTTGCCATGGCTGCAGATCAGCCGGCCCGGAGTTATTCCACCATCGTTGACCTCATCTCTCAAGCCGGCCTGTCAGAGGGAGTAAGGGACCTGAGTTTGCGCATGTTCCGGATGCTCGCCGAAGTTGAAGCCCGCATTCACGGGCAATCTCTGGAAGAAGTGCATTTCCACGAACTGGGCGCGGCTGATACCATCCTGGACATAGTCGGAGTGGCCTTCGGAGTTGCGGCCCTGGGTATCACCCGCACCTTCGTTAGCCCCATTCCCCAGGGTTGGGGGATGATCGCCAGAGGTCATGGGCGCCTGCCCAACCCTTCCCCCGCCGCCCTAGACCTGCTGAAGGGATTCACGGTTTATGGCACTGACCTCCCGGGGGAGCTGGTGACGCCCACCGGCGCCGTTATCTTGAAGGCCCTGGAGGCCGAAAGCGAGCTTTGCCCTCCCATCCGGTTGGCACAAGTGGGCTATGGCGCCGGGAGCCGAGACCTCCCCGGACATCCCAACCTCCTGCGCCTTTATCTGGGCGAACCGATCCCCCAGTCCATGGGCCTGCGGGAGCGGGTCCTGGTCCTTGAGACCCACATCGACGACATGAATCCCGAACTCTACGAACCTTTGATGAGCGGCCTCTTTGACGCCGGCGCCCTGGATGTGGCTTTGGCCCCCATCCAGATGAAAAAGAACCGTCCCGGGGTCAGCCTTACCGTGGTTGCACCGCCGGCGGCGCGGGAGGGCCTGCTGGAGCGCTTGTTTCTCGACTCCACCACGTTGGGGGTTCGGGTTCAGGAGGTGGACCGAGTGGTGGCCCGCCGCTGGCAGGACACCATTATCACACCCTACGGAGAACTTGCGGTAAAAGTCATGGAATATGGCGGACACCGCCGGGTACTGCCGGAATACGAGGCCTGCCGTCACCTGGCTGAAAAAACCGGCCTGCCCCTCATCGAGGTATATCGACTGGTGAAGGATTTTTAAGCCAGGGGCCGGTCATTCAAAGCAGCCGTCCCCTTCCCAATCTCTTACAACAAACCCTCTTTCATCAAAAATTCCATGGCCCGCTGAGCATGAGTGGTCATGGTGCTGATGATCCAGGTGAGGTGGTCCTGGATATCGGTGAACAGGTTCGAGTCCACCATCCCGGTGAGTCCGGTGAGAACAGTACGCATCCGGATCATATCCTGCTCATTGATGAGGGCTATACCCATGCCCATTTCCCGTTCCAGGGCTCGGAAGTAGGAGAGAAAAAGACTCTTTCCTCCCTCCTGTTCCTGCCCCTTGAGTTGCAGGAGGGCGGTGAGAAGTTGGGAAGCGATGAGAAGCTCGGATTTTAAGCGGTCTGCGAAATGAAAAAGCAGGATGGCTTCCCGGGAGTTGCTGGGATAACTTTTCGGCATGTGTTCACCCCCCTTGATACCATGTTGGTTAGGGAGATTATCACAAACTGGCCTGGGCCACAATGAAGGCCTCAGATTCCGTGCTCAAAAACCCTGCCGCACTGTGACCTCCCAAGAAAGTTTTTCCTACCCTATGCTGGTTTACTGTAAAAGCCGGTGGCTGAGCCGCGCGGCCTTCTCGGGGGGCATGAGACTCAGAATGACCCCTGCCTCTTTACCGGGCAGACGCCTCAACAAGCGTACCGCCTCGTCCTCCCCCATTTTTTCCAAAAGTTTGCTGGCCCGGTCCGATGACATGGCTTGAAGAGTGGACACCAGGTGACGGTTGTGTTCACCTTTAATGCGCTTCTCTTCTTCCAGGGTCTCCAAAAGCCTGTTTTGCAGCGCCTGGAGTTCTTGTAAACGCTGTTCCACTTCTTGTTTTATGAGGATCAGCTGCTCCTCCTTGGCGGCAGCCGCGGCCTCCCGGGTTAACAGGGTTTGGCGTTCCTTTTCCACCAGGGCCAGGAGCCGTGGCAGGTTGCCAAGAAGAGTAGTATTCATACCCGCCTCCTCTCAGGATGGGGACCAGCGAGCCAGCATGATGGCTTCACTTTGATTTTCTAAAAATTTCGTCAATTCCCGGCGGAATTCTGCATACTTTTTGTCCCGCAGATTTTCCAAAAGACGGCGCTCCTGGTGGCATTTTTCCAGACCCAGCATCTTTTCGGCTACTATCTCCTCCTCCCGGGAGACTTGTTCCCGCCAACCATCCCGAGCCTGTTTGAGATGCTCCAGATACCTGAACACCATTTGATATTCTGAAGCTTGCCAATCCCGGGTTCTGACCTCTTTCATCCGGGTCAGGGCCCCTGAAATCAAGGCTTCGGTTTCAGTCAAGGCCTGACGGCTTCGGGCCAACTGATTTTGAGCCTGGGCTAACTCCAGCCGGGCTTGTTCCTCCCGCAAACTTCGCACCTTGAGCACTGTCTCCAGGGGAAAACGGAAGCGCCCTCCGGTTTTCATGGAGCAAAGATGGCCTCCAACTCTTCCACCGCCCGTTCTAAGGAAACGCCTTCTTCAGTGTTTTGGCGAAGATAGTGATTTACGGCCTCGATTTTATCCAGAGCATAGTCAATGTCCGGGTTGCTGCCCCGGACATAGGCATTGATGTTTACTAAATCCTCCGCCCGCCGATAGGAAGCCAGGACCCGGACCAGGCTTTCACGCTGGGCCTGGTGGTCAGGTTTTGCCACTTGCGGCATGAGACGAGAGATGCTCCCCAGGATGTCAATGGCCGGGTAGTGGCTCCGGTCCGCCAGTTCCCGAGTAAGCACTATATGTCCGTCCAGGATGGCCCGGGTGGAGTCGGCGATGGGCTCCAGCAGATCGTCCCCTTCCACCAGCACAGTATAAATGCCGGTTATACTGCCTTTGCCCTGGCAGGCTCCAGCCCGCTCCAAAAGTCCAGGCAAACGGTTGAAAACCGAGGGTGTGTAGCCCCGGGCGGTGGGAGGTTCACCGATGGTCAGGCCGATTTCCCGGGCTGCCATGGCAAAGCGGGTGAGTGAGTCCAGGAGGAGGAGCACATGCAGGCCCTGATCCCGGAAATATTCTGCTATGGCCGTGGCCAGATAAGCGCCTCTCAAACGGGCTAGAGGTGGAGTGTCCGAAGTGGCGGCCACCACGCAGGAGCGGGCCAGTCCTTGTTCCCCCAGATCGTAATCCAGGAATTCTTTGACCTCCCGGCCCCGTTCGCCGATAAGCGCAATGACGCTCACGTCGGAGCGGGTGAAACGGGCCATCATGCCCATAAGAGTGCTTTTACCCACCCCGCTGCCGGCGAAAATGCCCACTCTCTGTCCCCGCCCCAAAGTGAGAAGGCCGTTAATGGCTCGAATGCCCACGTCCAAAGGCTCTTTGATGTTTTCCCGGTGGCATGGGTTCAAGGGTTTGGCATAAAGGGGATAGGCCCGGGGGACCGGCAAGGGCGAGCGCCCCAGGACTTCTCCTTGGTTTTCGGCCTGGAGGTCCCGGGGGTGGACAAAATTGCCCTCGGCCAGGAGAACCCCTCGGGCCACGGCATTTTCCAGTTGTCGGATATTCCCGGGCCAGGGGGCTCTTTCCAGGGCGGCCAGAGCGGAGCTGGTAAATTTCACATTTCTTTTGTCGAAAAGCTGGGCATACCTAAGCAAAAAGTATTCGGCCAGAAGGGGGATGTCGCCCCGCCGGTCCCGCAGGGGTGGCAGGGTAAAAGAAATTACTTGAAGGCGGTAAAACAGGTCCTCCCGGAAGTCGTTTTTTTGGATAAGCTCGAGGAGATCCTGATTGGTGGTAGCTATCATGCGGACGTTGATGGGGATGGGATGACGTCCTCCCACTCGGTCGATTTCATTTTCCTGCAGCACCCGGAGCAACTTGGCCTGGAGGTGGGGGTGCATCTCGCTGATTTCATCCAACAGTAGAGTCCCGTTGTTAGCCAGTTCGAATTTGCCCAGCTTACGCACCAGGGCTCCGGTAAAAGCCCCTTTCTCGTGGCCAAAAAGCTCGCTTTCCAACAAACCTTCCGGCAGGGCGGCGCAGTTGACCGCGACAAAGGGCCCCCCGGCCCGGTCGCTATGGGCGTGAAGGTGCCGGGCCAGGATCTCTTTGCCGGTGCCCGACTCCCCCTGGATAAGCACTGTAGCCCGGGTTGAGGCCACAGATTTGGCCATCCGGAGGATATGGAGCATAAAGGGATCCTGGGTAATAACAGGGCGATTTTGGCCATCGTAGGCCGCCTTCTGGTGGTTTTTACTCCAAGGCGGCCGCCCGTTTTTGAGGTGGGGCTCCAAAACGGCTGACAATTTTTCCCAGGAAAGCGGGGCAGCCAGGTAATCCTGTGCCCCCTCTCGCATGGCGGCCACCGCGCCTTCCACGGTGGGACGCCGGGAGACTAAGTACACCGGTAAAAAAGGATGTTCTCCTTTAATCTCGGCCAGGAAACCACCGTCATCCTGACCCGGCAGGTCTTCCGCCAGCATCACTGCCAAGAAAAATCGCTCCCGGAGCCGTTCCTTGCCGTCTTCTGCAGTGGCCACCTGGACCAGTTCTACTTGATGCGATTTGTCCAGACGAAGACGGAGGTCCTTCCAGGAGGGGTGGGAGTCTATGGCTAAAATGGCTCTTTGCTTCATGCCGTCGTCCTCAGCAAGCATTAGGGAGAAGGCTCGGCCTGGACGCGGGACAGTTCCAGGTCTGCCAGTCGAACTTGGGCCAGTCGTCGCCAAAACGGATCATTATGTTGCGCCAGGTCCTGAAAAGTTTTTTGAGCAGCGTCGGTTTCACCACTTTTTAGGTGGCTCAAACCCAGGCGGTCCTGGTAAAAGGGACTCAAATCCCCACTCTGCGTATTGTTTGCCGTTAGTTGGTGTATCTGAGCCCTAAAGGAGAAATGGCTCTGAGCCCAGTAACGTTGGGCCAACCCGGCCTGAAGCCGGTCCGCCCCAGGTGGGGCCATCGGGTAGTTAAGGCTCATCTCCAGAGCCGGAAGCCGCCCTTTCCACCAGACGTGGGCCTTTTGAGGCATAAACCAGGCCACCAGGGCCTCATCAAGTTTGGCAGATGACTTGATCCCTGCCTGCCAGCAGGCCACCCAAGCGCGCAGTAAAGATTTTTGCTGCTCGTCCCCTAGGGTAATCTGTTCCAGGAAGGTGGCGATCCAGGGCCAACTTGGGGGCAACCAGGACAATTCCAGGCTTTGCTTCTGAAGTTTGCTCCGCCGGTCCTCGCTGATTTTTTTCCCTTCCAGGGTAAGCAGGGTCCGGGCCTCCTCCATGATACCATACTCCTTCAGGAGGTCAGCCAGCAGGCAGGCTGCCTCAGGAGGTCCCATACCTTGAGGTTGCAGGTCCCACAAGGCCAGAATTTCCTCCACCAGGCTGAGGGGTGCAGGAGCGTCAGTGCGAATTTTTTGACACACTGCCTGCCACCCGCATTTCAGGGCTTCTTGGAGGGTCTCGGGAGCGTATCCCGGAGGCAAGGTGGCAACTTTTTCCAAAAAGCGCCGCAAGGCCTGGAGCGGGTCACCTTGGCTTACGGCCTGAGAGAGTTCCAAGGCGCGCGCCGCCAGACAAGCCTGAGCCGCCTCTGGAGTGCCAGGAACCAAACACCCCACCAGGCCGTAAAGTTCCAAGGCCTGGGCCCTTTCCCCCTTTCTCTGGACCAGTGCTGCCAACTTGAGGAGAGCGGCGCCCCGCTGGGAGGCCTGAGGAAAGAGGTTCACCAGGGCCATCCCGGTTTTCCAGGCCTCTTCCAGTTCTCCGGCCTTTTCCTGGGCCAGGAGTCTTTGCCAATAGGAGCCTGGTTCCAAAGATAAGGAGCCCAAAGTGTTCTCGACTTGTGGGGCTGGGCCTGTGGTGTCCGGCGGGGGAACAGGCCGGACCAAGGGCAGTCCCCTTCGTCGGTGGGCCGGGGCCTTCTCAACCCATACCAGGAAGATCAGGAAACAGATGAGAACCACCGGGGTAAGCCAGCGCCAGCTGCCCATTTTAGTGTTTGTCTCCCTGGCCTTGGCCTAGCTAACCAGATTATGCTAAAGAACAGCCAACACCAGCCCCCCAAACACAGCTTCTGTCTATTTTTCGACATGTCCTGCTCCTCTCTCCTCCAGGAAGCAAGACGCGTACCAAGTCCAGCGAATCCTTTGCTAAAAGGATAACCAATTGGATATTCTGTAAAATAATGGGGAAGATCTGAGAAGAGGCTGCGAGGGGTGTCAGCAGGCAGAGCAGAATTATGTCATTTTCTTGACATCAGGAAGATTTTGTGGGGAGAGCGGCATTGGGAGCGAAAATCCGTTGTTTTTTCATTTTTTCAATAAGGGTGGTGCGGTTCAGATGGAGAAGCTGAGCAGCGCGGCTTTTCACCCAATTGCTCTGCTCCAGGGCCTTCAGAATCAGGCGCTGCTCGAGTTCATGTAAAGCTTGGGGGAGATTGAGGCCCTCAGGGGAAAAGTCTATACTTTCTCGGCCCACACCCAGACTAAGGGGTTCCTGAAAACGTGGTGGCAGATCTTCCACCTCCACCACATCCCCTTCGGTGAGAATAACCAGTCTCTCCATGAGATTTTCCAACTCACGCACGTTGCCGGGCCAGGAATAACGGTTCAAAAGCGCCATGGCCGCAGGGCTCAGGCGCTTGGGAGGCTTGTTTTTCTTTTTGCTGAATTGTTGGAGAAAATGCGCCACTAAAAGGGGGATGTCACCCGCCCGTTCCCTGAGAGGGGGAATCCGGATGGGGATGACATTGAGGCGATAGTAAAGGTCCTCCCGGAACTTACCCTGACGCACTAAAGTTTCCAAATCCTGATTGGTGGCGGCAATGACCCGGATGTCTACCTTGATGCTTTTAACGCCGCCGATACGCTCAAAGGACCTGTCCTGGAGAACGCGTAAAAGCTTTACTTGAAGGCTAGGGCTCATGTCGGCCACTTCATCCAGGAAAATGGTGCCGCCGCTGGCCTGTTCAAAGCGGCCGATGCGGGTCCGGATGGCATGGGTGAAGGCCCCCCGTTCATGTCCGAAAAGCTCGCTTTCCAGCAATTCCTCGGGAATGGCGGCGCAGTTCACCGGCACCAGGGGACCTTGGCGACGGTGGCTGTTGTAATGGATGGCCCTGGCGATGAGTTCCTTGCCGGTGCCGGATTCTCCCAGAAGCAGCACCGTGGAGTCGGTATCAGCTACTTTGCGAATTAGTTCAAAAAGTTGATGGAGTTGTTCACTTGTGCCGATAATATTAGCGAAACCGAAGCGCTTGAACAGTTGCTTTTTCAGGTCCAAATTTTCCTTCTGGAGGTGTTGATGCTCCAAGGCTCGGTGCACCACGAGGCGCAGCTCCTGGGGATCCACCGGTTTGGGTAAATAGTCGTAAGCCCCCTGACGCATGGCATCCACCGAATTTTTAACAGTGGCATAGCCGGTGATGATAATGCAGAGGCAGTGAGGCTGGCGGTGCACCAGGAAATTCAGGATATCGAGGCCGTTCATCCCGGGGAGGGCCATGTCGGTGAGCACCAGGTCGAAACCTTGCTCCTGAAGGCGTTGCAGACCGGTCTCTCCGTCAGGAGCAGTCTCCAGATCATAGCCTTCTGCCTGCAGAATCTCCTGGAGGGCCTCTCGCTGAGCCCGATCGTCTTCCACCACGAGGATGCTGGCGTGCCGTTGCATGACTAACTCATTACCACAAAGAAAATATGAGTGTCAATAATATGACATCAGGATTTTCCTGATAAAGTTTTTT
>JARRKO010000002.1:72560-116583 GCA_037388025.1 Syntrophobacterales bacterium
AGCAAGGCAGGACCAGGCCTCGATGGCTGACAATGGCCGGAGGCGCCGTAATTTTAGGGCTTCTTCTCTGGATCATCTTTTGGATGGCCCCGGCTGCTCCGGACCATAACTTAAGGCTGGCAGGAATTTTGGGGGTGTCGGAGGGGAAAGCTTGGCTGGCCAAAAAAGATTTGCTCCAGAAGTTTTCTTTTCAGCTCGATCAGGAGCCAACAAACGGGCAACCGGTTTATGCCCTGTTACACCCGGAGAGTCCACCCTCCCTCTTGCCTCCCGCCAAGCCGCCGGTGGGGATCAGGCATCCCAAACCTCCGGGTAAGAGGTCTTCGGTCCAAGAGCCCTCGAATCGGAAGCTGAAGCCCCGGCAGACCAAAAAGGATAAGTCCGGGAAAAAGACTTCCAAGCCGTCGGCCAAAAAGTCCAGAGGAACAAAAGACAGCACCGGTTAATCCAAAGTCGGCGAAACCTTTCTTTCCAACCCAGACACACATGTGCCCTTTAGCCTGCCAGTTAGGGGTCCAGACCGGAAGGGTTGACTTCCAACGGCCCCGCTTTCCGAATTCTTCCAGGGCTGGCGCTTGAACCAGTCGTCCCAGAATCACACCGGTACAATTGCCCGGGCGGCCGGGTCCATGAGCGTGGCCGTCTTCTTCAGCCGCATTCTGGGCCTTGTCCGGGAGCAGGTCCTGGCGGGACTGTTCGGGGCCGGTTACGCCATTGACGCTTTCGTCGTGGCCTTCCGCATCCCCAACCTGCTGCGGGACCTGTTCGCCGAGGGGGCCCTCTCCACCGCCTTTGTCACCGTTTTCACCCATTACGACCAACGCCGGGGACCGGAGCAAACCTGGCGCCTGGCCAACAACGTCATTGTCTTTTTTGCCTTGCTGGTCGGGGGAATCAGCCTGCTGGGCATCTTCTTTTCCCCCCAGCTGGTGAAACTCATGGCCCCGGATTTCGGCCTGGAACCCGGGAAACTAGAGCTAACCTGGACCATGACCCGCATCATGTTTCCCTTTTTGCTCCTGATTTCTCTGGCCGCGGTGGCCATGGGCATTCTCAATACCAAGGGGATTNCGCGGTGGGGGTGGGTTTAGCCCTGCTGCTGCCCCGCTTCGGCGTCCCAGCCATTGAGGGTATGGCCTGGGGCACCCTGGTGGGGGGAGCTTTGCAGCTTCTGGTTCAGGTCCCTAAGTTGCGGCGGGTGGGATATCGGCCCCAAGTGGTCTTTGACTGGCGGGACGAGGGGCTCCGTCAGATTATCAAACTCATGCTGCCCGCGGTGGTGGGCCTGTCCGCCAGCCAAATTAACGTCTTTATCAATACCTTTTATGCTTCTAGTTGCGAACAGGGCAGCGTCTCCTGGCTCAACTACGCCTACCGCCTGGTTCACCTTCCTCAGGGACTTTTCGGGGTGGCCTTGTCGGTGGCCACCTTACCGGTGGTTTCCCGATTTGCCGCGCACCGGGACCTGACCGCCATGAAGGAGGCTTTCAGTTCCTCCCTGGCCCTCGCCATGCTTCTCACCATCCCTGCGGCCGCTGGCCTCATAGCTTTGGCCAACCCCATCTGCGCCGTTATTTTTCAACACGGAGCCTTCACCGCCTGGGACACCCAGCAGACGGCCGCGGCCCTCATCCTCTACAGTCTAGGGCTGTTTGCCTTTGCCGGGGTGAAGATCCTGGTACCGGTGTTCTATGCTCTGGATGACACAAAAATTCCGGTCGTGGGCAGTTTCATCACCGTGGCTGCCAATATTATCATCATCAACCTGACCATTGCCTCTTTATCCCACCAGGCCATCGCCCTGTCCACCTCGTTGAGCATGCTGGTTAACCTGCTGTTCCTAGGGGTAGTGCTCTACCGCAAGGTGGAGGGCTATCCGGTGCGGGATCTCCTGATCACCCTGGTGAAAGTCACCGGGGCCGCCGGGATCATGGCGGTCTCGGTGTGGGGAGTCCATTCTCTGGCGATTTCCTGGCTGGGCGGCGGTCTTTTGGCGGCAATTATTGCCCTGGGCGGGTCTATCTGCTTGGGGGTAGCCTTGTATGTGGGCCTTATTTCCCTCCTCAACATCCCTGAGTTTCAGGATCTCTGGGAGGACGTCAAATCCCGTTGGCGCCGAACCGGGGGAGAATGAGCATCATTTCCAGTAACCGGCAATTCGGCGCTTAATTAATCTTTTTACTGATCACTGATCACTGATCACTGGAACTTCAATGCGCATAGCCCACCGGCATCACCAGGAGCGGCTCGTGGGACGGGGGCAGCTTCAAGATTTCCTGCAAGGTCCGGTCCTGGAAGGCCCCCACGATGCCACAGGCCAGACCCAGGGCCTCGGCCTGCAAAAAAAGGTTCTGGCCGGCGTGGCCCACCTCTATGTGAGTGTACCTGATGCCCCGGTCTCCATAGCGGGCCATGCAGCGGCGGTATTCCGCGGCAAAGACTACCATGACCGGGGCCTCGGCCATCCAGGTCTGATGTAAACAGGCCCGGGCCACGGCAGCCCGCAGGTCGCCCTTCTGAGTTAGGTTCAGGGTGTGTTCCCGGGGGCGGTAATGATAAAGACCGGGAGCGAGCCCAGCAACTCCCCGCTCGCCCACCACCAGATAAATTTCCAACGGGTAGGTGGCCCCGGCGGAAGGCGCGGTGCGATACCCCCGAGGGTCGCTCATGCCGTCAGTGCCCCAGAGAAGCTGGGACACCTGAGCCAGGTCCAACCCCCGCTGGGCGAAGTGTCGCACGGTGCGCCGCTTTTTCAAGGCCTCTTCCACCGACATCCGGCCCTGAACAGACGGGTCCGGCAGTTTGATGGCCTCGGCCGCCTGACCGGCAACCGTAGAAAATACCAGACTCACCATAACCATGACGCAACCCCAAAACGGATTCATCTGACGCCGTCCTTGTGGTTAGTGGGCCAGAGGAAGGGGAGGGGAGTTGGCCCATCCCCACCTGAATTCCCCTACGGCAACAACTTGTGGAGGCTTAGCTCAAAGGCCCGTTCCATGAGGATTTCCAGGTTAAGGACGTCTTCCTCGTTGTACTGGAGTAAAAGCTCTCTGGCCGTCAGGTCCCCCCGTTGGAAGCGCTCCCATAGCAGCACGGCGTCGTAGCCGTTCAATCCCGCCACTTCCGGGGCCCGCCTCACGCCGAAACGGGGTTCAATATTCTTCAAGCCACCGCGGAAACCCAGGCGGGCCAGGATGAAGCGGAGGTCCAGGTGCAGGGGGGGCAGGGGGAGGTCGCGAAAATAAGCCTTGAGCACCGGCAGGTCAAATTGGGAGCCGTTAAAGGTGACGAGTACGTCCACGTCCACCAGGGCCTCGGGAAAGTCCATGAGGTTGTGCCCCAAAACGTACTGGCGCATGGTGCGACCGTCATAAAGCCCCACCACTGTCACCGTTTGTTCCGGCCAAGCCGTGCCTGTGGTCTCGATGTCGAGGTACGCGGTGCGGGAGCGAAAGTGGCGGAACAAACGCCAGTATTCTGCAGGGGGCAGGCGGGGGGCGAAATACTCCGGGCGGTCCAGGTGGCGCAGGGATTCCTGTAAAAGGGACTTGAACCAGGTCAGGCGAGCCGGCCCCAGGCCATCCACCTGCCTGGCCTCGAGAAAATCTTCCCAGGTGGCGAGTCCCCGGCGCCACATCTGGGCTTCGGTTTTCCGGCCCACCCCCGGGAGGTGGACAAAAGTGCGTTTAAGCATGAAAATCTTTGGATTTAGTTTGGCTCAGGAATAGCTAGCGGTGAAAACTCTGGTCAAAACCTATCTTTTTTGGGTCCTGGCCCGTATTTTGAGAAAAATGAGGGTTCCCGAGGCCGCCATGCCCATGACGCCTAAGCCAAGGATGATGCGATAGATGTTTCCGAGAAACCCACCCCCGTAATGAATACTGGTCAAGATTCCCGGAAGTTTTTGGGCGTTGAGAGCATACTCGAAGGCCATCATGGCCCCGGACGCGGCTTGCAGGAAGATGAAAAAAGCCAGGATAATTCCCATGGTGCGGTGCCACTTACGCAGATAAGTCTCGTCCATGACCGGTGACTCTCCTTTTTCCAACACTTTCTATTCTGGTTCGCTTACCTTCGGCGTTTCTCCGGGCGCCTCTGTCGGTCCCGGCGTGGGCGGTGTGATCTCGGGGGTCCTGCCGCCCTCCAGCCGCCGTTTGGCTCGAGTGGAAAGCTCCCACATACTCTTTTCCAAACTGGCCAGATCTTCCTCCAGGGACGGCTCCATGACGGTTATCTCCCCTTTATTCATGATGAGGCGCTGCAATTGAGGGATGGCTGTCCCGGCCGCAGCTTTCAGATAAACCGGCTGAATATAGACGACCCCCCCGGTGGCGGGTATGAGAATCATTTTGCCCCGCACCACCTGGGAGCCCAGCTGATTCCACAGGGTGAACTGCTGGGCAATTGTGGTGTTTTGATCAATGAAGGCATCAACCTGAGAAGGGCCGTACACCAACTCACCCTTAGGAAATTCATACGCATAGATCTTACCGTAGTTTTCACCATCGCAACCTGCCACCACGAGAGATCTCAGGTTGGTCCGGGCCTTGGGAGTCATGGGACTCACCAGGATGAATTCGAATTTATTCTGATTTATGAGGTTCAGGGTGAGAAAATAGGGTCTCATGCGTTCGGATTGGCGGTCATGCATGATTTCGGGAAATTCCCAGATGTCTTCCTGCCGGAAGAAAACTCCCGGATTAATTTGATGGTACTTGGCATAGACTTCAACCTGGATATCGAAGATGTCCTTGGGGTAACGGATGTGTTCCTTCAGCTCGGGCGGCATATCGGCTAGAGGTTTCAAGAGGCCGGGATACATACGATTATAAGCTTGAACAATGGGGTCGCGCTTGTCGGCCAGATAAAAGTCCACCGTGCCGTCATAAGCGCTAATGACGATTTTTACCGAGTTGCGAATATAGTTAAGGCGCTCCACCTTTGGTTTCGAAGGCTCTTTAACTTCGGGCTTTACTTTGGGTAAACCCGTGGCCTTCGCCTTGGATATCTCATAAGGCTGAGAATAGGGGTAATACTTGGAAGTGGTATAAGCATCCTGGATCCAATAGATGCCCTTATCTGTAATCACGATATATGGGTCTTTGTCCAAGAGAAAGAAAGGGGTCAGGGTCTTGACGCGCTCAACTATGTTACGCCGAATGAGAATGCGGCTTTTGGAGGTTGTCTTGAAAGTGAATAAAATATCGCTTTCCTTATAGTACAGGGCAAAGAGCAGTCGGCGGAAGAGGGAATGCACCAAGATACCTCTTTCCCCCTGGTAATCTGACAGCACATTACCTTCTGCGGTCGGGTAGTCGAGTTCCCGGCTTTCGTTGGGAGCGATAACATACCCATAATTCAGCTTGCCGAAGTAAATGCCGGGTTGGGCGATCTTGAAACCATAGTGCGATTGGGGTGGGATGTCATGGATGAACCAGGTCATGGGCTCTTCTCCGCCTTGAGCCGCAGGGGTCATAACTGCACCGTAGCCATGGGTATACTTGAGGCGCTCATTGATCCAGTTTTTCACCCCCGCAGGCAGATCAGCCATACTCAATTCCCTGGGGGCCATAAAGACCTGCTGGTAAACCCCATTAACGGTGTAGCGGCCGACATCGATAGCGGGAAACTTATAATAGGTGCGGAGCTCCTGGAGATGCTGATAAACATTCAGGAGCACGTCCTGGTCCCACACCGGGATGTTTCGCAGGTTGGTTTGGAGGGGGGGCTTTTTTAAGCTTTCTTCCAAGGGCATAACTTTATAATCCCGGCACTCCACCTGATCAAGGTTAAAGGCTGCTAGGGTGGCTTGGATATTATTGGCGATATAGGGTCGCTCCTTGGAGATTTCATTAGGCTTGACCACATAGTGCTGGACCAGGTCAGGCAAAAAAGAGGAATATCTGGCGCCCAGGGCCAGGACAAACACGGCGCCGCTGATAACCAGCACCTTGAGCCCCTTGCGGGTATTGATATAAAAGACCAGAAGAATCGCGGTGACGCACAATAAAACAATGCAGACCCAGATCAAGGGGAGGACTACATTCATTTCCACATAGCCGGGTCCGTAAAAGATGGCTTCGTGGACCGTGGTGTAGAGCAGCGAATAACGCTGGAGGAAAAAATCCCAGATGCCCACGACGAAAATGAACAGAACCATGACACTCAAGTGAAGCTTGGCCCCCCGGGGCAAATGGCGCGCCTGCTTGGCCAAATATTGTTTCTCTGAATAATAAAGCAGAACCAGACCCAAAAAAAGCAGGATCAAAGTGACTAACAAGGTGTGTAAAAAGGACAGGTAAACGGGGAGGGAAAACAGAAAAAAACTAACGTCTATACCATAGTAGGGATCAGTCACTCCTGCTGACTTACCGAACAGGAAGAGGAGGGTTTCCTGCCAGTTTTGGAAAAACGGCCAGGCTAAAACCACTGCCAGGATAAGACTAAAGAGGGCGTAAAATCTGATGGAGCCGTGGCGGAACTTTTGTAGTAAATACCGGTAGCGGTAACGGGCCATATCCGGTTGGTCGGCAGGAGGAGGCGAGGTCCCCAGGAAACGGGATGCCACCCAGAAATTGAGAAAAAATATCAGGAAAAACGCCAGGCTGAAACTTATCAGGATAAGGTAACGGTAAGTCAGAAGCCGGAAGAAATAGTTCAGATAGCCCAGGGATTCGAACCACCAGAGATCCACCATGAAGTCCAAGAAGACTATGGCTAGAACGACGTAGAGCACCCCCAGACCAACTACAGCCAGAGCCAGAAGTTTCAGCCAACGCCAGAGACGGGACATTGTTGATCCTTTCTCTCAGCCAAGGGAATTAAATCATTCAACAAAGGCACATGGACGCGCTCATTAGCTTATCATCAACTGGGTTTTCTGTCATGTCTTCAAAAACAGCCAGATTCCTGTCCGGAAAATGTACTTTTTTCGGAAAATCCTCCTAATGGGCCGTCATTCCTCTTTTAAAATGGCGGCCAGGTTGGACTGCATGGCCCGCCAGGCCGGGTAGGCCCCGGCGGCCAGACCCAGGGCCAGGACCAGAAAGAACGTCTGCAGGTAAATGCCCGGCGTAAAGAAAAGCCGTACCGTCCAGCCGAAGGCCTGCTTGTTAATGACGAAAATTAGCAGGAGGGAAAGCAGGGAGCCGGAGAGGGCTCCGAGGAGGAAGCTCAGGAAGCTGGCCAGCCCGGACTCCACCAGGACCATGCCCAGAATCTGCCGGCGGGAAGCGCCCAGGGCCTGGAGCAGGGCCAGTTCCCGCTCCCGATCCATGATTACCACCAAAAACGTGGTGATGATACCGAAAATGGCCACCACCACCGCCACCCCTTCCAGCGCGTAGGTGAGTGCGAAGGTATCGTCGAAAATCCGCAAAATACCATTTCTCAGGTCGGCGTGGGACAGGGTGAGAAGCTGATAGCGGCTGCCGTAACGCTTCTGCAGCTCAGCCTGGAATTCCTTGAGTTTGCTCTTGTCTTTGAGATAAAGCCGCACCGCGTTGACGTGGGTATCGGGCCACAGACGGCGGAACTGGCGGATGTCCATCCAGACGCTGGGTCCGTCGGTGCGGTAGTCATAGAAAACCCCGGCCACCTTCAGGGCTTGCGGTCCTGAGGGGGTGGGCAGGGTAAAGGTGTCCCCCTCCCGATAGCCAAAGGTCTCGGCCAGGGGCTCGGAGATCACCGCCGGCCAGGGGCCCCGGCCTGGTGACTCCTGGCCGCCTTTCCCCACCGTCGCCATTATTTGGTCCGTGTTCCCCTGCCGAAACCACAAGCCGCCGTATTTGGCCAGCACCGGAAAGCTCCCCCCGATGACCAGGATGTAGCGGTCTTTGAAAGGGATACGCACGCAGCGGTAAAGGTAAATGTCGGCGATTCCCGGTTTATGGCGGAGCTCGTCCAGGATCTCCGGCGGTAAATAGCGGTCGTAGGCTGCAGTGGAAAAAACTGAGGGGCCGAAGAAGATATCCCCGCTGATGGAACGATTGATCCATTGATTCACGGTTTGCCGAAAGGAGCCGATCATCACCGCCACTGCGATGAGCATCCCCAGGGCGCAGGCCAGGGCGGCAATGGACACTGCGCTCCGGGATAAAGAACCGGCCAAATAGCGGCAACCCAGATCCCCGGCCGGCCCGAAAAGACGCCGCAGCGTCGGCTCCAGTCCCCGGCCCAGAGTGCGGGTTGCCAGGGGGGTGAACAGGGAAAACCCCAGAAGGATAAGAAAGGCCGCGATAAAGCCCGGAAACGGCGGCTCGGAACCGATATGTAAAGTGGCAAAAAACCAGGCCAGTACCAGAATCCCCAGCCCTCCTAAAGCAAAAATCCCTGCTTTACTCTCCAGACGCTCTTCCAGGTCTTCCCGGTACCACACCGCCCGCACCCGGATGCGGGCCGCCTCCAGGGAGGGCACCAGGGCCGCGGCCAGGGTTGCCCCTACCGCCAGGGTCCAGGCCTGCAGGAGCAGGGGCCATCGGATGAGCAGCTTTTCGGTTTGCACCGGGGTATAAAGGGAGGTCAAGGTCTGGGTCATAAAACCCAGGGCCCCTTGGGCCAGGAGGACTCCCAGCAAAAGGCCCACCAATCCCCCGATGGCGCCGCTCACCGCCCCCTCGCCCAAAAACAACCACAGCACCTGACGGGGGGTCATGCCCAAGGTGCGGAGCAACCCAATCTCCCGCCGGCGGCGCACCACCGACAGGGTGACGGACTGGTAGATGAGAAACATGCCCACAAACAGGGCGATGGCGCTGAGCACGGAAAGGTTAAGGCGATAGGAGGCCACCAGCCCTTCCATCTGGCGGCCCTGGGCCCCGGGACGTACGACCTCGGCCCCCGGAGGCAGGTTACCCTGCAGGGCTTCATCCAAACGACTGCCGGCCGGATTCCCCAGCAGGTCGATATAGTCGAGGCGGCCCACCCGGTCCAGGAGTTCCTGGGCGTGGGCGATGTCCATGAGGAGGACCGAGCCTTCCAGGGGATAAAGACCATGGGGGGATGAAAACAATCCCACCACCTTGAGGGTCTTCCGCTGAGAGCCCACCACCACGGGGAGGGGGTCCCCGGGTTTGAGCTTAAGGCGCTTAGCCAGGCGGTCGCTCACCAGAACACTTTGTGGTTGGGTGAGAAGCGACTCCAGGACCCCCGGCCCGGGGGTTTTGTCCGGCAGGACCTTAAAGGCCCGAAAGGAGGCTTCGGAGAAAGGGTCGATGCCCAGCAGCAGAACTGGTTGCCGCTGTTGGTTATTCAGCTCCAGGACGCTTTCCACCACCGGGGCCGCGGCTTTTACCTTCGGATGTCGCCTGACCTTTAAGAAGATCTCTTCGGGAAGGGGCGCGCCAGGGCTTTGCACGCGCCATTCCGCCTTGCCGGCCACGGCTTGCACCCCGTCCCGGAAACTTTTCAGGGCGCTGGTGGCGGCCAGGGAGATGCTGAGAAAAACTGCGGTACCCAGGGCGATGCCCAGGATGCTGAGAGAGGTGCGTCCCGGGTATTCGGTCAGGTGCCGCCAGGGAAAACGGAACCACCAGAGCTTCACGTCTCCACCCGGCCGTCCTTGAGATGCACCACCCGCCTGGTGTACGGCGCGGCCTCCGGAGCGTGACTTACCAGCACGATGGTATGGCCCCCCTCCTGGTGCAGCCGGGCGAACAACTCCAGGATCTGGGTGCTGTTGGCGGAGTCCAGGTTGCCGGTGGGCTCATCAGCCAACACCACCGCCGGTCGGTTGATGAGGGCCCGGGCGATGGCGGCCCTTTGCATCTCGCCCCCGGAGACCTGGTGGGGTTTATGGTGGCGGCGCTCGGTCAGGCCGACATGTTCCAGCCAGTGCTCTGCCTCCTCGAGGGCCTCTGGGAAGGAAATTCCCTGCAGGGCCCGGGGCAGGGCCACATTTTCCCTGAGGGTCAGGAGGGGCAAGAGATTGAATGACTGGAAGACCACTCCCACCCGGTCCCGGCGAAAATACGTGAGTTCCGGGTCCTGGAGCGTCGCCAGATCCCGCTTCTCCACCAGCACCTGCCCGGCGCTGGGGGGTTCGAGTCCCCCAATGATATGCAAAAGAGTGCTTTTGCCGCACCCGCTTTTGCCGGTCACGGCCACGAATTCTCCCGGGGCGATGTCCAGATAGACCCCCCGGAGGGCCTCCACGGCCACCGGCCCTCGGTAGTATGTCTTACTGACGTTCTTGAGTTGGATCATGCGTTTCTGGTTCAGCAGATTAAGGCAAAAAAATCCTCTCTGACCTTTTCTTTAGCCTGGAGCTTACCTTGGCCAAAATGATTATACCCAGGGACCGGGACATTTTAAAGTTCAGGGGTCGACAAGCCGATGGTTAAAGTGAAATCAGCAGATACGGGGGAGGCGGCCCTGGGGGTTTTCTCCCCTTTTTTCAGCCCGGTGCGCAGATGATCTCGAACAATCTAAGCCCAGCAGAGGTAACCCGGTATTCTTTGCAAATTGCCATGGAAGGGTGGGGTCGGGAAGCCCAGGAAAAGGTAAAATCTTCCAAAGTCTTAATCGCCGGGGCCGGTGGTCTGGCCACCGCCATGGCCCTGCATCTTCTGACCACCGGCGTGGGGGCCCTGCGGGTGGTGGACCATTCCCGGATAACCCTGGCCGACCTCAATGCCAACGTTCTGTTCCGGGAGCGGGATTTAGGGAAAAGCAAGGCCACCGTTACCGAGCGGCGCTTGAAGGAAATCAACCCTTTTGTGACCGTGGAGGGTCAATCCAAGACCATCACGGAAAACAACATTTTCCGGGTGGCGGCCGGCTGCCATCTTCTCATTGAGACCAGGCGGGATGCGTCGGGTGGCTATCTGCTTAACCGGGCCGCAGTACGCTACAAGATGCCCTTGCTTTATGCCTGGCTCGGAGAAGTAGACGGCGCCCTGGCCACCTTCTGGCCGGGTCAGGGGCCGTGCTTGGCTTGCGCCTTTCCCGAGTCTCTGCCGGACCAGCCTGCGGCCCTCATGGGACCTCTACCGGGCATCCTAGGGTCCTTGCTGGCCCTCGAGGCCTTACGCCTGTTGGGTGGCCTGCCCGCGGCTCTCCTGGGCCGCCGCCTTACCTTTCGGGGGCAGGTCTTCACCTTCAAGGAGGAACCCCTGCCGGCCAACCCACATTGTGCCGTGTGCGGCCACCTGTATCAGGGGCAAGCTTCCTGAAGCTAAACCTACAAGCTGCTGAAAAGACCTCAAATTTTCTGGCAGGGTCATTCTGAGCGAAGCGAAGAATCTTGCGTTTTCAATAAGTTGAGATCTTTTACTTTATAAAGATGTAGCGCCGGCGCCCTCGCCGGCGACGAAAACTTCCGAGTGCGGCGATTCCGCCTTTTCATGCCCCCTTGCGACCCTCACCAGCCAAGATTGTTCCTTCAGCCTGACCAGGAAATGAAAATGTAGGCAGGGAATTGAAAATTTCATTTCCTTTTACAGAAAACTGAAAACCGAAAACCGAAAACGGTATTATTTCGTAAGATACTGACCTGCGTTGGGAAAAGGGTTAAATCTATTTCCACCAAGTTGCCTTCTTTTTTCAAAAATCTGCGAGGCCGATAAATTTTTTTGGGTTTTTTTAAAGTTTCTCATATGAGGACTCGAATAGGAAAACAAAGGTTGGAAAAAACCCTACAAGGATGTTTAAAGGGATTTACAAGGAGGTAAGGGGTCATGTCACTGGTTATTAACCATAACTTGATGGCCATGAGCGCGGCTCGGAGTTTGAACACCAGCTACGGCCGGCTGGCAACGTCGGTGTCCCGCCTGGCCTCGGGACTCAGGATCAACAGCGCCGCCGATGACGCGGCGGGCCTGGCCATTCGGGAAATCATGCGTACCGACATTCGGGTGTTGAACCAGGGAGTGCGCAACTCCAATGATGCCATATCCCTCATCCAGACTGCGGACGGGGCCCTGTCGGTCATCGACGAAAAGCTTACCCGCATGAAAGAATTGGCCGAACAAGCCGCTACGGGCACCTACACCTCGGCGCAGCGCCTGATCATGGACAGCGAGTATCAAGCCATGGCTTCGGAGATCTCACGAATCGCCCTGGCCACTGATTTCAACGGGGTCAAGCTCCTGGACGGCAGCCTGTCCGGCACCGGCGGTCAGATGAAGATCCACTTCGGCACCGGCAACAGCTCCGCCGAAGACTATTACTACATCAGGATCAATGCCGCCACGGCCTCGGCCCTGGGAGTGGGCCATGAGATCGCGGCGGGCACGGCGGGTTACACCATCAGTACCCAGTCAGCGGCCCAGATGGCCCTGGAGGCCATAGACACCGCCGTCCAAACCAAGGACACCGTTCGGGCCAACCTGGGGGCCATTGCCAACCGCCTGTCCAACACCATCTCCAATCTGTCTATCCAGGCCGAAAACCTGCAGGCGGCCGAATCGCGTATCTCGGACGTGGATGTGGCCACCGAGATGACCGAATTCACCAGAAACCAGATCCTGGTTCAGGCCGCAGTGGCCATGCTGGCCCAGGCCAATGCTCTGCCCCAATTGGCTCTCCAATTGATCGGAGGGGGAGGCTAAGTCGGGTTGAAAAGTGAATAGGCGGATAGGGGGAGTTCATGCAGACCGATAATACCTCGCAGGATTTAAGGCTCACCATCGAACAGGTCTCTCAGCTCACGGGGGTGCGCAAATCCACGCTCCGCTATTGGGAAAAATCCTTCGAGGAATTTCTCAAACCGGCCCGCACTCGCTCCAATCGCCGGGAATATACCATGGACGACCTGGATCTGATTAAAGCCATCAAGCGTCTGTTGGAGGAGGAACACCTTACCTCCGAGGGGGTGCGTTTGAAGCTTCTCAAGATGTATCCGCATCATCGGGCCAGCACTAAGCGCAATCCCGCTCGGATTAGCGATAATCAGAAGGTGGAGGCGGGACCCCCTGGCACCATTCCTTTCCAGATTCCCAAGCGTTAAGGCCTTGCGGGGAAGAGCCGGCCATCCAGCATGCGGGCCAGTTCTTCCCCCTCGGGGGCCGAGCCGAAAACCTCCCGCCACACCCGGGGGCTCTCCATGCAGAGGTAGAGTTGTACCTCCGGGAGGACCTCAGCCAGCCACTCCCGCAAACGGCTGTACATTTCCACCCTGATATCTTTAAAGTAACGCAACTTGCCGTCCAAAGCCCGCACCATTTCTTCAGATCCCAAGCGGCTATGGGGAAAACGGGCAAAAATAATCTGTCGCACGTGAGGCGGGAACCGGAGAGCACCCAGACTGATCCAGGCCACGTCCGTGGCGGCAGCCGCAGCCCCCAGGTGCTCCACGGTGCGGTGATAAGCCTGTTCCCAGCCGGGGAAGTGAATAAGGGGGTCAAAGTGGAAGGCCAGGCGAAAGCCCGCCTCGGCCGCCTGCGTGGCCGCCCGGAGCCGGGCCCGCAGACTGGCCGTCCTGTGTTCTGCTTCCTGGACCAATTCCGGGGGATTGAGGGACCAGGCGAAGATTACCTGAGGATTGGGACCCAGGGGCAAAAGGTGCTCCACCCGGTGCCATTTGCTTTTGATTTCCAAAATTCTGTTGGCGTGGTGGGCGAATAAGGGGATAAGGCGCTCATGGAGGCCGGTCAGTTCGTCCAGGGCCAGGCTGTCTCCGAACTCACCGGTGCCCAGGCGCCACACCCGGTCCGGAGCCTCGTCCCACCTGGCCTGTAGTTCCGCCTGCAAATCCTCCACATTGACAAACACGGTAACCGCGGGCAGGTTGACGTAACCTTGCAGAATGCAATAGGAGCAGTCGAAGGGGCAATTCAGGGCTACCTGCAGGACCTGGTAGCCGCAGCATAGATATTCCTTGGTACCGGGGCACGCCCGCCAGAAGGGGCCTTTCTGCACGGCCAGCAGGAGGGTGGTCTTGGATTCTCCCAACCAGGCGGCGGGGTCGGCTACCTCAGGCCGGAGGACCTCCCGGTCCGGGATAAGGCTGACCGGCACCCCGGGCAGACGGGCCAGAATCCGCTGGGTCATGGCATAATGCCAGGCCGCCTCCTCCACCAATATCCGCTTGATGCGCTGCATGGTTGGCGTTGAATGAGTGAGTGGGGGAGGGGGCTAAGGGGCGCAGCCCCTTACTACCTCCCCCAACCCCTTACATTGAGTGGGAGCACAGGCTTCCAGCCTGTGCATGAACAGGCAGGATGCCTGTTCTCCCGTTTGCAGGGAGTTGAACGGGGGGTGTGAGAAGGGCAGGGACCTCAGGTTCCTGGCCCTCCCCCCACGTCTCCTTTAAAAATCTACATAAGGCCCCCGGGCCATGACCCGGAGGTGGCAGGTATCGTTAACCAGCATGATGTTCCAGGTGTCCCCTACCCGGGCGAAACGGTTGATCGCGGTGGTGTCCTGGCCGATTCGCCAAAAATGGGAGTTATCCAACCCTATGAACGCGGCGATGAGGACCTTGTTGACCACCCGGTGGGCGGCCAGCACAATGGTCTGGCCGGGATGGCGGGCCATAACCTCTTCCACCGCGGCCAGGGCCCGGGTCCTGACCTCGTCCAGGGTTTCCCCGTTGGGAAAGCGCACCGTGTGGGGAGCGGTCTCCCATTGATTGTAGAGGTCGGGATATTTGACCTTGACCTCCTCCAGGGGCACTCTTTGCCAGTCGCCGTAATTCAAGTCGATGATGCCGGGCAACGCCTGGACCTGAATGCCGTGGTGCTGGGCGATGGCTGCGGCCGTGTCCATGGCCCGGGAAAGGGGAGAAGCGTAAGCCGCGTGAATGGTCTCGTCTTTGAGCCACTCCCCGGCCAAGCGGGCCTCTTCCTGGCCCACCTCGTCATGGGGGACATCCTCGGTACCGCGAAAAATCTTGTCTTTGTTCCAGGGAGTGCGGCCGTGGCGCACCAGAATAATTTGAGTCATTTTTAACTAATCCTTTCAGTTTGCCCTCAGAGGCCAAACGGTAAAAAATTTCCGAGTTAAAGGAGAACGGGAGGCACCAAGGCCCCACTCCGGCCCGCTCTCGCCCGCTTCCGGACTCACCGGCCCTACCGGAATCTTACCAGGAACCGGGCTTTCCGCCAAAATTTTCTTATCTTCCCGGGCCAATCTAACCAATTACTCACGCAAACCCACCAGCCATTTATGATTATTTCTGGCAATGTTTAAAAGCGCCCGTTGTGGGCCTTCGCCTTCGGAGGCCCGAGATTCTCTCCTGGTCATCCTTATTGGCCGCCTTGATCTTGATGATCTCCTCGGTCATAGTAATTATATTCCATTAGGCCCAGGCCAGATTTTGACAATTCCATAAAAAGCGCTAAAATGATTCGCGCAGGTTTAGTGTTCTGGGTCGGTTCGTGAACCAGGACTGGTTAGGGGTAATAGCTTTTTTTGAACCTCGACCTACTCTGGTCTTACAGACCCACGGTCCTCAGGAAGGTCTCTTCATCCATCAACTGGCTCTCGGTTTTTTGCCGTGGCCCTGCTTTTTCTCATCTGGCAAGTTAAATATGAAGATCTGGCTGGATTCCCTAGGTTTCGGCAGATCACGTGGGCTTGCTGCTTATTTGTTCTGTGGAATAATCTCGCCTTTCTGGGACGTCGGCCCTACGTGCCCTTATCCCTCAAGCTTTTCAAGATCAGCAGGGGGATTTGTCCCAGCGCCTGATCATGTCCCGAATTTAAGCTCAAAAATATGGTTTGGACAGGGCTTTCCTTCCAGCCCTGCCCACTGTGAAGTTGAAGGCACTGTCGGCCGTAACAGCAGTCAATTACGCCTGAAAGGAGGCACCAGCGGATGGATGAACTAACCATCATTACCGGTGATGAGGCCAAAGAAAAAAGCCCCGAGGATCTTTTTACCCTTCTGGCCAGCAGTTCCCAGGGGTTGAGCGGTGCTGAGGCCGAGAAGCGTCTTGCCCAATACGGCCCCAATGCCCTGGTAGAAGAAAAGGCCCACCCCCTCCTCAAGTTCCTGGGATATTTCTGGGGTCCCATCCCCTGGATGATTGAAGTAGCCGCAATTCTTTCCGCAGTGGCGCGTCATTGGGCTGATTTAATCATCATCGCGTCCCTCCTGGTTTTCAATGCGGTACTCGGTTTCTGGGAAGAGCACGAGGCCAGCAATGCCCTGGAGGATTTGAAAAGCCAGCTGGCCCTCAAGGCCAAGGTTCTCCGGGACGGCGACTGGAAGGAAATTCTGGCCGACGAACTGGTGCCTGGAGATGTTATCCGGGTGCATTTGGGGGAGATCATTCCAGCTGACATCAAGCTGCTCAAGGGTGATTATCTGAGTGTTGACCAGTCTGCCCTCACCGGGGAGTCTCTTCCGGTGGATAAAAAGCCGGGGGACCTGGCCTATTCCGGTTCGGTAGCCAAGCAGGGCGAAATGGTGGCCCTGGTGACCTCCACCGGGGCCAACACCTTCTTTGCCAAGACGGCCAAGCTGGTGGAAACCGCGGGCGCGGTCTCCCATTTTCAGAAAGCCGTGATGCGGGTGGGCGATTTCCTCATTTTCATCGCCTTAGGCCTCAGCATCATCCTGATCGTGGTGGAACTGGCGCGAGGGCTCCCCGTCATGGACCTGGTCCAGTTCGTCCTGATTCTGGTGGTGGCCTCCATCCCGGTAGCCATGCCGGCAGTTCTTTCCGTGACCATGGCTTTGGGAGCCCTAGCCCTGTCCCGGAAAAAAGCCATCGTCTCCCGCCTGCAGTCCATTGAAGAGATGGCCGGAATTGATATCCTCTGTTCCGACAAAACGGGAACCCTGACCCAGAACAAGCTCACCTTGGGGGACCCGCTGGCTTTCGGATCCGACGACCCCCAGGAATTGATTCTTGCCGGGGCTCTGGCCTCCGAGAAGGAGGACCCTGATCCCATCGATCAGGCAGTCATCGGCGGTCTGAAGGACCAGGAACAGCTTTCTTCTTATGAGCAGGCAGGGTTCGTGCCTTTCGATCCAGTGCACAAACGGACCGAGGCCACGGTGAAGGATGGTCAGGGAAAAACCTTTAAAGTCAGCAAAGGGGCTCCCCAGGTTATCATAGAACTTTGCAAGTTGGACCAGGCCACCAAAGAAAAAGCCGGTAAAGCGGTGAACGATTTGGCTGCCAAGGGCTACCGTACCCTGGGAGTGGCCCGGGCCGATACCGATGAGAACTGGCAGTTCCTGGGCATCCTACCCCTTTATGACCCGCCCCGGGAGGATTCCGCCGAGACCATTGCCAAAGCAGAGGACCACGGCATCGAAGTTAAGATGATAACCGGGGACGACGTGGCCATCGGTCGAGAAATCGCTCACCAGCTGGGCCTGGGGGAAAAGATCCAACCCGCGGAGCAAATGTTCAAGGAGGGTGAGACTAAGCTTACCATCGAGGATGAAAAAAGGATCGAACAGGCCGACGGGTTCGCTCGGGTCTACCCTGAGCACAAATACAACATCGTTAAGTCCTTACAAGCGCTGGGCCATATAGTAGGTATGACTGGAGACGGAGTCAACGACGCTCCGGCCCTCAAACAGGCGGATGTGGGCATTGCGGTCTCAGGGGCCACCAACGCGGCCCGGTCAGCCGCGGCTCTGGTCCTGACGGAACCAGGTCTCTCGGTAATCATCACCGCGGTGGAGGAAGCCCGGCGCATTTTTGAGCGCATGATGAGTTACACCATCTATCGTATCGCCATGACCATCGACATCATGGTCTTCGTGGTGGCGGCCATGCTCGCCTTTAACTACTTTCCCCTTACCCCCATCATGATCATCTTGCTGGCGCTTCTGGACGACATCCCCATCATGACCATTGCCTATGACAACACCTATCTGGATCCCAAGCCGGTACGCTGGGAGATGAACCGGGTCCTGACCGTCTCCAGCGTCCTGGGATTTATGGCCCTTATCCAAAGTATCGGTCTGTTGCTCATTGGCAAAATGATACTGAACCTGGACGTGCCTCATCTACAGACCCTGCTCTTTTTGCAACTGGTGGCTGGGGGCCATCTGATGCTCTTTTTGACCCGCACCAAGAAGAGCTTCTGGCGGCAGCCTTATCCCGCTGGGATCCTGGCAATTGCCATTGTGGCGACCCAAGGCCTGGCCGTATTGTTAACAGGCTTCGGCTTGCTGGTGCCGCAGCTGCCCTGGGAACTTATCGGGCTGGTGTATGCCTATAATATTGTGTGGATGTTCGGTATGGATATCATCAAATTAGGAGTCTACCACCTCTTGGAGAACCGAGCCTGGCATAAGCGGCATTTCCTGGAGATGCTGAACCGGTCGCTCCATTCCCACCAGGTGCAGTAGCCATCTTCCGGGCCCCGCCTCCATCCAGGGGCGGGGCCGACTAAATTAGCCGGGAAGCTTGGAGGCCGCCTCCTCTGGAGGCATTCAATTGGATCAAACTATGAATGAGCGCCATGCCTCGGTCATTTCCCTGAAAGACAGTGTGGTCACCGTGCGGGTCATGAAGACCAACGAAGAGCTGATGATTGCCAGGCACACCCGGGACCTTATCAGGTCATAAGCATGTCGGCGGCTATCCGGTCCGCTTCCCGGTCATCCTTTACCTCCAAAAGACCAGCCGGAACAAGGCATTCATTAGATTGACCTAATCTGAGTCATGGACACTTCCCGGTTTCGCTGGGATTGAGGTTTTTGTTATACTCCCGGTATGTTAGGGGAATATGTCCGCAGCCTCTGGCGCCAGTTGCGCCAGAAAATGCCCTGGGGGCAGAAAGGCCAGCCAACCTGGGGAGAAAAGCCTCCCACCATCCTGGGGGTCTGTCAAAAATGCGGCGCCGTGGTCCTGGAAGGCTGGCACCGGGAAGTGGAAAACGGCTTTCTCTGCCAGCGTTGTGCCGGCAAAACACTTTGAGATTGCTGAAAATAGTATTTGGGAGAGGGGGCCAGGGGTCGCAGCCCCCTGCCCCCTCTCCCAAGCCCTCTCCCCCAACCCCTTAATTGAGAACGGTAGGACGGGCTTCCAGCCCGTCCAGACACGGGCAAGATGCCCGTGCTATCGGTAAAGAGGGTTGAGAGGCAGTAATGTCCGGTAGAGAAATGGTCTGGGGAGATTATTTCTGGTTTGACAGAAAGATATATTTTGGAAAATAAGGCACTTGTGTAGGATGGGCACTGCCCACCATCATTATCCTGAAATCCCTGTATATGTCCAAATAGATTTAGATATGGAAATTAAATGCAGCTTGGTGGCACAGGCTAAAGCCTGCGGCTACTGAAAAAAAGAAGTTCTTTAGGTTAATTCTGAAACTTAACCACTAAGATTACGACCTGGGTGTTATCTTCAAGAACTCCTTAGCCTCTCCCAAACCCCGCTCTTGGGCCCGGTTAAACACGGCAAAACCCAGGGACAGGTCCTGAATGATAAGGCCGGTGGAGTCAAAGACAGTGATTTCCTCCGGGCTCTGACGCCCCGGTTTTTTTCCGGCCACCACTTCCCCTAAGGAACCATAAATCATTTCCTGAGTAATAGCGCCCTGGCTCAAGGGAACATTGATTTCCCCGGAATGGGATGCCTGGGCCCAATCGTCCACCACGATCTTGGCACCTTTAAGAATTTCCGGGTCCAACTCCTGCTTTCCCTCGGCATCGGCCCCGATGGCGTTGATATGGGTGCCGGGGTGGACCCAGTCTCGCATGACCAGGGGCTCCTCGCTGGGTGTGACGGTGACCAGAATATCAGAAGCCAGGGCAGTTTCCCGTGAATCCGGAGCCAAGCGGACCTGCACCGGGTACAGGGTCGCCATCTCTTCCCGCAGGGCCTGGGCCCGGGCTCGGGCGCAATCACAGATAATGATCTCCTGAATCCGGCGCACCTGCATAATCGCGGCGATCTGGGTGCGGGCCTGCTCCCCGGCGCCGATGACGCCAAGACGCGCGGCCTCGGGCCGGGAGAGGACCTCCGCAGCCACGCCCCCTGCGGCACCGGTGCGGTAATTGGTGATCAGGGTGCCGTCCATGTCGGCCCACTCGAAGCCGGTATCCGGGTCATTGAGCACGATCTTGGCCATCACCGTGGGAAGCCCCCTCAGAGGATTGCCCGGGTGCACGTTCACCCATTTCAGTCCGCAGACGTGGCCCTCGGGAAGAAAAATCTCTCCATACATGGCCCGAAAGTCCCCCTGGGCCAAATCGAGGTAGGCCTTGGGGGGCATGTTCACCCGACCCTCGCCATAAGCCCGGAAGGCCTCCCGGACCGCGTTCAGGGCCAGGTCCATGTCCAGGACTTTCATCACGTCCACACTGGTAAGAACTAAGCTCATGATCCCTCCTCAGGTTCTGTGAAACCGACATATCCAACGGATGGGGCTTGAGTCTGCCGTCGCTCCCTTTGGTCACCATGTTAATTTATCTCCGGTTCCGGATTATGGTATAGCAAAACGACAACAGGCGGCTGGAATGGGGGCGTTCCAAGTGGAGCATGAGGTCGGTTTCCTGGCAGGGGATTTTCCGGCTCTTGAAGTCGCCCGTCACCTGGAGCTGCACGTTCCCCTCCGGTGTTGCCCGGGCCTTAAGGGTGGGGGATTCACAAAACACGAACAGCTTGGTCTCCGGCAGGTGGCAGGCGGCCAGGGTCAGGGGTTCCTCCAGTTCCTCGGGCAAGGTGGGCCAGGGAGACAGGGCCAGGTTATGATGCGCGGCGAAGTATTCGATTTTACTCAGCACTTCGTCGAGGGGCGCCAAACTCACTTCAAGAATTATCAGACTGACGCGAGCTTCTCCGGCCAGGGGCTCCACGGCCAGTCCTTCCACTTTCAGGACAAAAGTGTCCCCATGGTGGCAGTCCCACAGGAGGGGCAAAGGTTTTTCGGCATAGAGCCTGACGCCTTCCAAAGGGAAGAAAGCCTGAGTCATCGTGCAGGTGAGGTGCATGGGATATCCTTTTTAGTGAGATGAACTGCCAACCCGGCGACCACAGCTTTTCCGAGGCCGACGCAATTTTTCTATCTTCTTGACCCTGGCGGTTAAAGGCATTATATTTTCTTCACAATATGTTGTGAAGGGAGTAACCATGTATTCCGAGATCGTTATGGATCATTTTAAGAATCCCCGCAACGTCGGGGAGATTTCTGATGCCGATGGCATCGGCGAAGTTGGCAATCCTGTCTGTGGGGACATAATGAATGTCTATATCAAGGTGGCGGATGACAAAATCGCCGATATTAAGTTTAAGACCTTCGGCTGCGGGGCAGCCATTGCCGTATCCAGTATGCTCACAGAGCTGGCCAAAGGCAAGACTCTAGACGAAGCCATGAAAATCACCAACAAAGACGTGGCCGAGGCCTTGGGAGGTTTGCCCCAGAATAAGCTCCACTGCTCCAACCTGGGAGCGGATGCCTTACACTCCGCCATCAAGAACTATCTGGACCGCAAGTCCGGAAAAATCAGAGACTTAGACAAAGATCGGGAGGAGCATGTCGCCAGCCGGGAAGCTCAGGCCTGCTATTGCCCCTACTGCTCCAAACAAGTCGAGGAAGAATCTCCTTTCTGCATCTTCTGCGGAGCCGATATTCCTCACGAACACGACCACTAAGCCGCAGAAATAAAACGATTTGCCAAAGGAGCCGTCATGGCAGTTATCTACCTTGACCATTTGTCCGGCACGCCCCTTCATCCCCGGGTGAAGGAGGCCATGATCAACCATATTAACACGGTTTACGGCAATCCGGTCAGCGATCACCAGGTGGGGCAGCAGGCAGCCCAGGCCTTGGATAAGGCTCGCGCTCAAGTAGCGGCCCTCATCAACGCCGACCCCAGTGAAATCGTTTTTGAATCAGGCGGTACCGAGTCCGTGAATCATGCCATCAAAGGCGTGGCCATCGGTATGCGGGAGAAAGGCCGCCACATTATCGCCACCAACATCGAGCACAAGTCGGTGCTGAACTCCCTGCGTACGCTCCGTCTCTTGGATTATACCGTCACCTCTTTGGACGTGGATGCCAACGGTTTGGTGGACCCTGCCGCGGTTGAAGAAGCTATCACACCAGGGACCATTCTCATCAGCATCATGCTGGCCAACAATGAGATCGGCACCATCGAGCCCATTGCCGAGATCGCCAAGATCGCCAAGAACCACAAAGTGGTCTGCCATACCGATGCCGTGGACGCGGTGGGGGTTATTCCGGTGGATGTCAAAAGTCTGGGAGTGGACCTCCTGAGTATGGCGGCCAACCAGTTCTATGGTCCGCCGGGGGTGGGGGCTTTGTATGTCCGTAAGGGCACCCGCGTGTGGCCGCTGTTGGATGGAGGCATGCAGGAAAACAAGCGCCGGGCCGGTACTGAGAATCTCATCGGCATCGTGGGCATGGGAGTGGCGGCGGAGGTTGCCAAAGAAGAGATGCCGGAGCGACTTCCCCGCATCCAGGCTTTGCGGGACAAACTCCGGGACGGCCTGGTGGCCCGCATTCCCGAGATCGTCATCAACGGCCATCCCTCCCAGTGCCTACCCCATCTGGTCTCCGTGTCCATCAAGTATATCGAAGGCGAAAGCGTCATGCTCATGCTGGACGAGGAGAGCATTGCCGCCGCCACCCGTTCCGCCTGTGCCTCCGGGTCCCTCCGGGCCTCCCATGTCCTCATTTCCACGGGCATGGATTTCGGTACTGCTCAGGGGACACTCCTGTTCAGCCTGGGCCGGGACACCACGGAAGCGGAAGTGGACCGGTTGTTGGAGGTCCTGCCGCCCATCGTGCAAACCCTCAGGGATATGTCTCCCCTCTATAAGCAGGAGCACACCGGTTAAACACCGCCGCGGGGGCTAAGATCGAGAAATCTCAGATTGTCGGGGCGCCATTTATGGCGCCCTTTTGCGGCCTCAAAGGAGCTGCCTCTAAAAAGCCGGGATGCCCCGGCTTTTATCTTTGCCCACAAAATGGCCGCGTCTGAACTGAAAACCGCCCTACGAAGGGAGTATCAATCCCGGACGAAGTTCAACTCTTTGAGTTTGGCGATCAGTTCCTTTTGAGAAGTCGGCCCCTCCTGTCTGAAAACTTCCTTCCCGGACGCGTCCAGAAATACCTGGGTGGGAACAAAGGTTACCCCATATTCTCGGAATAGCGGTTCATCTGTATCTACGTAAAAAAAGCGCAGGATTATCTGGCCACGGTACTTGGCTTCCACATCCTTGAGCACTTGGGCGTTCTTCCCGCATACCGGGCAGAGCTTGCGGCCGAATTCATAGATGGTGGGCTTACCGGCCGGGGTTGCGGCAGAGGCCAACACCAGGGGAGAGATGAGGACCAGGGTGGTCAGACCCAGTCCCACCAGCCAAAGCAGCCGATGACCAGTTTTCATAAAACTTTATATTTTGAGGTAACCCACCCGTCCGGGGCTCGAATTATCTGCCGTAATATCCGGTAATTGTGGCAGAGTCCAGGACCTTACCCTCCAGAGCTTTCTGGAAACCGGCCAGATCCGTCGCCGGCTTCAGATCCAGCTTATCCACTTTGAGGGCATACACCGTCACCACGTATGGGTGGTCGCCGGTGCCGGGGGGTGGCTGGGGACCGCCATAGCCGGGCTTCCGCCAGGAACTGTTAAGTTCCACCGCGCCGGCGGGCATCTTCTTCCCTGAGGCACCCTCCGCCAGGCCGCTGGTGTCTGGCGGCAGATTGATCACCAGCCAGTGGACCCAGTTATTGGCCACCGGATGGGGATCCACGATGGCAAGGGCGAAGGATTTCGTTCCGGCCGGCGCCCCGGACCACTGCAGCGGCAGGGACAGATTTTGTCCTCCCGCCCCGGGCATCACATACTTTTGGGGGATTTTGTCGCCGTCGGCGAAAGCAGAAGATTTGAGTTCCATGGCATTTCCTCCTTGTGCCAGAGCAGTTACTAACAGAAAAGCCAAAAAGACCAGCCACCAGCGGATACTAACAAATAACTGCATTGCCGCCTTCTCCTTAAAAGATTTTTTATCCATATAGGGCGACCTGTGGCCGCCAAGAAATCCGGAGACACGTCAGATCCTGAGCTTAAGTTTCCTTAAAGGTATGAATGGGTTTAGGATTTTCAAGGGAGCCACGAAGTTTTGGAGCAATCATATGCCATCCCTCCGAAAAGTCTGATCAATCGGAGAGGCCCCACAGCAGGGCCACGGGAAGATCGCTAAAAACCTGTTTAAGGGGGAGGGTTGGGTTCTTTGAGGTAAAAGTGGTTACGGTGTCACCGGTGAAAATGCTGCGCCACTGGGTCGGCGCCTCCGGGGGCAGGGCCAGCGCGGTTTCTCCCCAGACTGCCTCACCCAAAGGAAACTGCCCCGGAGGCGATAATCTACTAAAAAATCTGCCCGCCACTGCCAGGACCCATAAAGACTCGTACCGTCGGGCGAAGGCCACCAGGTGTGGTTGCCGTTCCCCCTCAGCGGTGAGGGGCAGATAGTCGCCATGCAGAAAGAGATCCAGGTGGGCTCGGCGGAAGTTAAGCGCTTTATACGTAACAAAAAGTTTGATCCCCCCGGTTTTCCACTGGGCCCGGAGTTCGTCTATAAGGGCTTTATCACTTTTTTTCTCTTGCTTTTTAAGATGGTTCAAAAGTTGCATCCGCCGCTGAAAATCCACCGGACGGCGATTGTCCGGGTCCACCAGGCTCAAATTCCAGACCTCGGTGCCCTGGTAAAAATCCGGTACCCCGGGGGAGGTGATCTTGAACAGGACCTGGGACAGGGAATTCAGAGCACCCCAGAAAGCCAATCGGGCCTGAAACTCGTGGACGTCTTGTAAAAAAGCGTTGTCAGCCGATTCCTGCAGAATCGCCGCCAAAAAGGCGGTCAGGGCCTGCTCATGCTCGAGGTTGGGGGATATCCAGCGGGTGTGCACCTTGGCTTCCCGGGCCGCCTTGATAAGGTATTCTTGCAACCGATTTTTGAATTCCGAAAATTCTCCCGGGTCCAGCGGCCAGGCCCCCAATATGGTCTGATACAGAAGAACTTCCTCAGACGCGTCCGGCACTTGGAGATTGTTGACTTCCTTTTTGTAGCCCTGGTTCCAGGCGCTCCATAGTTTCAGGCTCGCCTCCCACTCCTCGGGTATTTCCGAGAGAACCTGGAGACGTAACCGCACATCTTCGCTCCGCTTGGTGTCATGGGTCGAGGTGGCGTTAAGGGTAAAAGGCCAGCCCTGCCGCTTCTGCTGGTTGAATTCATGAAAGGCCGCCGGTGAGACGGCCTCAAAGCAGCTTCCCACTTCATTGAGGGAAACCAAGGGATTATAGATATAAGACGCGGTGTCTTCCAGACCCTTGGCCATAATGGGGCCGGTGAACTGCTGCCAGCGCATGACGAAGTCCAACCACTCATTTTTTTGCTCTGTCGAAAGGATCGCAGGTGTTTCAAGAAAAAGGACCCGCCTCAAAAATTCCAGGGCCGCGGGGTTGAGATCAGGCTGACGGTGACCCACCTCCTCAAAAGCCTGGTCCAGAGTTTTCCGATCTTGCGCGGAGAGGCTGAAACTTCGAATATAAGTGCGATACACCGGCAGGCAGGCGGTCAACTCGAACAAGGCTCGCACCAGGTCCTGGCGGGATATATCCCGGGCCGGTCGATCCTGGGCCGCCAACAGTCCGAGGTAATAACCCAGATTTTCCACCTCCCCCCCGAAGAGGCTGGCCATAATGAGCTTCTTTTTGTCATACACCACGTCGAGCAACTTGACAGTGACGCCGCTGAATCTGTCGTAAATCTCCCGCAGGTGGCGCAGCCCTTGCGGGTCCACCAACAAGCCGTCCACCATGGTTAAAAAATCATACCCGGTGGTGCCGGCCACCGGCCAGGTGTCAGGCAAGGTCTCCTTGGTTTCGAGAATTTTTTCCACCAACACAAAGAAGTCTTCTTGGCCGGCTGGGGCCCCGGTGGCTTGGGCTAAGGTGGCTTGCAGCCGCTCCAGGTATTCCTGGGGGTCATAAAGGCCGTCGATGTGGTCGATGCGCAGCCCGGTGATCCTCCCGTCCCGGGCCAGATTGACCAACAGGCCGTGACTGGCCTCGAAAACCTGAGGGTCTTCCACCCGCAAGCCAATGAGGTCATTAATGCTGAAGAAGCGCCGGTAATTGATCATGTCCTGGGCCACCCGCCAGTGGGCCAGACGAAAGGCCTGGAGGTTCAGCAGATTGTCCAGGAGATTGAAACTGTCCGGTTCCCCGCGGCGGCCGTTGAAGAGAACGAGGTTGTTATCGATAAATTCCTTGATAGCCGGATTGTCTCGATACAGGATCCAGAGATTTTCCTTGAGAATTTCCTTCTGCCGGTTTCTTTCCCTGAGCTTCCTCCTGCTGGTGACGGTGCGGGGAGGCAAGTGCTCCGCCAGGGTGATGAGCCCCCACAGACTGGACACCAAGTTTCCTCTGCCGGTTTTTTCGATGAAGGCGTTCAACCCGTGGGTGAGAATGACATGATAGGTTTTGGGGTCCAGGGGAAATTTATGATCATAATAATGCACGGCAAATCCCGCTTCATCCAACCCCAGTCCGATCTCCTGGTTTTCCAGGACCTCGTTATAGGGAGCGCCCAGAATGGGCTGGAGCACTCTTCCCTCTAAAAGCTTGTTGGGAGGATGCCAGTCCACATCAAAAAACACCGCAAAGGGAGAAGCCGGGCCATTCTCCAGAACGTCCAGCCACCAGGGGTTGTCATGGCTCAGGGCCATGTGGTTCGGAACAATATCCAGCACCAGACCCATGTCTTGGGATTTCAAGGTCCTGGCCAAGGCATTGAAGGACACTTTGGAGCCGAGCTCCGGATTAATGACCAGGGGGTTGGTCACCGAGTAGCCGTGGAGGCTTTTGCGGCGGGCCCGAAACAGGGGCGAGGCATACAGGTCCGAGACGCCCAGCGCCGCCAGGTACGGCACCAGCGCCTGGGCGGCAATGAACCGGAACCCATGATGGAATTGGAGACGATAAGTCGCGGCTGGAACCCGGCTGCTGGCCATGGCGTCCTCGGAATGATATGGGCGCGGCTCTAAGGCACCCGTACCGAGAGGTTCTCTCCCAGGTTCTTGAAATGTTTGACACAGAGCTTGGCTTTACGGCGGCCTTGTTTGGCTTCCCGGTGCCATTGATGGTACACGGTTTGCACCATCTCGTAGTAAATATTTTGTACTTTCCACAGGTTTACTTCGAAGGGCAAGTCTTTTACCAGACTGATAGCAGTATCCAGATGTTCCAGGGCTTGGGCGTTCTGGGGCTCTCGCTGGCATTTGGCTGCCAGGTTCTCAAGCCCCTGTCGCAAGGCATATTCCAAACCGGCGTAGTCCAGAGGGACTTGCAGCGCCTCGCCTTCCTCGAAAAGGTGGCGAATGGTCTCAGGGTCCAACTCGGGCGCCAGAAAGGCCTGACGCAGGTTCCAGTTGATTACCGTTTCGGCTGTCGTCGAGAAGGGTTTGGCCAAGGGGATATCCAAATCTTTGAGGAAACGCATGAGGGGAACATAATAACTGTAAATCCGCCCAAAGGACGACATAATCTCTTCCAGGGTCATTTCCAGGATTTGGTCCAAAACTTTCCGCTGCTCGTCCCGGAAGAGGGATCGTAAGGAATAGGTCGAGGTCCCGAAGTGTTTGTCCAGGCGCCGGATGGTTTCAGGCAGATCCGCCAGGGAAAAGGCTTCGGATACTTCCCAGGCCATGCTGCCGTAAGGCTCTTCTCCCTGGAACTCCCGCACTCCCCCCACCAGATTTTGGTCGCCGAAATGCAGGGCGCCAAAGCTGATGGTGGCGGCATTGTGGGTGATGTCGGAAGAGACCTGGATCCGGCCCACGGCCAGTTTGGCCTTGCCGACTTCCGAGACCCGGTAATCCTCCCGGTTAACGGCATAACAGTAAATGCTGTCGTGGGCCTGATAGTCCTCGAACAGGGAACTGAGGGCATAATGGGCGCCCACTTTGAGGAGGTCTACCATGGCCGGTTTGACGAATTTTTCGAAAATGTGGCGGCCATTCCGATGCTCAGGAATATTGCTCGGGGCTTGAGCTAACCGCTCTAAAAAGGGCGCTTCCAGAACACTCCCGAAGACATCCTGGGCCAACTGCAGGGCCCGGCCGGCATATTGCATAACCTGCACGGTTTCGATACCGGAAAGCTCATCGAAGAACCAGCCGCAACTGGTGTACATGAGCATGGCATAGCGCTGGATTTCCAACAACTTGAGCACATCGCTTTTCTCGGTGGGGTTGAGTTCCCGGGAGGCCTGTTGAATGAGAAAACTCTCCAACGCGGTGGGCGACCGGTCCAGGATAACCCAAATATACTCATCCCGGGCTACCCAGGGGTCTTTCAAAAAGCGGCTGGCCCTTTTTTCATACAGCGGCGCCAGGGTACCCCTGAGCCAGTCCAACGCTTCCCGTAGGGGCGCCCGCCAAGCCTGGTGCCAGCCGGAGTGCCTGCCGCTATTGCAGCCGCAGTCATTCCGCCACCTCTCCACCCCATGAACGCAACTCCAGGAGGAATCCTCAAAGATGGTCACTTCAAAAATCGGAGGGTGCTTCTCCAGGTACTCGCCGTAATTGGTCAGCGAGGCAAGATTTTGCGTTTCAATGAGATCGAGGGCATAGGACAGGGCCATATCCCCGTGATGGTGGTGGTGCCCGTAGGTCTCCCCGTCCGTGGCGATGTGCACCAACTGCGGCCAATCCCGGTTATCGGCGAAGGCCCCCACCAACCGGTTAGCCAGATTTTCACCCGTTTGCAGCAAATCCTCAAAGGCCACGGCCTGAGAGATGGGGCCGTCATAAAAAAACAGGTTCATCTTGCGGCCCGAGGGCAGGTTAATTTCATAGGCAGTGGTGGGGTCGATGCGGCTGCCGCTGACATCAATCCAGGGCTCCTCGCCGATGCGGCGCATCTGGTGGGCCTGGTTCGGGGCCAGGATGGTAAAGCGAATGCCTAACTCGGCCATGATGTCCAGGGTTTCCAGATCCACCGCGGTTTCTGCCAGCCACATGCCCTCCGGCGAGCGTCCAAAGCGGTGTTCAAAATCCCTCAGACCCCAGTAAACCTGGGTGTATTTATCCCGCCGGTTGGCCAGGGGCATGATCATGTGGTTATAGACCTGACCCAGGGCAGAGCCGTGACCCGAAAAAGCATCCTGACTCATACGGTCCGCGGCCCTGATGTTTTCATAGACCTCTGGAGACTTGGCCTCCAGCCAGGCCAGCAGGGTGGGCCCGAAATTAAAGCTTATTTTGGCATAGTTGTTGGGCATACCGATAATGCGGCCTTCCCCATCCAACATGCGGGAGACGCTGTTGGGGGCATAACATTCCGCGGTGATCTTCTCATTCCAGTCGTGATAAGGATAGGCCGAATCCTGGAGTTCGATGTCTTCCAGCCAGGGGTTTTCCCTGGGAGGCTGGTAAAAATGGCCGTGCAGGCAAATATATCTTTCCATGAAGAACTCAGTTACTCCTGAGGTAAACCACTAGGGAGTGGGAAAGAAAAGTGAGAGAAAGGTCCTGGTCGCCGTGAAGCTCTTGGGGAAGCTGGCTTCCCGGCCCTTCCCAGCGTTGGTCGACGGAATCCAGCCGCTTCTTCCAGAGCCCCTCGGGCCAAGCAAGGGACGTCTTCAGGGGGGCTTCCCCGAAATGGTATACCAGCACCGCTTCGCCCGGCTCGCCAATCATCCGGACCCACAGTATTTTCTCTTTTTCGAAGGACAGGACCTCCCCTTCCTTTCGGCCCAAATCGGTCAATACGGTCAGTTCCCCCCGGAGCTGCAGCAGGGCCTGGTGGAATTCCCAGAGTATTCGGTGCCTGCCTTCTTGACGGAGATGGTGATTGATCTTGGAGCGCCAAAAGGTCTCCTCCGCCTGGGGATCAGGAGGGTTCCCCAGCCAGCGGAACGCGGCAAATTCCTCTTTCCGGCCTTCTCGCACCGCTTTAATGAGGTCGGGGTCGCCGTGGCTGACAAAATACAAAAAGGGCGCGGCTTCGCCGAATTCCTCCCCCATGAACAAGAGCGGCAGCCCGGGAGACAGGAGGACCACTCCGGCGGCCAATTTCAGGGCTTCAAAGGAGACCAGCTGGCTTAGACGGTCCCCCTTGAGGCGGTTGCCCACCTGGTCGTGGTTTTGAGCAAAAACCACAAAACGGTGAGGGGCGATATTCCGGGAAGAAGAACCATGCCGCCGCTGGCGGTAAGGCGCGTATTCCCCGGTGTAGATGAAGCCTTCCCGCCAACCCTTGGCCAGTTGCGCCAGCCTGCCGAAATCCAGATAATAGCCGGTTTGCTCGCCGGTAAGCAGGGTATGGACGGCATGATGGAAGTCATCATTCCAGTGGGAGTCCAGATTCATCCCCCCCAATTCCCGGGGATTGAGCAGGCGCACATCGTTCAAGTCGCTTTCCGCCATCAGGTAAACCCACCGGTTCAGCCGCTCTCCCTCGAAGTGCACCGCGTCGGCCAGTTCGGCCAGAAACGGAGTGGGAGTTAGGTCCACAATAGCGTGAAGCGCGTCCAGGCGCAAGGCGTCAAAATGATATTCCGCCATCCACTGGCGGGCGTTGTCAATGAAATACCGCCGCACCTCGTCACTGCCGGGGCCGTCGAAATTGACCGCCGGACCCCAGGGAGTGCGGTAACGCTCGGTAAAATACGGCCCGTAATCGGCCAGGTAATTTCCCTCCGGCCCCAGGTGGTTGTAGACCACATCCAGGATGACCGCCAGGCCCCTGGCGTGGCAGGCGTTCACCAGTTCTTTCAGGGACCCGGGGCCGCCGTAGGTGTTTTGCACAGCAAAAGGATAGGCCCCGTCATAGCCCCAATTGCGTCCTCCCGGAAACTGAGCCACGGGCATGATTTCCAGGGCCGTGATGCCCAGGTCCTTGAGGGTGTCGAGGTGGGGAATAATGGCCGTTAAGGTGCCTTCCGGGGTGTAGGTTCCCACGTGCACCTCATAAATGACGAAATCCCTGAGGGGCAGACCGCTCCAAGTGTCGTCGCTCCAGGGAAAATGCGGGTCGAGGACCTGGGAGGGGCCATGCACCCCCTGCGGTTGGTATTGGGAAGCCGGGTCCGGCCGCTCCTTGTCTGCGTCCAACCGGAAAAAATACAAGCTTCCCGGTTCCACCCCTTCCACAGTGGCGGCGAAATAGCCTCTGGCGCCTTTGGCTAGCGGCAGCAGGCGTTCTTGAGGTGAAATTACATGCACTTCCACCTTATCCACTCTGGGAGCCCACACCAGGAAATGGCAGCGACCGTTCCCCAGGTAGGTGGCCCCTAATTTTTGATATCTGAACATGTTTTCCGCTTCGAAGTTCAATTTTCCCTCGCACCGCCCCTTGAGCGGATTATGATACCAAACTTTTGTTGACCCCTTTAACTCGAAAAAGTGTTACCCATGTCTCCGAACGTTTGTTACCCATCTCCCCGGTCCAAACACCCATCCAAAGGGGAGGGAGATGAGTGGCAGAGTCTCGATGAGAAACTATTTATCCTGTTTCAGGAATTATAGAAATCCTTGGATTTAAACAACTCTTGGCCTTCCTGACCGGTTGTTTCTTGCCAGACTCAGGCCTCTCAAGCGTGGGGAACCCCGCCAAAGATTACAGTTCGATGAGACGACTGCCGGGATTTTCCAGCAAAGTCAACAGGGTTAAGTAATCCCGGATAGTCCGGGTAATGAGGAAGTGACTGCGGACGAATTCCTGGCCCATTTTGCCCATACGTTGGGCCATCTCCGGCCGATTGAGCAAATACCGGATGCGAAAGGCGCAGCCCTCCGGAGAATTGACCAGAAAGCCGGTGTTGTAATCCCGCACTTGCAGCACAATGCCGCCCACGGCGCTGCCCACCACCGGCTTGCCCTTCCACAAGGCCTCGGTGACCGTCAGGCCAAAGCCTTCTTTGGTGGATTTTTGTACGATGATATCGGCGGCCCGCTGCAGGGCGTTGATTTCGTGATGGGAATCAGCCGGCAAGAGCAGCACATGAATGTCCTGATCTCCATGGACCGCTTCCATGACTTCGGCAAAGATGCGGGGCCCTTCCGGATCATCCGTAGCTTCGCCCCCCGCCAAAACCAGCTTGCAGGGCGTGTGTTTGCGCACCATCTTGTAAGATTGGATGACTCCCAAGGGGTCTTTGAAGGAATCGAAGCGCGAAACCTGTAAAACTATGGGTCTGTCCCGTTCGATGCCCAATGTGGACAAGACATTCTGGATTTCCTCGTCGCTGAGTTCCCGGTTTTTTTCGCTCAAGGGATCGATGGAAGGACGGATGATATATTGCGGGTGGGGCAGATTTTGGGCAAATTTGGACATGGAAAACACCGAGGCGTCATACTGGTTGACAATATCCCGCAGGAATTTCCAGACCTTTAGGTTGGGACGGGAGATGTCCACATGACATCGCCAGATCCAGTGTTTGCCCTGGGAGCGTATTTCCTGAATCAGATACGCCGGCTGGGGATCGTGTACCATGACAAAATCTGCTTCCCAAGCAAAGCGCCGGGCGTTCTCCCGGTTGACCTCGATATAATGGTCCAATAAAGATGGTTTTATCTGGACCTTCATCCCTTGAAGGGCATTGTGAAAACCCTTGGTCACTTCAAAAAAGCTGGGATCACCCTCGATGACTTCCCAAGTGGTGTCCAGGCCCATTTCGTTCAGCAGGGGCACGGACCGGGAGAGGACTTCCGCCACCCCGCCGCCGGTGCGCGTGGAGTTAATATGTATAAAACTGACCGGCCCCAGGCGCTCCGCCAGGCGGTGCAACTGCTCGATCACTTCCGGGCCGACAATGGCGGCATAATCATCCCAGGTGATCACAGAGTTCCCCCAAATGCTCACGGATCAACCTGAGCAGAATATCACGGATTTCCTTCAGGCTGTAAAAATAGATATCAATGTCCCGGATGGCGGTTACCAGGCCGGGCAAGCCGAAGTTGGTGTCAATCCAATAAGAAAAATCATCAATCTGGTGCATGCCCAAACGATGGCGGGCTTCGAAAAAATGATAATACACCGAGTCCAACCCCACCTTCTCCAGTCCCGTGCAAAACTCCTTCATGGTGGCCGCGGGAAGTTCATTGCGGATAACCACCATGGAGGCCTCGCAGAAGTGAAACTCAAATCCCGGGCGGGCCCAGGGGACCACCGGCAAATCCCAGAGATACTCTTCCAGGATGTCCAACACGGCTTCCCGGACCTGCCCCATGTTCTCATAATCAAAGGGGTCAAAGGAGCTGAGCTTTTCGGCCAGCTTGGGGTCCTGCAGCGCGGTGGCCGCCCACAAAGCAAATTCGTTGGGATATTCCACGAAGGGCTGGGTCACTGCCAGGCGGGATTGTAGCAGATGGTAATCAAGGACCCCTTCATCGGATTCACGCAGGATTTCTAATAGTTCCCGCAGGTTAATGGCCTTTTTCCCCAGCGGCATGGGCATCAGGAAACATTCACTGAACCAAAAAGGGTTTTCCGCCGGTTGACCCGGATCAAAATTTACCATGTCTTCTCCAGGGAATGTTGTGATGAGGTGGCAACGCAGTTACTATGATAATATCCGATTGTTATCCAAAAGTTATTGAAAAACTGTTACAATCGGATGATCGAAATATCTTTAAAAAAACTTTATAATTTTAATTATTTAAGACTATTTTGGCAAGAGAAAAATGATGGGGAAGGTAACCAACGTTTTTCTTTTGATCACGAGTTTGCAACCATAAGGCGGCGCCATGAACAACTCAGGTCTTATCCATATCGGCACTTCAGGGTGGCACTATGACCACTGGCGCGGGCCTTTTTACCCGGAGGATCTGACGCCCAAAGCCTTTTTAACCTTTTACCACCAGCGCTTTCACACGGTGGAGATTAACAACTCTTTTTACCAGCTGCCCTCGGAAAAGACCCTGATCGATTGGCGGGAATCCGTGCCCCCCGGTTTCATTTTTGCCGTCAAGGGGAGCCGCTATATCACTCATATGAAAAAATTAAAGGACCCCGGTCAGTCCGTCTCGCCCCTGTTAGAACGGATTCAGTCGCTGGGGGACCGGTTGGGTCCCCTCCTGTTCCAACTGCCGCCCCGCTGGCGTTTCAATGAGGAGAGACTGGGGGCCTTTCTGGAGGCCTTGCCCCGGGATTACCGCTATGCCCTGGAGTTTCGGGATCCAACCTGGCTGAATCAGGAAGCTTGTCGTCTCTTGAGGAAACACGGCGCGGCATTTTGTATCTATGAATTGGCCGGCCGGATTTCTCCGAAGGAAGTCACCGCGGACTTCGTATACATAAGGCTGCACGGCCCGGGGGGCGCCTACCAGGGAAGATACGACCGGCAGACCCTGGCGGGCTGGGCCGGGGCCATCTCCGCCTGGACGGCCCAGGGTCTAACGGTGTTTTGCTATTTTGACAATGATGAGGCGGGTTATGCCGCCCTAAACGCCCTGGAACTCCAGGCAATGCTCAGGAGCGGGTGAGGCGGTTGCGGTTTTAGGTAAAAGAACAAGAACGATAAAAGTGTAGGGTGGGCACTGCCCACCAATTCCACTATTTTGCCAAGCTGCCACATTGGAAGAGATTTCCCCAGTTTTTCATCCAGCCAGGCGAAGAGAGCAGTGGGGTTTCAGGAAGAAAGGGGAGAGGGAGAGCGAGGAACTAACTGAATATCCCACTCCCTCAGTTTGTCACTGATGTGGGCAATCAGCCTTTCAAGCTTTCCTTGCAATAATTCAGTGAGTTCCAGGCCCGGCTCCATGGCCTGGGGCTGGATGCCGATGAGGCAGATTTCCTTAGGAAGAATCTCCAACAGGCGGGCCAGGGCCAGAACTTCTGCCAGTCCCAAGTGATGGAGAGATGATTTATCCTTGCCGAACAGGGCGGGGATGGCGTCGTTGGCCAATTCCCCCATGAAGCCCGGCTCCTGGCCGAAGTCAACCGCGTCCACGAAAAGCACCCGGTCCCGGCTCTCTAAGAAAGGCAGCAGGTTCAGACCCGCGGTGCCGCCGTCCACGATCTCCATCTCCGGGGGGACAAGAAAGCGCTCCTGCACCGCCTTCACCGCGTGCACGCCTATCCCCTCGTCCTGCATCAGGATGTTTCCCAGACCGATGAGAATTGTTTTCAATGGTAATCTCAGATCATTCGCCAGGGAGCTTGATTAAGCGGCGCAGAGGTGGCCTCCTCTCTCACACTGACTTTTTCATGAATCCTTACAAAAAATTTCGATGGCCGCCCTGATTTGGCAGGCGCGCCAGCCGAAAGCCGTCACGCCGGCCGTTCCTTCCTTGAGGTATTCCAGGTCATAAGGGTCGCGCAACAGGACCACCACCAGCTTTTTAGCGGTGTTCTGCACCGCGTCCAACAGGGATTTGTTGGAGGGGTAAAGATGAGCGTCGAATAAAAAGAGGATGGTCACCTCTGAGGTGCTCCCCAGATGCACCGCCCGTCGTATCTCTTCCTCCCCCGGCTCGACGGAGACAATCTGAATTTCGGGTCTAACCCCGAATTTTTGGAACTCCCGGCGAACGAATTCTTTCTCCTCCAAGACTTCCCTTTCGATCATGATTTTGGCATCAAACAAGGAAAATTGCGGAAAAATCACGCCCAGGTTTTTCTGATCCCGCCTCAGCGGCATTAACTTTTGCTTGTCTTGGAGAACCTGAACGGCTTCCCGGCAAATCTGCTCCGCCAGGAGAGAGCCTTCCGGTTCAGCCGCGGGTTCTCCTCCCGCAAATCTCTCCTTTCTCTTCCCTTTCAATTTCTGTATACGTTCGGCGCTCTCCTCCAATTCTTTGAGGGAAAGTTGCTTGCCGGTATAGGCTTCAAGAAGTTTAGCGTACACCTCTTTTTGGGCCGTGAGGTCGTGACACACCTGCAGCAAGTCATGCCCCGCTCTGGTGGCCAAAATTCCCGCCTCACCGATGGGGCAGAGCGCTTTCACCGCCCCCATTTCCAGGTCATCGGAGGTAATGACTCCCTGGAAGTCGAGTTCTTTCCTGAGGTAATCGTAAATAATCCTGCGGGAAAAGGTGGCGATTCTCATTTCCCCCTGGTCCAGGTTGGGATAATAGGGATGGGAAGACATGACCAGATCCACCTCGGTTTGCAGGGCTCGAACGAAGGGTTTCAGATGCACCTCCTCCATTTCCTTCCAGGTGGAGGAGATGACCGGCAGTCCCAGATGAGCATCCACGGGGGCATGGCCCTTGCCGGGGAAATGCTTGGCGCAGGCCGACAACCCGCCTTGCTGCATGGCGGCCAGCCGCGCCGCGCCCATCTTTGCCACCAAACGCCAATCCTGGCCGTAAGAGCGGATGCCGATATTGGGGCTGTAGGCCTCGGTCAGCACATCCAGCACCGGAGCCAGGTTGACGTCCATCCCCAGCCGCCGCAGTTCCTTGGCCTCAATTTCCCCCTGCTTTCTGGCATAATCAACCTGGCCGGTGGCCCCGACAGCCTGATTGTCCGGGAATACGGTGATGCCCTCCCGGAACATGATGACCCGCCCGCCTTCGTGGTCCGTCATCACCAGCAGTTTTCGGCCCAGGGCCTCTTCCAGGTCGCCGATAAGTTTTGTCAACTGCTGCGGTGAGTCAAAATTGATGCGATAGAGAATCAGCCCCCCCGCGTGCAGCTCCTGAAAATGACGGACAATCGCCGGGGTGATACTTGTCCCGGGAATGCCGATGACCAGCCGTTCTCCCACCAATTCTGCTAATTTCATGGCGATATCATTTTAACCATGCCCGACATTTTTTGATACAGTAGTTTCGTTCTTTATGGAATTTCCCTTCTTTTTCTCCGGCGGCAGCAGTCTGACCTGGCAGGATTACGCGGTCCTCATCCTGCTTCTCGCCCTGCTGATTGTTGTCGGCCTTTATTTTGGCCGAGAAGAAAAATCCACCAATGACTTTTTCCTGGGCGGTCGGAAAATCCCCTGGTGGGCGGCTTGCCTTTCCTTTGTGGCCACGGAAATCAGCGCGGTAACCATAATATCGGTTCCCGCCATCGCCTACATGGAAAACTGGGAATATGCCCAGTTTTTCATAGGTTCGTTTCTGGCCCGGGTGGTCATCGCTTTCCTGTTCATCCCGGCTTTTTACCACTATAATTGCACTTCCATTTATGAATTTTTAAAATACCGCTTCGGACCGGAAACCCAAATCGCCGGCTCCATCCTGTTTTTCATTACCCGCCTGTTGGCCTCCGGGGTCCGCCTGATGGCGGCTTGTTTGGCGGTGAGCATCTTGATCGGCTGGCCTATGATCCCCACCATCCTCCTCTTTTCGGTGGTCAGCATTATCTATATCGCCTGGGGCGGTATCAAGGCGGTGGTGTGGACCAATGTGGTGCAGGCTTTGACTTTCATCATCGCCGGAGTGGTAGCCATCGGTTTTCTGCTGAGCCAAATCGACGGTGGTGCTGGGGCGGTGGTTGCTCTGGCCGGCGCGGCCGGCAAACTGAAGATCTTCGACTGGGGACCGGACCCGGCGGTATCAGGAGCGGCAAAATTTCTGGAGAGCCTGTTTACTGACCCCAATATTTTTGTGCTGGCCACTTTGAATGGCTTTTTCGGCTCTATGGCAGCCTTTGGCACTGATCAGGAAATGATGCAGAGGCTTTTGACCGTGGAAACCAGAAAGGAAAGTCAAAAAACCATGCTGCTGACTCCCCTCGGCAGCCTTCTGGTAATGGTAATCTTTCTGGCGGTGGGCGCTTGCCTTTTTACCTTTTATGCCCAGCATCCCGGCCTGCCTTTGCCGGCCAAATTGGACGGAATTTTTCCCCATTTTGTCGAGCAGGCCATGCCCCCCTGGATGAGGGGGCTGATGCTGGCCGCCATCGTCATGGCCAGCATCGATTCGCCCCTGAATTCCCTGTCGTCTTCCTTTGTCACGGATATCTATCGTCCCGTCCTGGTCAGGTCGGCCTCTGAACGCCATTATCTATTCACCTCCAGAGTTTGTGTGGTGCTGTTCGGCGTCATTCTGGCCGGCATCGCTTACTTTTTTAGCCATTTTGAAAAGATCCTCTGGCTGGCTTTTAAAATCGGCGGGGTCACCTACGGGTCCTTACTGGGGGTTTTTCTCCTGGGTCTTCTGACCGGCAAGCACTGCAACCGGGTCAATGTCGCGTCCATGACCTTTTCCGCCTTGGCTATGCTGGTTCTGTTGATTCTCTCTGAGAAGAACATCTTCCCCCTGGGTTGGACCTGGCTCTTGCTGATCGGCACCTTTTTGACCTTTGCCGCCGGTTATCTCTGGGGGGAAAAATCATCTTCAGCAGGGCCGTTGAGCCCGCCTTCTTGATCCCCATTTCATTTCTAGACGGGCCCTTCCGCCTCGCGGCAAAAAACTTGACCTTTAGCATCGAAGGGGTAAAATGAAACTATAATCGGAGTTGAAGCTCCGTAAGTCTCGATAACCGTTGACGGGATCTTAACAAGCCACGAAGGCCTGGGAGCCAGGAGGCTCCAGCATCGTGGCTTTTTGTTTTGCCCCTGGCCCAGCCGGGCTCATTGGCGTGCCTGGTAGGACCCAGGGTGATTAAAGGAGTTCTGGGGAAAATGTGTGAAGCCAGCGCCTATGTTTTGAAAAACGGCCAAGAGGAGCTGCTGCTGTCGGATGTGGACATCGTTGAGCCCGAAGGCGATGACTTGCGTTTGGTCAACATCTTCGGCGAGCAAAAAGTCGCCCGAGCTGCCATCCACAGTCTCAACTTGGTGAATCATAAGATCCTTTTGGTGGAAAAATAAGTTGGGAGCGGCGCGGATATTATGTGGCCGCGGGGGCCCGGGGTCGCGGTGCCCTGCCACCTTTTTCAAGACCTCTCCCCCAACCCTTTAAGATGTGTCTCAATCTCCCGCGTGACTCAGTCAGCAGCTTCCTCCTGCAGAGGCGCGGTTCTTTCGAAGCTTTTTTTCTTGAATTTATTCAATATAATGTATAAATAAAATTATTCTGGGGTATGAAACCCCGGGCTTCACTTTAATTAACCGTTAGATTTTTCTGCGAATTTTCGAGCCACGAAGGCTTGTCATCCTTCCTTGAGGAAAGGATCCTTCGTGGCTTTTTTTATGGGCTGCTGGCAGACCAAACCGGCCCGACCTTTGCGGCAGCCAAATGTTTAGGCAGGGAACATATGCATATTTCGGAAGGCGTTCTCAGTCCGGCGGTGTTAGGTGGGGGGGCCGCCCTCACCGCGGTGGGCACCGCCATCGGCCTGAAAAAATTGGACTATGAGGCCATCCCCCGGGTGGCCATCCTGTCCGCGGCCTTCTTTGTGGCCTCCCTCATTCACGTGCCGGTGGGGCCGGTGGGCCTGCATCTGGTGCTCAACGGCCTCATGGGCCTGCTCTTGGGCTGGCTGGCCTTTCCCGCCATTCTCATTGCGCTTTTCCTCCAGGCCTTGCTCTTCCAGTTCGGGGGCCTAACGGTCTTGGGGGTGAACACCTTTACCATGGCCACGCCCGCGGTCATCTGTTTCTATGCCTATCGCGGCTTCTTGCGCCGGGGAGGCATGATCGCCGCGGTGGCTGCCTTTGCCTGCGGGGCCACCGCCATTTTGCTGAGCGGCTTGCTGGTGGCCGTGGCCCTCCTCACCACCGGGCAGGCCTTTCTCGAAGTGGCCGAACTGGTGATCCTGGCCCACATTCCGGTGATGATCATCGAGGGGATCATAACCTTGTTTGTCTTTTTGTTTCTCCAGAAAGTCCGCCCGGAAATGTTGGAGGTCGTATATGCCTGAACATGGATCACCAAGACAAGTCCTGCCCGTCCCTTGGGTTTTGGGGGTCATGATGCTCCTCGTCTTTGGCGCTTTCTCCACCCCCGCCCTGGCCCACCGGGTGATAGTCTTCGCCTATGCCGAGGGTGACACCATCCAGGTGGAAAGCAAGTTTGTCCCTGATACGCCGGTGCGCCAGGGCAAGGTCTTGGTCCTGGACGCCAAAACCGGCAAAGAATTGTTGTCCGGCCAAACCGATGACCAGGGAAAGTTCTCTTTCCAGGTCCCTGCCGCAGCCGCAGCCGAAAAGATGGATCTCAAAATCGTGGTGGAAGCGGCCATGGGCCATCGGGGGGAATGGCTGCTCAAGGCTGGCAGCTATCTGACGGATGTGCCAGCGGGAAAAGCCGCCGGACCCGCCCCGGCAAAGGCGGCGCCTGCCCCGAAAGCCCCGGAGACCAGGGCCGTTCCCCTGGATCAGCAAGCCCTGGAAGCCACGCTACAAAAAACCCTGGAGCGACAGCTGGCGCCCATCAAGGAAAAGCTCACCGAATTGACCATCCACCGCACTTCTCTCACCGACATCCTGGGCGGCCTCGGCTACATCATGGGCATCTTCGGCTTGTGGGCTTACCTCCAAAGTAAAAAAAGGAAGGATTCTTGAGTATCCAGGAACCCTTTGCCGACGGCGATTCTGTGGTGCACCGCCTGGACCCCAGGGGGAGAATCGTGGTGACCGCGCTCTTCGCCGTACTCATCGCCATAACCACCACCTACGCCACGGCCCTGGCCGGTCTGGCCCTGGCCCTCCTTTGCCTGGCCCTGGCGCGTCTTCCCCTGCGCCAAGTAGCGGTTCGGCTGCTGGTGGTGAACAGTTTCATCTTTTTTCTCTGGTTTGTTCTGCCGCTGACCTATCCGGGAGACCCGGTGTGGCACTGGGGCCCTTTGTCCGCCACCCGCCAGGGCTTGGTTTTCACCGGGTTGATCACCCTGAAATCCAACGCCATCATCATCGCCCTGATTGCCCTGATCGCCACCGTGCCCGTGGTCACTTTGGGGCAGGCCCTGCATCAGATGCGGGTTCCCGACAAGCTGGCTCATTTGCTGCTGTTTACCTACCGCTATATTTATGTCTTTGAGCAGGAATATCGCCGCCTGGTACAGGCCATGAAAATCCGGGGTTTCCGGCCCCGCACCAACCTGCACACCTACCGCAGCTACGCCTATTTGGCCGCCATGCTTCTGGTGCGGAGCTTCGACCGGGCCGAGCGGGTTTTCCAGGCCATGCTCTGCCGGGGCTTTCACGGCACCTTTTACAGTCTGAAGTTTTTTAGCTGGCAGCTCCGGGACCGCCTGTTTTTAGCGGCTTCCCTGCCGGCCTTGTTAGGACTGCTCTGTTTAGAGTGGCTCAAGCCCACCCTTTTGTGAGGACTTATGAGCGATCCGCTGATCGAAATGCACAATATTACCTTTGCCTACCCCGGCTCCTCCCGTCCGGTATTTCAGGACTTTAATTTCCAGTTTTTTCCGGAGAACCACCTGGGGCTTACCGGTCCAAACGGCTGCGGCAAGACCACCCTCCTGCATCTGATCATGGGGCTGCTGAGACCCCAGGTGGGCAGCATCTTCATTTTCGGTCAGGAAATTAAACGGGACAAGGATTTCATTCCCGTACGGCAAAAAGTGGGCCTGCTGTTTCAAAATGCCGACGACCAACTTTTCTGCCCCACGGTGATGGAAGATGTGGCCTTCGGACCTTTGAACCAAGGGAAGTCCCCGGCCGAGGCCAGGCAAATCGCCCGGGATACCATGGATAATCTGGGACTCAGGGGTTTCGAGGACCGGGTGACCTATAAGCTCTCCGGCGGCGAAAAGAAGCTGGTTTCTTTGGCCACGGTCCTGGCCATGCAGCCCCAGTTGCTGCTATTGGATGAGCCCACCGCCGGTTTGGACGAGAATACCCGACACCGCCTCATCCACATCCTGCAAGACCTGAGCATCCCCTACATGATCGTCTCCCATGAGCCTGAATTTCTCAACCACACCGTCAAAGAATGCTGTCACGTTCATGGACACTGCTGTCAACCTATGTCAACCCAACCTGAAGGATAACTGGGGTGAAAAGAGAGCTAAAATTTTTTCCGGTGCTGTTCCTGATGGTGGTGATGCCGCTTCTATGGGAGTGGACGGCTGGTGAGGCCCACGCCGCGCCCGAAACCACGTCATCGGGAGAAGTTTGTGTGGAGGGTCGCGGGGAGGGATTTCAGCCGGAACCTTTCGGTGTAGTTTGCATCGCCACCTTCGGACCCATCATCACCGATACCGCGGTTACCATTGAAAAGGGCGTGTTCGCGGTGCAGCCGACTTTTGGGTTGAGCTTCGTCACCCACAGGTTCACCAAAGACTGGGAACGGGCATCTGCGGGCGGCGATTTCATGACTTTTAGTATGGATTGGAAATTCACCTATGGCCTCTTCAATAATCTGGAGGTCTTCGTAGTCATTCCTTATGTCCATAACTGGGCCAGTAATGTCGTGGCACCGGAGCCCGGGAGGGAGTCTGCCGGCAATTCCGGGGACCTCGGTGACATTAACCTGACCTTAAAGTACGGCCTGCTGGCGGAGACCCAAACCCGGCCCACTGTGACCTTGCTCTTTGCCACCGATTTTCCCACCGGTCAATTCAGAAACCTGGAGCCCAGCCATCTCGAAACAGAGATAACCGGCGGCGGGGCCTACGTTTTTACCACCGGTCTGAATTTGTCCAAGTACGTGCGGCCCTTCATGTTATACGCCAACTTCTGGTACTCCATGCAGACTGCGTTCACCGACCATGAAGGCAGACAGTACCCCCGGGATTTTGTCACCGTGAACCTGGCCGCGGAGCTGCCTTTTCACCGAAAATGGGTGGCCCTTCTCGAGCTCACCAGTTTTTGGGACGGGGGGCGTTTGTTCGGCCATAAGGCCAATATCCCCCCGGGGGCTTTGCTGTCCATCCTGCCGGGGATCGAGTACATGGCCACGGAAAAGTTCTCTCTGGCCCTGGGGGTGAATGTGGACCTGGTGGGAAAACACACGGACGCGGCAGTGACCCCGCTGCTGTCCATGGTGTATGCCTTTTAGAATCCGAAAGGTGAATCCCGAATGAGACAGTGGAAGTTTGTGGGACTTATTCTGTTGTGTTTGTCGGTGTTGGCTCTATGGTCGATCGCCCCGGTTTGGTCTCAGGGGCGGGGGCAAGGCTTTAGGCCCTGTCCCTATGCCTCCTACGTGTGTCCGGTGAAGCCTACCTGCCGGCCTTTTGATGAGAGCGGCCGGGTGGTCCAGGTGTTCAGCGAATCCCTGGAAGACAACATGCAGCCCGGTATGGCGGTATTGCTGGATACCAAAAACCGGGGCCTGGTCCACGTCCACCTGGGCCCGGTCTGGTACCTGGAACGCCAGGCCTTTGAGCTCAAACCCGGCGAACAAGTGCAGGTCAAAGGGATGTGTGAGCAAAAGAAAGGGGGAAAAACCGACGTTGTGGCCTACGAACTTATCAAGGGGGATTATGTTCTGTCCTTGCGGGATTCCCAGGGCCGCCCCCACTGGGAGGCCTGGCGCCGCAGGTAGGGTTTCATCCAAGATAAGATCGGTGAGATTTGGCTGATTAATATTTGTGACAGAGGGGAGAAGGGTATGCAGCGTTATCTGATTCTTGGTCTATGTCTAGTGGTCTGCTTCGGTCTGGCCGACGTCAGCCAGGCCCATTTCGGCATGATTATGCCCGACAAATCCATGGTGATGCAGGGCGACAACACCAACCTGGAATTGACCCTGGCCTTCTGCCACCCCTTTGAACAGAACGGCATGAACCTGGCCAAGCCTAAGAAGTTCGGCGTGCTCGCCAACAAGGAAAAAACCGATCTGACCAATACCCTTAAGGAGACCAAGGTCCTGGACAAAGAGGCCTGGAAGGCCACCTATGCCCTGAAAAGACCGGGCGTGTACGCCTTTTATTTCGATCCCCAACCCTATTGGGAACCGGCTGAAGATAAATACATCATTCATCAAACCAAGACCTACGTGGCCGCGTTCGGCGCCGAGGAAGGCTGGGATGAAGAAGTGGGCTTAAAAGCCGAAATCGTCCCCCTGACCCGGCCCTTCGGCCTCTATGCCGGCAACGTCTTCCAGGGCCTGGTGAAATTCAAAGGCAAGCCCGTCCCCAACGCGGACGTGGAAGTGGAATACTGGAATGCGGACAAAAAGGTGACCGCGCCCAATGACTACTTCATCACCCAGGTGGTAAAAACCGATAAGAACGGCGTTTTCACCTTTGCCCCGCCCCATGCCGGCTGGTGGGGCTTTTCTGCCCTGAACGACGATAAGAACGCCATCAAACATACCGACGGCAAGAAAA
>JARRKO010000003.1:0-78535 GCA_037388025.1 Syntrophobacterales bacterium
CCAACCCCCTTTGAGGGGACCGAGGAAGGCGGGGCCTCCAGCCCCGACTTCCTCGGCCCAAGCTATTCTCCCCTTAAGGGGTTGGGGGAGGGGGCGTGGGGTGGGGCAGGGGTCCGCGACCCCTGGCCCCCTTCCCCACATCAATCTTCTCTCTCCGGCTCATCGTCTCACCCCAGCCGGCGACCTTCCAGGGAGCGGTAGACGCCCACCACCTTACCCAGGATCTGCACCAGTTCCGCGGCTTCCCCCGGCGCGAAGCGCAGAGGCGCGAACTCCGGATTGTCCCCTTTCAGGACCAGCCCGCCGGCCTCCTCATAGACCCGTTTCACCGTGGCCTCCTCATCCACCAGGACCACGGCGATCTCGCCGCGGCTCACCCGGGGCTGCACCCGCACCATCACCAGGTCTCCGGGCAGCAGGAGGGGCGCCATGCTATCCCCGGAAACCCTCAGGAGGAAGACTTCCTCTCCCCGGACCCAGGCCCGGGGCAGAGTCAGGGTGTCCTCCACCTGCTCCGTAGCCAAAAGCGGCTGCCCCGCGGCGATGCGCCCCAGGATGGGCACCTCCACCGTCTGCTCCTCCAGGCGAGAGGCCAGAGAAAGCCCCCGGGACAGTCCGGGTTCGCGGTGCAGATACCCCTTCCTTTTCAGGGCCGTCAGGTGGTCTGCCGCGGCCCGGGGCTGGACCCCGAGATGGGCCGCCACCTCCCGCACCGTGGGGGGGTACCCCTGCCGCCGACAAAAGTCCTCCACAAAGGCCAACACCACCCGCTGTTTTTCCGTCAATGGCTTCATGTCTGTTAGATACTATACAAAAGTATACTTGTCAAGAGAATAGTTTAAATATTTCAGCTCTCACTCAGTGGATGGCTATCCTGGTGTTTCCCAATGGCAATTGCTGCCTCAGTCTTTCTTTGTTATGATGGGCCACTGACGCAGCCAGGCATCGGCCAGCTTGGAGGAGGAGCCATGCAGAGAAAATGGATGGGAGTCATCCTGGCCCTGGGGCTCTTGGGTCTGACGGGGGCCGCGGGGGCGGCAGTGAAAATCAAGGAACATCCGGTGATCAAACCCATACCCACCGCCGTGGCCACCAGCAGCGACTTTAAAAGGTACGCGGCTCACACCTTCCGCGTCCGCAAAAACAGCGACTCTGAGAAGAAAGAAGTTCGAGGCAAGTACTGGGAATTTACCTATAAAACCGACAAGGATATTTCCGGGCTGGAAATCCTGGAAAATTATAAGCGGGAAGCCCTGGAAAAGGGTGGCAAAATCCTCTATGAGGACAAAAGTCAACTGGTTTTCACCCTGGCCACCCCTGAGGGCAAAATCTTCTGGACCCAGGTGTACCGCGACAACTGGAACGCCTACTACCAATTGTATGTCGTCGAAGCCAAGGAGTTTAAAAAGACCCTTACCTTCGGCGCCGAGGAAATGAAAAAGCAACTTGACGAGAAGGGCTCCGTGGCGGTTTATGGCATCTTGTTTGATTTCGACAAAGCCACTCTGAAGCCGGGGGCGGAGAAGGTGCTGCTGGAGACGGTGAAATTGATGAAGTCGTCCCCGGACCTAAAGGTGGAAATCCAAGGACATACGGACAATGTCGGGGGCAAGGACTACAATCTCAGACTTTCCCAGGAGCGGGCGAACACGGTAAAAAAGTTTCTGGTGCTTTATGGCATCGAGGAGGGGCGCCTGACCACTCAGGGATTTGGCCTTGACAAGCCGGTGGCTACCAATGATACAGAGGAAGGCCGGGCTTTGAACCGACGGGTGGAGCTGAAAAAATTATAGCACGGGGGGTCGGCCTTCATGGCTGAAGAGGCAGGCTCGGCGTCCAGGTTGTTTTTCTTGCCGGACCACAGGCACCACCCCGTACTCATGATGCGAAATCTTTCCCCTCGCTCAAGTTTCTTGATATTAAAAAAATTTCAGGCATTGCTTGGAAATAGGTTGCGGCAGTTCCTGTGAAAGGTGATGGTTGTGGTGCAGAAGCATAATGCCGGCAAGGCAGTGTCCCGCCGGGCCCAGGAGATTACCCCCTTCCTGGTCATGGACATCCTGGAGCGGGCCAAGGAGTTGGAGAGCCAGGGGGAGCATGTTATTCACCTGGAAATCGGGGAGCCTGATTTTCCCACGCCCCAGGTGGTTAAAGAGGCGGCTTTTCGGGCCATGGCCGCCGGTGAAACCCAGTACACCCATTCCCAGGGTCTCATGGACCTGCGGGAGGCCTTATGCCAGCACTACCTGGAGAAATACGGGGTGCGGCTGTCGCCGGAGCAGTTCATCGTCACCTCGGGCACTTCCCCGGCCATGCTTCTCATCTTTGCGGCGCTCCTGGATGCAGAAAACGAAGTAATCTTGAGCGACCCCCACTACTCCTGCTACCCTAATTTTCTCCGCCTAGTGGACGCCAAACCGCATTATGTCAGGGTCCGGGAAGAGGAGGGCTTCCAATTTCGGCCCGAAGAGCTCAGGCACCATCTCACGCCTCAGACCAAGGGTATCATCATCAACTCACCGGCCAACCCCACCGGCACTCTGCTGTCTGCGGATCGCCTGGCCCAGATCGCCGAGTTGGGGCCTCACATCGTTTCGGATGAAATCTACCACGGGCTGGTGTACGAGGGCAAAGAGCATTCCATTTTGGAGTACGCTGACCGGGCCTTTGTCATCAACGGCTTCTCCAAGCTCTATGCCATGACCGGCTGGCGCCTGGGCTACCTCATCGCTCCCCTGGAGTTCGTGCGGCCCATCCAGAAGCTCATGCAGAATTTTTTCATCTCCGCCAACCCCTTTGTGCAGCGGGCCGGCATCGCGGCGCTCACCCAGGCGGGGCCGGAGTTGGAGGGTATGCGGGCCACGTATGACAAACGCCGCCGTTTCCTGCTGGCCGGACTGGAGCGCTTGGGCTTCCATATACCGGTGCCGCCCACCGGTGCTTTCTATGTCTTCGTCAACGCCCGGCACCTGTCAGTAGATTCCTATGCACTGGCTTTCGACATTCTGGAGCGGGCCAAGGTGGGTGTGACACCGGGGATTGATTTCGGGGAAGGCGGCGAGGGGTATCTGCGCTTTTCTTACGCCAACTCCCTGGAGAACCTGGCGGAAGCCCTGAAACGGCTGGAGACCTATCTGGAGCGCTTCCCGGAATAGTCAGGAATTGGTGGGTGGTTCCCACCTGCCATTTTCTCCCCGGTAAGAGAATTGGAGTCTGCTCCGGGAAGTTCAAGGTTCAAAGTTCAAAGTTCGTGTAAGGGGCGGATCATGCCTCATGAATTCCTGTCCGTCGCAATCCGGTAAATAGCAGCTCACATCTTTAAATTCACAGTTTTCTTTGCACTGCGGACAGCTTTCCGGTGGCGAAGCTGCGACCATGGTGTAGCCGCATTTCGTACATTTCCACTGGGCCTTCATTTCCGTGGTACTCATGCTCGCTTCTCCTTTACCCTTAGCTGGTACGGAGGCTGATGAACTCCACTTATATAAGCAAAACTTATTATTCTCAGGCATATGACAATGGGAAATAGGTCACAGTTTGCGTAACCGTTGCTTCTTTTTCCGGAGGTTTTTCTTGAGACGGCGGGCCGGGCCTTTCTTGGCACCGCCCCGAGAGGCGGGGGCTTCTTCGTCTTCGAATTCCAGACCGGTTGCTTCATTTCTTAGATACTGGGTTTCAAACTGACTGGCAGCCACCCAGGTGGCGCCTTGACGGTCGGCAAAGTCCTGGATTTCCCTGTCCGAACTCACCAGCACGGCCCGGCCCCCCTCCCGGGCCAGCAGGCGCTTGATCACCTCGTCGGCCCGCTCGCCCCGCCGGGAATAGATCACTCCCACTCCCTGGTGCATATCCCGGCTTTCCCGGAAGCCGCCCCCCTGCCAGCCATCAAAAACCACGGTGATTTTGTGCTGGGAGCGCCGCCGGCGATAGTCCGCCAGGGACTGGAGCAAGGCTTCCCGGCCCGCCTCCAAATCCCGGGCATCTATCAGACTAAGCCAGGGGGATTGGCGGATGAGGTTGTAGCCGTCAATGATCAGGTGTAATGCCATAATACACTGATAATAATACTCGATTATTTCTCTAAGTTCGATAGTGAAATCATTGCACTGATATCCCGCCGTGCGAAGCGGGGCGAAGAATCTCGAGATATTAACAATTTCTCATCCTTGATTTCTTCCCGGATGATAACCAATCATGCCGCCATGACTTTTAGTGTGGTTTCACTTTAAGGGACATAACAAAGTTGTCTGATTTGACGATAAAGAGGATAACGATGACACCGGGACAATGGCCCTGGAGAAATTTTCTTAGAGACCTTGACGAGTTAAGGGGATTTTGCTATATTCGGCCTCAGTTATCGCATACGTAACTTTGGGGGAGGAATTACTATGCGTAACCTAGTGGGTATCTTTGTCTTTCTCATTTTGGCCTTGGTCCTCAGCGGCTGTGCAGGGAAAAAGAAAATTCAGCCGGTGGCCAAGGCGCCGGTGGTTCTAAAGAAATACGAGCCAGAGCCTCGACATCTGACGCCGGAGCAGCGGGAAGTCAAGGAGTTACTTAAAAAGAACGGGTTTAAGCGGGGAACCAAACCCACCATCCTCGTGGTGCACAAGGCGCCCCGGAGGCTGACCGTTTATCGGGGCCTCACCCGTATCAAAACCTATCCCGTGGTCCTCGGGGCCAATCCCAGAAATGACAAATTATATCAGGGTGACAATTGTACTCCCGAAGGAGTGTACCGGGTGGTGACCAAGTTCGACCACCCCCGCTGGGATAAATTCATCCTGTTGGATTATCCCAACATGCATAATTGGCTCAACTTCAGCCGGGCCAAAAAAGCGGGGAAAGTGCCCTTCGACGCCAAGATCGGTGGGGAGATCGGCATCCACGGCACCCATGATCCCTTCATGAACGTAACGGGCGAGAACTGGACCATGGGGTGCGTGTCGTTGCTCAATCAGCACATCGAGGAAATCTACCCCCTGATCAATGACGACACCCTGGTGGTCATCAAAAGGAAGTAGCTCCTCGGATATCCTGGGCTGGGTTGACTCCCTGAAGTACTCCGGGAGTCAACCTGCCTTGGGGGAAGGGCCAGGGACCTGAGATGGAATAAGCTTACAGCCCAGCAGGCCCTAAGCCCCTCCAAACTTTTCAGAGGCTTGATCATTCAAGCCCTGAGCCCGCCATAAATTGCCCTCCTGCAAGGGTTGGAGGGCGTACGACTTCCGGTACCCTTCCTTAAAATTACGTGAAAGAAATCTCTTCACGGCCTGACCAAAAGGTCTGGCCAGGGATTGCTTCTCCCTGGCCAGGCCCTGGTTATTTCTCAGGAATTTGTACAGCTAAGAAGAGGGTGCGGCCCTCACGCTGTATGAGTAATCGGACGAAGGACTTTTTAGGCTGATCAGCCATAATTTTCTGAAAGGCTTCGGCATCTTTGATCTCCTTGCCGTTGACTTCCAGAATAATATCTCCCCGACGGATGCCGGCGTCTTCTGCAGCAGAGCCGGACACTACATTGACCACCACCACTCCTTTGTCTTCCTTCAAGCCAAAGCGGTGGGCCAAACGGGGATCAATGTCTTCAACTACCATTCCGATGGTACTTTCGTCCCCGGCCTCCTCAGATTCCTTGGCAAAGCGCTCCTCCTTGAGTTCGGTCACCGTAATGGGAAGGGTAATCTCTTTGCCTTTCCGGAGAACTTTCACCGTGGTCTTGGTGCCCGGGGGTGTGGCCGCCACCAACCGGGGCAGGTCATTCATCTCCTTGATGGGATGATTATTGTATTCAATAATAATGTCTTCCCGCTGGAGACCGGCTTTTTTAGCAGGAGTACCGGGATGCACTTCGGCTATCAGGGCGCCCTTGGGTTCCGACATGCCAAAGGCCTTGGCCATTTCGGGGCTGACCGTCTGCACCTGCACACCCAGCATGCCGCGCACCACCTTACCGGTTTTCTCCAGCTGCTCGATAATATTTTTGGCCAAGGTAATGGGGATGGCAAAACCGATACCCTGACCCGAGGCCACAATGGCGGTGTTAATTCCCACCACTTCGCCATTCAGGTTAAGGAGAGGACCGCCGCTGTTTCCCGGGTTGATGGCGGCGTCGGTTTGCAGGAAGTTGTCATACCGGCCGGCACCGATGACGCGGCCCTTGGCGCTGATAATCCCCTGGGTGACGGTATGGCCCAGGCCGAAGGGGTTCCCGATGGCCACCACCCAATCCCCGACCCGAAGATCATCGGAATTGCCAAGGGTTAGGTAGGGAAAGGTTTCCTTGCTGTCGATCTGCAGAAGGGCGATGTCGGTTTGCGGATCACGGCCCTTGACGGTGGCGGTATATTCTTTGCCGCTCCGGCCGACCATTTTCACCTTGATTTTATCGGCATTCTTGATCACATGATCGTTGGTGATAACCAGGCCCTTGGGGTCAATGATAAAGCCAGTGCCCAGAGACCTCTGGGTCCGATGACGGGGCATCTCCGGCATGAATTTTTCAAAAAAATCCCAGAACGGATCCCGGGGGCCGGGCATGGGACCCGGACCGAAAAATTCGCGGTGGGGACTCCGGCCTTTAAAGGTCTTCTGGGTGCTGATGTTGACCACGGCCGGGGAATATTTCTGGGCGATGTTCGCAAAGGTGTCCGGCGCCAGGGTGGCGGCTGAAGCCTGTGGCACCGGAGCCGATCCCCAGGTAAGGGTCAACATCAGGATGACAGCGGCCAGCAGTGAACCGGCCTTAAGGTAGGGATTTTTTAGCCGTGTCATGTTTGTTCTCCTTTTCTCCCGGCAAAGGTGCGGGCGGGGCGAATTCAGGCAATTTGCTCCGGTTGCCCACCACTACCAGGAGGTATGTCTCGGGATGCAAATATTTCTCCGCCGTCTTTTTGATATCGGCAGAGGTCAGGTCTTTGATAAGAGAAGGATAGCGCCAGGGATAATCCAAACCCAGGCCGTAAAATTCCACGTAGGCCAGCAGGGCAGCCCGCTTGGCCATCGAGTCCATTTTGGAGGGAAAGCTGCCGATAAGATAAGATTTGGCGTCCTCCAGCTCGTCGGTGCTCACCGGCTGCGTGCGTATTTTTTCCACCTCCTGGATAATCTGGGTCACCGCCTCCTTGGCACTGGAATTTTTAGTTTCCAAACCGATGGTAAAGGCACCTGGCTCCAGACCGGCAACAAAGTTGCTACCCGCGTAATACACCAGGCCCCGTTTTTCCCGGATGTTGGTGAGGAGCCGGGAAGAAAAACCTCCGCCACCCAGGATGTAATTCAAGACCTGCAAGGCATAAAAATCCGGGTTGTTCCGGGCGATGCCCAGGTTCCCCCAAATGATGTTAGCCTGGGTGATATCTTTATCAATAACAATGGCTTCGGCGGCAGTAAGCCGAGGGGGCGGCGGTACCTCCGGCAGAGAAACGGGCTCCGCCTGCCACTCGCCGAATATCTTGGCCACCCACTCCTGGGCCTCCTCGTAGGACAGGTCCCCGACCACGGTCAAGATGGCATTGTTGGGCCGGTAGTATTTGCGGTGAAAATTCACCAGGTCCTGGCGGTCAATGGCTGTTAAGCCTGCGGGCGTCCCCTTGGTGGGATGCGCATACGGGTTGTTGGGCCCAAAGATACGGCGCTGAAAGGCCCGGGAGGCCACAATACCAGGCTCATCCTGGTCGGTTTTAAAGGAAGCCTGAAGCTGGGAAACCTTGCGCTTGATTTCATCTTTATTAAAGACCGGGTTCAGCAGGATGTCCTGAAGGAGATCCAGCCCCGGTTCCAGGTCTTTTTTGAGGACCGTGAGTCCCACCGAGGCGAAGTCAGGGCTGCCGCTGGCGCCGAGCTTGGCGCCCAGAAAATCCACCTCCTGGGCGATTTGGCTGGCGGTGCGGCTTTTGGTTCCTTGATTAAGAAGCAGGGCGGTGAGGTTGGCCAGTCCAGCCTTCCCCGGGGGATCACACAGAACTCCGGCTTTGATCAGGAGATTGAATCGAACCAGGGGGAGGCTCCGCTGTTCGGAGAACAGCCACACCAGGCCATTGGGAAGTTGCTGGCGTATCCCCAAAACCTTGGAAGGCGCAGTCTCCTGGGCCACCGCCGTGGCCGCCATCATGATAACCAAGAAGAATACGACGAAGGTCTTCTTCATACAGCGATGTCTTACCAGAATAACCTCCAGGCAGGTTCTTACTCTGATGCTTTTCCTTGTTCCCTTATCAATAATATAACCCAAGTTAATGCACTTTTTCGGCGTTCGGAAGGCGGGTCATCTTGGGCTTGGCTCCACGGGTAGGGAGAAGCACTCCTATGGTGCGGTTGTCAGGCACGAGATATTGCCGCGCCACCCGACGGATGTCTTCCGCGGTGACCTGCTGAATCTTGGGGATGAATTCTTTGATCAGGTCCCAGCGGGCCACGGTGGCCAGCTTGCCCAAAACCATGCCCCGGTAGAAGAGCGAATCCATGGACATGTAAAAATTGGCGGTTACCTGGTTTTTGGCCTTTTCCAGTTCCTTGGGCTCGACCAGGTCAGTTTGTAGCTTCTTGATCTCGGCGTCCAGGGCCCGTTCCAGTTGGGCCACGGTTTTTCCCGGTAGGGGCTGGCCGTAAAATAAAAAGATGGAACTATCAGCGGTATCCAGATCATAGTCGGCCCCCGTATCCAGGGCCAGGCGCTTTTTATAGACCAGCTTGTGGTAGAGCCGGGAACTGCGCCCCTGGGACAGCAGATTCACCAAAAGTTCCAGGGCAAAGGCCTCGGGGTTCTCCCAATTGGGGACATGATAGGCCATGACCAAATAGGGTAATTGTGCCTCCCGCTGCACCACCACCCGACGCTCCCCATATTGGCGGGGTTCTTTGGCGGTTACCGGGGGAGGCTCAGGTCCGGCAGGGATCCTGCCATAGGTTTGTTCGGCCCAGGCCAGCACCTGCTTCGGGTCGACATCCCCCACTACCACCAGGGTGGCATTATTGGGCCGATAATAGATGTTGTAATATTTGGTGAAGTCTCCCCGGTTGAGGGTCTCTATATCGTGATACCAGCCAATGATCGGCCATTCATAAGGATGGGCCTTGTAGGCCATAGCCATGGTGTCTTCCATCAGGAAGCCCACGGGATCATCTTCGGTACGCAAGCGCCTCTCTTCCAGGACCACTTGGACCATTTTGAAAATAGGCGGTGTAGTCCTTACTGGTAAAGGCGTTGTCCCGTCCGCCAGCTTTTTGCACCAGGCGGGAAAACTCCTTGCCCTTATATTTATGGGTGTCTTTGAACATCAGATGTTCAGTCAGGTGGGAAAGGCCGGTTTTCCCCAGTTCTTCGTTGCGGGAGCCTACCCGGTACCAGACCTGGTGAGTCACCAGGGGGGCCCGAGGTTCTCTGAGAACAAGGACCAGCATGCCGTTTTTCAGACGGTGTTCCACCACCTGGGAAAAGGCATTGACCTTTTCCTGGGCCCTCCCGGGCTGAAAAAACCCCCAAAGCAGGAGGGTCCAGACCACCACCAAGCCGGAGGCCAAATATTTCTGGGTTCCTCGTTTAAGCCACACGGTTTTCAACACTCTGCTGGTTACTCTACCCCTAGGAGGTCGATTACTACCCTGTGAAGATAAATCTTCTTTTTTTACATTGCAAGCAGGAAGGCACGGACCCTAACCTCAGGGAAAAGGAGATTCGACCCCGAAAGACACCGGGGCCTTCCTTTTCCAATACCGGGCTGTAAAGAAGGTGAACACAATTGCGCCGGCCATATCCAGACCCACATCCTTTAAGGTGCCGGTCCGATTCGTCATTAGCGTTTGGTGTCCCTCATCAATGATAGACACCCCCAGGGTGAGAACCAACGCCAGGATCAGGCAGGCGCTCCGGCGTTCGGGGATGGTAGCTACCAGGGACCGGTACCAGAGGACCGATAAAAATCCGTAGCAGATGAAGTGCAGAGACTTGCGAAACCAGGAGTGGAGAACTTTGATGGTTTTGGGGTTCAGATTGGTGAACGTTGAAAAAATCCATTTGAAAATAGGATAGGTATGGGGGCTGGAGCCAAGATCCCCGGACATAAGCATGATAGCCAGAGCCCAGATGACAGGGGGGGCCCAGATGCGCCAACGAGAAGGTTGAACCGCGCTTCTCACCATGGAGCCTCGGCGCCGCCAACCATCATCAGAGTGCCGGCGTAAAGAAAAAAATTAGTCTGAATCCTTCCCACAATCTCTCTCCATCCCATGAGTCAATCCAGGATCGCGTCCACGAAGGCCTCCGGGTCGAAAGTCTGGAGATCGTCCATCCCCTCTCCCATGCCCAAGTACCGCAGTGGCAGGCCGGTCTCGTGGGCCACGGCCAGGGCCATGCCCCCTTTAGCCGTACCGTCCAACTTGGTGAGGATGATGCCGGTCACCCCCACGGCCTCATGAAACATGCGGGCCTGGTTCAGGGCATTCTGGCCGGTGGTGGCGTCCAGAATCAACAGGGTCTCGTGAGGCGAGCCGGGCAGCTTTTTCCCTGCGGTGCGATGGATTTTCTTGAGCTCCTCCATCAGGTTCACCTTGGTGTGCAAGCGGCCGGCTGTGTCCACATACACCATATCCACGTCTCGGGCCAGGGCCGCGGTGAGGCCGTCAAACACCACCGCGGCGGGATCAGCCCCGGTCTTTTGTTTCACCACCTGGGCGCCCACCCTGTCCCCCCAAATCTCCAGTTGTTCCACTGCGGCCGCCCGAAAGGTATCAGCTGCAATGAGGAGGGGGGTGAGCCCCTTGGCGCGGTCCTGATGAGCCAGCTTGGCGATGGTGGTGGTCTTGCCCACGCCGTTCACCCCCACCAGGAGAACCACCCAGGGCCGGGCGGTGCGGGCCGGAAGGTGCGGGCCGCTGAGGAGGGCCACCATCTCTTCCCGGAGGGCCTCTTTGAGGCGGGCGGCATCCCTGAGCTCCCGACGCTTCACCTTTTCCCGGATAACCTTAACCAGACGCAGGCTGGTATCCACTCCTATATCGGCAGTAATGAGAATTTCCTCGAGCTCCTCCAGGACTTCAGCGTCCACTTCCCGGTGTCCCAAAAACAAGCGCTCCAGCCCCCCGGCCAGGCCTTTGCGGGTGCGGACCAGACGTTCCCGGAAGTGGCGAAACCGGCGTTTCCGGGTTTCAAGGGCAAGCTGCTCGTCTTCCAACACCTCTTCCAGGTCGATGATGGGCTCTTCTGCCTCGGCGGTCAGCGGTTCAGGGAGCTCTTCAGGAGTCGGTGCTGGGGGCTCTTCGGACGCCGGTATTTGAAGTTGTTCGGGAGCCGCTGGCTGAGGTTCCTCGGGAGTCGGTGTTTGAGCCTCCGTCTCCGGTAAGCTGACAGTTCCTTCCCCTGTTAGTAAAGAGGTCGGCTCCTCTGCCTCCAAGGGCCCCTCCTGGTGAAACATACGGCGAAAAAAGCCGCGCCGAGAGGCTGCCGCACCAGCCTCTTCTTGAGGAGGTGATTCTGCCGGGGCGTTTTCTGCCGAAAAGTTTTCAGGGGACGGGGGTGTATCCATTGGCGGACCTGTCTCCCGGCTGGGGGACGGCCCCACCCCCTCCTCTCTTGGTTCCTGAGGAAGCTCTGCCAATTCTTCTGTTTCCGGGCTTACGGCTTCATCCGCTGTGAACGGCTCTTGGTCTTTTTTGCGAAACCAGCGGCGCATGGATAGTCACTCACTTAGTCTTGTTGTTTCCATCAAATCAAGGGCTGCTTAGAAAAGTTATCATCAGGTGGAGGGGTAGGCCCCTCGCCTGTCCCTACACCAAAAGTACTTTAAATAATTTTAGGCTGCTAGGGTGCCCGCTGCTCTCCAAGATGGCGGGCGGGACGCCCGCCCTACCAACAGCTGCGAAAAGTTCTTTCTCCCCGTTGGCGCCACAGCGTGAGCCCCGGCGGCGTCTTGTCACTTTGTCTCTCCCCTCAAACTCCCCATCTCCCTTAGAACGGGAGAATAGGCATCCTGACTGTGCTCCCGCTTTATATTGGATGTAGGGGGAAAGGGGCCTGGTGTCCGTATCCCCCTGCACCTCACCCATAATATTTGCAGTATTCTTAATCATCGCGTGGAATGAGCATGGAAACAACTGTAGCCGCAGGCTAGAGCCAGGTGACTCAGGGCCGGCGGCTACGACGACAGCCGCGTCTAACACAGCCGATCTCAAGTGGCAATTTTGGAAAAATCCGCCATTTTGAGAAAGATCTGGCTAATGCGGGCCAAAAGCTTGAGGCGGTTCTCTTTTAGTTTCGGGTCTTCGGCCATAACCAGGACCTTTTCGAAAAAGGCGTCCACCGGCCCTTTGAGTTTGGCCAGGGCCCGGCAGGCCTCGGGGTAATCCCGTCGGTCCAGGGCCGCGTCCACTTCGCTTTCCATGAGCACGGCCGCCTCGGAAAGCACCTTTTCCTCCGGGTGCTCGAAGAGCAAGGGATTTACTTCCCCAGGTTCAGCCCCCAGAGAAATGTTGATCACTCGTTTGAAAGCCACGGCCAAGGCCGGAAAGTCCGGACTCCGGCGGATTTCCTCCAGGGCCTTGACTTTGTCGGCCGCGTCCACCACATCCCGGCCGCCGCTGGCCAGAACGGCCGCCACGGTTTCGAAGTCATAGCCTTCCCCCAAGAGGAGATGCTGCAACCGGGTCTGGAAAAAGTCCAGGACCTCCAGGGCCGTCTCCTCCGGGGTGCGGGAGATAACCCCCTTTTGGAGATCCAGGCTAGCAAACACGGCCTCGGGAAGATCGAGATGCAAACGCTGCTGGCGCAGGATGCGAATAATGGCCAGGGCATGGCGGCGCAGGCCATAGGGGTCCGCGGTGCCGGTGGGGCTTAAGCCCACCCCGAAAATGCCGCAGATGGTGTCCAACCGGTCAGCCATGCCCACCAGGATTCCCACAGGGTCTTCCGGGAGCAGGTCGTCGGCGTGACGGGGCAGATAATGGGAAAAGAGGGCTTCTGCCACCTGGGGGTCCTCGCCGGAGAGCTTGGCATATTGACGGCCCATGGCCCCCTGGAGGCTGGGAAATTCCCCCACCACCTCGGTGACGATATCGGTTTTGCACAAGATGGCGGCCCGCTGGATGAGTTCAGGGTTGAGGTTAAAAAAACCCTCAGGTTCGGCGGTTATATTCTTATGGAGATAATCTGCCAAGACCCGAAAGCGTTCCATTTTTTCATAGGAGGTGCCCAGCAAGGAGTGGAACACCACGCCTTTGAGATCCTCCACCCGCTCTTCTAGAGAGACTTTGCGGTCCACATCATAGAAGTACATGGCATCGCTCAAGCGGGCCCGCAGCACCCGTTCGTGGCCCTGGCGGACCAGGTCAGGGTCTTTGGCCAGGGTGTTGTTCACGGCCAGAAAATGGGGCAAAAGTTTGCCGTCCTTACCCCGCAGGGAAAAATAGCGCTGGTGCTCCCGCATGGAGGTGATGAGCACTTCGTCGGGCAGCTTTAAAAATTCTTCCTCAAAGTGGCCGCAGACCACGGAAGGAAATTCCACTAGATAGGTGTTCTCCTCCAGGAGCCCCGGGTTGGGGACCACTTCGCCCCCCACCTGGGCCGCGGCTTTGTTCAACTCCGCGTCCAGCATGGCTTTGCGTTCGGCGGGGTCTACAATGACGTGGGCCGCCTTGAGGGCCATAACATAGGAGTTGGAGTCTGTCACTTCCAGGGGTTCCGGTCCCAGAAAGCGGTGGCCGTAAGTCACGCCCCCGCTCACCACATCAGCCAGGGGAAAGGACACCACCTGGCCGGCGAAGCGAGCCAGAATCCAATGAATGGGTCGAGCAAAGGTAGCCTTAAGGGAGCCCCACCGCATGGACTTGGGGAAACTCAGGCCCAAAATGAAATCCGGCAAAAATTCTTTGAGGCGTTCCGGGGTAGGCTGGCCCGGGGTCCTGCGTTGCACCGCCAGATAGACGCCCCGGGGGGTCTCCACTTCACTGAGGTCCTCCACGGCCACGCCCTGGGCCCGGGCAAAGCCTTGCAGCGCCTGGGTGGGTTTACCGTCCGCGTCGTAAGCCACCGTCTTGGGGGGGCCCACCACTTCCTGGGTCATCTCGGCTTGCTCCCCGGCCACCCCTTGGGCCACCAGGGTCAACCGCCGGGGAGTGCCATAGGTGATAATGTCCCCCACCTCGATGCGCTCTTGCGCCAATTTTTTTCGGAACCCCGCAGCCATTTCCTCTAACACTGGCGGAATAAAACCCGCGGGAATCTCCTCCGTACCGATTTCCAATAGAAACTCACTGCCCATGGTTATCCTCATATCGGCTATCAGCGGTCAGCTATCAGTGATCAGTAGCCAGTGGTCACCTTCATTGCAGAACTATTTCTTTAAAAACATGGCTGACTGCTGAAAACTGACTGCTGATTACTAACTGCTATTTCTTCAACAGCGGAAAGCCCATGTCTTCCCGTTGCTTGAGGTAGGCTTCAGCGCACAGGCGGGCAAGGTTTCGCACCCGGCCGATGATGCTGGCCCGTTCCGCCACGCTGATGGCGCCCCGGGAGTTTAGCAAATTAAAGGTATGGGAGCACTTCAGACAATAATCATAAGCCGGCAGCACCAAGCCCTGCTCGATGGTGCGCTGGCTCTCCTTTTCGTACATGTCAAACAGGGTGAAGAGCATCTCCACATCGGCCTGCTCGAAGTTGTAGACGGAGTGCTCCACTTCCCCCCGGTGGTGAACGTCGCCATAATTGATATCCGCAGTCCACTTGAGATCGTAGACGCTCTCCACGCCCTGGAGATACATGGCGATGCGTTCGGGGCCGTAGGTCAGCTCCACACTGATGGGATCCAGATCGATGCCGCCGCACTGCTGGAAATAGGTAAACTGGGTGATTTCCATGCCGTCCAGCCACACTTCCCAGCCCAGCCCCCAGGCCCCCAGGGTGGGGGATTCCCAATCGTCCTCCACAAAGCGCACATCATGAGCCAGGGGGTCGATGCCCAGGGCCCTGAGGCTATCCAGATAAATCTCCTGAATATCTTTGGGGGAAGGCTTCATGATCACCTGATATTGGTAATAGTGCTGCAAGCGGTTGGGATTTTCGCCGTAACGCCCGTCGGTGGGGCGCCGGGAGGGCTCCACGTAGGCCACGTTCCAGGGTTCCGGCCCCAGGGCCCGGAGCAGGGTGTGGGGACTGAAGGTGCCGGCTCCCACTTCCACGTCGTAGGGTTGGACCACGATGCAGCCCCGCTCGGCGAAAAACCGCTCCAGGGTCATCAACACGTCCTGAAAATACATGCCAAAGCTCCTCGGAGGAAAGCTAAAATATCCGCATGAAGATACCAGCCCTCCCTGATATTGTCAAGTTTCCCTACAGTTACATTAAAACCTTGACGCGTTTCGGCTGAAAGGGTAAATGAATAAGAAACAGGCACGTAGCTCAGGGGGAGAGCACCACCTTGACGCGGTGGGGGTCAGGAGTTCAAATCTCCTCGTGCCTACCAGGAAATTCCGAGGGCTCTGGCTTTCAGCCGGAGCCTTTTTGCTTTCGGCTTTAGGGGGCGGAGGCAGGATCAAAACCAGAGGCTGGCCCTTGTGCCTGACCATTAAAGATGATAATGAGGAGAATAAGTTATGCGTCCTTTCACCTTAATAACCTCTGTTTTGCTGGTGTTAGTGCTGTCCTTTACAGCCTTGGCTGCCAAAGAGAAAACCCCCCAGGCCGGCCTGACTCCCGCCGAAGAAGCCGGCATGAGGCTTCTGGCCATGCAGGACAAGGGTTTGATTAAGATGAGGGTCGGCGAGCCCATCACTTACATACTGGTGGAGCCCCAGAACTGGAAGGATTTAAAGCCCGAGAAAAAGGAGGAACTCGCCCGCTTGGCCTTGACGCTTTGCCATGGTTTCAATCAGAAGGGGAAAAAAATTGATTTTGTCATCATCCGGGATATGACCAGCCGGGAGACTCTGGGCAGAGTCTTCATCAAGAATGGCAGAATAGAAATTCTTAAATAGGCTCCATATTGGACGGTCGGGATGGGGGTTTGAGAGAGGGGGCCAGGTTCGCGGTCCTACCCCCCTCTGAAAAGGCCCTGATCAGCCGTGGTATTCGTGGGTGCCCAGGGTCACCGGGATGCCGGTTTTCCCCTGGATAATCTGGGCGAATTGCTCAGCGCTGGTGTAGGGACAATCAGGTTTGGCCTTGGCCATGCACGAACTCATATAAATGGCGTCCGGCTGCATGTCCGCCAGTTTGATGGCCATGCCCACGTTGGCGGCCAAACTGCGGCCGGGGCAATGGCATTTGACAAAGGACATAACCTGCACCGGTTCATCAAAGGCACCTTCGCCTACGGTGGCCGCCTTCAGGCAACGCCATTCCCCCGGGCAGCCGTAACCACTGTCCATGTAGGCTCCACAGCCTATCACCATCACTTTCTTCATGAGACATTCTCCTTATCGTTGGGTTTTCGGCGAAATAACGCCGCCTTATGCTCGCAATTTTTGCAACGCCTGCTCGCCGCAAATGGGGATGGGGCACAGGCTCGGTTCGGAGGAGCAATCCGGCGTGCCGGCGCACATCACCACGGTCAAATCCTCGATGGTTTTGCCGCCTAAAATCAGGGAGTTGATGTTGTCGATTTCCTTCACCGCGGAGTCGCTGTCACTGACAATTTGCCCCCCTAAAAGTTTATGGGTCTGGCGGTCAAACACCAGCTTGAGGGTCCAGGGCTTGACCCCCGGGATCATGCCGTGTTTGCTGCGAGAATTTACCGAGGCCGCTACGGGCTCAAATCCTTCCTGGCGGGCGTTCTCTTCGGTCAGTCCAACGGAAGCATAGTATTTGTCGAACAGCTTAACGGTAGAGTTATTTAAGACACCGGGAAAGGGTATGGCGCAGCCAGCCAGGCGCTTGGCGATAAGACGCCCCTGGATAACTGCCGGACCCCGCAGCATGCTGAGCACCGGTTTTTTGGTGATAAAGCTAAGTTTCTCCACACAATCCCCTCCGGCCAGGACATCGGGGTGGGAGGTTTCACAAAATTCGTTGACTTGAATGCCATATTTTTCGATGGCCAAGTCTAACTGCTGGGCCAACTCCAGGTTAGGGGCGGCTCCTACCGAAATCAGGACAAAATCTGCGGGAATTTGTTCCCCCGAAGTAAGCTCGACCCCCGACACCCGACCGTTTTTACCCAGTATCCTGGCGGCCTTCTGGCCTATTTTCATCTGAAGGCCCTTTTCCTCCAAATAATCCTGCACCCCTTGGGCCAGTTCTCGGTCCAGCATTAGCGGCAGGGGATGCTGCAAGAGTTCAATGATGGTAACCCTATAATGATCAGGGTTTTGGGCCATTAATAAAGTAGCCGTTTCCAAATTAATGTAACCTCCCCCGATTAAAACTAATTTGCGGGGATTCTCAGCCTCGAAATACTCGCGGATGCGGGTGGCGTCAGCCGCGCTTCTCAGGGTAAACACGCCTTTGAGGGTGCTCCCCTCCACCGGCGAGATCATCTGACGCGCCCCCATGGCCAGGATCAGCTTGTCAAAGGGGATGACTGTACCATCCGCCAGCGCCAGGGTTTTATTAGCGGGATCAGCCTGAACAACTTTGCCGATCACCACCTTGATGCCGGCCTCCTCTAACATCCGGTCGGGATTGGTGATGGAATCCACAGTGGCCACACCGGCCACCACATGAGGAAGAGCTCAGCGGACGATGAACCGATCCTCTTCACGAATAACGGTAATGTCTACTCCGGGCAGGAGCCGGCGGGAAAGCATGGCCGCCGGGCCCCCTACCCCGCCCATGCCGACGATCACCAGTTTTTGACCTTTTTCCATAATTTCTCCTTCGATTTATGGCGAATTTGACCACGGGGCCTTCAACCCTGAAATTGTCGCGGCAGTGTGAAAAAGAAAGTCGCTCCCTGGCCAACCGCGCTCTTTACCCAGATACGGCCCCCGTGCGCGTCGATGATGCGCTTGACGATGGCCAGACCTAGTCCCAGGCCGGCCTCCCTACCCGCGCCTTTACCCCGATAAAGCAACTCAAAAAGGTGGGCCTGATCTTCCTTGGAAATGCCGGGACCGTGGTCCTGCACGGCAAATTGCACCTCCTTGCCCAGGCCTTTGACGCTTAGCAGGATATCGGTCTCAGGAGGGGAGTACTTGATGGCATTGCCCACCAGGTTGCAGAGGACCCGCTGGAACAGCAGGGAGTCAGCCTGAATGACGATGATTTCCTGAGGATACTCCGTGACGAGGGTAATCTTTTTGGCCTCGGCCTGGGGGCGCATCCGGGTGATGACTTCCTGGCATTCCTCTTCCACCTGCAGGGCGCTGGGCACCGGGGTGATGATGTGCAGGTCCAGCCGGGCGTACTCCAGAAAGGTGGCGATGAGATCTTCCAGGCGCTGGATTTCCTGGGAGATGGTGTCCAGATACGCGGCCTGGGCCTCGGTAAACTCCCCCACTTTACCCTGGCGGAGACGATTGAGTAGGCCGGCCACGGACACCACCGGCGATTTCAGATCGTGGGCGAACATGCTCACCAGATAACGGCGCTCTTTGTCCAAGGTTTTGAAGGGGCCGATATCCTTAAAGGTTTCCACGCCGCCCAGGAGGTTGCCCTGGTCGTCCCGCAGGGCCGAAGCGGACAGCATCACTTCAAGGTCCTGGCCCAGGCGGTTGTGCAGCACCGCTTCCCGAGTCACCACCTCGCCATTATTCATGGCCATCTTCAGGGGGCATTCCCGACCGCACATGCTGCTGTGCAGCACTTCGCCGCAATACTTCCCCAAGGCCTCTTCCCGGGTAAAGCCGGTGAGTTTTTCCGCAGCCTTATTGAGGTCCGTGACCTGCATTTGGCCATCTACAGTAATGACGGCGTCGGCCATACTCTGGACAATGAAGTGCGGCCAGTCATGGGGGTCCGAGTTGAACTTTTTTTCAGGCAGACACAAGAGCCCCCGGGGCCACCGCCGAAGCCGCCGCCTCTACCGCGGCCGCCCCGACCGCCGCCACCCATGCCGCCTCCCTGACCGCCACCCTGGCCGCCTCCTTGGCCGCCACCTTGGCCGCCTCCTGGACGTCGTTGTTGCGCATAAATTGGCATTTTGTTCCTCCTTGAAGTCCGCTTCCTGGAAAAGTTCAAGGTTCAAAGTTCGAGTTTTTAGTTTCGAGTTTCGAGTGAATGAAGGGGCGCCTCGTGCCCCAACCCTCTCCCCCCGCAAGCGAATGGAGAGGGGGCAAATCATTTATCACCAAACCGCTCCAGATGCGCCCGCAACTGGCGGTTGAATTCCCGGGGATTTTCCCGATGGGGCAGATGGGCAGCCTCGGGCACCACCTGGAGCACGGCTCCTTTGATGTGGCTTTCAAGAAATCGGGCGTAACCCACCGGGGTGGCCTGGTCCTCCTCTCCCACCAAGATGAGAGTGGGAATATCCACCATGTGAAGCATCCAGCGGTAATCCGCCAAAAACGCCGCCACCAGGCCTTGCCGGTAAACGGCCCGGGAAGTGGCAGCCATCATCTGCACCATCTCCTCCACCAGGTTGGTCGGGGCGCCGCGCCAGAGGAGGCGGGGAGCCATGAATCTGGCCCAGGCCGTCATCTCCATGTGGTCAAACAACCGTAAAAAGTCATCCAGTATTTGCGGCGGCGGGAAAAAGGCCGTGGTATCCACCAAAATCAGGGATTTCAGTAAAGCCGGCCAGCGGACCCAGAGTTCCAGGGCCAACATGCCCCCCATAGAATTACCGCAAACATGGGCCTGCTCTACTCCGAGCCCTCTTAACAAGGCCACGAGGTCATCAACCAAAGTCCTGATGGTGACCGGTTCTTCGGGTCGGTAACCGGAGTCTCCATGGCCGCGCAGGTCCATGGCGATGACCCGGTGGGAGGACGACAATTCTTCAAGTTGTTCCCCCCAACCAGTGGCGTCGGCTCCCAGGCCGTGGATCAGGACCAGCGTCTCACCCGCGCCGCCATCGATATAAGACATCTCAATACAGGGGCTGTGTCTGGGGCAGTCAATCAGACGTTTGGCCGAAGTAAGGGTCGTCTCAGGCATTTTTTTCCTCTTGAACCTGGCCGGCGGCCCCAGGAGGCCGAATCAGGGAGCTGGTGATTTCACCAAGGTTCCGCATCTCGGTTTGTCGCATCTCCACCTGGTTGTCGGAAAACACATAATAAGGCCCCCGGTGGGCCAGTGCTTTGGCTGTGATGACCTCGTCCACCCCCAAGCCCACCAGCCATTCGCTCACCTTGATGCCTTTGGCTTTTTCCTCGTTTTGAAACTGATTAACCAGCCATTTTTCCTCTAAAACCCGGCCGTCTTCATTTTTAAGGGTGAGCAAGAGAAAATAGGGGGCCTCCCCGAAATGCTCCGACAGGTTTTCTTTGTCTTCAGTCATCGGCAAGGCCACCAGGCGGGTGGTCTTGGTTACCGGTTCATAGTGAATAAGGACGTGGTCAACGTTGGGGACTTGCTGTTGAATACGCTGCTCAATTTGATTGGCCAGAAAGTGAGCTTTGTCAAGTTCCTTTACCTTGAGTGCCAGGTCTGCTTCGATGAACTTGTATCTCCCGGAATTGCGCCCTTTCAGGGAAATAATCTTATCCACCTGAGGACTTTCCCGGATGAGCTCCCGGATGCGGTCCAGGGTGTCCACATCCAGGGAGGCGTCCAGCAGCACCCGGATGGCGTCCACCGCGATTCTCACCCCCACCCAAGCAACGAGAACCACGATGATCAAAGCGGCAATTTTGTCCAAGGGGAAGGTGAGTTTTAAGTAGGCGCCGCTCAATCCCACCAGGATCAGGCCGGTGGAAAACAGGTCGGTGGTCAGATGCTGGGCATCGGCTGCCAGACTGGGGGAATTGAGCTGGCGGGCCCTTTTCAATTCATAGCGGGAAAAGGCAAACAACACCAAGCCAATACCAACTACCCCGCCGATGGCATAGGGTAGACGCGCCGCCTTAATATTTTCCCCGCCCGCCAAGACGGTGCGCAGAATCTCATAGCCCGCCAGCAGAATGAGTCCAGCGGTCCCCAAAGCCACCAGATTCTCTACTTTATACAGCCCAAAAGGGAAACGTTTGCTTTTCCGGCGGGAAATCCGCAGACCGGCCCAAATGGATGCGGAAGAGACCACATCCGCCGAGGAGTGCACCGCGTCGGCTATAAGGGCCAGGCTGCCGGAAAACACTCCCAAAAAATACTTGAGTCCAGTGACCAGCAGATTCACGGCCACCGAAACCAGGGCCAACCTTTCGCCGGAGTCCATGACGCCTTTCAGAGGTGAAACAGCCGGTTGGCAACGCGGCCCCGGCTTTTAGACCTCCAGGGAGTTTCCCCACAGGCCATGGATATTGCAGTAGGCCAGGGCATGAAAAGATTTGAACTCCTGGATCTGGTTGATCTGGAACCGGACATTGGGGTTGGAATAGACCGGCGCCCAGGCGGCGCGCCCCAGGTGAATCACCTGATTGTTATCCTTCTTTACCCCATAAAGCTCAATCCAGGAGATGTGATGTTCCACGGTATTGGGATGGGGAACCTCATGTCCCACCACGACGCGGACAATATCCTTGCCTTCCTTGTGTCCTTTGTCGATGGCGATGTGGGGTACATGCTTTTCTTTACCTTCATCCTTATCCGCCTTGATGATCTGGGAAAAATCCACTTTATACTCCCTCCCACTTGATTTTATAAACCGGAACCCTCTTGCTAAAGTTCCGCCAGACGCTTTTGAATGTCCTCCAGTTCCTGCTTGAGAAAAGCCTCCTCATCTTTGAGCGCAGCCATTTCCTCTTCAGGGGACATAAAAGGAGGTTCTCCCCCATATGGACCCCAATAAGGCTCGGGGGCGTAAGGATCATACATCCAGGGGGGCGGACCCCATCCTCCCCAGCCTCGGCACCAGGGCCGCTGGGGCCACCAGCACCAGCCCCGGCCATAGCCGCCGCCGAAACCGTAACCTCGGCCACGGCCGAAGCCAGGACCAGGACCAAACCGTCCCGGGTAATATCTCGGCATGGTTTCACCTCCCGTTTCGGCAAAGCCGATTATTTTTCATGAGGATGGTCGTGTTCCTCTTTTTCATGGGCCGGATGCACATGCTCATGGGAACCATGTTCCCCGGTGTGTTCGTGATTATGGACATGGACATCCCCGGCATGTTCGTGAAGGTGGGAATGCTCGTGGACGTGCTCATGCGCGTGGGTGTGCATGTGCTCGTGAGAGTGCGCCATATCTCCATGCCGGTGCTCATGGTTGTGTTCGTGGGTATGTTCATGGGAATGCAGGTGCTCGTGTTCGTGCTTACCTTTCATAATCGGCCCTCCCGATGGTCATTTTACGGAGCATTTAAAAGATTAACGGGCGAGGGGATCCCGGGTCCTGGGTCACCTGGGTCTTGACAGTGCTTCTCCCCAGACTCCCGTGCCATTCTCCTGTAGGGGCTTGATTTATCAAGCCCTCTGGGCGCAATGAATTGCGCCCCTACGGGGGGAGAGGGCTTAAGAGAGGAGGCAGGTTCCCGACCCCCTTTCCCTGATACTATTGGCCATAATCCTAGAAATTATTAATTATTGCAAAACTCTTGATTTAGGAATGTTGTCATTCTGAGCGCAGCGAAGAATCTAGTCTTTTCAGCTAGTTCTAGATCCTGCGCTTCGCTCAGGATGACAAAAAAACGGTTTTGCAATAGCTTCTAATACCACCGGTTACCAATCTAAAGTTCCCTCCCCCCCGTCAGGGGGGGAGGGGCAGGAGGAGATGGAAAGTACCAAGACACAACAGTTCAGGAATAATTTACCAATCCAGGTGCTGATGGCCCAGTCTCCTGGGTATGTATGAAAACCCTTATGACACTAATCAATGGCAGTCAAGGCCCCTCCTGCCGGTAGGACCGGCAGGAGGGGGGAAGGGTTCAGGGTTGGGGGGCTTCCAGCTCTGAGAGGCGTTGTTGGACGGCGTCCAGTTGGCTTCTCAAGTAAGCCTCTTCATCCCGCAGGGCTTGGGCTTCATCGGGCGGGGCGCCATAAGTTGCGGCCCCGCCATAACCGAAAGGGCCATAAGCTCTGGAGCCATAACCCCAGCCCCCGCGGCCCCAGCCGCCGAACCGGCCCCGGCCCCAGCCGCCCCGGCTGAAGCCTCTGCCGCCGTATCCGCCGAATCCCCGGCGCATACCTGCTCCACAGGGACCCATGCCCCAGCCGGTGCCGGGTCCTGCTCCGTAGGGTCCTGTTCCATTAAAACGTGGCATTTTCATGACCTCCATGTTTTTTTCCGGTGAAGAAACTTCTTCCTTCACCTGTGGTTTAACTTGGTTGCAGTTGTGCTGAGTAAAAGCCTTTATATTCGAGTCGAGGTTTCTTCCTCCAGGGATTCAAATTTCCACAATTTGCCCGGCTCCACCGGGGACATAGGTTTTCGGATAATGCTGCTTGATCTCATTTATGTGCAGGGTACAGTGGCAAGGGCACACCAGGCTCAGGTCCTGAAGCAAGTCAAAATCCTGAAACCCGTGCAACCCGCCGACTAAGGCGGTAACCCGGCCGAACTGCGCGGCCGCCTGCAAAATGGCTTCCACCCCCGGGTGTGCGCAACCGCAGACCACGGCCAACCCCTGGCCAGTGTCCACCACTAGCGATTGCTCCCCGTTGTTCAGCTCCCCCGTGGACCAGAGTTGGGGGGCTAGCTGGTAGGGAGCCTGAATCCTGAGAACCTGCCCGGCCTCGGGGGTTTTGGGAAAGGAATCCGGCAGGTAAACCACCACCTCTCGGTTTCGTTCGAGGAAAGCAGGCAGACCTCCAATGTGGTCCCAATGGGCATGAGAGATAAAAACACTGGAAACGGTTTGGGGATCTATCCCGATCTTATCCATATTTTCCAACAATATCGTGCCGTTGGCGCCGGTATCGAACAGAAGTCGAGAGCCGTCCATCAAGTCAAGCAGGCAAGCAAAGCCCCAATCGGCCTGCAGACCCGGCGCCCAGGCTTTATTGTCATAAATAATGGTTAGTTTCATGTCTAATACCCGTTTGCCAAACCACTGCCTTCACAATTTCGGGTCGATGTGTCCGGGTCCGCCGCATTCCGGGGTATAACAGGTGATGTTGAGGAAATCGCATTTTTCGTGACAACTGGGACACTCTGCCGGGGGCTTGGCCGCGGTCAGGGTGTAACCACAATTACTGCAGCGCCAATACGTCAGGCCGCATTGGGGACAGATATCCCCGACAAACTTGCCCGAGGCCGTATGGCCGCACAGGGCGCATTCCATGGTCATTTCCTTCTCCGGGGGAGCCATTTTCACACCTCCTGGGTCTGAGCCGGCAAACGCGAGGGCTGGCCGGCTCGCCGGTTTTCAATGAGTGAAGATTCTCTCCCCCCAGCCCCGAGAAGGCCTTGTCAGGTTTATTACCAATGGCCGGTTACATTGGGACCTTGGGAGGGGTTTAATTGTCCGGCCCGATATTGCTCCACCGCCTGTTGCACCGAACCGTGTACCTCGACAATGACCTTGATGCCCGCGGCTTGCAGGGTCTGGAAGGCCTTGGGGCCACAGTGGCCGGTAAGGACCGCGACCGGCTTATATCGCGCCACCAGAGTGGCGGTCTGAATACCGGCGCCCTGAGCCGCTTGTAAATTCGTTTGGTTGGCTACCGCTTCAAACTCCAGGTTATCCGGGTCCACCAGGAGAAAATAGGGAGCCCGCCCAAAACGGGCATCCACCGAAGCATCCAGGGTGGGCCCACTAGCGCTCACTGCGATTTTCAAGCTCTCCTCCTTTCTAGCGCCAAGGGACGCAACGCTTGAGTCGCACCAAGGCAACGTTAATGGTCGCAAACATTGGGACCGGTCATCAAACTGCCGGCCAGGTAACTCTGGACCAGGGCCGCGGGGTCCTGGCTCGGAGCCCCGGTGATCACCCTGATGCCTTGATCGGTGAACAGACTCAAGGCCCGTTGCCCCATGCCGCCGGCGATAATCAGATTAACCCCCAGTTCTCCCAGCCAGCGGGGCAAGACCCCGGGCTCATGGGGCGGCGGGGTGTGAAATTCGGTGGCGCCGATCTGTCCATCCTCGACCTGTAACACGGCAAACTGCTCACAGTGGCCGAAGTGATTGCACAAGACCCCAGCCGCCAGGGGGACCGCGGCTTTAAAAGTAGTTTTCTCCGGTGTGACCATCTCGGTTTTCCCCTCCGGCATTATAGTTCCCGCGAGGCTTGAGGCCAGGTTCTCTTCATGCACTTTCAGGCGGCTCTCCACTTCATCCAGCAGCCGTCCCAAAGCAGACAGGAAGGGACTTTCATCCGGCGATTCCAGCTTGGGGTGGCCGGTATCGCCGCTCTGGACCACGCTGAGATCAAAGGGGAGGCTGCCCAACAGGGGCACCTCCATTAAGGTCGCGGTCTTCTGTCCCCCGCCTTTGCTGAACACGGGAATTTCCTCGCCACAGCGGGGACAGATAAGGCCGCTCATGTTCTCCACCAGACCCATGATGGGCATATCCACTTTGCGACAGAAGTTGATGGCCTTGCGCACGTCGGCCAGGGACACTTCCTGGGGCGTGGTGACGATCACCGCCTGGGCCTGGGGAATGGTTTGGGCCACACTCAACGGCTCATCCCCGGTGCCAGGAGGGCTGTCAATGACCAGAATATCCAGGTCGCCCCAATTGACCTGGGAAATGGCCTGGCGAATAAAGCTGTGTTTCAGGGGACCCCGCCAGATCACCGCTTCATCCCGGTCCCGCAGCAAACATTCGATGGACACCACTTTCAGTTTATCATTGTAACTATGTGGGACCAGAAGATGTTCCGCGTCATAGTCAAACATGCCGCTGATCCCCAACATGCGGGGGACATCCGGACCGTGTAAATCCACGTCCAGAATTCCCACCCGGTGGCCCCGTTGGGCCAATCCCAGGGCGAGATACACGGCGATGCTGGTTTTGCCCACCCCCCCTTTGCCGCTCATAACCAGGAGGCGGTGTTTGATATGCCCTAACTGCTCTCTGAGTCTAGGTTCATCCGCATCGTGTTCGTGGTGGTGGTGGGCTCCCTGGCCCCCATGACCACACTGACTGCTACGACAATCTCCCATACTGCTGCTCCTTTCAGAAAACATGCGTCACTCTTTGTATAATCAAATTCTGTGCCAGAAAAAGGAGGGGCTGTTAGCGGGCTTTTGAGGGCCGATGAAGGGAATATGGAACAAAATGCATCCAAATGATCTCTAAAAAGCATCAAATTGTTCCCTAAAAAGATGCATAAGCTAGGAGCCCCGGTGACAAAAAAGTTGATTTATTTTTACATTTACGTTAAGTTTAGTGCTATCTCTTTGATATTATTCATGTATGAACTATAGTGATTTAGACATGTAGCACAATTTCTTCTTCCATCTCACCCTCTTCTCTTTGGGGGGCCCATGAAAAAATTTCTCAAGCCGATTCTCTATATCGTCCTTGGGATTGTCGTGGCCTTCCCCTTGTTCAGCCTCACCTACTACACCATGGTGCGCACCTCCACCCCGCAGTTTTGCGCGTCCTGCCACGAAATCGAATTTGCCTACAACACCTGGAGGACCTCCACCCACACTAACAACAGCCAGGGTTTCGTGGCGGATTGCATGGACTGCCACCTTCCCGCGCCGCAAGACACCTTCGACTTCTTTTACGCCAAGACCTACCACGGCGCCAAGGACGTCCTGGCGCATCTCACCCTGGCCTCGTACGACCACGAAAAGAACCGGCAAAAGGCTTATGCCTCCATCAAAAACAGCCACTGCTTGAAATGCCACCGCAATCTCGACTATCTGCCGTCCCAGCGCGGGGCCATGCTGGCCCACCGGACGGTGCTCTACCCCAGGCCGGGCTATGAGAAAAGCTGTTTCGACTGCCATCGGAACCTGGTACATAACGAGTTGCCTTACTACAACTACAAAACCTGCAATTAACTCAGGAGCTTCACCACGGCTTGGTGATTTTTCCGGAATGAGAAGGAGGGTCGGGCGGTGAATAAAGAACTCATAGCATTAATGAGCCTAGGGATGCTTTTGGCCTTGGGAAGCCCCGGCGACGCGGCCAAGGATCAAAAAGCCGCGAACTTCCCCAAGACCAAAGAGTTTCGCATCGAGCGCAGCATGTCCCCCAAGGCCAAGGCCTGTATCGAGTGCCACAAAGTGGAAAGTCCGGGAATCTTTGTGGATTGGTCTAAAAGCCGCCACGCCAGCGCCAATATCACCTGCCTGGACTGCCACCAGGCCAAACCCTCCGATCCGGACGTGAGCCAGGAGCATTTCAAACAATATGAGCGTACCGACAATCCCTGGGGCAAGGCGGAATATCGGACGCCGGTGGCCACGGTGGTGACCCCCAAGGACTGCTCCCGTTGCCACCCCGATGAAGTAAGGCAATACGATAAAAGCAAACACGCCCACACCTTGGAAATCATTTGGAAAATCGACCCCTGGCTGAACGCCGGCCTGAACAGCGACATCCAGCGGGCCACCGGCTGCTTTCATTGCCACGGGACAGTGATAAAGATTAAAGACGGCAAGCTGGACCCCTTGACCTGGCCCAACGTCGGGGTGGGAAGAGTCAACCTGGACGGCAGCTTGGGCAGTTGCAGCAGTTGCCACACCCGTCACCGCTTTGCGGTCATGGATGCGAGGAAGCCTGAAGCCTGCGGCGCCTGCCATTTAGGGCCGGATCATCCCCAGATTGAAATTTACAAGGAATCCAAGCACGGCGATATTTATGATGCGTTCGGGCAGCAATATAACTGGGAAGCCGCGCCGGGGACCTGGACACCGGGGGTGGACTACCGCGGTCCCACCTGTGCTTCGTGCCACATGTCCGGGTCCGGCAAAGTATTGACCTCCCACGATGTCACCGAAAGGCTTTCCTGGGAACTGCAGGCGCCCCTTACGGTGCGCCCGTCTGAGTTCAAGCCTTTCCCGGCGCCGACCAATTGGAAAGTGGAACGGCAAAAAATGAAGGACGTCTGCCTCCAATGCCACGGGCCAGCCTGGGTGGATGACCACTTTGTCAAGCTCGACTTGGTGGTAAAGAATTATAACGATGTTTACTTCAAGCCGATGAAGAAAAAACTGGGCGAACTCTATGCCAAAAAGCTGATGGATCCCAAAAAGTACTTTGCCGAGCCGCTGTATTTCCAGTTCTATGAGTTATGGCACCACGAAGGCCGGCGGGCCCGCATGGGCGCAGCCATGATGGCCCCGGACTACACCTGGTGGCATGGCTTTTATGAGTGTAAGAAACGCTATGTTGACTTCATGAAAGAAGCTGACGAACTTCTGAAACATAACCAAAAGGCCTACCAGGCCCCGGTCTTTCCGGGGTCCGGCGGCAACACCCAGAAGCCCCCGGAGATTTTCGGCAAACAGAAGGCGAGTGCAGAGAAGAAGCCGGTCGAGAAGAAGAAATAATACGGTTTTCGGTTGGCAGTTTTCGGTTTTCGGTAAAAAACATTCCTAATCCTGGTTCCCAAGCTCCTGCTTGGGAACCATTTTTTTGTTAAGAGGTTGGGGGAGGGAGTTTGAGGGAGGGGGCAGGGGTTTGAGACCTCTGGCCCCCTCCTTCAACTTAGCTTGCCCGTTTGCGGGCTGCGGCCACCAGGAAGGCCCCGGTGGGGAGTTGGAGCTTTTGTCCCAGGCGTTCCAGGGGGGGATAATAGTGCAGCAGGCGGGGATGGGCCAGGGGGGGAAAGTAAACGGCCTGGCGGTGGCGGATTTCCACCAAGTCGGGGTGGCTGGCGAGCAGGCGCTTTAGTGCCCCAGGGGTGATGAACCGCACCCCCCGCCAAAAAGAAGGCTTGAACCAGGACCTTAAGACCCGCTTCAGAGTCCACAGGCTGTAGCGGTTCAACAAAGCCAGCACCAGGAAGCCGCCGGGACGCAGCACCCGGACCATTTCCCGCACCGCGCCCGGGCGGTCGGGGATGAAATCCAGGGCCAAGATGGAGAGCACCCCGTCAAACCTGGTCTCGGGAAAGGGCAGATCGCCGGCCAGGCCTTGGATTAACCTGAGGGAAAAACCCTGTCGGCGGGTTTTGTTTTGCCCTGCCGCCAGCATGGGGCCGGAGGTATCCAACCCCACCACCTGGGCGCCCCGGCGGGCCAGTTCCAGGGAGATGTTGCCGGTGCCGCAGCCCACCTCCAGCACCAGGCGTCCCTGGAGCTCCGACACGAGAGCGAAGACCGCCTCCTTCTCCACCCGATCCACCAGTTGCCCCAGGGGGGTGGTATACCAGCGCTCATAAGCCGCCACCTGGTCATCAAAAGCCGGTGCCATGGACTCGCCTAGTTGAGATTGTTACGAAGAATATTTGGGAGAGGGGTCCAGGGGGCGGGGGAACCACCGCTCCCCCGGTCCTCCCCTCAAGTCCCGTGAGGTCGCGTAGTTTCAGCCCCCTTCCTTGGCGGGGGTCGTGAGCCCGAAGCGCTTGATCTTGCGGCGCAGGGTGTTCTTATCGATGCCCAGTTCCCGGGCCGTGGCCAGGCGGCGCCAGTTATTCCGTTCCAGGGCCTCCCACAGGGCCCTTTTCTCCACTTCTTCCAGGGTCAGACCGGTGAAGGCCGGTCCGGACTGGTAGTCCTGACGCAGATGCTCCGGCAAATGCTGCGGCTGGATGAGGCCTGAGGAACACAAAATAAAGGCGTGTTCGATGGCGTTTTCCAATTCCCTGATATTGCCCGGCCAGTCGTGCTTCATGAAAATGGCCAGGGTGTCGTAGCTCAAGCCCAAAATCTTTTTGTCTTTCAGCTTGTTGAAGCGGGCGATGAAATGCTCGGCCAACAGGGGAATGTCTTCTTTGCGTTCCGCCAGGCAGGGAAGTTTGAGTTTGACCACGTTGATGCGGTAATACAGGTCTTTGCGGAAGTCCCCTTCCTCCACCAGGCGGCCGAGGTCCTTGTGGGTGGCGGTGATAATGCGCACATCCGCCTTGACGCTGCGGGAAGAACCCAGGGGCATAAAGGACTTTTCCTCCAGAACCCGAAGGAGCCGCACCTGGAGGGCCGGAGAGATGTCGCCGATTTCATCCAAAAACAGGGTGCCTTTTTCCGCCAGGGCGAAACGTCCCAGGCGGTCCCGGCGGGCGTCGGTAAAAGCGCCGGCGGTGTGGCCGAAAAGCTCCGATTCCAGGAGGGTGTCGGGGAGGGCGCCGCAATTCACCGCCACGAAAGGGCCCTTGGCGCGTGGGCTCAAGGTATGGAGGGCCCGGGCCACCAGTTCCTTGCCGGTGCCGCTTTCCCCTTCAATGAGCACGGTGCTATCGGAGCGGGCCACTTCCGGCAGAAGGGTAAAAATCTGCTGCATGAGGGGGGACTTGGAGATGATATCCCCCAGGCGATAGCGGCGCTGGATTTCCTTTCGCAGTTCCTCCACCAGGCTCAGGTCTCGGAAAGTTTCCACCCCGCCGATGATCTCCCCCGCTTCGTTCCTGAGCAGGGCGGTGCTGACGCTGATGGGGATTTCCTGGCCGTCGGCCCGCAGGATGGCAATGGGCTGGTTTACCACCGGACGCCCGGATTCAAGGGTGTGTCTCAAAACACAAGCCGAGTCGCAGACATTAGCCCGAAAAACCTCACAGCACGGGCGGCCCAGGGCTTCAGCCGCCGGGATGCCGGTGATGTCCTCCGCGGCCCGGTTGAAGGAGGTGACGCGCCAGTCCAGGTCCACGGTGAAAACGCCGTCGGCTATGCTGTTGAGAATGATTTCCGTCTGGGGGGAAAATTGGGACGCGGGGCTGGGGGCGGCCAGCTCCTGAGCCTGATCAGAAGCGGGCCTCAGTGGATTTTTCGCTTCAAGTGGTCGATTTCCGTTTGTAATTTTTCCCAGACCTCGGTGAGTAGTGCACGTAATTTCATATTATCATATTCCATTATGGTCTTGCCTTCAACTTGGGCCCGGGTGAAATCCGGATCAAAGGGCAGATGTCCCAGGAAGGGATAGCCACGGTCAGCGCAAAACTGGACAATCTTTTCCGCGGCTTCCCAATGCAGGTCGGCTTTATTGACCAGCACCAACACCGGCAGCCCGAAATGTTCGGCCACCGCGGCCACCCGCTCCAGGTCATGGTGGCCGGAAATCGTGGGCTCGGCCACCAGGAGCACCGCGGTGGCGTCGCCCAGGGAGGAGATCACCGGGCAGCCGATGCCCGGGGGGCCGTCGGTGAGGAGCCAGGGCCGGTCCTGCTCCACCGCCAGCCGCCGGGCCTCCCCCCGGACCAGGACCACCAGTTTGCCGGAATTTTCCTCGGCGATGCCCAAGCGGGCATGCACCAGGGGGCCGAAACGGGTGCGGGAGATATACCACTCGCCGCACAGGTGTTCGGGGAACTGGACGGCCTGCACTGGGCAGAGGTGAAAGCAGACCCCGCACCCTTCACAAAGCAAAGGGTTAATGACGAAAGTGTCGCTGATGGCCCCGAAGCGGCACCAGTCCAGGCATTCACCGCACTGAATGCACTGGTCGGGGTCGATGCAGGCCTGGTGACCCGAGTAGAAATCGTGCCTCTCCTGGACCTGGGGATCCAACAATAAATGCAGGTCCGCGGCGTCCACGTCGGCGTCGCACAGCACCTTATCCGGGATGAGAGCCGCCAGGGCGCCCACGATGCTGGTTTTGCCCGTGCCGCCCTTGCCGCTTAATACCACCAATTCATTGATTGCCGACATCTGCTTTTCCTATGGAGGAATTAGATTGTTAACTAGAGGAGAGGGCCGGGGGGCCATGAGCCCTGGCCCCCTCTCCCAAACTCATTTGCAACTATTTATTTCTCAGGAAGAAACCTGCCGTCATCCTTCATGGCCTTGAGCTTCTCCAGGTTATGGGTGAGCCAGCCGATCCGGGTCTGTTCCCGAGCATCAAAGGCCGGGACGAAGGGTTTGATATCCAAAAGCGGCGTACCGTCCAGCATATCCACATCAAGGACGTGCAGCGTGTCATTCTCAATCCTTTCCAGGCGCACGATGGAAAGGCCGATGGGGTTGGGTCGCGCCGGAGCCCGGGTGGCGAACACCCCCCGCTTGACCTCGTCCAGAAAGGGTTTGACCAGCAGAGAAAAGCCCTGGCACCGGTGAAAGTGATACAGCAGGAAAATGTGGGAAAATCCGTCTAAATCCTGAAGCCCCTGAATGAATTCCGGAAAAACCTTGACAGTGCCCACCGTGCCCTCGGCGGACTGGGGCTGGATGGGGGTTCCCCTGGACTCGGGAAACGGGGTGGAGATGACACCTATGGGACGGAAGGTGATGTCCATGTAGTTTCTCCTGGGTTTTTAAAATCACTTTCGTTTTCACCCATTTTCCCCTTTACCGGAGCAATGATCAAGGGCAACCAGATTAGACCAGAGTCTTTTTGACGTTTTCCAGGAGGCCGAGCATCAGGTCCCGCCAAGAGGGCAGGGCCTCCACCAGCAGTTGGCCCCGGGCGTAGGCCCCGGCCACCTGACGGTCAAAAGGAATTTCCAGGAGAATGGGCAGGTTTTCCCGGGCGGCGTAGTCGTGGACACGGCGATCGCCCAAGTCGGCGCGGTTGATGACTAGGCCCAGGGACAGTTGGAGTTCCCGGGCGGCCCCCACGGCCAGTTCCAAATCGTAGAGACCGAAAGGGGTGGGCTCGGTAACCAGCAGCACGGCATCGCTGCCCCAAAGGGAGGCCACCACCGGGCAAGAGGTGCCCGGAGGGGCATCGATGATGGTCAAGCCGTCGGGGTGGGCCTCTGCCTTGACCCGCTTGATAAGGGGCACCGCCATGGCTTCCCCCACCCGGAGACGGCCGTGGATAAAGCGAATATGATTGCGGGTGCCGATTTCCAGCATCCCCACGGTGCGATGCCGCGACAGGACCGCATCTTCCGGGCAGATGAGAAAACAACCGCCGCAACTATGGCACAACTCCGGGAAGGTGAGGGCCGTATCGGGGAGGATGCCAATGGCGTTAAACTGGCAGACCTCCTGGCATTTCCCACAATAGGTGCATTTTTGGAGGTCGATTTCCGGGACTTCGAGGTTCACCTCGAAGCTCTGCTGGATTTCCGGGTTGAGAAAGAGGTGGGCGTTGGGTTCCTCCACGTCGCAGTCGAGGAGCTGCACCGGCTCGTCCACCGCGGCCGCCAGGTTGGTGGCCAGGGTGGTCTTGCCGGTCCCTCCTTTGCCGCTGGCTATGGTAATGATCATAGAGATTGATTCCTATCCTCTGGCCAGCCGTTGGCCGCACTGGGGGCAGGTTATCTGGTAACAGGGAATCCCCCGCTCATGGGGGTGTTGAAAGCCGCAGTCCGGGCAAACGCAGACACCCGCGGTCCGGACCATGGTGTCGGCGTCCCCGGTGAACCGGTCGCCCCGCTCTGAACCCCGGGCCATCCTCGGGCAGCCTCGGCCGCTCCTGAAGCCGGAGCGGTAGCGTCTCGGCCCACGACAACCCGGCAGCCAGAACCGGGGTTGGTCCAAACCATCCTGCCAATAAGAGCGGCGCACCTCTTCCACTTCGCCGGCGACGCCGCAGACCACTTTGATCCCCAGTTTTTGGGCAAGATAAAGCAGATAAGGACTCAAGGCCCCGCAGATTAAGGTATTCACCCCCCTTTCCCGGAGCAACTCCAGGCGCTGGCCCGCGTCCAGGTGAGAGACACTGACTTCCTGCCCCAGTCCATGATAGGCCGGATCCTCAGGAAACAGGTAGATGCTGGAACACCAATTCAGCACCGGAGCAACCCGGGACCTCAACACGGGTATGGCGAGCATGACCTCCTCTGGAATTGAGGTCTTGGCGACGTGCGCAGATTAAGCGGTGGGAAAAATGCAGCCAAGACCTTACCAGCCTTTTTTAGGTATTAAAGCAGAATGTGTGCCAAAAGCTTTCCCCCCGGATTTTCGGCTTGTTCTGAGCTGCGTAGCCTACTCTTGGGTGCATTTTGCACCCAGCTATCCTCATTAGTATAGAGGCCGTCATAGACCTCTCTGCCATCAAATGAGGCTTGCGGATCAATGGCTAAAATAATAAAATGATCAAGTTAAAAAATCCTCTTACCGGTGCATGCATGGATAAACAACAGACCTGTAAACGCTGCTCCATAGCTCGGGTAAACTCCCTGTGCCAACTCTATGAGGAAGCTTTTGTGGACAATGAACCCAAATCTTTTGACAACTTGAAGGCTTTGGTGAAATTGGTCCAAAGTCGCGGGTTCGCCAATGGCAAACAGATTCTTCGACCGGGTCTCAGGAAAAGCAAGGTGCGCACTTTGGCCTGGAACATTTCCTCCTTGCTCTATAATGATGACCTGCTGCGTCTGGGAATACCTTTAAATGGACGTGGACGACCTTAACCCCGCCTCAGATGAGCTAGACTTGTGGGAAGAACTGCCGGAGGGAGACGGAGTCCTGATCCTCTCTCCGGAAAAACGCATCCTCTCCGCGAATCTGCAAGCGGAAAGGCTTCTGCGGATCAAGCTGAACCGGGGGCAACTCCTGCCTCTGGAACTGCTGGTAAGCGAAAAAGACCTGCCGCAAGCTGGGCTGGCCTTGCAGGAAGCCCTGGGGGAGGGGATCTCCAGTGCAAATCTGTTGGGCCACTTTGTCCTGAACCCCGACCACTCCATCTATTTAATCTACTCCATCGATCCCTTATATAACCAAAAAGAAAAAATCATTGCTGTGATTTTTACCTTGCGGGAAAATACCACCGCCCGGGCCTGGACCGCCTGGTCAACAAATGGCCTGGGAATTGAGTTCGATTCATTTTTAGATAATCTTGCTGAAGCAGTCTTCACAATCAATACCCGCTGGCGCATCATCGGTTTCAACCGTCGTGCCGAGGAAGTTACCGGGTTTAAACGGCATGAGGTCTTGGGCCGATTCTGCTGGGACATTTTTAAGAGCGACCGTTGTCAAACGGATTGTCCCCTCAAGGCCACCCTAGACGACGGGATTACCCGCACCGACCAAGACGTGCGCATGGTCAATGCCGGCGGCCGCAATCTGAACGTTCTGGTCAATACCTCAATTTTCAGGGATAAAAAGGGCACGGTGGCGGGGGCCATTGAGTTTTTTAGGCCCCTCACCCTGGCCAGCCAGCCCGCGGGCGTCAAAGCGAGACGTGTGCCCCCGGCGATAGAGATTATCGGCCAGAGCCCACCCATGGCCAAGTTGATCCACCTTCTGCCTGATATTGCCGCGTCTGAAGCCAATGTGGTCATAGAAGGCGATTCAGGGACCGGCAAAGAATTGTTTGCCAAGGCCATTCATTACCAGAGTCCTCGGGCCCAAGGCCCCTTTGTGCCGGTGAATTGCTCAGCTCTGGCTGAATCACTGCTGGAGTCCGAGCTCTTTGGCCACGTCAAGGCCGCGTTTACCGGAGCCATTGCCAGTAAGGTGGGCCGGTTTGAACTGGCCAAAGGGGGCACCCTCTTTTTGGATGAGATTGGGGAATTCAAACCAGAGCTCCAGGTCAAGCTACTGCGGGTCTTGGAAGAGCGGGTTTTCTGGCGGGTGGGCGGCACCCAGCCCATTCCCATTGATGCCAGGATCATTGTGGCCACCAGCCGCAATCTCAAGGAAGCTGTCCGCCAGGGTCGATTCCGGGAGGACCTTTACTACCGGCTGCGCACCGTACCCCTGTTCCTGCCGCCGCTGCGGGACCGCCCGGAAGATATTCCCCCGCTGGTGGAGCACTTCATCCATCAATTCAACCAAAAGTATAGAAAACAGATCCGCGGCCTGGACCCCAAGGTCATGGCCCTCCTCCAGAAGTATCATTGGCCGGGCAACGTCCGGGAACTGCAACGGGTCTTGGAATATGCCTTTGTGTTTGTCAAGGGACACATCATCTCCCAAAAACACCTGCCCGAGTTGGAAGAACCCCTCCAGGAGCCCAGACTGGCCTTGAACTCCAGCCCCGTATTGACATCCCTGTGGGAGGACGAGCGGGAGGCCATTCAACGAGCCCTGCAAAAAGCCCGGGGGCGGCGACAGGTGGCGGCCCGTCTGCTGGGCATCAGCCGCAGTTCTTTATGGCGCAAGATGAGAGCTCACAATCTTTCCTAAATCCTGCCCATCTTTTATGTCTCAGGAGAGACATATTGAAACATTCTTAATATTACTAAATTATCGTTTAATTTTATATACTTAAGATTATAAATGTTTCATATTGTCTCAATAATGAAACATTTATATCTTATTGAACATTTGATCTTTTTCAAATTTTCTATGTTATTACAATGATATAGCGGTTGGCATCAAACTTGCTCTCTTGCTTCATTAAAAAAACCATTGCAGGAGGAGCGGGAGATGCCCAAAATAACCACCCCTGATATTGACTCCGTTCTGGAGAAATATCCCAGCGACCCTCGACACCTCATCAGTTTGATGCAGGATGTTCAATCTCTCTACAACTATATCTCCCCAGACCACTTGAATCTGATCTGTGATCATGTGGGCGTGCCTCGCACCCGGGCCTATTCGGTAGCCACTTTTTATAAATCCTTCAGTCTGGAACCCCGGGGGGAACACGAAATCAAGGTCTGTCTCGGTACCGCCTGCCACCTCAAGGGCAGCCCGCGTATAGTCGAGAGCCTGGAAAGGGAGTTGCATGTCTGTCGGGGTCGCACCACGGGGGATCTGCGGTTCACTCTGGATACGGTCAACTGTGTGGGCGCCTGTGCCCTGGCCCCGGTAGTGGTGGTCGATGAAGAATATCAGCCCAGAACCACCTTTCGGAAACTAAACAAGGTATTAAAAGGTCTCGCTGAGGAATAAAGCTCGGTTTAGGAGAATGAGGCTATGGCACAGCCTAGATACTTGGTGCTATGGCCCCCGTGGTCATGATCAATGAGGAATATTTGGACAGAGCTACAGTGCGATTGATTTTGGCTTCAGCCATAGGAGCTTAAAATGGAAAGATTAAACACTACTGAAGAGTTGGAGGCCCTGCGAAACAGACTTCACGCCTCTCAGGATCCTAACCAGTTGATCGTGAGAGTCTGTCGTGGACTCGGTTGTCTTGCCGAAGGCGCTGATCGAGTCTCTAAAGCCTTTAAGGACGCCATCAAGTCCAAAGGATTAGAGGCTGAGGTCAAACCCTTAATCAAAGAAACTGGGTGCCATGGTTTTTGCAAACAGGGGCCTCTCGTCAACCTATCCCCCTCCAATCTTTTTTACGTCCGGGTGAAACCTACCGATGTGGAAGAGATTGTGGAAACCAGCCTGCTGAAGAACGAGGTGGTGGAACGGCTACTCTATAGTGAAAACGGCACCCGGTACCGGTCGGCTGCCGAGGTGCCCTTTTACAAGCTACAACAAAAGCTCGTTCTCAGAAATGTGGGACTCATTGATCCTCTCAGTATTGAAGATGCCCTTATGGCTGGTGCCTACCAATCCGCGGCCAAGGCCCTGACGTTAATGTCACCGGACGAGGTTATTAAGGCTGTGGAGGTTTCCGGTCTAAGGGGTCGGGGTGGGGCCGGGTTTCCCACCGGACGCAAGTGGCGTATAGCTTCGGAAAATATCAAGAAGAATCCAGGAGTAGCTTACCTGGTCGGCAATGGTGATGAAGGCGATCCTGGAGCCTTTATGGACCGGGCTATTATGGAGGGTGATCCCCATGCCGTATTGGAAGGTATGATTATCGGGGCTTACGCCATCGGGGCCAGCCAGGGCTTCATTTATGTCCGGGACGAATACCCCATGGCCGTCCGTCATCTCCTTACCGCCATCGACCAAGCCCGGTCCCTGGGATTGCTGGGGAATAACATCCTGGGCAGCGGCTTTGCTTTCGACATTCAGATCAACCGGGGAGCCGGGGCTTTTGTCTGCGGTGAAGAGACCGCGCTCATCGCTTCCCTGGAAGGTCGCACTGGAGAACCTGTTCCCAGACCTCCCTACCCGGCCCAAAAGGGGGCTTGGGGGCGGCCCACCATTATCAACAATGTGGAGACCTGGGCTAATGTGCCGCAGATCATCGAACAGGGAGGCGAGTGGTATGCCGGGATCGGCGTTCCCCACAGCACCGGCACCAAGGTCTTTTCCCTGGTGGGCAAGGTGAACAATATCGGCCTGGTGGAAGTGCCCATGGGCATTCCACTGGCTGGCATTATCGAGGAGATAGGCGGGGGTCTTCTTGGCCAGCAACCCTTCAAGGGTGTGCAAACCGGCGGCCCTTCTGGAGGTGTCATCCCCTATGAGTTGAAAAATACCCCAGTGGACTTTGACTCCCTTTCCAAGGTAGGCGCCATTATGGGGTCAGGCGGGATGATCGTCATGGATCGGAGGGATTGTGTGGTGGATGTGGCGCGTTATTTCTTGCACTTGCTAGAGGAAGAATCCTGTGGCAAGTGCTTTCCTTGCCGCCTCGGTCTCAAGGCCATGTTGGAGTTTTTAGACCGCTTTTCTAAAGGCCAGGGCTCTCCGGAAGACATTGAAGAGCTTCAAAGTTTGGCTCAGGCCATCAAAGACTTTTCATTATGCGCGTTGGGCGGCACCGCACCCAACCCGGTTTTGACCACCATCCAGTATTTCCGGGATGAGTACCTGTCTCACATTATTGACCATAAATGCCCTGCCGGGGTGTGCAAAGATTTGATCACCTATTTCATTGACCCGGAGATCTGCAACGGCTGCCAGGTTTGTGCCCGGATCTGCCCCCAGCAGTGTATCAGCGGGGAGAAAAAGAAGCTGCATACCATTGACAGCAGTCTCTGCATCCGCTGCGGCATGTGTTACGACGAATGCCCGGTGGACGCGGTGATCGTGCAGTGAGAGGTGAGCCCATGAGCAAGCTAGCCAAGAAAAAAGCCAGTACGCCAGTTAAGAAGAAAAAGAGAGCACCGATCAAGCAGAAAGCCGGAGTCATTAATTTCACCATAGACGGTCATCCGGTACAGGCCGGGGAAGGGTGGACGATTCTGGACACCGCCCGGCACTATGGGTTTTTCATCCCCACCTTGTGCTATCACGAAGCCTTGCAGCCTATGGGCGCCTGCCGCCTGTGTATGGTGGAAGCCCGGCAAAACGGCAGCGAGCGACTAGTGGCCTCGTGCTTTAGTCATCCTCAGGAAGGCATGGAAATTCTCCTTAATTCCGAGCGGGTTCAAAACGGGCGCCGTTGGATCATGGAAATGCTCCTGGCCGCCGTCCCGAACTCCCCGGAGATCAAGAAGATGGCCCGGGAGTTCGGGGTGGTTTCCACCCGCTTCACCGCGGAGGATCCGATGGAGGAATGTCTGCGGTGCGGACTGTGCATCCGGGTTTGTGAGGAAATCGTGGGAGCCAAGGCCATTTCTTTCGGTTCCCGGGGGGTGACCAAACACGTGGCCACGCCCTATATGGTCCCCAATGACGCGTGTGTGAGCTGTGGCTCCTGCGTGGCGGTGTGCCCCACCCTGGCGGCCCAAACCAGGTTGGATAAGTTTCGGGGCGACATCGCCCAGCGCACCGGCCATGGCTACGCGCATTATTAAGGGAGGTATTTACTATGACTGCATTAATGAGTGGGAACGGAACTCGGTGCGGGGTCTTCCTGTGCCAGTGCGGGCCGAAAATAGCCCCCAAGGTGGACCTCCCTGCCCTGGAGCAAATGATCCGTGAAGAGCTTTCTCCCGAGTGGGTGGAGACGCTACCTTTTCCCTGCATGGCGCCAGGCATGGAGGAAGTGAAACGGGCCATCCGGGAAAACCAGCTGGACCGGGTTCTGGTGGCCGGCTGCGAGCCTCGGGTCATGCTGAGGAAGTTCCAAAGGGATCTGCGGGAGCTGGGCCTGGAAGCGGAACAGATCGATATGGTCAATCTCCGGGATCATGTGGCCCTGGTCCATGCCGGGGAATCGCCGGAGGACCTGGCCCGCAAAGGCAGCAAACTGGTGGCTGCCGAGTTGTCCGGTCTTAGGGCGATCAAAACGCTAGCCCCCCAAAAAGTTGAATGCCAAGGGCCGGTGATGATCCTGGGGGGCGGCATGGCCACCTACTCCGCGGCCCTGGAACTGGTGCGAGCCGGCATTGACACCATCATCTCGGTGGCCTCCGATGAGCTGGAAGATGAAATCCGCATGCTCCACGAACGTTATCCAGGCGAGCGCCATTTTCACGGCCGGTTGCGGAAGATCATGCGGGAGGTCTATGAAAGCCCCCATATCCGGATGATCACCCGGGGTGAAGTGGAAAAAATCACAGGGAATTGGGGTGACTATACCGTCAGTTTTTCGGCTGGGGGTGATCAACTTCCCCAGATTTATAAGGTAGGGGCCGTCATCGCCGCCCTGGACGGCGAAATGTTGCATCAGGGCCCTGACTTCGGCCATGACGGAGTGCGCGTCCTGTGCCACACCGAACTGGAGGAGCAAATCTGGGTACATGGTGTGCCCGGTCACCGCCTGGTCTTTTGGGTGAACGATATAGAAACCAGCCGCCCCTGGGACCAGCTGTCCTTCCGCGGGGCCTGGAACCTGGCGCGCAACATCAGGATGCACAACGTCAATTCCCAAGCCTGTATTCTCTTCAACAACCAGATCACCATACCGCTGAGCACCGCAGAGCGGGTCCAGGCACGGGAATTGGGCATCAAGTTGATCCAATACGATGGTAACCTGCGGCCCACCATCCAGTCGGGCTACATTACTTACAACGATCTTTATGATCAGATCGAACGGGAATTGCCCTGGGATCAGTTGGTCCTTTCACCCCTGCGGGACCCCGGCCATGAATCCATCCGTATCGCCAAGATACTGGGGATATACACCTATGAAGGTCAGTTTCTGGACCGGGAACCCCAAATGGTGCGACCCGATGAAGTGGGCCTGGGCGAGAAACTCATCGCCGGTTCGTCACGTAAGCCCTGTGAATTGCAAGAAACCTTGCGCCAGGGACGCCGGGCGGCCCGGATGCTCATCGATCTGGTGAAAAAGGCCCAGGCCGGTGAGCTTTACGGGTCCCGCGATGCCTGCTTTGTAGATCAGAGCCTGTGCACCGGGTGCGGATTGTGTAAGGAAATCTGTGACTGTGGCGCCATTCTGCATGTGGAAGGGCCGGGAGGCGGTATTCCCCGCACGGTGGACCCCATGGTCTGCACCGGCGGTGGCACTTGTGCCGCGTCCTGCCCCCATCTGGCCCTCAACGTACAAACCAGGCCTTTGGTCCGACGTGAGACTAGGGCTGGAGCTTTAGCCGGTAGACTGGCGGAGAACGAGGTCATGGGGTATGCCTGTTCCTGGGGCGGAGCCGCGGCGGCTGACCATGCCGGGTTGCAGGGACTGTCGTATAATCCTCGTTTCTACCTTTTGAAGATGAGGTGTATCGGGGAGCTTGATCCTATTATCATGGGGCGGGCCTTTCTGGAGGGGGCCAATGGTCTTTTACTCCTGGGCTGCAAACCCGAGACCTGCCACCACAGTTACGGCCTGGATCACACCTGGAGCCGCTCCTTGATGATTAAAAAGCTCCTGGAACTCAGCGGCCTGGAACGGGACCGCATCTCCCTGGCCCATGGCGATCTCAACGATCCCCTGCAACTAGCCCGAACCGTAGACGCCTTCGTGTCCACCATTGACCGGCTGGGACCCATCAACCGAGATTTACAGACCGAGGCCAAGATCAAGGCCTTGTATGACACCCTGCACAACCCCCGGGTGCGGTGGGTGCTGGGTGCCAGCCTGCGCCGCCCCTGGGAGACCGCCTATCCCACCGATCAGCGTCACGCCATGGAATACGATATGACCCTGGGTGACGTCATCACCGAGGAGTTTTGCCGTACTCGCATCACCAATCTGCTCAAACAGGAAGCTCGGGTGATGCAATTGGAAGAGGTGGTGGAGGCCCTGAAAGTGGATAAGAAACGAGCCGTGGCTTGCCTCAAGGATTTATCCAGCGAAGGCATCGTTTCCAGAATCTTTAAGGACAGGGTTCCTTTTTACAGCCTGCTTTAAGCTCTTTGATAACCCTGGGCGGCAGGCTCGTCTTGCCGCCCAGGAACCCACGCTTTTCTTCCTCTTCATACTTCCTTCGGGGTATGGAGGTTCAGGAGGAGTTATGAAAACATTTTTCCATCTCATGAAAGAGGTCCAGGAACCGGGTCTTTGTCATCACTGCGGCGGTTGCGTGACTTTTTGCACGGCCATCAATTATGGCGCCCTGGAGTTGGACCCCGAGGGCAAGCCCCGTTACAAAGACCAGGATAAATGTATTGAATGCGGCCTGTGCTACTCCATCTGCCCGGTGGTGAACGAACTGGACGAAGAAACCAAAAAACTTGTAGCCTGGAGTGCTCCCATCGGCCGTGTCCTGAAAATGACGGTGGCCCGGGCCAAAGACCCGGAGGTTCTCGAACGGGCCACTGACGGCGGAGCGGTGACCGCCCTATTGCTCCACTTGCTGAACAAGGGACGCATCGATGGCGCCATTGTCAGTAAAAAAATCGGTCCTTTCCAGCGCCAACCCTGGCTGGCGACCACCCGGGAGGAAATCCTGGAAGCCGCGGGCTTTCACTTCGACACCTCCCACGGCATGAATCTATACAGCGAGGTGTATTCAACTTACTCCCCCTCCATCATGGAACTTGGACAAGTTGCCCAAAAGCGTCTCAAAAGAGTCGCCATTGTGGGCACCCCCTGTCAGATAAATACGCTTCGGCGCATGGAAGTCCTCGGCATCGTGCCTTCGGATGCCATCAAGTACTATCTGGGCCTGTTCTGCACGGGTAACTTCTCCTTTGGGGAAGAGCAACGCCGCCAGCTTGAAGAATTTGGAAACTTCAAATGGCAGGAGGTCAGTAAGATCAACCTCAAAGAGGAATTGATGATCCATTTGCATAACCAGGAAGTCCGTTACATTCCTCTGGATAAGCTCGATTTCATGAAACGGCATGCATGTCAGTACTGCGAAGACTATTCCGCCGAATATGCCGACCTCTCTTTTGGCGGCATCGGCGCCGAGGAAGGCTGGACCACGGTGGCGATTCGCACTCCCATCGGCAGGGCCATTTTCGCCGATGCCAAGGATGTGCAACTGGAGGAATATGATTTCAACCAGAAGCCTGATTATGCCGGTCAGGTCATGTCCAAGGTGTTGGAGTGGTCCATGCTGAAAAAGACCAACGCCGCGGAGGAAAGTGGGGAATTAAGACATTCAGTAAATCTGTAGGCTAAGCCGGGGAGTCGGGGAGTCCGGGGCTCCGAGGATCATTTAGCCACCGGACGGAAAGGCAGCTTCCCATTCATGCCAAACACAGTGAGCCCAGCCGGCAGCCCGGGAAGGAGGTCTTTCCCGCCGGCTACGGCTGGGCCGATCTGATCAGATAACGTCCTGCTGTAACTGGTTAACTACACAGCTTAAAATTCTGGGCCCTAAGGTGATGGCAGCAGCTGAAGGCTGAACATGAGCAGCTTCGAACTGCAAAAGGAAAAGCCCATGGTTGAGCTGACTATCAATGGCCGAGGCGTGGCGGTCTCCGAGGGGACGACGCTCTTGGAGGCAGCCCGTCTTTTGGGGATACACATCCCCACCCTCTGTTACCTCGAAGGTTTGAAGCCCTATGGGGGTTGCCGTCTGTGCCTGGTGGAGGTTTCCACCGGAAACCATAACCAGCTGACCACCTCCTGCACCTACCTGGCCACCGAAGGTCTTACGGTGCAAACCGACACCGAGGAGGTCCTGGAGGCGCGGCGCTTCATCATGGACCTGCTCCTGTCCCGCTGCCCGGAAGTGCCGGCCCTGCAGGAGATGGCGCGCCAAGTGGGGCTTGACCAGCCCGGTTTCACTCGCGGCGACAGCGATTGCATCCTCTGCGGCAAGTGTGTGCGCATGTGCCTGGAGCTGCAGCATGTGGGCGCCATCAGTGTCGTGGGCCGGGGGGCCAAAAGGAAGGTCACCACACCCTTCGGGGAATTCTCTTCGGTATGCCGCACCTGCGGGGCCTGCGCCCTGGTCTGTCCCACGGGACACATCGCCGACATCGCCCAAATCAGCGGCAAGACCCCCATACCCAAGCTAGATGAATTCAATACCGGACTCAAGACCCGGGGCAGCATCTACAAACTTTATCCTCAGGCCATACCCGCCACTCCCTCCATTGATCGCCACAACTGCATCCAGCTGTTGACCGGGGATTGCGGGCTGTGCGCCGAGGTCTGCGCCGCGCAGGCCATAGACTTCACCCAAAAGGACGAGGCCCTGTCTCTCAAAGCCGGAGCGGCGATTTTGGCCCCGGGGACCCGGCCGGTGGACCCCGGACACTACCTGCCCTATCACTACGCCACCTTCAGCAACGTGGTCACCAGCCTGGAATTCGAGCGCCTGCTGTCGGCTTCCGGGCCTTTTGCCGGCCATCTGGTGAGGCCTTCGGACCACAAGGAACCCAAAAAGATCGCCTGGTTTCAATGCGTCGGCTCTCGCAGCCTGCAGGATTTTGCCCATGCCTATTGTTCGTCGGTGTGCTGCATGTACGCCATCAAACAAGCCCTGGTGGCTCGGGAGCATAGCCAGGAGCCCCTGGACACCGCCATTTTTTACATGGATATCCGTACTGCCGGGAAGGACTTTGACAAGTACTATCAACGGGCCATCGATCAGGGGGTGCGCTTTATCCACTCCCGGGTCCACAGCGTGGATCAGGATCCTAGCTCGGGGGATTTATCCGTGCGCTACGTCAGAGATGACGGCAGCATGGCGGCCGTTACCTTTGATATGGTGGTCTTGTCAGTGGGACTGGAGGTATCCCCGGAAACCCTAAATTTGGCCAAAAGGCTCGGGATTCAAGTTGATGCCCATCGGTTCGCGCAGACTTCCCCCTTCACTCCGGTGGCCACTAGCCGACCGGGCCTCTATGTATGCGGCGCCTTCCAAGGCCCCAAGGACATTCCATATTCGGTCATGGAAGCTTCGGCGGCGGCAGCAGCCGCGGGCGAGCTTCTGGCCAGCTCCCGCTATACCGAAGCACACCGCAAGCCAGAGTACCCCGAGCGGGATGTCTCTCAGGAAGAACCGAGAGTCGGGGTTTTCGTCTGCCATTGCGGCACGAATATCGCCGGGGTCATCGATGTGGAGGCCCTCACCGCCTACGCCCGCACCCTGCCCGCTACCGTCCATGCGGAAAAGCACCTATTTACCTGCTCCCAGGACACTCAGCAGATCATCAAGGAGCGTATCAACGAACTGTCCCTCAACCGGGTTGTGGTAGCTTCCTGTTCGCCCCGCACGCATGAGCGGGTATTCCAGGAATCCATCCGGGAGGCGGGGCTCAATGAATATCTCCTGACCATGGCGAACATCCGGGATCAGGATGCCTGGGTGCACCAACAGGAGCCCGAAGCGGCCCTGGAGAAAGCCAAGGATCTGATACGCATGGCGGTGGCTCGGGCCGGTTACCTGGAACCCCTCCATAAAGAGAAATTTCCCGTGACCAAGGCCGCCCTGGTAGTCGGTGGGGGGGTGACCGGCATGGAAGCAGCCCTGTCCTTGGCAAACATGGAGTTTCCCACCCACCTGGTGGAAAAGGGTGAGCACCTGGGCGGTCATGCCTGGAACCTGGCTGTACGGTCCGGAGGGCACAACTACCGGAAATACTTGCGTCAGTTGCTGGAAAAGGTGGAAAGCCACCCCCTCATTAACGTCTCCTGCCAGGCGAAAGTGAAAGACACCCGGGGGTTCGTGGGCAATTTCCAGACTACTCTCGGCACTCCGGGAGGCGAGCTGGAGGTGGCTCACGGGGTGACGATTCTGGCCACCGGCGGCCGAGGGTACCAGCCCACGGAATATTGTTATGGGCAGCATCCCCGCATTTTGCTCTCTTTGGACCTGGACCAGGCCATCGCCTTCCAGAATCCCGACATCATTAAGGCCGAGCAGGCGGTTTTCATCCTGTGCGTGGGCTCCCGGGAGCCGGAACGCCCTTACTGCAGTCAGGTGTGCTGCTTCCGGGCGCTGGAGAGCGCCTTGGCCTTAAAAGAGCTGAACTCGGAGATGGATATCTTTATCCTCTTTCGGGACATCCGCACCCTCGGGGAAAAGGAAGAGCTTTATCAGCGAGCCCGGGAAGAAGGCATTATGTTCATCCGCTTCGACCCGGACAACAGACCCCAGGTGGAAGTCACCCCGGAAAATACCCTTACCGTCTCCCTGCGAGAGCCCATTCTGGGGCGACGGCTGGTGCTCAACCCTGATTTTATTACCCTGGCCAACGCCATAGTCCCCAATCCGGTGCAGGAATTGGCGGAGCTCTTTAAGGTGCCGTTGAACGCCGAGGGCTTTTTCCAGGAAGCCCATGCCAAACTACGGCCGGTGGATTTTTCCACGGAAGGCATTTATGTGGCGGGCCTGGCGCATTATCCCAAGCCCATGGATGAATGTATCGCCCAGGCCAAAGCCGCCGCCGCCCGGGCCGCGACGATCTTGTCTCAGGACCAGGTGCTCATGGAACCCATGGTTTCCCAGGTTAATCCGGAGCTCTGCATCGGCTGCGGTTTGTGCGCTCTTAACTGCCCCTTCGGAGCCATACATCTCGTCACCGTGGCTGGCAAGGGGTTCAGGGCGGAAAACCTGCTAGCTTTTTGCAAGGGCTGCGGCATCTGCGCCGCGGGCTGCCCCCAGCGGGCCATTGATATGATGCATTTTCGTGACCGGCAAGTGCTGGCTGCCATCCACGCCGGGGGCAGCGACAGGCACTTGGCCGCCGAGGGGAGGTAGGCTTGAACGAGACGGTTCCCCCGAAAATTCTGGCTTTTTTGTGCAACTGGTGCTCCTATGCCGCCGCCGACCTGGCCGGGGTCTCCCGGTTTCAGTATCCCAGCACCATCCGCACCATGTTGACCATGTGCAGCGGACGGGTGGACCCGGTGCATATTACGGAAGGTTTGTCCAGCGGCTTCGACGGCGTGCTGGTTTTTGGGTGACACCTGGGAGAATGCCATTACCAGGATGGTAATGCCTACGCCACCCAAAGAATAAACCTGGTCCGGGACCTGCTCAACCTGGCGGGGATCGGCCAGGACCGGCTGCACCTGCGCTATGTCAGCTCCAGCGAAGGCCGACTTTTTGCCGATTATGTGACGGAGTTGACCGGCATTGTCCAGAAGGCGGGACCTCTGCCGGCCGAGGAGATGCGTCTTCCCCTGGCCGCGGTCCACCGGACTTTAAGCTCTCCGGCCCTGCGCTGGCTGCTGGGCCTGGAGCGCCAACTCACGGAAAAGGAGAACGTCTTCCACGAAAAACTGGATACCGCGGCGTACCACCAGGTGCTGCAACGGACGGCCCTGGAGGAATACCAAAAAGCCCTCATATTTGAAACCTTGAAAGCAGAGGCCAAAACGGTCCGGGAGATTGCGGCCCAAACCGGTCTGCCCGTTTATACCGTGTCTCTCCGCTTAAATGATTTGGAACGCACCGGTCTGGCGGCCTACCTGGATCAGGTGGGGAACAGCCCCAGGTTTGAGGCGACGGCGGAATGAGGCCGGGGACCGCCAGGGTCCAGGGCCGACGTGGCATCTGCGCTTGCCGATGAGGGAGTGCTATGAACGCCCAAAACAAAATCGGAGCAGCCCTCGTGGTGGGGGGAGGCATTGCCGGCATGCAAGCCTCTCTGGATCTGGCCAACTCAGGCTTCCAGGTCTACTTGGTGGATCAGGCCCCCACCATCGGCGGGGTCATGGCGCGACTTGACAAGACTTTTCCCACCAACGATTGCGCCATGTGAATTATCTCGCCGAAGCTGGTCGAGGTCGGCCGGCACGACAACATCGAAATCATCACCTGCTCGGAACTGGAGTCCCTGTCCGGCGAAGAGGGGAATTTTCAGGCTGTTTTAAAGAATCAGCCCCGCTATATCGACCCGGACAAGTGCACGGCCTGCGGTGATTGCCGTCAGGTGTGCCCCGCCAGCGCGGTCAATGAATACAATGCCGGGCTGGACCGCCGGGCAGCCACCTATATTCAGTATCCCCAGGCCGTGCCCCTGGCTTATGCCATCGACCGGGAGACCTGTCTCGGCTGCGGCTTGTGTGAAAAGGTCTGCCTGGCCGGGGCGATAAATTACGGCGATCTGAAGCGACTCCGGAATCTGGAGGTGGGCGCGGTTATTCTGGCCCCGGGTTACCAGGTTTTCGACCCCTCCCGCCTCTCCACCTACCTTTACGGCAAATCCCCCAACGTGGTGACCTCTCTGGAGTTGGAGCGAATTTTGAGCCCCTCCGGGCCGTATAAGGGACACGTCATGCGCCCCTTGGACCGGGAGATCCCCGAGAAAATCGCCTGGATTCACTGTGTCGGCATGCGCAGCGAGCAGGAAGGCGCCCATCCTTACTGCTCCAATTTTTGCTGCATGGCATCCCTCAAGCAGGCCGTCATCGCCCGGGAGCACATCGGCCCCCACCTGGATATGGCCCTCTTCTATATGGATATGCGCACACCCCGGAAGGATTTTGAAAAATACTGCGTGCGCATTAAAGACCAGGGCGCACGCTTGATCCGATCCCGGGTACACACCGTGGATGAGGTTGACGGAACCGGGGATTTGAAGATTCGCTATGTCACCGAAACCGGGGAGATGCTGGAGGAGACCTTCAATCTGGTGGTGTTGTCCGTGGGCGGCGTCATTCCCCAGCACACCATCGAGATGGCCCGGAAATTGGGAGTGCGGCTGGGCCACAACAAATTCATGGATACCCAGTGTTTTGCTCCGGTGACCACCTCCCGGCCCGGCATTTATTCCTGCGGCTTTTTCAACGGCCCTAAGGACATTCCCCAGACGGTGATGGAAGGCAGCGCCGCGGCCGCGGCAGTGGCCAGGTCCCTGGCTTCGGCCCGGGGCACTTTGGTGGGCGGCAAGGTCTACCCGCCGGAAAAGGATGTGCTTCTGGAGGAACCCCGAGTGGGGGTGTTTGTCTGTAACTGCGGCCGCAATATCGGCGGTTATGCCGACGTGCCGGCCATTGCCGAATATACCAGCACCCTACCCAACGTCGTCTATGTTCAGCAAAACCTGTTTAGCTGCTCCCAGGACGCCCAGAGCCAGATGGGAGAAATGATCAAGGAGCACAATCTGAACCGGGTGATAGTGGCCGCGTGCAGTCCCTCCACCCATCAGCCCATTTTCCAGGACATGCTCAGAAACGCCGGCCTCAATAAATATCTCTTTGAGATGGCCAATATCCGGAACCAGTGCACCTGGGTGCATATGAAAGATCCAGATGCGGCCACGGAAAAATGCCAGGATTTAATTCACATGGCGGTGGCCAAGGCTCGGCTCTTGGAACCCCTGGATTATATTACCATGCCGGTGAATAAGACGGCTCTGGTTCTGGGGGGCGGGGTCACCGGGATGACCGCGGCCCTGAATTTGGCGGATCAGGGATTCGAGGTCCATCTGGCCGAACGGAAAGCTCGGCTGGGAGGCAATGCCCTCAAATTGCATACCACCTGGAGAGGGGGCTATGTCGGGCCCCGCTTGCAAGCCTTGATCGCCCAGGTGATCAATCATCCCCATATTACCGTTCACTACCGCTCCGTCGCGGAACATGTCAGCGGGGTGGTGGGCAATTTCAGAACCACCCTGTCCCGCAACCAGGTGGTGGACCACGGCATTGTGGTCATCGCCATCGGGGGAGAACCTTACCGGCCCTTGGGCCAGTACCTCTACGGGGAAAACCCCAATGTGCTCTTACCGTTGGACCTGGACCAGGAGATCGCCGAAGAAAGCGACCGGCTCAAACAGGCTCAGGCCGCGGCTTTTATCCAGTGCGTCGGCTCTCGCATCCCCGAGAGACCCTATTGCAGTAAGGTGTGCTGTAGTCATTCGGTGGAAAACGCGCTGAAGCTCAAAGAAATGAACCCGGACATGGATGTCTATGTCCTGTTCCGGGATATGCGTACCTACGGCGAGCGGGAAATCTTCTACGAAATGGCCCGGGACCAGGGGGTGGTGTTCATCCGCTATCATGCCGCCGATCCCCCCAAAGTGGTGGAAAACAATGGACGCATCAAGATCACCGTGAAGGATCACATCCTTCAGATGCCGGTGGAATTTTCCGTGGATCTTTTAACCCTGGCCACCGCCATTATTCCCCATCAGAATGAGCCCCTGGCCGAACTTTACAAGATCCCCTTGAACGTTGAGGGTTTTTTCAACGAAGCCCACGCCAAGATCAAACCGGTGGACGCGCCCACGGAAGGCATCTATCTGGCCGGTCTCTGCCACTATCCCATGCCCCTCCAGGAATCCGTGGCCGAAGCCCTGGCCAACGCAGCCCGGGCCTCCACCGTCCTGGCCAAGGATTCCATCGAACTGGAATCCACCATTTCCCAGGTCATCGACGAAAATTGCGACGGCTGTGCCTTCTGCGTGGACACCTGCTCCTTCCAGGCCCTTACCCTGATCGAGTACATGTATCAGGAGCAGGTGAAAAAGACCGTGGAAGTCAATGAGGTGGCCTGTAAAGGCTGCGGTTCCTGCATGGCCACCTGCCCCAAACAGGGCATCATGGTGGCGGGCTTCACCCTGGACCAACTGTCAGCCCAGGTGGATGCCGCATTGGGCATTGCTTAGATAGTTTAGATGTGGGGGCCGACCCATGTGTCGTCCTGTAAAAGGGCGCACACACGGGTGCGCCCCTACGATTATTTTGTTTGATATTTCTGGGACACAACACTATAAGTCCTGGACCCCTGCCCCCTCTCCCAACCCCTTAAATCAAGCGGGAGCACAGGCTTCCAGCCTGTGCAGGAACAGGCAGGATGCCTGTTCTCTCTTCTTAATAGGAAAAGATTTTCTGTCCTGAGACTCATGGTGGGCTGTGCCCACCCTACAGGAAATCCTTGAAATGCAAATTTAACTTGTTCCTGAAAACCAAGAGATTATGCCCAACGCAAATTTTGTACCGGACGATTTTGGCCTCACCTCCCTTAGAAAAGGGAGGGAATAAAACCGGTTCCTTATTCAATTAAGCGCTAGCCGAAACTCACCACCTCCTCCTTATCCAACGGGGGGAGCAAGGAATAGCCATAGCGGGCAAAGGTAAAGGTCCAGTGTTGTCCCACCTTGACTCGGTCTTCCTCCGTGAGCCGATGCGTATTTTTCTGATAGCCTGCCAGATTCTTGAGATACGCCGAGGCTCTCTCCCAAAAACGCACAAACCCCGGCAGGCCCAGCTCGGCGTAGAGCTGTTCAAGGCACTCCCGGGGGGAGCTCTCCAGATCTTCAAAGCGCAACTCGTAAAGGGAGCCGGGGGGAATCAGGCTTCGATGTTCCTCGAAGAGGGCATAAAGATCCGTATACCAGGAGAGGATGAGTTCTTCCAGCGCCCGGGTATCGGCCTTCTGAAGATGGGAATAGGCCAGGCCCGAGCGCCAGAGCTTGTGGGCGGAGAGATAAACCACATACGGATTGCGCACAATGTGGATGAATTTGGCCCCGGGAAACATTTTGAGAAGAACCGGCAGACGCCCCAGATGCGGCGGCGATTTCAGGACGATACGCTTGCCTTTGGAAAAACTGAGCTTTTTGAGAAAAAGCCGAAAAGTCGCCTGCCATTCGGTCAGGGCGCCGGGTGGGAGTTTGGCGGGATCGAGCGCGGTATAGGCTCCGTCCCCGCTGGCGGGAAACAGAGCCTGCATGTAAGGGGAAATACCGCACAGTCCCGCCAGGGCCATTTCCTCTTCATGGGGAGTGGCGCCGTTGATGGCCACATTGTCCATGGGCCGCACCCCGGGGGTGAACCAGTTGAAGATTTGCGAGCCCCAGGGTTGGCTGTAGACGAAATGGTGGGGGAACATGGTCTGGTAGGAGGTGGGACAGGTGAAGGTGGGGTCGCAGTTTAAAATATTGTGGAGGTGGGTGGTGCCGCTGCGCCAATACCCCAAAATAAAAATGGGAGGCTCCACCAGTTCGGCGGCGGCGATGTCCTCCCCATCCACGGCCTGTTCCAGGCAGGCGAGGTACGAATTGATTCCCCCCATAACCAGGAGAAAAGCCAAACGGGGCAAGTAGCGCCAATTGACCAGCCCTCGGTTACGCAAAAGCACCCTCATCAAGGTGCTCAGGTTCATCCCGGTGACGGCCTGAAGAAATAAAGGTCGCATGGTACCCGGCCACCGGGGGCTCGCTTAGCCCGGCGGCGTTTTCTCACCCTCCTTTATCTTAGGCAGGCGTTTACTTCAGCCCAAAGAAACTCCGGTGCCCGGACCCTGGGGAGGCAGGAGGGGGTAACCGTAGCGCTGGAAGAAAAAACCCCAGCGCCGGTTTACCCGGGCTCGAACTTCCTCCGTCAGGGTGTACCGGCTTTTTTGATAGTCCGCAATGCTGTCCAGATAGGCCGAGGCCTCTGACCAGAAAGACTCAAAGTCCGGCAAACCCAGTTCCTGGTAAAGCCGAGCCAAACATTCCCGAGGCGACTGCACCAGATCCTCAAAGTGCATCTCATGCAGGTCCCCCGGCGGGATGAGCCGCCGGTCCCGCTCGAACAGGGCAAACAATTCCTCATACCACGATAAAATGAGCTCATCAATGACTTGGTAATCAGGCCTCTGGAGATGGGAAAGGACGTGCCCCCGGCGCCAGTTTTTCTCAAAGGAAAGATAGACCTCATAGGGGTTGCGGGTTATGTGGATGAACTTGGCGCCGGGAAACATCTCCAATAAAAGGGGCAGGCGCCCCAGGTGCGGCGGAGACTTGAGCACAATACGCTTGCCTTTGGAAAAGCTCAGTTTCTTCATGAAAAGCCGGAAGGCCTCCTGCCATCTGGCCAAGGCCTCCGGCGGCAGTTGCGCGGGATCGAGGGCGGTATAGCGGTCATGGGCATCGGCAGGGAATATGAAGCGCAGATAAGGTGAAACCCCGGTAAGTCCCGCCAGGGCGATTTCTTCTTCATGAGGCGTGGTGACGTGAAAAGCCACATTGTCCATGGGCCGCTTGGACGGAGCCAGGGCATCCATCAGTTTCGTGCCCCAGGGTTGGCTATAGACAAAATGGTGGGGAAACATGACCTGATATGCGGTGGGACAGGTGAAGGTGGGGTCGCAGCTCAGAAGATTGTGCAGATGTGTGGTGCCGCTGCGCCAGTAACCGATGATAAAAATGGGGGGAGCCGTCAGTTCCGCAGCGGCGATTTTTTCCCCGTTCATGGCCTTCTCAAACAGAGCCATATAGGAGTTGAACGCGGCTGTGACCAAGAGGTAGGCCAGCCGGGGCAGGTAGCGCCAGTAAACCCGCCCGTGCTTCCGCCAGAGCACCTCGCCCAAGGTCTTGAGGTCCATGCCTGTGATGGTTTGTTGAAATAAGGCAGCCATAATTTTTTCCCAAAAGGCGCTCCTGGCCGTGGGCTAAGGTGGCCTCGTGTTTCAGCAGATAAAAGGTCGCAGGAAAAACTGGGGTGGTAGCAACGGATGAGCGGCTTCCTAGTAGTCACTAGCGCTCATCCAAAATCAAGCATAGAATTTAACATGTTGGCCGGGCTGAGGTAAATGAAATTTTCCCGCCCCCAGGCAAGAACACCGTGGCCGCAGCTTCCCAAATTTTCGGCGGGTTGCCTTAGGACAGCTTCTCGCCCCACACGGCGTATATGGGGTCAGAAAAGCGAATCTGGGGATAGTAACGGTCGGCCTCAGGACGGGGCCAGCCCCGGGAGGAGAAAGTCTTCAAACCGCCAAAAGTCCCGCTTCTCAGGAAGTACTCCAACACCAGACCAATGCGCTCAAATTCGTGCAATTCGGTCCAGATCTTCACTACTTTGGGGGGAAACCAGCGGTGGGAAAAAGTTTGGATAAAGAGGCCGCCGGGCCTGAGCACCCGGGCCACTTCGGCAAAGACCTCCAAAGGCCGCACCAGGTATTCCACGGAGAGATTACAGACGACGGTGCCAAACTGACCATTTCCAAATGGGAGTCCGGGGTCCTGGTTGAGGTCGTGGAGGACATGGTCAGTCAACCGCGGGTTTTGGCGCAGTTCTTCTTCATTGAGCCCCAATCCCACCAGGCTGGTGAAGTCCAATCCATATGGCAAATGGGATTGCCAGCTGCTCATGAGGTCAAGGACCACCATGCCGGGCTTGAGCAGACGGCTGTAGAGGGCCGTGATGGTCGCCTGGGTCCTGGTATCCACATGGCTTACCAAACGGGGCTGGGCGTAAAAGCTGGCGTCGTTTCCTTCATCTTCCCGGTGAAAGGGATCGTCCCCGAAAAAGTCCGTGGGCCTCCCCTGATGGCGAGCCTGAAGGCCGGGACCGGTGGTCAGGTGATCCAGCCAGTCCTGGCACTCCCCGCCCCTTTCCCCCCGTTTTTGTTTGAGCTCCCGGATAATCACTTCGAGGGTGAGGGGCTTCCCGGCCAGGGGATGGTTGAAGTCCGCGGTAAAAATACCATCTTCCAGCCCGATACAGCGGAACGGGGTGGGGTTGTGGAAAAAGCCCGGCAGGAGGTGCTTCGGATAAAATCGCCCCAGGCGGGGAACCCGGGTCCCTTTGGCAAACTTTGCCAGGGAAAAACCATATTCCTTATCCCTTAGGTAAGCCGGGATACTTTCTCCCGCAGACAGGGTGAACCGAAGGCGGGCGCCTGGCGCTGGGTTTTCCAAGTGTTGGGCTAACGGGGGCGGACACAGGTCCGCTTCCCGCCAGGGATTGAAGGGCACAAACAATTCCTCGGTATGCAGGGCATCTCGGCTCTCCCAGCTTAGTCGCCAGACCGAGTCCACCAGATCGCGCAAGTTACTCATACACGAAAAATTTGCCTTTATATTTCAATGAAGGGTACGAAAAAGGTGAGGACCCTCTGTTACAAAATGGGTACGGTCAGGCAGGAGTCAAGGGGCTTGCCATGCGTTTTAAGTCGTTTTTGCCGCCCACCGGCGCTGGCGCTGGATTTCAAAAAGGGCCACCGCCCCCGCCGCGGCCGCGTTGAGGGAACTTATGGCCTCAGAGGCCAGGGGAATGGCCAGCAGCTCATCGCACTGCTGGCGCACCCGGGGGCGTATGCCGGTATCTTCGCCGCCGACCACCAGTGCCATGGGTACGGTTAAATCAGCGTCATAGAGGCTCCGGGGGGCTCCGCTGTCAGTCCCCATCACCCAAAGGCCCGCGTCTTTCAGGCGCATCAGGGTGGACGCCAGATTGGTGACCCGGCAAATCGGGAGAACTTCCAGAGCCCCGGCCGCGGCTTTAAGTACGGCAGGGGTGACTCCGGCGGCGCGGTCTTTGGGAATGATGAGGCCGTGGACCCCGGCGGCCAGAGCGCTACGGCACAAATTGCCCAGGTTCATGGGATCGGTGAGGGAATCGGCCACCACCAGGAGGGCGGGATCCTTCAAACCAGCCAACTCCTCCAGCAAGGCCTCCAATTCCTGGTACACAAAGATAGCCCGTCGGGCCGCCACCCCCTGATGGTTCGGGGTTCGGCATATCCGGTCCAGAGCCGGCCGGGGCACCTGCCGGAGGCGCACCCCGGCGCCTCGGGCCAGGTCCCGCACCTCGGAAAGGAACCTCCCCCCTACCCCTTCCGCCACCAGGATTTCCTCCAGGGGATCCCTACCCTGGCGCAAGGCGGCCACCACCGGCTGCCGACCATAGATTATGGTGCTCATGAGTAAATATAGTAAATATATGGTTTTCGGTTTTCGGTTTTCGGTAAATGGTTTTTTATCGATATTTGAAGTTCCGGAGACAAGCGGTTCACGGGGCGCAATAGGCATTCACTTAGACTTTGAACTTTGAACCTTGAACTTTGAACTTATCCCCGTATGTCATTCCTGTGATTTAAGGGTATAATAAAAAAGGCAATTAAGGAAGACTCCTGATAGATATAGATGGATAACATTCTGCGGCAATACTTCCGGCATCTGGAAGAGAACCCCGACCTGCCTGCGTCCACCCGGGAGGCCTGGGGACAGGACCTCAGCGACTTCGCCGCCTTTGTTCAAGGCCGGGGCCGCGGGCACTGGCCGGAAGTCACCTCCGAGGATTGTCAGGCGTACTTCGCTCATCTGGCCCGGCAGGACCTGTCCCTCCGGCAACAGCAATTACGGCGGGTGGCCCTGCAGCGGTTTTTCCTTTTTCTGGAGGAACAAGGCCTTTTTGGGGAAAGTCCCCTGGCCGTCCTGGAGGCGTCGGTTTCGGATCAGGACGCTTCCCAGGTGTTGAGCCCCCACGAGCTCCAGGCCCTGCTCTCCGGACTCCGGGCCGCCGGCCCCGAGTATATGGACGAGCTTCTGGAGCAGTTTTACCATCACTTGGGGGCGGAGCGGGGTCTGGCCCCCCTGACTTTGGAGTCTTACGCTCACGACCTGCAGGATTTCCGGGAATTTTTGCGGCAGCAAAATCGTGAGTCCTGGGAAGAGGCCACCATGGAGGATTTCCAGAATTACCTTTCCTCCCTGCAGTCCCGGGGCCTGTCCGCCCGCAGCCGGGCCCGGCGCCTGTCGGCTCTGCGCCAATTTTTCCGCTTTTTGCAGCGGGAGGAGCGCCTGCCTGTCAACCCCGTGGAGCTTCTGGACTCTCCCCGCCTGCCCCTGAAACTGCCCAAAGTGTTAAGCGAAAAGGAGGTGGAGGCCCTCCTGGACGCAGTTGATACCGCTTCTCCGCGAGGTCGGCGGGATGCCGCGCTCCTTGAAGTGCTCTATGCCACGGGACTCCGGGTCTCGGAGCTCGTGGGCCTGACTCTGAAGCAGGTGGACCTGCGCCGGGGGGTGATCCGGCCTTTGGGCAAGGGCCACAAAGAACGCCTGGTTCCCATGGTGCCCCAAGCCGTGGAGAAGCTCAAGGCTTATCTTGATGAAGGTCGGCCCCAGCTCCTCAAGGGCAAAGACAGCCGGTTTGTGTTCGTGAATCAGCGGGGCGGCCCCTTAACCCGCCAGGGGTTCTGGAAGATTTTGCAGCGCTACGCCCGGCTGGCCGGCCTGGGACGCCTTTCTCCCCACACCCTGCGCCATTCCTTTGCCACCCACCTGTTGGCCCGGGGGGCGAACCTCAGGGTGCTCCAACTGCTTTTAGGACACGCCGACCTGGCCACCACCCAGATTTACACCCATCTGGATGTCGAACGCCTGAAATCGACCCATAAGAAGGCTCACCCCCGGTCATGAACAAGAACAGGACTTCGCCCCCTCGCACGCTAGAGGTGATCACCACCCACATCAACGCCGATTTCGACGCCCTGGCCTCCATGGTGGCCGCCAAAAAGCTTTACCCCGAGGCCCTGCTGGTTTTTCCTGGCGCCCAGGAAGGAAATCTGCGGGATTTTTTTATTCGCTCCAGCTTTTATTTTTTGGATTTTGCCCGGGCCAAAAACGTGGATCCGGAAGAAATCAAGCGCCTCATCCTGGTGGACACCCGCCAGCTCTCCCGCATCGGCAAGTTCGCCGAAGCCGCCATCTCCGACGAGGTGGACATCCATGTCTACGACCACCATCCCGACTCGCCGGAGGATGTGCACGGTAGCCTGGAGGTAGTGCAGCCCCTGGGGTCTACCACCGCGATCTTGTCAAAAATTTTGCGTGAAAAAAATCTCGACCCCACCCCCCAGGAAGCCACCATTATGGCCCTGGGGCTTTTCGAGGACACCGGTTCCTTCACTTTTTCCTCCACCACTCCCGAGGACTTCGAGGCCGGGGCCTATCTGTTGCGGCTGGGGGCCGACCTGAACGTGGTGGCCCAGATGGTCACCCGGGAACTCACCGCCGAGCAGGTGGCCCTGCTCAATGACCTCATCGCCCATGCCAACCGCTTCACGGTGGACGGCATCGAGGTGGTGGTGGCCCGGACCATGGCCTCCCAGTACGTGGCCGATTTCGCGGTTTTGGCCCACAAGTTCATGGATATGGAAAATCTCCAGGTCCTCTTTGCCTTGGCCCAGATGGAAAACCGGGTGTACGTGGTGGGCCGCAGTCGGCTCCCGGAGGTGAACGTGGGGGAAATCCTGTCCGAGATCGGCGGCGGCGGCCATGAATATGCAGCTTCCGCTGCGGTCAAGGACAAGCCCCTCTCGCAAGTGGAGGAAAGCCTCAAACAGATCATCAACCGCAAGGTGCGCCCCCTGCGTCGGGCCAAGGACATCATGAGCTTTCCGGTGAAATGGATTGCCCCGGACGTGACCTTGGAAGGGGCCGAGCTTATCCTCAACCGGTACAGTATCAACGCGGTTCCCGTGGTGGAGGAAGCCATGGTTTTAGGGCTGATTTCCCGGCAAGTGGTGGAGAAGGGCATCTTCCACGGGCTCAAGAACCACCCGGTCAGGGACTACATGACCACCCCGTTGGCCACGGTGGACCCCGAATCCACTCTGTCAGAGATTCGGGATAAGCTGATGGTCAGCAAACAGCGTCTGCTGCCGGTGGTCCAGGAAGAGGAAATTGTCGGCGTCATCAGCCGCCGGGACCTGTTGAATCTGCTCATCGACACCGGGGAGGAAACCGAGGAGAGCCAGCCAGGTGGGCCGGGTGGCCGAGGAGCTGAACTTCACCGCCTACGTGGTGGGCGGGTTTGTCCGGGATCTCTTCATCAAGCAGGAAAACCTGGACGTGGACCTGGTCATCGAAGGGGACGGCATTGCTTTTGCCAAAGCCTTTGCCTCCCGTTATGGCGCCCGGGCCCGGGTCTTTCAAAAATTCAAGACTGCGGTGCTCATCTTTCCGGACGGCTTCAAAGTGGACGTGGCCACGGCCCGCACCGAGTACTACGACTCCCCGGGAGCCTTGCCGGTGGTGGAATATAGTTCCATTAAAATGGACCTGTACCGCCGGGACTTCACCATCAATACCCTGGCCATCAAGCTCAACCCTGATGAGTTCGGCACCCTGCTGGACTTTTTCGGGGCTACCCGGGACCTGAAGGAACGGCGCATCAGCGTGCTCCATAACCTGAGCTTCGTGGAGGACCCCACCCGCGTCTTCCGGGCCATCCGCTTTGAGCAGCGTTTTGGTTTCCGCATCAGCAAGCTCACCATCAACCTTATTCAGAACGCGGTGAAAAACAATTTTTTTGACCGCCTCTCCGGGGTGCGCCTCTTCCATGAACTGGAACTCATCCTGCAAGAGGAAAACCCCATCCCGGCCATCGCCCGCCTAGCGCAACTGGACCTCCTGAAGGCCATTCATCACCGGCTGTGGTTCGACGAGGGCACCCAGGCTATGCTGGAGCGGGTCCAAGCGGTGCTGTCCTGGTTTGCCCTGTCTTATTTGGAGGAAAAGTTCGAGCGGTGGCTGGTATATTTTTTGGGACTGGTGGAGCCTTTAACTCCTGAGGAACTGAAAGAGTTGATGCTGCGTTTCAAGCCTCCTCCCAAAGTGGCCGCGGCCATCCTGGAGGGGAAAGAGGCGGCGGACCAGGCCCTCATCCAACTTTTCCGTCTGGGGAAGCCCAGCCGCAGCCAGATTTACCATCTGCTGGAGCCCATCGGTACTGAGTACCTGCTATACATGATGGCCAAGTCCCGCCAGGAGGCCTCGAAAAAGACCATATCGCTTTATTTTACCCACCTCAAGCACCTCAAGCCCGCGCTGCGGGGGCGTGACCTGGTGGCCCTGGGCTTTGAACCTGGACCCCAGATTAAAGAAATCCTGAATATGCTGCACGAGGCCAGGCTGAATGAAGTGGTGCAGAATAAGAGGGAGGAAATGGAGCTGATCAGGCGGACTTACGGCAGGCAGGAGGCAAGTGTTGCGCAAGAATCTTGAGGAAAGGCCGGGATACCGCCGGCGTCCTGCCCGCCATCTTTTATATGAAACATTCATAGGGCCGACCCAGGTGTCGGCCCTATTAATTTCAGGGTGGACATGCGGGTCCGCCCCTACGAAATTTTTTGTCTGTCAAGATGAAGTGGCATTGAAACCTAAGTCTTTGGCCTTCGTTCCCAAGTTCAACTTGGGAATGAGGGGAAAAACCTAATCCCTTCAGTTTTTCCGGATATTTTCCCGAATAAAGTCGGCAATATGGTTGGTGTCGGTGCCGGGACCGAAAATCGCGGCAATGCCGGCGGTTTTCAGGTTCGGGACATCTTCTTCCGGAATGATGCCTCCCCCCAGGACCAAGATGTCACTGATGCCTTTATCCTTGAGGATGTCCATCACCCTGGGGAAGAGGTAATTGTGGGCCCCGGAAAGACAGCTCATGGCAATGACGTCCGCGTCTTCCTGGACCGCGGCGCTGACAATCTGCTCCGGGGTTTGCCGAAGGCCGGTGTAGATTACCTCCATGCCGGCATCCCGCAGCGCGGCGCAGATAACCTTGATGCCCCGGTCATGGCCGTCCAATCCCGGTTTGGCGGCCAGTACCCGGATTTTTCTTGTTTCCTGCATGATCCTTCTCCTTATCCAGGCTGTGTATTTGGGGGAGGGGGCTAAGGACCGTGGCCCTCCCCCCAACAAATCCTCACATCACCGTCATTTCGTATTCGCCCCAGACGGCTCGCAGGGTGTCGCAAATTTCCCCCAGGGTGGCCAGGGCCTTCACCGCGTTCAGCAGGGGAGGCATGAGGTTGTCGGTGCCTTCCGCGGCGGTCTTGAGTTGGGCCAGGGCTTGCTGGACCGCGTTTTGGTCCCGGGTACTTTTCAGTTCCTGGAGTCGGGCTTCCTGCCGGTCCCCCACGGCTGGGTCCACGACCAAAAGACCCGTGGGCTTTTCCTCTTTCTCGGCTTGGAATTTGTTGAGACCCACTACGACACGCTCGCCTTTTTCGATCTCCCGTTGATAGCGGTAAGCGCTGTCGCCGACCTCTTTCTGGATGAAACCTTTTTCAATGGCCGCCACTGCGCCGCCCATGCGGTCGATCTGATCGATATAGTCCTGTGCTCGTTTCTCGATCTCATCGGTCAGGTTCTCCAGGTAATAGGAGCCGGCCAAGGGGTCCACGGTATCGGCCACAGCCGTCTCATAAGCGATGACCTGTTGGGTGCGCAGGGCCACCTGCACTGCCAACTCCGAGGGCAGGGCCCAGGCTTCATCAAAGGAATTGGTATGCAAAGACTGGGTGCCGCCCAGCACCGCGGCCATGGCCTCAAAGGCCGTGCGCATGATATTGTTCAGGGGCTGCTGGGCCGTGAGGGAGCACCCCGCGGTCTGGGTGTGGAAGCGCAACATCAGCGAGCGGGGGTCGGCGGCTCCGAAACGTTCTTTCATGATCTTGGCCCACAGCCGCCGGGCGGCCCGGAACTTGGCCACTTCCTCCAGAAAGTCCAGGTGGGAGTTGAAAAAGAAGGACAGCCGCGGCCCGAACTCATCCACCTTGAGGCCCGCCTTAATGGCCGCCTCCACGTAGGCAATACCGTTGGCCAGGGTGAAAGCCACCTCCTGCACCGCGGTGGACCCGGCCTCCCGGATATGATAGCCGCTGATGCTGATGGTGTTCCACTGGGGCACTTTTTTGGTGCAATAGGCAAAAATGTCGGTAATGATACGCATGGAGGGGCGGGGCGCGAAAATGTAGGTGCCCCGGGCCGGGTACTCTTTGAGGATATCGTTTTGTACCGTGCCCCGCAGCTTGTCAAAGCCGACTCCCTGCTTCTCAGCCACGGCCAGATACATGGCCAGGATGACGGCGCAAGGGGAGTTAATAGTCATGGAGGTGGATACCTTGTCCAAGGGGATGCCCTGGAAGAGGCGCTCCATGTCCCACAGGGAGTCGATGGCCACCCCCACCTTGCCCACTTCGCCCCGGGCCAGTTCGTGGTCAGAGTCGTAGCCGATCTGGGTGGGCAGGTCGAAGGCTACGGACAACCCGGTTTGCCCGGATTTCAGAAGAAAATGATAGCGCTCGTTAGTTTCTTCGGCGGTGCCGAAACCGGCATATTGGCGCATAGTCCAAAAACGGCCTCGGTAGGCCGTGGGCTGCACCGCCCGGGTGAAGGGGTACTGTCCCGGCATACCCAATTGCTGGAGATAATCGAATTCCTGCATGTCCAGGGGAGTATAGACCCGAGCGACGGGGATACCCGAAGTGTTGACAAATTCAGCTTTGCGCTCTGGGATCTTTTTCAGTACTTTGTCGACTTGACCTTCATACTTGACCTTGGCCTCTTGCAATTTTTGCGGATCATCCATGTGACTACCTCGTCTGGTGATATGGGGCGGAGAAAGGGCTTACCTTCCCCGTACCTCCTCCTCCGGCGGGTTAAATCTCGCCGTTTTCCTCCATCTTGGCCATATCCTCGAACCGGATATCCAGTCCCAGCACCCCCTGGATTTCGTCGTTATCATCCCGGATGGGCACACTCACCGTGATGCACAGGGCCCCGGTGAACCGGGAGGTGTAAAAGTCCGAGACATAGACCTTGCCGGTTTTCATAGGCTCGATGAACCAGTCCCGGTTGGACAAGTCTTCATCCAGACCCATGGTTTCGAATTTGGCCCGGTGTACGATGTGGGTAATGTTGCGGGTGATCTTTCGGCCTTCCAGGTTGGTGATGTACATGAACTGAAAAAAAGGGTTCTTCTCTAAGGCCCGCTGCAAGATCGGCTCCTGGAGTTCCGGCTGCATGGAGCGGATGTCCTCCAGCTCGGCCAGGTCCTGGGCCAGGTGGGCCGCCAGTTGGTGGGCCTTTTGCTTTAAGCGGTCGAATTCCGAGACAAAGAACTCAGGGAGGTACTTGCGGGCCAGGTTTTCCATCTCCTCATTGGAAATAGAAGTGACCCGCCCCTCTTCATACATCTCCATGATGCGCTTGTGGATTTTCACCACCCCGGGATGCCCTTTGTCTGCCTGGACGTCCCCCGTCAGTCCCAGGCGGGAGTTGATCCAGTGGACAATGCCGGCTTTGCCCGACTTGTCCGTAATCGAAATGGTGGGAGGGCGCTTCAGGATCTTGGTGGTATCAAAGGGATTGTAAATTTCTTCGAACTTTTGAATGCCGTCGGCATGAATGCCGGCGCTGGTGGCATTAAAGCCGGCCCCCACAAAAGGAAAGTTGGGGGGAATACGATAATGCAGCTCCCGTTCGAAGTACTGGGCGATGTCGGTGATCACCGTGGTGTCGATGCCGTCAGTGGTGCCCCTCAGCGCAATGTATTCCATGAGCAAGGCTTCGATGGGAGTATTGCCGGTGCGCTCCCCAAACCCGAGAAGGGTGCCATTCACCGCGCCGCAGCCGTAGAGCCAGGCGGTGACGCCGTTGATGAAGACCTTGTGAAAGTCGTTATGGCCGTGCCATTCCATGAGGTGGCCGGGGACGCCGGCGTCCTCGATCATGGCCCGCACCAGCCGGGGGACGCTCCGGGGCAGGGCGGCACCGGGGTACGGCACCCCGTAGCCCATGGTGTCGCACAGCCGGATCTTGATATCAGTACCGCTCTCTTCTCTCAGCTTCATGAGCTCGAGGGCGAAGGGCACGCAAAAGCCATAGATGTCCGCCCGGGTGATGTCTTCAAGGTGGCAGCGGGGGACGATACCCAACTCCAGGGCGGCCTTGACGATGGCCAGGTAGTCTTCCAGAGCTTGGCGGCGGTTCCACCGCAATTTCATAAAGACATGGTAATCGGACACCGAAGTGAGAATCCCGGTTTCTCCGAGGCCCATCTCCTTGACCAGCTTCAGGTCGGCGGGATTGGCCCGGATCCAGCCGGTGATTTCCGGGAAAAGATAGCCTCGCTCCCGGCAGCGCTCCACGGCCTCTTTGTCCTTGGCGCTGTACAGAAAAAATTCGGTCTGGCGGATGATGCCTTTGGGACCCGAGAGCTTGTGGAGCATGTCGAAGATCTCCACGATCTGCCGCACCGAATAGGGGGGCCGGGCCTGCTGGCCGTCCCGGAAGGTGGTGTCCGTAATCAGCATTTCCTCTGCCGGATCGGGCATGACGAATTTATAGTCGAAATCGATGCGGGCAATTTCAGTGTAGGGGAAGATATCCCGCATCAGGTTGGGTTTCTCAACCTCCATCAAGCGATACTTCCAAAAATGGGAGTGCTCGTGATCCAACAACCGCCTTTCAGGATTCCATTTTGCCATACTTCTTACCTATTCTTCTTAGCTGTCAGCTTTCAGCCATCAGCTTTTTATGAGCCGTCAGCTATCAGCTGTCAGCTATTATTTTCGGTTTTTGCCATTGGCGAAGTTTTCCCCCAGAGAGTGAGATTTTATCAGGTCCGATAAAACCCTACATGGCTAATTTCAATGCCGTTTGAGTCTTTTTTAAAAGTCTCTTGTCATCCTGAGCGAAGCGAAGGATCTAGATTCTTCGGTCGCGGGGCTCCCTCAGAATGACAGATTTTTGCAAAGGCTCTATTTATAAAACTTCCTTTATCTGAAAGCTGATAGCTAATAGCTGACTGCTGACCGCTACTTCTCCAGCCGCAGACCCAGTTCCAAAAGTTGTTCCGTTTCCACCCGGGAGGGGGCTTTGGTCATAGGGCAGCCGGCCTTTTGGGTTTTGGGAAACGCGATGACTTCCCGGATGGATTTTAGCCCGCAGAGGATGGCTATCAACCGGTCGAAGCCAAAGGCCACTCCGCCGTGGGGCGGCGCGCCGTAGTCCAGGGCTTCCACCAGAAAGCCGAACTTCTCCTCCACTTCCTCAGCGGTCAGACCCAGGACCTGAAAGACCTGTTCCTGCACATCCCGCCGGAAATTACGAATGCTGCCGCCGCCGATTTCCTGGCCGTTCAACACCAGATCGTAAGCCCGGGCTCTGACTCTCGAGGGCTCGCTTTCCAGGAGGGGAATATCATCCTCCACGGGCGCGGTAAAGGGGTGGTGCATGGCCGCGTAGCGGTTTTCCTGGTGATCAAATTCCAGCAGGGGAAAGTCGGTGACCCACACCAGGTTAAAGGTGTCTTCCGCAACCAAACCCTCCCGTTGGCCCAGGTGCAGCCGCAGTTGCCCCAGCGCGGTGTTGGCCACCTCAGGGACATCCGCCACGAAGAAAAAGATGTCCCCTTCCCTGGCGCCCAAGTGCTCGGTGAGGGCATTTTTGACGCCACTTGAGAAATACTTGGCCAGGGGTGATTGCCAGCCGTTGCTGACCAGCTTCACCCAGGCCAGGCCTTTGGCGCCGTAAACTCCGGCGAAATCGGTGAGATCGTCCAGTTCCTTGCGGGACAGCCGGGCCAGGCCGGGGGCGCACAGGGCCTTGACCATGCCCCCCTGATCCACCACCTCCCTAAAGGTGCGAAAATCGCTTTCTTTAACGATGTGGCTGACCTCGGTGAGCTCCAGGCCGAAGCGCATATCCGGGCGGTCCAAGCCGAAACGGGCCATACATTCCTGGAAGGTGAGGCGGGGAAAAGGCTGGTCCACCTGGACCCCGATGGTTTCATCCAGCAGGGTGGCGATGAGCCCTTCCACCACCTGAAAAATATCCTCTTCGGTGATGAAGGCCATCTCTAGATCGATCTGGGTGAATTCCGGCTGGCGGTCGGCCCTCAGGTCCTCGTCCCGAAAACAGCGACACAACTGATAATAACGGTCCAGACCCGCCATCATGAGAAGCTGCTTAAACAGCTGAGGTGATTGGGGCAGGGCGTAAAAATAGCCCTGCTGCACCCGGCTGGGCACCAGATAATCCCGGGCCCCTTCCGGGGTACTCTTGGTGAGGATGGGGGTCTCCACCTCGATGAAGCCCTGTTCGTTCAAATAGCGGCGGGTCACCTGGGCGGCCCGGTGCCGGAACAGGATGGGCTTCATGATGCTGGGGCGCCTGAGGTCGAGGTAGCGGTATTTGAGACGCAGGGCCTCGGAGATGTCCACCCGAAAGTCTTCGAGTTCAAAGGGCGGGGTCCGGGAGGAGTTCAGGATGCGAAGCTCCTCCACAATGACCTCGATTTCCCCGGTGTCCAACTGCGGGTTCACCATTTCGGGAGGCCTGAGGTTCACCAAACCCCGCACCGCCAAGACGAATTCGTCCCGTAAAACGCCGGCCTTATTGTGGACGTCGGGGTTGATTTCCGGATTGAAGACCACCTGGGTGAGGCCTTCCCGGTCTCGTAAGTCTACGAAAACCAGGCCTCCGTGGTCCCGGCGGCGTTGCACCCAGCCCATGAGCACCACTTCGGTGCCTTCATCGTGGGCCCGTAAGACCCCACAGGAATGGGTGCGTTTGAGACCCGCAAGTGAGTCGAACACGTTAATTTCCTTCCTTCCCTTTGGCCAGAAGTGTGAGCGCGGGCACCAGCTCGGCCAGGGGCAAAACTTCCTGCTCTCCGGAAGCCATGCGGCGCAGCGGCGCCTCACCGGCAGCCAATTCCTGATCCCCGATAATTACCACGAAATTCGCGCCTAAACGGTCCGCCAGGGACATTTGCGCCTTCAGGGAACGACCTTCAAAATCCATAGCCGCAGGCAACCCCTGGCCCCGAATTTCCTGCAGCAGAAAAAAGGCCCGTTCCTTGGCGGCGTCCCCCAGCGCGGCCAGGAAAACCATGGCCTTGTCTGCGGGCCCCGCTTCCTGGGGCAGCACCTCCAGGAGCCTGTCCTCGCCGATGGCAAAACCCAAAGCCGGCAGGTCCGGCCCCCCCAATTCCCGGGCCAGGCTGTTGTAACGCCCGCCCCCGGCCACGGCGTCCTGGGCCCCCAGGCCCGCGGCTGTGACTTCGAAAGCGGTGCGGGTATAGTAATCCAGACCCCGCACGAGACGGGGATTTTTTTCGTAGGCCACCCCGGCTCCGTCCAGCAGGCTCAGAACCCGGGTGTAATGCGCGTTACAAGCCTCACAGAGGCTGTCCTCCATGACCGGGGCCTCCGCCAGCAGTTCCTGGCAGGTTTTCGACTTACAGTCCAGGACCCTGAGGGGATTGGTGATCCGGCGGCGCTGGCAATCGTCACACCAGCCTTCCCGGCTGTTCAAGAAGAGCTGGAGCCGGTCCTTGAAGTCCCCGGTACAGTCGGGGCAACCCAGGCTGTTGATCAGGAGGCGTAAATCCCTTAACCTCAACCTCCCCAACAGTTCCAGGAGCATGAGCATGACCTCGGCGTCCAACTCCGGGGCCGCGCTTCCCAGGGCCTCGCAGTTAATCTGATGAAACTGGCGGTAGCGCCCTTTCTGGGGTCGTTCATAACGGAACATGGGCCCCATCAGGTAAAACTTTTTCACCCCGGCGCTCTTGAGCAGGCCGTTTTCCAGGCAGGCCCTGACTACCTGGGCGGTGGCTTCGGGCCGCAGGGTCAGGGAATCGCCATGGCGGTCTGGAAAAGTATACATCTCTTTGGCCACGATATCGGTGTCCGCACCGATGCTGCGGGCGAAAAGCTCGGTTCGCTCCAGCAGGGGCAAACGCATCTCGGCGTAGCCGTAAAGTTCAAAGATCTCCCGGGCCACCTTTTCCACCCACTGCCACCGGCTGGTCTCCGGTGGCAGGATGTCTTTCATACCTCGTATGGCTTTAATCAAGGCTGCCATGTCGTTACTCTATAAACATTTAAATTTATCGTTACAATCAGGCGACTGTCAAGATGATTTGAGCACGCCGGGCCGGGCGGTATGGCGGGGCAACACCGGGTGAGACGAGGACATGGGTGGGGAAAATTATTGCTCAGACCCTTTACCTGGTTGCCTTGAGTCGGGCCGTGCCCGCCTAAACCGGCGGCCAGGAGCCACCCTAGAACTGAGTACAAACCGGGCCCTAAAAGACTTACGGCGGGTTTGAAACCCGCCCCTACATAGGCTGTATCTAGATTTCGGTTTGCGGTTTTGGGAAAAAGTCCCTCATGAGCCTGTGGCTCTCTCAAAATCATGAAAAGGACCGGTGGCACAGGTGTTCTCACCTGTGCTTGGTCGGGGTGAGGCTGTCCTCTGGCTGAATGGGAATTTTTCAGAGTGGTTAAAAAGGGCCAACGATCCCCGACCCCTGGCCCCCCTCAATACAAGTTTTTCAAAGCTCTTCTAAAATTGAATCTCAAAGATGGAGCTGATGGAATCCTCTTGGTGGATGTTGAGGATGGCCCGGGCCAGCAGATGGGAAACCGATAGCTGATCGATCTTCGGACAGCTCAGGGCTTCCTCACTCAGGCGGATGGTGTCGGTGACCACCAGGCGTCCCAATTTCGAATTGGTGACACGGTTGACGGCCGGCCCGGAAAGGACGGCATGGGTGCAGCAGGCGTGGATGTTGCGGGCGCCGTTTTGAATAATGACCTGGGCCGCCTCGGAAAGGGTGCCGGCGGTATCGATGATGTCGTCCAGGACCACCACTTCCTTATCCTGCACTTCCCCGATGAGATTCATGGCCTTGGCCTTCCCCGGGGCGTCCCGCCGTTTATCGATGAGCCCCAGGCTGGCTCCCAGGCGTTTGGCGTAAGCTCGGGCCCGGGGCACGCCGCCAGCATCGGGAGAGACGATGGTCAAATCATGATTAAAATTCTTGGAAATGTGGGGAATCATCACGGGGGAGGCATAGAGGTTGTCCACCGGAATGTCAAAAAAACCTTGGATCTGCCCCACGTGCAGATCCATGGTGAGAATCCGGTCAGCCCCGGCGGTGGTGAGCAGGTCGGCGACTAATTTAGCGGTGATGGGCACCCGGGGGTGCACTTTGCGGTCCTGACGGGCGTAACCGAAGTAAGGGATGACCGCAGTGATGCGCCGGGCACTGGCCCGTTTCACTGCGTCGATCATGATCAGCAGCTCCATCAGGTTGTGGTTGGCCGGGGGTGAGGTGGACTGAATGAGAAAGACGTCCCAGCCTCGTACGTTCTCGCCGATCTCCACCCGGATTTCGCCGTCGCTGAACGCGGTGACCAACGCTTCGCCAAGGGGAATGTCGAGATCACCGCAAATTTTTCGGGCCAGTTCCGGGTTGGCGTTACCCGTAAAAATCCGGAGATCATTGTTCTGCATAGAGGATGAATTCCTTGAAAACCGTGAGGAATATTAGTTTTTCATCAGGATAGGGTTGACGAGTGGTTAATATAAATCAAAAGGCAGGGGTTGGGCAAGGGTAATTTCCGGGGGGTCCACTTTTTCTTGGAGGACCAAAATCTTCACCCCTTGCGCGGCCACCCGGGCCAATTCCCGGGCATAGGCCGGATCTACGGCCGCGGCCGGACGAAAGCGCACGGCGTCGGCCCGCTGGACTATAAAAACCTGCCAGGCCTCATGTCCCTGGGCCCGGAGATCGGCCAACTCCTCCAGGTGACGCCGGCCCCGGGAGGTCACCCCATCGGGGAACAGGGCAGTGCCATCCTCCACCCAGGTGATACTTTTCACCTCCAGAAAAAGCAGGCGGTTCCCCAGGTCGGCGACAAAATCCAGGCGGCCTCCCCGGGGCAGGGTTACTTCGGCTTTCATACTGATAACCGGGGGTAATCCCGGTAGACCCGGTCCGGCGAGGGCCTCGGCCACCAGCCGGTTGGGAACCAGAGTATCCACACACACCAAAGACCCGTGGTTCTTACAGAAGCGCCAGGTGTGGGAAGTTTTCCGCCCGGGACGGGATTCCGGGGTGAGGAGGACTTCCTGACCGGGGACCAAGCAGCCGGTCAAGGCGCCGGTATTGGGAACATGGGCCCAGATGCGCCGGCGGTCGTTCAGTTCCACTTCGACGAGAAACCGTTTTTCCCGCCGCAGAAAACGGCCCGGAATCAAAGGTGCATCAAAGCGCACGGAGAAGAAGACAAGATTTGCCGGAATTAACTAAAAAGCGTACCAGACCCTGAGCCAGCTCTGGATGTCCTTACCTTCCTCGGACCGGCCTTTATCCACTTGGCTCTGGAAGGTAAAGCTCCACCGGCCGAGGTCATAATTAAGGCTGGTGCCCCAGCCCATGACCAGGTCGTTTTGCTGCTGCAGGAAGGAAAGATGGTCGGCGGGAGGCTGATAGAGAAAGCCGTTTAAACCCACCCTCAAGGTGGGCAGGAGACAGTAATCCATGGAATATTTAAACAGCAGAGGAGACTTGATTAAACCTTCGGCATCAGCGGCCGGTTTATCACTGTTATAACGAAAAGAAATGGCGAAATTTTTTGGAAGCCGGAGGGTGGTTGCCTTTCCACTTTGCGACCAATTAGGACAGATCTCTTTCAAATAAGATTGCGGGGTTAATGGCCGGGACTCGGTGGGACGCTCCCCGAGCATTTGAGCTTCCATGGAGGTCTGAGCTGAGGCGGCCATGAGGGAAATCGGCAAGTTCGACGCAAAAATGGCCGGACTCGCAGCATTCCCTGCGGCCGGCCACCAAGCCGTGACAATGATGAGCAACCAGATACAGGCACTCACCCAGGTCATCCCCCTAGGACCCAGCACCACTTATCCCCCTTTTATTAGTTACTATATATGTTCGTCTTTATAGACGAAAAAGTCAAGTAAACTTTCAATTAAAAGGACGGGAATAAATCTCCTGGAGGATTTCTTTTCCCCCTCGTTCGAGGAGTATTTCCGCCAGACGGCGTCCCAGGGAGTGAGCCTCTGCCGGCGGACCCGCCAGGCTGTGCTGCAGGAAGCGCCGGCCCACCAGGTCGCTGATCAGGGCCTCCAAGGTGAGGGAACCGTCCTCCAGCCGGCCCAGAGCGGCCACCGGGATCAGGCAGCCCCCCTCCAGACGGGCCAGAAAGGCCCGTTCCCCGGTAACCGCCACCTGGGTGGGATAGTGGTTCAGGGGTTTAAGCAGGTCCAGCATTTCCTGATCGTCCCCCCGCACCTCCAATCCCAGGGCCCCCTGGCCGATGGCCGGGAGCATTTCCGCGGTGGCCAGATATCCCCGGGGAACATGGCCCAGGCCTAACCGCTTGAGGCCCGCGGCGGCCAGGATAATGGCATCCAGCCCCTCACTTTCGAGTTTGCGCAACCGCGTGTCCACGTTCCCCCTGAGGTGCACCACTTCCAGGTCAGGACGGCGGTGGAGGATCTGCACTTTGCGTCTGAGGCTGCCGGTGCCCACCCGGCCTCCGGCGGGGATTTCCCCCAAGGTGTCATAACGGTGGGAAATGAAGGCATCCCGGCTATCCTCCCTTGGGGGCACGGCTCCCAGGATACATCCTGGAGGCATCTCCGCCGGCATATCCTTGAGGCTGTGCACTGCCAGGTCCACCGTCCTGGCCAGCAAGGCTTCCTCAATTTCCTTGATAAACAGGCCTTTGCCCCCCACCTGGGCCAGGGGTACATCCTTGAGCTTGTCCCCGGTGGTTTTGATGATAACCAACTCGGTGGTCACACCGGGGTGCAGCGCCTGGAGTTGGGCCTCAACCCCCCGGGTTTGGGCCAGGGCCAAGGCGCTGCCCCGGGTGCCGATGCGAATGGTCCTCGGCAAGGACACCCCTTAGCCGCAGGAGCTGCAGGAAGTCGCCGAACAGCCGCTGCAGGAGCTCTCCGGCTTGGAAGCGGAAGTGAATTTGTGCCCCACTTTGGCGGCGCAGGTGCTCATGAGCTTGTTGACGCTCTGCTGGCCGCACTCCGGGCACTCCACCACCTCATCGGTGCGAAAAACCAGTCGTTCAAATTCCTTGCCACAATTCTGGCAAACATACTCGAAAATGGGCATTACAAATCTCCTTTGAGGACGGCCGGGGCCAACCAACAGATCACCTTGAGGGCAAAAATAAAGAGCGGTTAGCTGGCGCTCCGGCTTCTCCTTATTAAGACAACGGATTAATCTATTTAAAATATAATATTTTTCTTCACAAAAACATCCATTCCAGTAATTTTTTCTAAAATCCCACCAGGGGGGCAGCCCCCGGGTGTCAGGCGCCCTCGGGGCCTTGCGTTTCAGGGCCATTATTCTTACTTCCCTGACCACCTTTGCGGGCCCCACCCCCATGATCATGGAACGGAGTCTTAAGGCCCAATTCCTGATCCCCATGGCCATCAGCCTGGGTTTCGGGGTGTTGTTCGCCACCCTGATTACCCTGCTTCTGATTCCTTGCGGCTATTTGATCTTGGAGGATATGTACGAGGGTTTTAGAGGCCTGAAAGAAAAGATATTTTCGTAACTAAGGAATAAGATGTGAAAGGCTGGATGCGCTTCGCTTTCCCGCCCTACAAGCTCTTTATACTAAAACCGTAGGGGCGGGTTTCAAACCCGCCCTATTTTTTTGGGAACTAAAAATTGTGTAGGGTGCGCTCTGCGCACCAAGATGGCGGGCGGGACGCCCGCCCTACCAACCTTTCCCTGGTTTTGAGAGAGGGCAAGCTACTGAGCGACTCTTACGGCTCTGGCTCTTCCCCAAGATCGAGGCGATAGGCAATGGGTCCGGGGTCCCCATCAAATTCCTCTGCTCGGACAAATCCCATCATCTCATACAGCTGACGGGCCGCGTGCATAAATCTGCCGGTGTATAAATAAATCGTGGAAACCCCCAATTCCTGGGCTCGACGGAGACATTCTGCCACCAGCAGCCGTCCATAGCCTCGCGTGCGACTGCCGGGCCGCACGGCCAGACCCCGCATGGAGGCTGAACCCAGGGGCCAGCGGCCCAGGCCGGCTTGGGCGGCGTCGGGGTAAAATTTAACGGTGCCCTGAAGGTCGCCGTCGGCTTCCACCACCAACTGGATTCCGGCTTCGGAGTGAATGGTCTGGCTCAAGTTATCTATCCAGGTCTCCCAGATGTCCGGGGGGAAGAGAGGGCGAAATTCCTGGTAGGCTTCCTTAACGAGACCTTCAATCTCGTCCAACTCTTCTAAATAAGCCTGGCGGATTATGGGGACTATAGGCATGTTATCTAACCATAATGGGGGTTGGGAGGGGAGTTTGAGAGGAGGACGGGGGGCCAACCGGTCCCCCAGCCCTCCCCTCAACTTAACCTAGCCCGACGGCCCGAGATGCCCCTGGGCAGTCTGGCAAATAACCTTCCGCAGCCCGACCCGTTCCAGGAAGCGTTTAACACCCAACATTTCCGCCAGGCCGGGGCGGACCAGGTCCAAACGTCGGAACTCCGGGCGACAATCCAGCACGGTCACCTGCACCTCGGGTCTGAGGGCAGCCAGCCGGGCGCCGATAGCGGCCAGTTCTTCCGGGGAAATCAGGGCGGCATTATAAGGTAAGCCGACCCCCACAAAAATCTTGTCCCCCAAGTGCGTGAGTAAAAATTCCACCGCGTCCCAGGCCCGGCCCAGCAGGAGGGTGGCCAGTGCCGTATCCGTGAGACCGCTGATCCTTTGAAAAGTTGCCACTTCCAGGCCTTTGAGGTCGGCCCCGATGTCGGTCATGCCGGCCGCTACCAGGTCCTCCACATAACCAGGCGTCAGAAAGACACTGTTGGTGTCTACGTGCAGGCGAGCCTGCGGGTCTGGATTTAGGGTCTTTAAGCTTCGCAAAAACTCCACCAGCCAAGCGCGGTTCAGGGTTGACTCACCCCCACTGATGGCCAGGCGGTGTACCCCGTAACGCTGTCGGGTTTGGGTCAGCCGCAGGGCGGCCTGCTCCGGGGTGAGGGCTTCTCCCCGGGAGCGGAAGGTGGTCTCCCAGTTCTGGCAGGAGGGGCAGCGCAGGAGGCAGCCCGCGGCAAAGCAAGCCGCTTCCACCCAACCGGACCCGGAGGCCTTTGCTTCCCAAGGGGTCCCCACCCCGCCCACCATATGGCCGGAAAAACCCAGGACCAGGCGTTGGGGCGGTCCCGCCGTTAGTCTGGCCGCCGCAGTCTCCACCACCATGCCGTCTCGCACGGGAGTAATGCAGCTGGGCTTTAGTGTGCCGTTCACCAACACCGCGCAGACCCAGCAGCCGCCGGTGCGGCACGGGGCGGTCAGGTCGCCTTCCCCCGGAAAATGACTGATCGTGAAGCCCTGGCGCTCCAGGGCGGCCAGCACGGTAAGCCGCTCCGGCACTGCCACCGCTTCACCATCGATGATCACGGTCACCAGGGGGCGGTCTTCCTCCTGTTCACGCCATTCCCGGGCCTCAGCCGGGCAAGCGGCTACACAGCTGCCGCAGCCGGTGCAATGCTCCTTACCAGGACACAGAATGCCTGCCTCGCAAAACCCACAATGGCGGCAACGCTCGGGATTGGTCCAGGCCACACGATATTTCACAAGATCCCCATGGTGGTGAGCGGTCTCTCGTCGAATGGAGCAGGAAACTTTTAGACCTGAAGTTGTCTCCGGCCTCCCCTAGAGCACATCTTGGCCAAAATCCAATTACCTCCCTTGACAATAACAAACCTCTTCATATCTTTAAAATAACCTTTCTTCTCGCAGAGCCTTTTAGAGATATCTTTACCTTAGCTCCATCCGGGCAATCTTGGCAATCGCCGCACATTCAGGAGGACCCCACCATGCAAAGCAAGGATCTGGAAGTATTCAATAACATGCCGTTCTTTTTTTGGGTCAAAGATGAGGCAGGAAGGTACCTCTGGGTCAATCGAGCCCTGTCTGAAATGGCCCAGCAAGCCATTATCGGCAAAACCGACCTGGAAATGGGCTGGGCTGCTGACGCGGAAGCCCTCAGAGCGGACGACAAACAGGTTCTGGAGACGGGGAAGACCCTTTACGTTCAGGAATACGCGCATGTTCCCGGCCGCGGTAAAGTCACTCTCAATGTTTGTAAATTTGTGGGGGAATTGGACGGCAAAAAACGCGTCTTTGGAGTTTCGTTCGTTATCGAATGAAAGGCGCCCGTAACTGTTGATAAACAATGGAAGGAGGAATTCATGCGCCTAATGTTATGATTCCCCCTCCCGGTGGAAAAAGGCAACGAAGCCGCTGCTAACGGCGTCCCACCACAATTGATGAAGACTTGGCCGACCAGCTGCAGGCGGAGTCGCCCTATTTTTACGTGCAGGATGGTAAGCGAGCCGGCCTGATCGTCTTTGAAGAATCGGACGTGGCTCGGTTGCCCGCGATAAACAAACCTCTCTTTGCCAAGTTGAAGGCAGAAATCGACATAAAGCCCGTACTAAATTTAACGGAATTACCCAAATCTTTGAGGCGCTCTAAAAATCATGGCCCTTGGGAGCACGAGCATTGCGAGCTATCGTTGCCCCCTGCCTCTAATTTTTCAGATGCAAGAGCACCCGTCCTCTCGGGATGGGAAGAGCTGGCAATTCTTTTCCCGTCCACCGAGGAAAGTTTGGGCGGAAGTTCCGAATTGTCCGAATTTAAGGTTTAATAGGTGGACTGAAACCAGCCGGTCTGCTTGTTTACCAGGATCTTATCCACCAGGGAGCCGTCTTTGGTGACGATTTGCACCTCATAGACGCCATCCTTTTGCGTGACTTTGCCAGCCCTCAAGTTGGGATTGCCGCTGATGTGCTGCTCTACCATGGCTTTAGCCTGGCCCGCGGTCAGGGGCTGTCCTGGTCTGGCCACCGGCGGTCCGCCCTGAGAGCCCATCCAGGGGCAGTACCAACCGCCCTGGCCTCCTTGCATCCCGGGTCCGCCTCCCATCCAATATCTGCCACCCTGGCCGGGCCCCATATGTTGGGCCGAGATGGTGCCGAAGGTCAAGATAACCACCAAAAATGTAAAGAGACCCACAAGAGCCAGTCTTCTCATGGTCCTTTCCTCCTAACTTAAGCTTAAGTACGCCCCTTCACCCAGACAACTTAGGCAAAATTATTTGCAGGATTCGTGACCCACCTGCCAAAGCCAAAAGGGAAAAATCGGCCTGGCCAGCAAAAGGCCAGGCCGAGCGGGGAATCTCGCATTACCAGCAATGACCACCCCTGCTGTTACGGTAGCTGCCAGCATAGCCGCCGTTCCAGGGGCACCAGGTGTTCCCGTTGCCCCTATTCCAGGACCGGGGACCACGATTCCCATAGTTCCGGGGTCCCATAGAATAACCGTAACCCGGGGTGCCATAAGAGTTTCTGGAGCTGTTGTCGTTGTTGCCGTAGTAGCCGCGGCCATAGCCCTGCATGCCAGGGCCCTGCGACACCGAAGACTTATTTTGTTGGGCCTGGGAGGTGCCGGGGAAACTTAGAACAAGTGGAACAATCAACAACAGGGCCAGGCCAAGAATTAACCAGTAACGTATCTTCATGAAGTACCTTTCCTTTGATATCATAGATTTATAGCCTTAACCTCTTCGACATCACCCGCGAGGTTCTCGCGGCAATGAATCGTCGAGGTTTTGGTGCAGAATTTTCTCCTGAAAACCGCAGGAGTTTTCAATGGAATAAGGCAGACAAAAATGTCTTGGAGGAAACCTCTTTGCTGGAGCGCGGCTCAGGCGCGGGGAGGATGGAAAATAGTGGAAGACAGGAGCACCGCGGCTGCGGTGTCCGGGGGGAGGACATACGCGGTCACCTGTTCCACCAGGATAACAGGGGTGGTGTTGAGCGCGCCTATGATATGGCAACAGATGCTGGGCACAAAGCAATTGTCATTTTGATCGGCTTGGATCTGACAAACCGCAGCATTTGCTACCACCATACCCACGAAGAGGCCCACCATTAAAAGGGCCCCCAAGCGCAGGTATGAATTCTGTCGCCGTTTTTTTAACATGTCTGATATAATATATAACCATTAAAATGTGCAAGTCAATAGACGAACTCCACTCCCCGATTTTAGTCCCATAACAGCGCCGCCCAAGAGAGATTTCTCCTGACAAAACGTAGGTAATTTAAAGACCTAACGGCCGCGACGCCCCATGCCGGGTCCCATCATCCCTGGACCCATCCTGCCGCCCATGCGCAGAGCATGACTGAACATCATGTAGTGCATCCGGGATTGATAGAGAATGGTGTTTAGGACTTGAGCGGTTTCAGAGTCCTCGGCGGCATTGATAAGTTGTTCATAGCGGGGAATCAGGTCCTCTTCCAATTGTAGGGCGATTTCGTAAGCCTGTGTGACAGTTTGGGATTTCCGCACCGCGGGCGTGGGACCGGCCGAGGACAGGCCGTAGGCCGCGAATAACTGGCTGATCCACTCGATGTGCAGATCTTCCTGGGGAATCACCATCGTGTAGGGCATGTGGACCTGGTACTTGTTCTCGTCGGTTTGATACTGCACCAGGGACAACCGTTCCAGGGAGAGGATATCCTTCAGGTTGCGGAGCCAGGCCGGGCTTTTGGGGGTGGGTAGTTTATCGGGTATGTTCCACCAGGCTTGGCCGCACATGGGGCAGCCGCCTCCCATCATACCTCGGCCATGCCTCCCTGGCCCGCCCATCATGCCCCGCCCCATCTGGGCCAGGGCCTCGCCCCGGAAACCACTGGCCCAGGCAACGAGACCCGACATCAAGGCAAGACTGAATCCCAGGAGCCGCCGTCTAACCAGGTCTAATTTGGGCCCCTTGACCGCCTCCTCGGCGAGTTCACCGGGTTGCATGGCTGTGCCGCACCGAGGACACTGGCCGGCCTCATTCCACACCGTATCGGGGTGCACGGGACAGATATGGCCGCGCAGTACGGAGCAATCTCTTTGCCCCTGTTCCAATTGTTCTGACTTCATAGATCGTCTCCTTTTTGGAGGTCATTTTCTGCTTAATTTGGTAAACACGTCTGTCAGGCAAATCCGTCATCACCTGCTGCCTAAAGGGTAAAATCCTGGGTGAGCTCATTGTGTGGGGCTATAGAGGGGCAAAATCGATCTAAGAGAATTGATTGGGTAAATATAAACACCAGCTTGTCATTTTGAGGAGGCTTTACAACCTGGCCCGGAAGTGGGGGTTGTATGCCGGGAAAAGCCCTCTCGAATCCGTATCCCTCCCCAGGCTGGACAATCAGAAAACGGAATTTCTGAAAGAAGAAGAAATAATCAGGCTCTTAAACACTTTGGAGAAATGGCCCTCCCGGGAGAGCGCCGCCTTTGTCAAATTTGCCTTGTTTTCCGGTTTGCGGCGGGGAGAAATGCTCAAGCTGGCCTGGGATGATGTGGATTTTGACCGGGGCCTGATTGCCTTGCGGGACCCTAAAGGCGGCAAGAACACCACCATCCCGGTAAGCCCCCAGGCCCTTGAAGTGCTGAGAAGTCTTGAACCTCGGTCCTCCTTTGTTTTCCCCGGCAAGAATGGCGGCCAGAGAGCTGACTTCAAAGGCCCCTGGCAGAGGATCCGCAAGGAGGCGGGCTTGCCGGAGAATTTCAGGTTTCACGGTCTGAGACACCACTTCGCCAGCGCCCTGGTCAGCGCCGGGATTGACCTGCCCGTGATTCAGCAGCTTCTTTCCCACAAGGATTTTCGGACTACGGAACGCTATGCTCACCTTTCACCCGGGGCCCTGAAAGAAGCGGCCATAAGGAGTGGGGAACTGCTAACCCCCAAAGAGTTGACCGAGAAGGTTGTCAGCCTGAATGACTAGCTGAGTACCCCCAGGAGAGACGATTGAGGGGAGGGCAAGGAAGATTCACGAAAAACCCGAACGGCTATCAGGCGCCTTGAAGCGCCTCAAGATAGCGGGCCGGATCCGGGCACAGGCCCACCGTAAGGGACTAAAGATTAGGACAAGCTTATCTACCGATATTGAACCAATATAGAAACATCTTTTCCCGACTCACTAATGCCAGATAGAGAGCAGATAGTGAATTCTTACCATCGATAGCAGATTGAGCTTTGTCCAGCAAGAAGCGCCATATTCTCGGACCCCGGAATTCAGGGTCTTCTGGTTTTAAGGTCGGGGGCGAAAATGGTGCGGGCTAAGACAACCCAGATAGTTTAACGTCCAGGGGCCACGCCGACCGGCAGGGTCAGCACCGGCGCCGTGGACTTTGTTTCGCCCGACTGGAGTGCCAGGAGCGTCGAGACGAAGGCGAACGTCCTTTTGGAAACAAAATCGTTGTCGGCAATGTAAAAACA
>JARRKO010000004.1:0-50060 GCA_037388025.1 Syntrophobacterales bacterium
ACCCCATGGTCTTCTTGGTCGCGAGAACTTTTGAGAGATTAAAGCCCCGCCCATCATCCTCAATGGCAAAAGAAGCGACTGTCGGCTCCTTTTTAGCCCAGAAAGAGATGCACTTAGCGTTGGCGTGTTTACCGATATTCGTCAAAGCTTCTTGAACAAGCCGATAGATCGTGGTCTGAATTGATAAATCAAGCAAACCGTCGAGGTTGTCGAGATCGACCTGCCACGTTATCTGTTGCGCCGTGGCAAATTCCTCGAGCAAGTTGTAGAGGGCTGAGGTCAGCCCCAGGTCCTCCAGGCCCCCTGATGTTAAATCCTTATGGAGGCGGTGCAGATTCTTAAGGGATGCATGGAGGGAATCTATTATATGTTTCACTTTCCTTCGCTGCGAAAGTTTTCTCGATAAAAGCTCCTTCTCGAGGGTTTCTAACTTTAGTTTCAATAGTACTAAATCATGCCCTAAAATATCGTGTAATTCGGTGGCGAGCCGCTTCCTTTCCTGTTCTTGGGCCATCAGAAGTTTGGAACTCAGGAAGCGTAGTTTCTCCTCTGATTCCCGCAAGGCCTCTTCTTCCCTCTGATGTAAAATAGTGAGCCCCAGGATACTGGCCGCGGTCAAAAGGGCATCAATTTCCAAGGAGGACCATTCCCGCTCATGGGTGCTATCATCGAATACAATGCCTCCCCACCATTGTTGACCTACAAAAATGGGAACTGCTGCAATGGATTTAAGACCATGAGCCGCCAGGACCTCTTTCTCGGCGGGAGGAAGTTCCGACACGTGTCCCCAGATTATCTGCCCTTGGGGAAGCAATTCTTCCCAGCGGCCAAAGCCTCCATCTCCAAAGGGAAATCCCTGAAACTCGGGGGTATCGATTTGCGATGTGATCTTCGCCGCGACCCACTGGTGTCGCAGGCTGGCTAACAGGGTGTTATTCTTACCGCGGTGATTTTCAAATATAGAAATCCGGCTGATTTCCAAGGCCCGACCTAGACGTTCCAGAACCTTTTGAATGTCTTGCTCCCAGTGATGGCTTTTTAAGAATCTCTCAGAGGCAAAGCTCACCGCCTCCAGAGTTCTTTCCCGCCGGCGCAAAATGGTCTCTGCTTGCTTCCGTTCAGTTATGTCTCGGGTTACTCCCAAAATTCCTATAGGTTGATGATTGTCATCCCGGAGAAAACTCGCATTAAGCTCTGTCCAGATAACGGAGCCGTCTTTGCGATGCTGTCTAAGCTCCAGGGTCCTTGTCCTCTGCGGGTCTGCGTACTTCTCTTTCTCCCTGGCCATCTCCTCACTGAAAATCTCCAGGGCCTGCCCCAATGATTCGGGGGGTAAAACTTCTCCTAAAGGTCTGCTTTTTATCTCCTCAGGAGTAAACCCCAGCAAGTATTGGATGGATGGGCTGACATAGCTAACTTGCAGATCCAGATTCGTTGTCCAGATGACATCACTCACATTTTCAGTTATTAACCGGTAGCGTGCCTCGCTTTCTTGCAACGCTGTTTCTGTTTGCTTTTGGGCGGTAATATCAAAGGTGACGCCGCTGATATAATCTAAATCCCCTTGTTCATCGTAAAAAATTCGGCCCAGGCATTGCACCCAGAGGTATTCACCATTTTTCTTCCTTACGCGGTGCTCATGAAGATATGACCCATCTCCTTTTCGAGCTTCCTGAAAAATTTGCATGAGATGGGGCAAATCTTCTTCAGGGATTACGTCCTGCCAGGAGAGGCGGCCTGAGTTGAAATCCTCTCGGTGATATCCAGTTAAGGTTTCGATTTTGTCATCAAAAAATTCGATGCTCCAATCTTTGTAGATCTTGAAGCCTAAAGCGGGAATCTGCTGTACCAGCAGACGATACTTCTCTTCGCTGTATTGAAGGGCCTCCTCAGCCAGCTTGCGCTCACTGATATCAATTGCCACATGGACCGAACCGACGGTCCGTCCATCTGAGTCAAAAAGCGGGGTAACCGAGACAATGAAATGACCGTTCAGCTTTTCTTCTGAAATTTCAACTTGTTGAGGCAGACCGCTAACCAACATTAAGCTATGGGGACAGAAGGGAGGAGGTGTCTCCGAGTCATGCACCGCTTGATAGCATGTCAACCCTATGGCCTCATCGGGACTGCACCCGAGCTTTTGAGCCATGGCCCGGTTGGCCCGGACAATGCGATGCTGATTATCCAGTATCATGATCAAATCCGGAATAGTGTCAAAGGTCTTCTCCCATTCCTCTTTGGCCTGACGGAGCTTCTCCTCATTCCGTTTGCGCTCAGTAATGTCTTTGGCTACCGATAGAAAAGCTTTGGGAGAGCCATCCGAGTTTTGAAGTATACTCGTTCTGGTTTCGGCTATAAAATGGGAGCCATCCTTTTTCAATAAGACAAATTCAGCTTCTACAAAATTTTCCTGTGTGGTCCTTTCTTGGTCAAGTTTCTGGGCTAAGGCAAGGCTTTCCGGGGCCACAAAGTCAAAAGCGCTCATGCCCACCATTTCTTCGGCTTGTTCGACTCCATAAAGGGTTGCCGCGGCTGGGTTGACCATGCTGAGTTTCAAGTCCGTATCAAATAACAAGATAGGGTCTGGAGAAGTTTCAAAGAGGGTGCGATAGTGAGTTTCGCTTTCTTGCAACGCTTCCTCTAGCTCTTTGCGATGGGTGATATCTACCGACACCCCTTGCAAGAAGAGGTGCTGACCCGAGGAATCGTGCACCACGTGTGCTTTGTCCTGAAACCAGATGATACGACCATCTCTGGTCAGTATCCGGTATTCGCAGTCAAACGGGTCTCCGGTTTTTTGGCATCTGGCCACTTCCGCCAACACCCATTCCCGGTCCTCGGGGTGCAACTGTTTTACCCAAATATTGGGGTCGGCTTCAAAATCAGCCGGAGAGAAGCCCAGGATGTACTCGACCTGAGGAGAAACATAGCTCGGAGTGACGAAATTATCCAAAGGAGAGATAAAGGTGATGGCCGGGATTTGCTCCACCAAGGTGCGGTATTTAAGTTCTGATTCTCTGAGAGCTTCTTGAGCCTGAAGGCGCTCGGTGATGTCACGAGCTATGGCTAACCTAACTTTCTTGCCGCCGTAATCAAAATCATTGAGCCTTACTTCCACCGGGAAGCTGGAACCATCTTTCCGTTTATGAACTCCAAGAAGTGTAATCGGATGGTCAAGTTGTCGGCATAATTGGGATAAAAGCTTGGGATCCAAACCTATCTCGATGTTCCTTACGGACATGCCCAACAATTCTTCCCGGCTATACCCTAAGCTATCACAGGCTTGTTGATTTACTTCGATAATCTTTTGATGATAGGATAAAAAGAGGGCATCAGCCGCGCTTTCCACCAATTGCCGGAAACGTTTCTCACTCTCCCTGAGATTCTCTTCAGCCTGGCGGCGTTCGGTTATGTCTCGAACCAGGGCCAGTCTGAGTCTTCGTCCACGAAAGTCAAAATCATTGACTCGCACTTCCACCGGGAAAGTAAACCCGTCTTTTCGTTTATGCGTCCCAAGAATGGTGATAGGAGAGAAAAGACTTTTTCGCCAGGCTGAGGCCAATTCCTCGGGACTGATGCCGATCTCAATATCAGCCATGAACATTCCTAAAAGCTCTTCCCGGCTATATCCCAGGCTATCACAGGCTTGCTGGTTCACTTCAATAATCTGACCTGCATCGATCAGAAAGAAAGCATCAGCTGCGCTTTCCACCAACTGCCGGAAACGTTTCTCACTCTCCCTGAGAGCCTCTTCGGCCTGTTGTCGTTCTGTGAAGTCTTCATAGAGAATGAATTGTTCTCCATCTTCCAAAGGGACAGCTCTAAATTTGATGACCTTGGCCGAACCGTCTTTACAGGTCACGGTGAAGATGCGCGGTTCAGCCTCGCCCAGCTGGGATTCTTTCAGGTACATTTTCCAGTCCGAAATGACTTGGCGGCGATAGGCTGAGTCGGGATAAGCTTTGACGAACCACGCTTTGCCGGTTGGAATGTCATCCAGGGTATAACCGAACATTTCTATAAACTTGGGATTAAGATATTTGTATAGGCCGTTACTCCCGATAATAGCAATTCCCAGTGGAGCACTTTCTACCAGGACCCGGCACTTTTCATGTTCCGGGGCAAATACCTCTTCGGCTGGGGAGGGGCTCTTTAGGGAAGACGTCTGCGACTTGGGCCGCTTCTCGGCCCGGGAGTGCAAGTCCTTTGCCTTTCGATTGGCGTCGTCTCTGTCTTTCATGAGAGTATCCTGCTAAGGGATTATTATTATTCCTGAGTTGGTGGAATGTTTATCTAAGCGCTTTTTTTCAGAAGTATATCTAATCAGTTATCCCAAGGGAAGCTTTCTCCAAAAAGCCATCCTCCAAGAGTGACCCCGGAGCAGTGAATCCTTGGGAAAGTGTTTACCTTGGCGATAATATGACGATATTTTAACTTTTTTCTTTTAATTTTTAGCTCCGCCAATAAATAAATAATATTAAACAATCTTCTAAAATTCACTCTTCTTAAAATGGAAAAGCTAAACTTATAAAAAAGCATAGACAGTGGCTGCAATTTTTCTTGCTCACCAATAAATTTCATAGGATGCTTTTAGTTTTTATTGCTCTAAAATCTTCGGTTACGACGATTTCTAACACTAATCAAACTAGCAAATCAATAATCAGAAATGGCAATTTTATTAACAAAAACTTGTTTCATAAAATGGCATTTATGATCACGCATATCAGGAAAATGCTGGGGAATATCAGGATCTTAATCTAGAAATTTTCAGGGGAAGGAGAATAATGGAAGTGAGGGCAGGCGTTGCTTTAGTCGGGATTAAAATCGGAAGAGCCAATAGAAGCCATTTCAAAACTGCCTACCCCCCGGGTAGCTGGGAGGGCAGTGTCAGCGGCCCCCACAAGTGCACAACTTCCCCTGATTTACCCTGATTTTACGAGTCTGGGTTGGAAATTGTGTTGGAAATAAAATGGAGGGGCTAGCCTAATATTCGCTAACCCCCGATAATTCCTGGTAGGCGGAACAGGATTCGAACCTGTGACCCCCGGCTTGTAAGGCCGATGCTCTCCCAACTGAGCTATCCGCCCTGACCCAAATATAGTCGCGAATGAAGGGCCTGACTGTCAACAGGAAAGTCCCGGCTCCCTCCCGCGTCGGCCCCGGGTGGGCTGCTGGGGGTTAGAGGTCCGGGGAAGCCTGGAAGCCGGTCCTTCCTCCCGCAAGCCAAATGATACCACCATCACGTATAATGTTACATATAACAATAGCGGTAGATATACAGTCGTAGAAGGGACAATAATAGGAATTGGCACAAATTCCGTTGATGGAGAGGCTTTTAGGTTCATTGCCACGCTGTCGGACCAGCTTGGTAATCATCAAAACCAGGGATTCATGTATTCTTTTATTTTGGAGTACCCGTACGAACCTTCCGCGGTGCCCATTCCCGGGACGGTGTGGCTGTTGAGTACCGGATTCCTCGGGATCTGGTGCCTGGGACGGCGTCGGAAAGAACAAAAATACGGGAGGTTTCAAAGCTCAAAGCTTTTTTCTCGCTAACGCGCCCGGCAATAAAAAGGGGAGGGCAGGCAGAAAAAAGGGAGCAAGTCCAACGACCTGCCCCTTTTTGGGGTTAAACCTTTAGTGGCGGGGACGACGAGACTTGAACTCGCGACCTCCGGCGTGACAGGCCGGCGTTCTAACCAAGCTGAACTACGCCCCCGAATGTAAGTTCAAGGTTCAAGGTTCAAAGTTCAAGGCTCGATGATGTCTTACGTCAATAATCCAGACTCACATTTACCTGGTTCGAATCCATGGCGACCATAAAAGTTTGCCGGCCATGATCCGTCAACTCTGAACGTCGAACCTTGTACCTTGAACTAGTTGCTAATGCGCTTGCAGCGTCGGCGGTCTCTCGCCTTCCGGCACATAGGCCGGTTCGGTGGTGACCACGGGCGGTGTGGCCTCCTGGAAGAGGTTATCCGGATCATCCACCACCAGCGCCAGCCTCAAGACCTCATCCATGTGATCCACGGGCACCAGCTCCACCACCTTGAGAATACGGGCCGGAATCTCCTTGATGTCCTTTTCGTTTTCTCGGGGGATGATGACCATCTTGATTTGGTGCCGGTGAGCCGCGATGATCTTTTCCTTCAGACCGCCGATGGGGAGCACCCGCCCCCGCAGGGTGATTTCTCCGGTCATGGCCACATCCCGCTTCACCGGGATCTTGACCAGGGCTGAGATGATACTGGTGCCGATGGTGATGCCGGCGGAGGGCCCGTCTTTGGGAATGGCCCCCTCGGGCACATGCACGTGAATGTCCACTTTGCGGTAAAATTCCTCCGGCAACCCTAAAGAGTCAGCCTTGGAACGCACATAGGACAGGGCCGCCTGGGCCGACTCCTGCATCACTTCACCGAGCTTGCCGGTAATGAGCAGCTTGCCTTTGCCGGGAACCACCACCACTTCCGTCTGGAGCAGTTCACCTCCGAACTCGGTCCAGGCCAGACCGTTGGTGAGACCCACCTCGTCCTTTTCTTCGGTGCGGCCATAGCGAAACTTGGGCACTCCCAGGTACTTGGCGATGGACTGACTGTTGACATTGACCTTGTGGTCTTTGCCTTTTTCCGCCACTTCCCGGGCCACCTTACGGCAGACCGAAGCGAGTTCCCTTTCCAAATTCCTGACCCCCGCCTCCCGGGTGTAGAGGCGAATAATGGTGAGAACAGCGTTTTCCGAAAACTGGATGTTGTCCGTGGTCAAGCCGTTGGCCTGGGCCTGCTTGGGGATGAGAAACTGCTCGGCGATCTGCAGCTTTTCCACCTCGGTGTAGCCCGGCAGCCGAATAATCTCCATGCGGTCCTGCAAGGGCAGGGGTATGGAATACAGGTTGTTGGCCGTGGTGATAAACATGACCTCGGAAAGATCGTAATCACAGTCCAGATAGTGGTCGTTAAACGCGAAATTCTGCTCCGGGTCCAGCACTTCTAACAAGGCCGCCGAGGGATCGCCTCTGAAGTCCGTGCTCATTTTGTCCACTTCGTCCAGGCAAAAGACCGGGTTGTTGGTCTTGGCCTTTCTGAGAGACTGGAGGATTTTGCCCGGCAGGGCTCCGATATAAGTGCGCCGGTGACCCCGAATCTCAGCTTCATCGCGGACGCCGCCCAGGGACAGGCGTACGAAGTTGCGCCCCAGGGCCCGGGCCACGGATTTGGCCAGAGAGGTCTTCCCCACTCCCGGTGGGCCCACCAAGCAGAGGATCGGACCCTTCATCTTTTTCACCAGACTCTGGACGGCCAAATACTCCAGGATACGCTCCTTGGGCTTTTCCAGGCCGTAGTGGTCTTCTTCTAGAATGCGTTCCGCATCGCTGATGTTATGGTTGTCCTTGGTTTTATCATGCCAAGGGAGTGACAACAGCCAGTCGATGTAATTCCGGGAAACCGTGGCCTCGGCGCTCATGGGGCTCATAAGCTTGAGCTTTTTGATCTCGTGCTTCACCTTGTTGGCGGCCTCGGTGCTCATGCGTTTTTTCCGGAGGCGCCGCTCCAGGTCCTGGATTTCTCCCTTGAGGTCCTCTTTGTCGCCCATCTCCTTCTGGATGGCCCGCATCTGCTCATTGAGATAGTATTCCCGCTGGGTCTTTTCCATCTGCTTTTTGACCCGGTTCTTGATGCGGTTTTCGATGGAGAGGACTTCGTTTTCCTGATTAATCAGGGCAAGCACCGTCTCCAGGCGCTTCACCGGTTCCAGGGTCTCCAGCAACATCTGCTTGTCTTCGCTTTTGACGGCCAGGTGACCGGCGATGGTGTCGGCCAGACGGGAGGGCTCATCGATGGTAACCACCGTTTGGAAGGCCTCCTGGGACACCTTTTTGTTGAGCTTGGTGTACGTCTCAAAAGACCCGATCACGGAACGCCGCAAGGCTTCGAGTTCGGGGGAGGGCTCCCAAAACTCCAGGAGTTCCTCCACCTCCACCTGGAAAAAGTAAGGATTGGCCAGGTACTGGAGGATCTTGGCTCGAAACTTTCCTTCCACCAGAACCTTGACGGTGCCATCCGGCAACCTCAGCATCTGGAGGATGGTGGCCAGGGTCCCCACCCGGTGGATTTCCGCCTCCTTGGGTTCATCCCGGCGGGCATCCTTTTGGGTGCACAGCAGGATGTATTTTTCCTGTCCCATGGCGTGTTCCAACGCGGCAATAGATTTTTCCCGGCCGATAAAAAGAGGAACCACCATAGTGGGAAAGACCACAATATCCCGCAAGGGCAAAAGCGGCACCATGTGATGCCTCCGTTCCGCTTCTTCTTCACCTTTGGTGCGGTTCAACCGAAAAATCATTTTTCCACCACCTTACCGGGCTTCTCCCAGGCAGCTTCCTCAGTAACCCCGTAAGTAAAGATAGGCGCGGCATGCTTCAGGATAAAATCCCCATTGATAAGACATTCCTGCACATTCTTCAAGGAGGGGATCTCATACATGAGTTCCAGCATGGCGCCCTCCAGGATGGCCCTGAGCCCCCGGGCTCCGGACTTGCGCTTCAAGGCCTCCTGGGCCACGGCCAACAGAGCATCCTCGGAGAAATTTAAAGTTACCCGGTCCATCTCCATGAGTTTCTGGAATTGCTTGATCAGAGCATTCTTGGGCTCGGTGAGAATTTTGACCAGTGCCCCTTCATCCAACTCGTCCAGGGTGGCTATGACCGGGAGACGCCCAACGAATTCAGGAATAAGCCCGAACTTCAGGAGATCTTGGGGCTGCACCTGGGCCAGAATCTCTCCCAGAGGTAGCTCTTTCCTGCGCTTGATATCCGCGGTAAAGCCCATGGATTTCTTGCCGATGCGGGTCCCGATGATGTCATCCAGCCCGTTGAACGCACCCCCGCAGATAAACAGGATATTGGTGGTATCCACCTTAATGAATTCCTGCTGGGGGTGTTTGCGGCCACCCTTGGGGGGGACCGAGGCCATGGTGCCTTCGATGATTTTTAGCAGCGCCTGCTGCACCCCTTCGCCGGAGACATCCCGGGTGATGGAGGGACTGTCGCTCTTCCGGGCGATTTTATCCACTTCGTCAATGTAGACAATGCCCCGGCAGGCCTTATCCACATCATAATCCGCCACCTGGAGAAGGTTGAGGATGATATTTTCCACGTCCTCGCCCACGTACCCCGCTTCGGTCAGAGTGGTGGCGTCGGCAATGGTAAAGGGCACATTCAGGATGCGGGCCAGGGTCTGAGCCAGCAGGGTCTTCCCTGAACCGGTGGGGCCGACCAGCAAAATATTGCTCTTTTGCAGCTCCACCCCGTCCAGGTCCACCCGGCTGCTGATGCGCTTGTAATGGTTGTATACCGCCACGGACAGGATCATTTTGGCCCGTTCCTGGCCAATGACGTATTCGTCAATTTGCTTTTTTATGGCAGAGGGCTCCGGTATGGACAGCCGGGTTTGTTTGGCCTCTTCTTTCTCGTATTCTTCGGCAATGATGTCATTGCACAGTTCGATGCACTCATCACAGATATACACCCCTGGGCCGGCGATGAGCTTTTTGACCTCGCTTTGGCTTTTACCGCAAAACGAACACAACAGATCGGTACCCTTGTCAGCACCGCGCTTACTCATATAGATTAGCCTCCCCAAACCCTCAAAGTATTACCACGGGGGTTTGGTTTTATCTAAACGATTTTCGATTAGTTATATCGGTACCGGGCCCGAGTTCCATAACCCGGTGGGTTTAAACCGCTTGAGACATAGCCCGGTGGACAATGACCTGGTCTACCAGACCGTACTCTTTGGCTTCGTTGCCCGACATGAAATAATCCCTGTCGGTGTCCACCTTGATCCGTTCCATAGGCTGGCCGGTATGCTGGGCCAGTATCTCGTTCAGCTCTTCCCTCAGGCGCAGGATTTCCTTGGCCTGGATGTCCACGTCGCTGGCCTGCCCGGTGAAGCTCCCCATCACTTGGTGAATGAGGATGCGGGAATGTGGCAGGGCATAGCGTTTGCCCTTTTCCCCCGCGGCCAACAGCAAGGCTCCCATGCTGGCGGCCTGGCCCATGCAGTAGGTGGCCACCGGGCTCCTGATATACTGCATGGTGTCATAGATCGCCAGGCCGGCGCTCACCATCCCGCCGGGAGAGTTGATGTAAAAGTGAATTTCCTTTTCCGAATCCTCCGCTTCCAGGAAAAGCATCTGGGCGATAACCAGATTGGCGATCTCATCGGTGACGCCGGTGCCCAGGAAAATGATCCGGTCCTTCAGCAGACGGGAATAGATGTCATAGGCCCGTTCGCCCCGGCTGCTCTGCTCTACGACAATGGGAATCAACATATTATGTGGTCTCCTGATTCAGGGAGCCGGTCCAGGGGGTCAAGGTGGCGGCATCCAAGATAAGCTGCATCACCTTTTCATCCCGCAGTTGCCTGTTCAGGCCCTCCATCAGGTTATTTTCCTCGTAAAATTTGCGTACTTCTGGAGTGGTGCGGCCGCTTCGTTCCGCGATCTTGGCCAGTCCATCCTCAAACTCTTCTTGACTCAGGATCACGTTTTCCTGGGCGGCAATCTTGTCGAATATGAGCCGCGCCCGGACTCGCCGCTCCGCTTTGGGTTTCAACCCTCCCAGCATCTTCTCCAGGTCCAGGCTCTCAGGCTGCAAGCCGTGGCTTTGCATAAACTGAATCTGCTCCCGAAAAAGACTTTCCTGTTCCTGGCGGATAAGGGAGGGCGGCACTTCAAAAGCTTGAGCAGCAATGAGCTGGTCCAGCGCTTGCTCCTCCAACCTCCCTTGGCGTTCCCTCTCCCTGTTCTTAATAATATCCTCTCGCACGGCCTGACGCAAGTCGGCCACAGTCTGAAAGTTGCCCCCCAGACTCTGGGCAAAGGCGTCATCCAAATCGGGGACGGCCTTTTCTTTGATTTCGTGCACCTTCACCTGGAATTCGATCACCTTGCCGGCCAGCAGCGGGTTGAAGAAGTCAGCGGGTAGGTCCACCGCGAAGCGGGTTTCCGTCTCCGGCTTTAAGCCGATAAGCTGCCGTTCAAAGTCCAGGTTGAACTTGCCGACCCCCAGTTCCAGGTAGATGTTATCCGCCCGGCCCTCGGTGAGAGCCTCCCCGGCAAAGTAACCCTGGTAATCCAATACCACGAAATCCCCTTCCTGAGCGCCTCTGGGCTCCTTGAGGGGGGAGAGCATGGCGTTGCTCTGGCGGATTTCGTCGAGGCGGGCCTCCACCTGCTCCTCGGTGACCTCCGCGCCCGGGTCCTCCAGGGTCAGGCCCTGGTAATTCTCGGCCGTAAATTCGGGGGGAACTTCCACTTCCACCTGGTAGCGGAAATCCTCACCGGAAATCACCGGGGGTAGCGGCTCGGGCCAGTTAAAGCCCACAGCCTCCAGGGACGTATCCCGCAGAGCCTCCCCCAGGGAGCGTCGCACTAAGGTTTCCGAAACCTCTTCTTGAACTTGCTTTTTGTAGTACATCTCCAGAACCGACCGGGGAATCTTGCCCGGACGAAAGCCTTTGACTTTAGCCCGCTTACCCAGGTCCTTGTAGGCCCGGTTAAATTCCGCCGTAACTTCACTGGACGGCACCACAATCTGCAGTTTGCGCTTGATGTCGCTGAGATTCTCCACTTGAACGTTGGTGTTAAGTTCCGTCATTGCCGATTTTATGTAACCGATTCCTTTCTAAAATTATGAAAAGCCGATATTTACAGGGTGCGAGAGGGGGGACTCGAACCCCCACGGTTATTCCGCTGGATCCTAAGTCCAGTGCGTCTGCCAAATTCCGCCACTCTCGCAAAATTACAGCATTTTTTAATTTAGTAAGTATCTTAGGGCAAGTCAAGGTAAAGGGTGGAGTGGTAAACCAAATTGTCCTTCCACCATTGTCTCCGGGAAAAAACAGTGTTATTTTTCTTAAAGATAAGCTGGAATAACACACTCCGCCATATGGACTAATATTTTTGGAGGAAAAGCGTGGCAAAAACACCTGAGAAAAATGAACTGGACCTTTTGCGTGAACGCCTGACAGTGTGTCCCCGGCTGGTGTGGGACCACGTGGACGAGGCTGAACGCCAAGCCATCATGGACTATGGCGAGCGCTATAAAAACTTTCTGGACACCGCCAAAACCGAGCGGGAAGCGGTGAAAGAGATCGAACGCCAGGCCCGGGAGCGGGGCTTTGCGCCCCTGGCCGGGTCGCCGCCGGGCACTCCCTGGATCTATAACTACAAGGGCAAGACCATCGCCTTGGGGGTCCCGGGCCGCCGGCCCCTCACCGAAGGGCTGCGGATCATCGGCGCGCATATAGACTCTCCCCGTCTGGATCTGAAGCATCATCCCCTGTACGAAGACACTGACCTGGTATTCTTCAAAACCCACTATTACGGGGGCATCAAGAAATACCAGTGGCTGGCCCGGCCCCTGGCATTGCACGGGGTGGTCCTCAAAACCGACGGTTCCACTGTGGAATTCCGGGTGGGGGAGGACCCGGGAGATCCCGTGTTCACGGTCCTGGACCTGTTGCCCCATTTGGCCCGCAAGGTGCAGATGGATAAAAAGGTCACCGAAGCCTTCGAAGGAGAAAAGCTCAACGTGCTGGTGGGCTCTTTACCCATCGGTGACAAAGACACCAAAGAACGGTTCAAACTCTCCATGTTGAAATATTTCCAGGACACCTACGGCCTCACCGAGGAGGACCTGGTGTCCGCGGAACTCGAAATAGTTCCCGCGGGTCCGGCCCGCGACCTGGGCTGGGACCGGTCGCTGGTGGCCGCCTATGGCCATGATGACCGCTCCTGCGCCTATCCCGCACTGGAGGCCATCTTTGCAGTCAAAGATCCGGAGTACGCCTGTGTGGCGCTGTTCTACGACAAGGAGGAAGTGGGCAGCGACGGCAACACCTCGGCTAAAAGTGTCCTGCTGGAAGATATGGTGGAGCTCTTTCTAGAGCGGGAAGGCCAGAACCCCCAGGGCCGCCGCCGGGTGCTCATGAACTCCCTGGCCATTTCCGGAGACGTCACCGGGGCCATTGACCCCGATTGGCCTGAAGTCCACGAAAAAAGGAACGCCGCCCGTATGGGCTACGGGGTGTCTCTCACCAAATTCACCGGCCACGGCGGCAAGTACAGCGCCAACGACGCCCATGCGGAGTATATCGTCTGGCTGCGTAAAATCTTTAACGAAGCCGGGGTCATCTGGCAGGCCGCCCATCTCGGCAAGGTGGACGAGGGCGGGGGCGGCACCATCGCCAAATACCTGGCGGTGCACGGCATGGAGATCATTGACTCCGGGCCCCCGGTGCTGTCTATGCACTCGCCCTTCGAGGTGGCCTCCAAAGCCGATTTATACATGGTCCTCAAGGCCTACCGGACTTTTTTCACCGCGCCGGGAAGATAGAGAGCGGGTTTCGGTTTTCGGGATTTCAGGATATACTTAAAAAATACGAAAAAATTTATCAGTTAAACCTCTATATACAGGGAAAACGGCCTTGGGGGATTTGGCGGCGGGCTCTATTCTGTTAACCGCCAACCGAAGGCCAAACGGGAATCATGGGAAGATTCTTTAGCCGGGTCAAAACCAAAGAAGAACCTGACCCCACCGACGCCTCCTGGGGAAATATTGCCAGCTTTTACAGCTTGCTGATTTTCCTCATCGCCATTCCTTTTGTCCTCATCGTGGGCCTGGTCTGGCTCACCGGCATCCTGGGTTTCAACGCCTACATTCTGGCCGGTTTTGGGGTCCTGATGGCCGTTGCCGTCTGGCGCCTTGTCAAAGGCTGGAACCGGTTCAAGCAGCGGCTGGCGGCCCAAAGCAATGAGGTCCAGGACCTTATGCGGGAAGCGGCCAAGAGCGGCGCGGACATGGAAGTCTCCGTGATGAAGGGCCTCTTCTCAGTCCGCTATCACGGCCGGGGCGGCGTTCTCCCCGAGGCCTTACCTCAGGGGCGGCCCGCGCCCCTGGCTTTGGAAGGGCCGATCCTGGATGCGGAAGCCATCGAAGTTCTCCCGCCCCTGCCCCCCGAGCGCATTCGGGAGGAGTTGGCCGAATTCATACGTTTGCGGGACGAGGGCGTCATCACTTCCGAGGAGTTCGACCGCCTCAAGACCAGTCTTCTCCAGCGCATCCCGGCTTGATGCTGTTTTCTGTAAAAAGAAATAAGATCAACTGAAAGCGAAAGTGGTATAAAGAGAAGAGTTCCCGCCAGGTTTAGAAGTACAGGAGACACCGAATCAAAAGGGGCGACCCTGAGGTCGCCCCTTTTCTGTGGCAATCCTTTAAGCGCGTCTTTGGTACTAGTTGGTTTCCTCCTTCACTTCCTCCGCTTCCTTCGCTTCCGGGCTCGGCTCCCCCGGGCTCAAGGCAAAGGCCGGTCCCGCGCTGACCGAGGCGCTGTCCCAAAAGTCCTGGCGCAACTTGTAATATTCGTGCAGCCGCCTCAGACTTTGGGCCAGGTGCTGCAGGTTCTGGTCCGACAGCCGGTTGATGCAGTCTTGCAGGAAGACCACGTAAGTGGTGGGCAGGTAGACACCCTCCTTACCCAAGCTGCCTTGGAAGTTAACCCGGAATTGTCCGTCTTGATATTGGAAAAAGTCAGCCGCGTAACTCCGGCTGGGCGTTTCCGAGGGCGGGTCTGTCGGTAAGATTAACTCTCCCAGGGGCAGGCGGGGCCGATTGGGCGCTCCTTCTTCGGTAAGCACCAGGTTCGTCACCTGAGCGAGGAAGGCCATGAGCTCCTTAGCCACTCGGGTTTCATTCATTTCAGCCAACTCAAAGAGAATCCGGGCATACAAGCAAACGGCCAGGTAGACGGAGTCCCGTTCCTGATCGACACTGTTGTGCCAGACCAGGGAGGGGTAGGCCGTGCGGTTGGGATAAAAGTCCACCCGGACGGTTGCTCTGAGCCGTCCCTTGTCACCTCGCAGCCTTTCCCAAAAGTCCTGTAAGCGTTTCATCATAAGAAGATGTGGTCCGCCTGCTGCCGGTACCTTCAACCGGCAGGCGCGGGCCTGAAAAAAATGTTTTTTTGCGCCTTGGCGATGAAGGAGATAACCATGCTCCAGAATGCCTGGGGCCTTCAGGCCGGCCTCACCTTAATTTCGGGCAGACACGCCCTCTGCCACCGGCCCCTCCACTACCACTAGTTGAAAGCCGGATCGGCTTTCGGCCAAGCTGCCGGGCACCCCAAAGAAAACCACGGTGAAGGGCTGCTTTTCCCCGGGCTTGAGCTCCTGGTCCTGAGAGCGGCCTCCGGGCTGGACCAGCCAGCTTTTGATCTTATCTGGGTCCAGGGTCTTCAACTCTTCGTCGGTGAGGGTAGTGCCGGCATACACGACTTTTTCCCTCAGCGGCCGATGCTGGGCGTCCGTCAGAATGGCCTTGAGCCGGATGGGACCCCGGAGCTTCTTCCCCGTATTGATAACTTCCCCGCGAATCACCAAAACCTGACCTCCCTTGGGGTTAACCAAACCCTCGTAGCGGGCCTGGGCCCAATCCACGGGCAAGTTTATCAACTCCGGAGACGGCACCGGGAGTGAGGGTGGTATTACCACCAAGGGGGCGGGAGCCGAGGAGCCGGCTTTGGCAGCAGGCGCCGCCAGGGCCGGCTTGTCTAGGCTTTGCACCGCGTCCGACGACGATTTTCCAGATGAACTCTGCCAAGCCCACCAGCCCAATACGCCGATAATCACCACCACCAGGGAAAGGACAGGGAGCCAGAGCCAGAGTCGCGAATTCTTCTCAGGAGGAGCCCGCATCTCCTCCGGGATGGCCGCCGCCGGTGGGACTTCCACCTCTGCCGGAGCGGGCGGGGGCTCGACAGTCGCCGTTGCCTGGGGAAACGACGTCTCCTCGGCAACTTCCTGCCCGGGAGATTCCTCTTCCAGGGGAGCTGCCGGGGGCTCCTTCGGCGGAGCTAATACCTGTCCTCCCCGGTTTATCCGGAAAACGTGACGGCATCGGGAGCATCGCACCTTGGCGGTGTTGCCGGAAATGCGGCTGTCATCCAGGGAAAACCTGGTGCCACACTCCGGACAAGCAACCACCATAAATATAACCCTTTTAAACTATTATAGAAATTTGATTGTATTTATGTTAACCACTAGACGCTGAGAAGTAAAGTCAATTCTTTTCTTTTCCTCAATCTTTGCTAACAATCAGGGAACAAAATCATAATCTGATTAGACTCAAGGCTTTCAGGACCTAAGAGGAGGATCACCCCGAGGTCCAGAGCCAGGGTGGTTTCCGGGAATTTTGGCATTATATTTTAGTAGTGGGCGTACATCCAGGTGGGCGACCTCCTGAGGAACCGAGTGTCGGGCTTTGCATGAAGTGCCTGGTCTTCCAAACTTCATGAGCCCGGGCCATCAACGGCCCAGACTATTTTCGAGTTTACAGTCCTGATCAGATGATTTATAAATATCTGTTGAGGAACTGTGTTGGCCTATGTTTAGACAATCTGCCAAGGTACTGCCCCAGGGGGTGCCGGATTGCTTAAAGAAAAGGCATCTTTTGAACGAGAAAGAATTAAGTCCGGAACTCTGCCGGGAGTATGGGGAGAAGTTTCTGGCCCTGGATTACTGGGAAGACGCCCTGGAGTTTTTCAAGCTGGGAAACTATGAGCCCGGTTTGGATAAACTAAAGGCCCTGGCCCTGGAAACCGGCGATGCCTTTCTCATGGCCCGGCTGGGGGCGCATTCCCCGGAGGTCTGGCGCCAGGTGGCGGAGCAAGCCCTGAAGCTTGGCAAAATCCATTTTGCCCGGCGTGCCTTCGAACAGGCGGGAGACACGGAACGGGTTGAAGAGCTGGCCGGCTCTTCTAAAAGAGATAGTTTGATATCAAGTCAATGACCACACGGGAATCTTATCGCATACTCGGGGTGACCACGAAGGCGGGGTGGGAGGAGGTCCGCCGCCGCTTCCGGATCCTGGTTCAGAAGTACCATCCTGACCGCAACCCCGACAATCCTAAGGCCGCGGCCCGCTTCCGACGGGTCGTGGAAGCTTATGAAACGGTGCGGGCTCATCGGGACCGAACCCCCCAGAGCGAGAAGCCTTACTACCGCAGCCGCTGCTCGGACAAGCAAGGGTTTTTTGAAGAGGTTTTGGGGATCAAGCCCCATGACGAATCGTTAACTCGGGCGATGGGTCCCGATTTCCGCTATGATCTCAGTATTCCCTTTGTGGATGCCATCCTGGGCATGAGCACCACGATTATGGTGCCGAGGCTGGCATCCTGTACCCACTGTCTTGGCAGCGGCAGGATACCGCTGGCGCATCTGCAAACCTGTTCGGACTGCGGGGGTAAGGGCTGTCCCATCAAGGGTCCGGGCCAGTTCCGCGGGGGTCCGGTTTGCCGACGCTGCCGGGGGAAGGGGTTTATTCAGGACCAATTTTGTCTGGCTTGTGACGGCACGGGGCACTATCAGCAGTTCAAACATTACAGCCTCGATATTCCGCCCGGCACCGAGGACGGGGCTCGCCTGCGTTTTGTCGGCGAAGGTGGGGAGAGCCAGCAGGATGGACCCCCGGGTAACCTGGAGGTGGTCATTTCGGTGGAGCCCCACGAGTTTTTCACCCGGAAGGGACGGGACCTGCATTGCCAGTTTAAAGTTTCTTTTGTCCAGGCGGCCCTGGGCGGCGAGGTTAAGGTGCCTACTTTGCAGGGGTACGCCAGGCTCAATCTCCCCCCGGGCACCCAGAACGGCCGCGTTTTCCGCTTTCCCGCGGTGGGCGCGCCAGGCAATTCCCAGCAGCCGACGGGGGACCAAATTGTTGAGGTGGTGGTCACCACGCCCGAGTGCCTGAACCTGGCCCAGCGGAATATTTTGGAAGAACTGGCCCGATTGGAGAAAACCGAGATAAATCGAGCGGCCCATGAGTGAATTTACCCATCTGGACAAGGGCGGAAGGCTGCGTATGGTGGAGGTGGGGAACAAACCCGAGACCTTGCGCCAGGCCGTGGCTACCTGCCGTATTGTGGTGGGCTCCAAGATTTTTCCACGCCTCCTGGCTGCCGATCTTCCCAAAGGCGATGTTTGGGCTGCGGCGCGTCTGGCCGGCATCATGGCGGCCAAGAACACGGCCCAGATCATACCGTTGTGCCACCCCTTACCCCTTACCGGGGTGGACATCGAGTTTACTCCTGAACCCGAAGCGCAGGCGGTAGCCATACGGGCCGAAGTGCGCACCCAGGCCCGCACCGGCGTGGAAATGGAAGCACTGGTGGCTGCCGGTGTGGCAGCCCTGACCATCTACGATATGTGCAAAGCCGTGGACCGGGGGATGGTCATTCAGGACCTGGTCCTGGTGCAAAAAAGCGGCGGCGCCAGCGGTGATTTTCATCGCCCGCCGTCTTTGGACTTCGCTCAAGAGAGCCGGCCATGAACACTGAACGTCTCGAATTCTTCCGCAACCTTCTGCAGGAGCGCATCAACGAGCTCCTGGGGGAGGCCGACAAGACCCGGAATGTCATGACCGGGTCCGGGGCCTCTCCCTTTCCGGACCCCACTGACCGGGCCACTCTGGAAACCGACCGCAGTTACATCCTGCGGATCCGGGACCGGGAGCGCAAACTCATCCTCAAAATCAGAGATGCCCTGGACCGCATCGACGCCGGCACCTACGGTACGTGCGAAATTTGCGGTTGCGAAATTGCCGAAAAGCGCCTGTTGGCCCGGCCGGTAACCACCATGTGTATCGCCTGTAAATCCCGCATGGAGGACCTGGAAAGGGCCCGCGGGGCATAGACTGGGTTGGGAAGACTTCTGAAAAAACACATCTCTCAGAATAAGATATCTACACCACTCCCGGTGCCGGGAGAGGCCGGCCCGAATTGTGCCGCGCCTTAACACAGGCGCCTTTCGCCGCCGGCCCGGTAGTCCGTCTTTCTTTCCCTAAACCTCAAGGCTATCCTCTTTTCCCCCATGAATGCCATTGTTGACCTGAAGGACCTCACACTGGCGGAGCTGGAAGATCTGGTTGCTTCCTGGCATCAGCCCCGCTTCCGGGCCCGCCAGCTCCTCAAGTGGGTTTATAAAGGGGTCCTGGACTTCGGGGACATGACTGATGTCAGCCGAACCTTTCGGGAGGAACTCAAGTTTCGGGCCCGTTTGAGTGATCTGACTTTGACGGCCCGGCAGGTGTCCCGGGATGGCACCCAAAAGTTCCGCTGGCTCCTGGAGGACGGCGCCTGTATCGAGTCCGTCCTCATTCCGGAGGAAGACCACAGCACCCTGTGCCTCTCCAGTCAGGTGGGCTGCGCCTTGGGCTGCCGTTTCTGCCTCACCGCGCGCCAGGGACTGACCAGGAATCTGAGGCCTGCCGAAATGGTCAACCAGGTGCTCCAAGCGCGGCCGCACGTCCCGGCGGAGAAGCCCCTCACCAACCTGGTGTTTATGGGCATGGGCGAGCCCCTGGCCAATTTCGAGGCTCTGGTCCGGGCCGTCCGTATGATCCAGGCCCCCTGGGGGCTTAATTTTTCCACTCGGCGGGTCACGGTGTCCACCGTGGGCCTGGCTCCCCTCATTCCCCGCCTGGGAGAAAGAGTCCGGGTCAACCTCACCGTGTCCCTGAACGCGGTGGACGACGCCACCCGCAACAGCCTCATGCCCATCAACCGGTGCCATCCCCTCAAGGCCGTCCTGGAGGCCTGCGGGGCTTTCCCGCTGGCCCGCCACCGGCGCATTACCTTTGCCTACGTGTTACTGGCCGGGGTTAATGACGACCCCGCCATGGCCCGGGAGCTGACCCGGCTCCTTGCGGGTCTCAGGGCCAAGGTCAACCTCATTCCCTTCAACCCCCACCCGGATTTGCCCTTTGCCGCGCCCGATCCCGCCCGGGTGCTGGAGTTCCAGGAAATCATCCGCCAGGCCCACTACCCGGTGTTCATCCGGGAGTCCCGGGGCCAGGACATCGCTGCGGCCTGCGGCCAACTGGCGGGCAATTGGCCCTGATTTTTAAGAGTTTTCGGTTTTCGGGTTTCGGTAAATTTAGGTTTCATAGAAACACTCCCCATGCTGAACCTAGCCTTCTCTGCCCTCGGGTTTTTGTTACTCCTGCTGCTCTTGACCGAAGAGTTTCGGGACAGCTTAAGAAAGCTCTGGCGACGGTTCACTTCGCGGCCCCGGAGGAAATATCTGGCCTACCCGCTGGCGTTGGTTCTGGGGTTGGCTGCCTTAGGGCTTATCGGCTTTTCTCTGTGGTTTTTCGTGTCCTCCACCTTTTCTTACGATTAGAAAAGTTCAAGGTTCAAAGTTCAAGGTTCAAAGTATAGGGGCAGGCGCCTCCGCCTGCCCATGACAGCCGAGGGCGGCTGTCCCTCCAACAAGAATGTTCTTCTCCCCACGGCGCTTAAACGGCTGCCTTCCAGCATAAATATGCTTGGATTCCGGGAAAAAGTTGATTACATTTAACAGTTGTTCGGGTGGGCATTAGTTTAAAAAGGTTTGATGCCGGCAAATCTAGGAGGATGAGGGTCGATCATGGGCGCGCAGGGTGAAAAAATTTCCATGAAACCCACCGGAGAATTAGAAGTCCCCGATAACCCCGTGGTGTTGTTTATTGAAGGGGATGGCACCGGGCCGGACATCTGGCGGGCCACTCAACCCGTGCTGGACGCGGCGGTGGCCAAGGCCTACGGCGGCTCCAGGGGAATCATTTGGCGGGAAATCCTGGCCGGCGACAAGGCCTTCAAGCAGACAGGCCATTATCTGCCGGAAGAGAGCCTGGAAGCCCTGCGGAAATATCGGGTGGCCTTGAAAGGACCCCTCACCACCCCCATCGGCGGGGGCTTCCGGTCGCTAAACGTCACTCTGCGCCAGGTGCTGGACCTCTATGCCTGCATCCGCCCGGTGCGCTATTACGCCGGGGTGCCCAGTCCCCTGAAAGAGCCGGAAAAGATTAACATGGTGGTCTTCCGGGAAAACACCGAGGATGTGTACGCCGGGTTGGAGTGGCAGGCCATGAGTCCGGAAGCCCGCCATCTCATCGAGTTTTTAAACCAGGAACTGGACTGTCGTCTGGAACCCACGGCGGCCATCGGCATCAAGCCCATGACGGCCCGGTGCAGCAAGCGCCTGGTCCGCATGGCCATAAAATACGCCCTGGAGCGGGGGTATGGCAGCGTCACCCTGATGCACAAGGGTAATATCATGAAGTACACGGAGGGGGCGTTCCAAAACTGGGGCTATGAGGTAGCCTTGGAAGAATTCGAGGGGAAAACGCTCTCCGAAGCTGAACTGGAGAGCCGCTACAACTGGCAGACTCCTCCCGGCCGGGTGGTGATTAAGGACCGCCTGGCCGACAATCTTTTCCAGCAGGTGCTCTTACGGCCGGCCGAGTATCAGGTTATCGCTACCCCGAACCTCAACGGCGATTATATTTCGGACGCGCTGGCAGCCCAGGTGGGGGGACTAGGCATGGCCCCTGGAGCCAATATCGGGGACACCTGCGCCATGTTTGAAGCCACCCACGGTAGCGCTCCCAAGTACGCCGGCCTGGACCGGGTCAACCCCAGTTCCCTCATCCTCTCCGGGGCCATGCTCTTGGAGTTTATCGGGTGGGGCGAGGCCGCTGAGCTCATCCACCGGGCCCTGCCCCGGGTCCTGGCCGCAGGTGTGGCCACCTATGACCTAGCCCGCCTGCTCCCGGGTACCCAGGAAATATCCTGCTCCGCGTTCGGCCAGCAACTGGCGGTGCACATGGGGAAGGAAGGATTGGGGGAGGGCGATTAGCTTTCTCCCCTGCAACAACCTTTTCCCGCCACTCCCGCATTCACCTTCAACCAGCCAACCTGTATCGGCAGTTAATCGCCCTCTTGTATGACGTATAGCACCTCGTGGGGGATAGCCAGCTCTTTTTCTGCGGCCTTGATGGCCTCCGGCGACAGGTCTTTAACCCGGAGGTAAATATCCCGATAGCCTTCCTGGGCCGAGGTGTAGGAAGTGAGCAGGCTCACGAAGCGGGCACCCTTATTCCGGAGCAGGTCCACCACCTCTTTGATCAGACCCGGGCGGTCCTCCACGCGCAGGGCAAATTGCACGCCCCCCTGAAGAATACCGGTGATGTGCATGAAGCTCCGGAAGACGTCAGATTGGGTGAGGATGCCCACCACCGCTCCCTTTTCATCGACCACGGGCAATCCGGAAATGGTATTTTCCAGCATAAGCTGGGCGGCATGCTCCACGGTGTCATCCGGGGCAACCGGGATGGGGTCCCGGGTCATGATATCCTTTACCTGCAACTCGGATAACAGATAATACAGTTCATGCACATCCAGAGTGGTGGCTTTGGAAGGGGAGGCCTCTTTGAGGTCCCGATCAGAAACGATGCCGACCAACCGACCTTCCTGCAGCACCGGCAGTCGTCGGAAGCGGTTTTGCTTCATCAGGTGGATGGCCTTCATCATGGAGGTATCGTCGTTAATGGTGATGGGATTTTTGCTCATCCAGTCTTTGACCAGCATACCAGCCTCCGTTTTCAGCGTTGATTCTAGAAACGCCTTCCTCAAGCGGCGCGTGCCGCTTGGCGGTAGATTTTTTCAGGCCTGGCTCCATCAGAGACGCGGCTCTTCTCCTCGGGACAGGCGTAAGAGGTTTTCCCGGTGGCGCACCAGCACCAGGCCGGAGAGAATGCCGGCCAGGAAGAGATAGGCCTTGGAATCGCAAAAAAGGCCCACCGCCAGGGGCAGGAGCCAGGCACAAACCAGGGCTCCCACCGAGAAGATGCGCACGTAGTAAAGGGTGAACCCATAGACTATCACAAGATTAACAGCAGCCACCGGGCAGATCACTGCCACTACCCCGAAGGTGGTGGCCACCGCTTTGCCTCCCCGGAAATTGGCAAAAATCGGGAAAACATGGCCCAAAACCGCAGCCAGACCCACGGCAGCCACGGCGCTGTCATGCCAGGCTCCCAAAGGAGTCAGCCAATAGACCGCCAGAAACACCGGCAGGGCGCCCTTGAGGGTATCTCCCAAGAGGGTGAAGACCCCGGCGTTGCGGCCCAGCAGGCGGAAAAGGTTGGCGGCTCCCATATTGCCGCTGCCGGTTTGTCGGGGGTCGGGGGCCCCCATGAGACGGGCCACCACCAGCCCCGTGGGAATGGAGCCCAGAAGATAGGCGAGCACTAGTAAACCCAGGAAGTATTCCATGACCGGCAGTCCACGAAGGGAGGGGAACAAGGTGGTCCCTTAATCTCCGCAGCCATTTTAAAGAAAATCCGTCAAAAAGCCGATAAAAAAGTTGCGGAGGGGGTATTTAAGAGGGACGAGCCAGAACAGGATGTCGGTTCTATGAAAGTTGAAGTGAATCTGACCCTGGTGAAAGGTCAGAACGAGGCCGCCACCAGCCCCCGCAGGACCTCCAAACCATCCCGGGAATTCTCCTCGCCTGGAATAAAGCTCTTGATCTCTCAGGAAAATCAGCAAGCCCGTCGTCTGGACCCCGCTTCCCTGACCGAGGCCCGCACTCTCCTGTTGGACGTGACCCAACGATTATCGGCAACGCCGAGGGAGACTGTGGCCGAGGTGCATCTTGTATAGTCCCCCTGTCTTGTCTGTCTGCCCCAAGTCCCCGGGCACTAATATAAAAACCTCCAACCAAGCGTCGCCACCAAACCCCTGATCAGTATGACTCCTCCGTGAGTTTGACCTTGCCGCGGAAGACGTAGTAGATGGAAATCGTATAGGCCAGGACCAGGGGCACCCCGATGACGGCCACGAAAAACATGAAACGCAGCGTCTTGTCGGTGGAGGCACCGTTGTAAATATTAAGACTATGAGCCATCTGCGGGGTGGAGAAGACGAAATTGGGGTAGATGGCGGCCCCCACCAGGAGCATCAAGGTCAGGATGGAGAGGCAGGAGTTCACGAAGGCCCAACCGGCCCGTTCTTTGCGGGTCTCCCGCCAGATATTCAAGGTGAACAGCAGCGACAGCACCAGGAGCGGAAGCAGAATCCACCAACGCTGGTGCAAGGCTGCTTGGATTTGCGGGCAGGTGGACACGGTGAAGACGTGTAACAGAATAAAGCAGATAAGATACGCGGGAATGGTGTATCCGGCCCACCGACGCAGCTTCTCCTGCAGGGGTCCTTCGGTTTTCAGGATGAGATAGAGGTTGCCGTGCATGATGAACAGAACGATGGCCATGAGCCCGACGAAGAGGGTATAGGGATGGAGCAACGTCAAAAAGTTGCCCTGGAAATCGTGGTACTCATTGAGCGGTACGCCCCAGACGATGTTGCCTAGGGCCACCCCGATGAGCAAGGCTGCGGCCAGGCTGCTGAGGGAGAAGGCCACGTCCCAGGTGGCGCGCCAGCCTTTACCGGGTCGCTGGCTGCGGAACTCGATGGCCACGGCCCGGAAGATGATCGCAGCGAGGAGCAGGATGAAAGCCTCGTAAAAACCGGAGAAAACGGTGGCATAGACATTGGGAAAGGCCGCAAACAGTGCCCCGCCGCCAGTGATCAACCACACTTCGTTGCCGTCCCACACCGGCCCGATGGCATTCAGAAAAATCCGGCGTTCCTGGTCTCCCCGGGCCAAGAGATGGAGGCCGCCGACCCCCAGGTCGAAGCCGTCGAGGATGGCATAGCCCGTGAGCAGGATGCCCACCAGAAAAAACCAGATGGTGTTTAGATCCAGGCTCATACCTCACCTCCTCTGGTTTGTCGGCCCTCCTTGAGGCTAAGGGGCTGCCAACCTTCGGGAAGACTCTTGTCAGGTACGGTTTCGCGGGGGCCCTGGCCTATCATTCTGAAAAGCAAAAAGAGGAACAGGATCAAAAGGAGAGCATAGATAAAGAAAAAGAGGATGATGGAACTGAGGACCTGGGGGCCCTTGACCACCGGCGAAATGGCCTCGCTAGTCTTGAGGATCCCGTAGACGATCCAGGGCTGCCGGCCCATCTCGGCGGTCATCCAACCCACCTGAGTGGCGATGATGGGCAACAGGGCCGAGCCCACCAGCAGCCAGAGAAAGGCCCGGATGGCTGTGGACTGGGTGCGCCAGAGCCTGCCGATGGCCCAGAGCAAGCAGCCCAGGAAAGAAAGTCCGAGGAGGGCCATGCCGATGGCGATCATCAAATGATACGTCTGGAAGAGCACCGGCACGTTGGGCCAGTACTGGGGCCGGATTTTGGCCAGCTCCGCGGCGCTGGTCCCCGGGTAGCGGGCGCGCAGGAACTCATCGGAGGGAAGCTGGGCCAGTCCCTCGACCACTGTTTCACTGGCTTTCAGGGGATGAAGAAAATCACCGGAAACCAGGATGCTGAGAAGGGCGGGGATCCGCAGGGCCTTTTCTTTAATGCCGGTGATTTGGCCCTCGGCATTGCGTTGCCATTGCACTATTCCCCCCAGACCCAGAGGGGCATCCTTTTGGGTCTGGGCCAAACCTTCCATGGCGGCGAGTTTGGTGGGCTGGTTATAGGCGACGCCGCGAGCCGTGGAGTCGGCGGAAATAAACATAATGATGGACGAAATGGCGCCGAAGACCAGGGCCATGCGCAGAGAAGACCTGGCGGATTCGACATGCCGGTTCCTGAGGAGGTAGTAAGCGCTCACGCCAATAACCAGGAAGGCCCCGGCCAGCCAGCAGGCCGCGAGGGTATGGCTTATGCGGTCCAGGGTGGACGGGTTCAGGATGACGTCCCAGATATTATCAACCACGGCACGCACGCTGGATAAATCCTCGGGTCGGAGCACGTAGTTGGCGGGTAGGAGCACCTCCTTGATGGTATACGAGGTGTTGCCGAGGCTGGCAGTCAGTGGGAAAACCTGGCCGCTGGCTGCGACCTTCACCTGTCTGACGAGGTGGAAGCCGGCGGGTGTCTGCATCCAGGAGTTGGCCACCAGGATCCAGATGGCGCTGAAGTGGGCGCCCAGCGCGACCATACAGGTTGAAAAGAAGTGGGTTCGGGGCCCAATCTTGTTCCAACCGAAGAGGAGCAGGGCCAGAAAGCCCGACTCGAGGAAAAAGGCGTAGATGCCCTCGATGGCCAGGGGACTGCCGAAGACATCCCCCACGAAACGGGAATAGGTGGCCCAGTTCGTTCCAAACTGGAACACCATGGGGATGCCCGAAGCCACGCCCATGGCGAAGATCAACCCGAAGACCCGGGTCCAGAAGCGAGCCATATCGTGGTAGAGAGGTTGGCGCGTCCATACCCAGAAGGCTTGCATGACAATGAGCATCACGCCGAGCCCGATGGTCAACGGCGGAAAGAGAAAGTGGAAGGAGACGGTCAAGAAAAACTGAATCCGCGAGAGAATGGCTACGTCCATATTGTTCCCACCCTCCTTTTAAGACGTGACCGGTTGGAACCCCCACCAGCCTATGAGTACCAAAGAGCCCAGCATCGCGGATGGGCTAAACCGGCGGGCCAACCACCAGGCCGAGAATGACGCCATAGATCAGATGGGTCATGAGGGCTAGCAGCGCGGGTTTCATCCCGCCAAAGAACCAGCCGACCCCGGCCCCGGGGGTTACCATCATCCCCACCAACAACCAGAGCAGTCCCCCAAAAACCAGTCCCCGGAGGGCACCGACCAGGGGCACGAACGGTAGAAAAACCGCCACATAAATCAAAGGAAACACCGCGCTGCCCACCAAAAACCGGATGACATCCGCAGCCGAAAAGTCGACGTGAAAGACGATCATGGCGAGAGCGACATCCAGCGGTTCCCCAAAAAATTTTGGCGTTACATAGATTACCAGGGTATTAAAAACCAGGAATGCCAGGAAACCGCCGAGGAGGCCGCGCCTCCAGCGGGTCAGGACATTTGCTTTTAACCGTTCCAGGGCTCCTGCCATGTTCCTCAGGTTCTGAGGCAAAACTCCTGATTAGGAATTTTGTCAATCCGAGCGCAGCGAAGAATCTATTCTTTTCAATTAGTTCTAGATCCTTCGCTTCGCTCAGGATGACGTAAAACGGGTTTTGCAATGGCTTCTAGGCCATTACCCCCCATTATCCTGCCGGCAGATTTATTTTTTAATATGCTGCCCCCGGATTCGCTGAATTTTTTCAGTTATCTGGGCGCCAATCCGTATGAGTCCCGGGCGATTAAGTCTTATTCTAATTTTTACAATAAATAATCACTTGTTTAAGGATGTCAAATTGCCCATTCAACAGGGGCCCACTTTGAAATGTTAGGGGTTGGCAAATTTTTGGTGAATTTTAGTGAATTTTAATGGACGCACTGCCTTCTTGGGGGTGCGGTTGATTTGGAAAATTTTCACATAAAGTCACGTTTTTCCTCGTATACTCTCTTTCATTTATATGGACCTCCATCGAGAGATTCAGGCATTTTTAATCGGTGAAGTGGAAAAAAAGTGAGGAAACATTGCACATGGGAAAAGAAGTATTAATTTATCTTAAATTTGTTAATTCCATACACTAACCAACCTGTATGCTTATCCTTAAATATTTGCCGAGCTGACCAGGAGGGAAGACATGGAGGAGAAGAACGGGCGTAAGCACGTAATTATTGTAGGGGGCGGCTTCGCAGGTCTGGGTTGCGCCCGCGCCCTCGCCTCACGCAAAGAGGTGCGGGTTACCCTGATCGACAGAAACAATTACCATCAATTCCAGCCGCTGCTATACCAGGTGGCCACTTCTATGTTGGCCCCGGACGACGTGGCCGTAAGCTTACGCAAGTTATTCCGCAAGAACCCCAATGTGGACGTCAAGCTGGCCGAAGTGGCGTCAGTGGACCCCAAGGCCAAGACGGTGACCACGACCTCCGGCGAGGTTTACCTGGGTGATTACCTGGTCCTGGCCGCGGGTTCCCAGCCCAACTTCTTCAAGACCCCCGGCGCCGCCGAGCACTCCTTCCCCCTGTATTCTCTGAATGACGCGGAGCGGCTGCGCTCCCGCATCCTCAAGGTGTTTGAAGACGCAGACCGCGATCCGCAGCTCGTTGAGGAGGGCGCGCTGAACTTCGTTATTGTCGGGGGAGGGCCCACCGGCACCGAGATGGCCGGCGCCCTGTCCGAAATGATCAACAGCACCATGACGTTAGAGTACCAGGATCTGGCCGTCAGCGCGGCCAGGGTCTACCTTGTCGATCATGGCCACGCCGTGCTCGGCCCCTTCTCGGAGAAAGCCCACGAGTATGCTTCCCGGGTGTTGAAGCGTGACGGCGTGCAGATTCGGCTGGGCACCTCCGTGCAGGAGGTCGGTCCGGGCCACGTGACACTCTCCGACGGCAACACCATCAAGACCCACCTGGTGGTTTGGGGCGGCGGCCTGAAGGCGGCGCCGTTAGCCCCCAACATTGGCATGCCCCAGGGACGCGGCGGCCGCATCGACGTCCGCCCCGACCTCACGGTGGAGGGGTTCCCCGGGGTTTACGTGCTGGGAGATTTCGCCAATATCCCCAGTCCTGCCGGCGGGATGCTGCCGCAGCTCGGATCGGTGGCGCTTCAATCCGGGATGTGGACCGCGGAGCACATCTTATCTGGGCTCAGAAACATCGCCTACTGGCCGTTCCATTACCACGACAAGGGTTTCATGGCCATGATTGGCCGTAACGCGGCCATCGCGGAGATCGGCGAGCATCGACATGAACTCCATGGTCCGGTGGCCTTCGCCGCTTGGCTCGGGGTGCACGCCTACCTGATGAGCGGGGTGCGCAACAGGCTTGAGGCTTTCATAGATTGGGCCTGGGACTACTTTACCACCGGTCGTGGGCCCCAGGAGCTCGACCGCTCCGACGTGGCCCGCATCGACTGGGGTGAAGACGAGGACGACGACGAAGGACCGGAGACCGGGCCAGAGGGAAAGTCCTGATGCTTTTGGCCGGGGATATTGGTGGCACCAAGACCTTACTGGGTCTGTATAAACCTGAGAGCGGTCCCCGCCAACCCATTGCCGAGGCGGAGTTCCACAGTGCCAATTACCCGGGCCTGGCAGAGATAGTGCGCGAGTTTCTGGGGCAGACCAACCAGACCGCGGCCTTCGCCTGTTTTGATGTGGCCGGTCCGGTAATCAGGGGCAGGGCCCATCTCACCAATTTGCCCTGGTCGCTGGAGGAGGAAGCCCTGGGCCGGGAACTCGGTCTCAAAAGAGCCGTACTTCTGAACGATTTGAAGGCCATCGCCTACGCGGTGCCTCATTTGCAGGCCGCGGATCTTTATACCCTTAATTTCGGCAAGCCTGACCCCAAGGGGGCCATGGCGGTGATCGCTCCGGGGACCGGCCTGGGCGAGGCCTTTCTCGTCTGGAGCGGCACCGAGTATATCGCCTGCTCCTCGGAGGGCGGTCATGCCAACTTCGCCCCCGCGGATGAGACCCAGGCGGAACTTTGGCGTCAAGTGTCTAAAAAATTTGGACACGTGTCCTACGAGCGAGTGTGCTCGGGTCAGGGGCTGCCCAATATTTATAACTTTCTGCGGGACACCGGCTACGCCCAGGAGCCGCCCGAGTTCGCCGCCAAGCTGGCGTCGGCCCCGGACCCCACCCCGGTCATAGTCCAAGCGGCGCTGGAGGACCCGGCCGCCAATCCGTTATGCACCGCCACCATGGAAATCTTTGTAGCTATCCTCGGCGCGGAGGCCGGCAACCTGGCATTAAAAGTGCTGGCCACCGGGGGAGTTTATCTGGCCGGAGGGATCCCCAAACGGGTTTTAACTTGGTTGCAAGATGACCGGTTTATGCAGGCCTTTGTGAACAAAGGAAGGTTTGCCGACCTGCTGAAGGATATCCCGGTTCATGCCGTCGTTTCCCGGGCCGCGTTGTTGGGCGCGGTTCTTTACGGCTTTCATCACCTTGGGGTGGCTTGAGCTGTAGAATCCCAAGCTCAGAAAACCAACGTCAATGAATTTCTGGAGGAGGAACAAATGGCACGTCACCTCGATATTGATCAGTTGGCGATCAACACCATCCGCACCCTGGTTATTGACGCCATCCAGAAGTCGCAATCCGGTCATCCAGGCACGCCTATAGACGCAGCGCCCACCGCCTACACCCTGTGGCAGCGTTTCCTGCGCTACGACCCGGACCATCCCTCCTGGATGAACCGAGACCGCTTTGTGCTCAGCAGCGGCCATGCCTCCATGCTGCTCTACAGCCTGATCCACCTGGCAGGGATCAAAGCCGTCAGCCAATCTTATGAAAAATTGGGGGGTGAGGCGGTTACACTGGACGACATCAAAACGTTTCGCCAGGCGGGGAGTCGCTGCCCAGGACACCCGGAGTATGGCTGGACGTCGGGGGTGGAGACCACCACCGGCCCCCTGGGACAGGGCGTGGCCACGAGTGTGGGCATGGCCATTGCCGGCCGCTGGCTGGCCGAGACTTACAACCGGCCGGGCTATGATCTCTTCGATTTCAATATCTATGCGCTGTGCGGCGATGGCGACATGATGGAAGGTGTCTCCAGCGAAGCAGCCTCCCTGGCCGGGCATCTGCGTCTGGCCAATCTATGCTGGATTTACGACAGCAACCGGGTCACCATCGAAGGCCATACCGATATTACCTTTACCGAGGATGTGGCGGCGCGTTTTCTGGGCTACGGCTGGAACGTGACCCGGGTCACCGATCCCAATGACCCGGAGATGTTGGTCCGGGGCTATCAAAACTTTCTGGATAATAATGACACCCCCACTCTCATCATCGTGCACAGTCACATCGGTTACGGCGCGCCGCACAAGCAGGACACCGCGGCTGCGCATGGCGAGCCTTTGGGTGATGAGGAGGCGCGGCTGACCAAGGAGTTCTTCGGGTTCTCCCCTGATGAGTTCTTCGTGGTCCCCGACGGGGTGCGGGAGCATTTCAAGGCGAACCTGGGCAAACGGGGCGCTCATCTGCGCAAGGAATGGGACCAACTCTTCGAGCGGTACCGGGCCCAGTATCCCGACCTGGGGGACCAGGTGGGGCGCATGCTGAACCGGGAATTGCCGGAAGGTTGGGAGAAGGCGCTGCCCACCTTTCCACCGGACCACAAAGGGGTGTCCACCCGGGTGGCGTCGGGCAAGGTGCTCAATGCTGTAGCTGAGAAGGTGCCCTGGGTCATCGGCGGCGCGGCGGACCTGGCCCCGAGCACCAAAACCCGGCTCACCTTTGAGTTCGCCGGCGACTTCGAACCACCCGGGACGAGCGGTGATTACCGGGGCCGCAATTTTCACTTCGGTATCCGGGAGCATGCCATGTGCGCCGCGGTTAATGGCATGACCCTGACCGGCCTGCGGGCCTTCGGCTCCGGCTTTCTCATTTTCACCGACTACGCCCGGGGCTCCATCCGCCTGGCCTCGCTGATGGACCTGCCGGTGCTCCACATCTGGACGCACGATTCCATCAGCGTGGGGGAAGACGGTCCCACCCACCAGCCCATTGAGCAGATCGCTTCTCTGCGGGCCATGCCGGGATTGATCGTCATCCGCCCGGCCGATGCCAATGAAATGGTGGAAGCTTATCGGGTCATCATGTCACTCAAGGACCGGCCCGCGGCCCTGATCTGCACCCGGCAGAACCTTCCCACCGTCGACCGCAGCAAATTCGCCCCGGCCGGCGGTCTGGCCCAGGGGGCCTACGTGCTGGCCGATCCGCCGGACGGCCAGCCGGAGTTGATCCTCATCGGCACCGGCAGCGAAGTGTCCCTCTGTCTCACGGCCTACGAACAGCTCACTGCCGAGGGCATTAAAGTGCGGGTGGTCAGTATGCCCTCCTGGGAACTTTTTGACGAGCAAAGCCAGGAATATCAGGACCGCGTCCTGCCGCCGGCGGTTACGGCCAGGGTATCCGTGGAGGAAGCCTCCCCCATCGGCTGGCATCGCTACGTGGGCAGCCGGGGTATCGTGCTGGGCATGAAAACTTTTGGCCTGTCGGCGCCCATCAAGGTGGTGGCGGAGCATTTCGGTTTTGTGCCGGAGCATGTGGTGGCCGCGGCCAAAGAGGTGTTGAGTCGGGGCTGAAGTTAAACATCACCACCTCCTGCAGGAAAAATACATTTTAAAAGGAGAATAGCCATGCAACTGGGAATGATTGGCGCGGGGCGCATGGGAGGCAACATGGTGCTCCGTTTGATGAAGGCCGGCCACGAGTGCGTCGTGTATGCCCGCCATGAACAGTCCATCAAGGAGGTCGTGGACCAGGGCGCCAAAGGCACCACCGACCTGAAGGCGTTCGTCGGGATGCTGTCCAAGCCGCGGGCCGTGTGGCTGATGGTGCCGGCCGGCGCGGTGGACAAAGTGCTGGATGAATTGATTCCGATGCTGGACTCGGGCGACATCGTGGTGGACGGCGGCAACTCTTACTACCACGATGACATTCGCCGGGCCGGCGTTTTGAAGGGAAAGGGCATCCATTACGTAGACGTGGGGGTCAGCGGTGGCGTTTGGGGACTGGAACGGGGCTACTGTATGATGATCGGCGGCGAGGCCGCAGCAGTCCAGCACCTGGACCCCATTTTTAGGGCGCTGGCACCCGGCGTAGCAGAGGCCCCGCGCACCCCCGGCCGCACCGGGGAGCCCACCCCCGCGGAGAACGGCTATCTCCACTGCGGCCCCAGCGGCGGCGGGCATTTTGTCAAAATGGTCCACAACGGCATCGAATACGGGATCATGGCAGCCATCGCCGAAGGCCTGAATATTATCAAGAATGCCAACGTGGGCAACCGTCAGGCAGAGGTGGACGCGGAGACTACACCGCTGCGTCATCCCGAATTGTACAAATACGAATTCAATTTGCCTGACGTGGCGGAAGTGTGGCGGCGCGGCAGCGTTATCGGCGCCTGGCTGCTGGACTTGACGGCCAGTGCCCTCCATAAGAACCCGGATCTGGCTAAATTCGCCGGCCGGGTGTCCGATTCGGGCGAAGGGCGCTGGACCTTGCAGGCCGCAATTGACGAAGGTGTTCCCTCTCCCGTCATCAGTTCGGCGCTCTTCACCCGGTTTGGTTCCCGGGGTATGGATGATTTTGCCGACAAAATCCTCTCGGCCATGCGCTTCGAATTCGGCGGCCACGAGGAGAAAAAGGCGGGAGGTGGCTGATGGCGCTTCAAGAATCGGATGCACTGGTATTTTTCGGCGCCACCGGAGATCTAGCCTTCAAGAAAATATTTCCCTCGCTCCAGGGGCTGATCCGGGATGAGGGCTTTAATGTGCCGATTATCGGGGTGTCCCGGTCCGGGTCGTTGGACAAGCTCAAGGAGCGCTCCAAAGAGAGCCTGGAGCAGCATGGCGACTTGGACCCGGAGGCGTATAAGAAGCTGACGGACCTGCTGCGGGCCGTTCAGGGCAACTATAACGACCCGGCGACGTATACCAAACTGCGTCAGGAATTAGGCAAGGCGGAGAGGCCGCTGCATTACCTGGCCATCCATCCGACAATGTTCGCCGAGGTGGCCGAGGGGCTGGCCAAATCGGACTGCGGCACCAACGCCCGGGTGGTCCTCGAGAAACCCTTCGGTCGCGACCTGGCCTCCGCGCAAGAACTGAACAATCTGTTGCACCAGTACTTTCCGGAAGAGGCCATTTTTCGCATTGACCACTATCTGGGCAAAGAACCGGTACAGAATATCCTCTACACTCGCTTTGCCAATCCCATTTTCGAGCCCATCTGGAATCGGCACTACGTGCGCAGTATTCAAATTACTATGGCGGAAGACTTCGGTGTGGAGGACCGCGGCAAATTCTACGACGAGGCCGGCGCCATCCGGGATGTCCTGCAAAATCACATGCTGCAGATCCTCGCCAGCCTGGCCATGGATCCCCACACCGGCGATGACCACGAATCTGTCCGCGATGAGAAGGGACGGTTGCTCAAAGCCATTGTCCCGCTGACGCCGGCGGACGTGGTGCGCGGCCAGTTTAACGGTTACCGTTCCGTGCCCGGAGTCAGCTCCAATTCCATGGTGGAGACTTTCGTGGCGGTGAAGGTGGCCATCGACAACTGGCGCTGGGCCGGCGTGCCCATCTTTATTCGCTGCGGCAAGATGTTGCCTGTGACCACCACGGAGGTGATGGTGGAGTTCAAGCGTCCGCCCCGGGAGACCTTTGGGGAAATCGTGCCGGTCCTGTCCAGCCACATGCGGATGCGCATCAGTCCGGACACCGTCATTTCCATGGGCCTGCGGGTGAAAAAACCGGGGGAACGGATGGCGGGCCAGGACGTGGAGCTGACCCTGGTGCGTGAGGCCGCCGCCGACATGCCGCCGTATCAACGCCTGCTGGGTGATGCCATGCGGGGCTTCTCTGAGCTTTTTGCCCGGGAGGACAGTGTCGAGGCCCAATGGAGGGTGGTCAACGGCATCCTGGACGACGTCACGCCGTTGTATACCTATGAGCCGAAAACCTGGGGGCCGGATGAAGCCTACCAGCTCATCGGCAAACACGGGCCCTGGCTGAACCCGCGTCCCCCGGAGAGCCAGTCATGACCGAGACCCATGACCTCGTGTTCCTATTCGATGTGGACTATACGCTGCTGGATAATGGCCACGTGGAACGGGACTTGCGCCAGCATCTTAGCCATTTATTGAGCGTCCAGGACCGGGACCGGTATTTCGAGATCTTCGAAAAAATTCGTCATGATATCGGCTATGCTGATTTCCTGGGGGCACTGGAACAGTACCGCATTGAGAGATTGCATGACCCTCGCGTGCTGAAGATGTCCATCTGGCTGGTGGATTATCCCTTTGCCCAGCGCCTTTACCCCAACGCGCTGGATGTGGTTGAACACGTGCGGCATTGGGGGGTACCGGTCATCCTGTCGGACGGCGACGCGGTCTTCCAGCCTCGCAAGATTGAACAATCAGGGTTGTGGGAGGCGTTCAAGGGCCATGTGCTCATCTATATCCACAAGGAAACCATGCTGGAAGACGTGGAAAAGCTCTATCCTGCTCAGCATTACGTCATGGTGGACGACAAGCTGCGGCTCCTGGCAGCCATCAAGCAGTTCTGGGGTAAACGCGTGACTACCGTATTTGTCAAGCAGGGCCACTATGCCAATGACCCCGAGATTCTGGCTCGTTTTCCAGCCGCCGACCTTCAGGTAGATCGTATCGGTGACCTCCTTAATTACAGTAAGGCGGAATTCTTGAAGAAATAAAGTCCGGGAGAGAAAAGCATGAAAGCGACCAAACAACTTCACGATCTAGGACAAAGTCTCTGGCTCGATAATATCACCCGGGAACTGCTCACCAGTGGCACCTTGAAGCGTTATATTGAGGAGCTGTCAGTTACCGGCCTGACTTCCAATCCCACCATCTTCGACCACGCTATTACCCACAGCTCGGCTTATGATCAAGAGATTCGCCGGCTGGTGAAGCTGGGTCATTCGGGGGAGGCCCTGTTTTTCGAGTTGGCCCTGGAGGACCTGACCCAGGCCGCGGATATTTTTACGCCCATCCATGAGCGCACCGCCGGAGTTGACGGCTGGGTGTCGCTGGAGGTATCGCCGCTGTTGGCCTACGATGCCAAAAGTACCGTGGCTGAGGCCAAGACCCTTCAACGGAAGGCCAGGCGGCCCAACCTGTTCATCAAAATACCCGGCACCAAAGAAGGCGCGGCGGCCATAGAAGAAACCATCTTCTCCGGAGTACCGGTCAATGTGACACTGCTCTTTTCCCGGGAACACTACCTGAATGCCGCGGACGCCTATATGCGCGGCCTGGAACGCCGCCTGGCAGCCGGCCTGAGCCCGGATGTGCGTTCGGTGGCGTCGATCTTTATCAGCCGGTGGGACAAGGCGATCATGGACAAGGCGCCCGCCAACCTGCGCAACAAGCTGGGCATCGCCGTCGGCCAGCAGGCTTACAAAGCCTATAGGGACCTGGTGGACTCCGATCGCTGGCAGCGGCTGGAAAATCAGGGCGCCCGCCCCCAGCGTCTCCTCTTTGCCAGCACCAGCACCAAGGACCCTGCAGCGTCCGACGTGCTCTATGTCACCGCGCTGGCCGCCACCCATACAGTGAACACCATGCCCGAGAAGACGCTTCTGGCCTTCGGCGATCATGGCAAGGTGGACGGCGCTTTGCCCCGGGATGGCGGCGATGCCGAGCAGGTGCTGGCGGAGTTCGGCAAGGCGGGAATCGATGTGGTCAAACTGGCCGCGGATCTGCAGGAGGAAGGGGCCAAGTCCTTTGACGAATCGTGGCAGGACCTCCTCAACGCCATCGACGCGAAGGCCAAAAGCCTAAAATAAGTCTAGGGAAGGAATAACCATGACCGACGCGACAAGACCCACAGAAACACAGGCCTGGCAGGCACTTAAGGCGCACTATGAGGAGATTAAGGGCAAGCATCTGCGGCAGCTCTTTGCCGACGATCCCGGCCGGGCCGAAAGCTTTGCGGCTGAGGGCGCGGGGTTGTATCTAGATTACTCCAAGAATCGCATCACCGCCAAGACCATCCAACTGCTGGTGCAGCTTGCTCAAGAACGCGGCGTGGAAGCCAGACGGGATGCCATGTTCCGGGGTGAGAAGATCAACCTCACCGAAAAGCGGGCCGTGCTGCACGTGGCCCTGCGCGCGCCCAAGGGCGCGTCCATTAAGGTAGACGGCCAGGACGTGGTGCCGGAGGTCCACGAGGTGCTGGACAAGATGGCGGCTTTTGCCGACCGTATATGGAGTGGCCAATGGCAGGGCCATACCGGCAAACGGATCATAAATGTCATCAACATCGGCATCGGCGGCTCCTACCTGGGGCCGGAGATGGCCTACCTGGCCCTGCGACCTTTCAGTGACCGTTCCATGACCTTCCGTTTCGTATCCAATGTGGACGGGGCCAATTTCGCCGAAGCCACCCACGACCTGGACGCCAGCGAGACGCTTTTCGTTATTTCTTCCAAAACCTTCACCACCCTGGAGACCATGACCAACGCCCAGACCGCGCGGCGCTGGGTAGTCGAGGCCCTGGGCAGCGACCAGGCTGTGGCCAAACACTTCGTGGCCGTGTCCACCAACGCTGAGGAAGTGCAGAAATTCGGCATCGACACCGCCAACATGTTCGGCTTCTGGGACTGGGTCGGCGGGCGCTATTCCATGGATTCGGCCATCGGGCTCTCCACCATGCTGGCGGTGGGGCCGAGGCATTTTCGGGAGATGCTGGCCGGCTTCCATGCCATGGACGAGCATTTCCGCACCGCGCCCCTGGAGAAGAACCTGCCCGCGCTCATGGGCCTGCTGACGGTCTGGTACAATAATTTCTTCGGCGCCCAAACCATAGGCATCATGCCCTACGCCGCCTATCTACAACGGTTTCCGGCGTACCTGCAGCAGTTGCAGATGGAGAGCAACGGCAAACACGTGGATCTGGGGGCCCAACCCGTGACCTACCAGACCGGTCCCATCATTTGGGGCGAGCCCGGCACTGACGGTCAGCACTCCTTTTACCAGCTTATCCACCAGGGCACCAAGCTGATCCCCTGCGACCTCATCGGTTTTTGCCGGCCGCTCAGCCCTCTGCCCCGGCATCACGATCTGCTCATGGCCAACCTGTTTGCCCAGGCCGAGGCGCTGGCCTTCGGCAAAACCGCAGAAGAGCTCAAATCCGAGGGTTCTCCCGATTTCCAGACGCCGTTTCGGGTCACGGAAGGCAACCGGCCCACCAATGTTATTTTGGCCGAGAGTCTGACGCCCCGCACTTTGGGAACTTTGGTGGCCCTTTACGAGCACAACGTTTTTACTCAGGGAGCGATTTGGAACATTGACTCTTTCGACCAGTGGGGCGTGGAGTTGGGCAAGGTGCTGGCCAAGCGCATTATCCCTGAGCTGGAAAGCGCCACCGAAACCGAGCTCAAACACGACAGCTCCACCAACGCCCTTATCCGGCGCTATCGCCGCCATAGAGGTGGAAGCTAACGGTTCCTCTATTGTTGCAGTTACTTTGAATTAGGGATTGTTGGAACACGATAAAGCTCAGGAGTTCTTTACCAGTACACCGCCCAACCCCAGGTAAACACCGATCCGGGAGGGAAAAGCATGACTGTGGGATACAATAAGCCCCTGTATATCCTGCCTTTTGATCATCGCAGCTCCTTTGAGAAAGGGCTCTACGGCTGGACCGGGGCCCTGAATCAGGAGCAAACCGACAAAATTGCCAAGACCAAAGAGGTAATCTACGACGCCTTCAAACTGGCCGTGACCAAAGGGGTGTCCCAGGAGATTGGCGGCATCCTGGTGGATGAGCAGTTCGGCGCCGCCATCCTGCGCGACGCCCGCCGGGATAACTACATCACCTGCATGCCCGCCGAGAAAAGCGGCCAGGCCGAGTTTGAGTTTGAATACGGCGACCAATTCGCGGCGCACATCGAGGAATTCAAGCCCACCTTTGTGAAAACGCTGGTACGCTACAATCCGGAGGACGACGAAGCTCTCAACCGGCGCCAGGCAGAGCGTCTGGCCAAGCTCACGGACTACCTGCATAGCCATGGGCACCTTTTTATGTTCGAGTTGCTGGTGCCGGCGACGCTGGAGCAGATGGACCGTCTCGACCAAGACCACAGTCTCTATGACCTGGACTTGCGCCCCTCCCTCATGATGGAAGCCATCAAGGAACTGCAGAACGCCGGCGTTGAGCCTGACGTTTGGAAGATCGAGGGATTGGACCGCCGGGAGGACTGTGTCAAGATCGTCGAAGTGGCACAACGGGATGGTCGCAGCAAGGTGGGCTGCATTATTCTCGGCCGGGGCTCCAACGAGCAGAAGGTCGTGGAGTGGCTGGGCCTGGCGGCCGACGTGCCGGGCTTCGTCGGCTTCGCGGTGGGCCGCACCTCATTCTGGGATCCACTGGTGGCGCTGCGGGACGGCAAGGCCTCCCGGGAGCAAGCCGTGGAGGATATTGCCCGCCGCTATCTCGAGTGGGTGAGGGTGTTCGAGAAGGGAAAGGCAAGCTAAGATCACAGTATTCACGACCTAAAATTTACTTGCTGTCAGCAGCATCCAGGATAAAACCATGTCCAAGATTACCGTTTATCCAGATAAGGAGAGCCTGATCAGCGGCACGGCGGATTTCATTGCCGAGCTGGCCGCCCAAGCCATCGCGGCCCGGGGCCGTTTTACGCTGGCCCTCTCCGGCGGCAACACCCCGCGGCCGGTTTACGCCCGCCTGGCCACCGCAGGCTATCGTGACCGGATCGACTGGTCCAAGGTGCACCTTATGGTGAAGACCGCGCTGTTTGACCAGGCGCCGCTGCTGGAAGGCAACATTCACCGCATTCGGGGCGAGGATGCCCCGGAGCAGGCGGCCGCGGATTACGCAAAGGTCCTCCAGCACACCTTCGGAGGCGACGCCGCCGCCGGGAATCCACCCCCGGAAGGCTTCGACCTGATCCTTCTCGGTATGGGGGACAACGGCCACACGGCCTCGCTTTTCCCTGGTCTGGCCGTGGTGACGGAACCGGTGCGCTGGGTCATGGCCCAGTATGTCGAGGTGGTGGGCATGTGGCGCATCACGATGACGCCGGTGGTCATCAACGCCGCCCGCCAGGTGGCCTTCCTCGTGTCTGGGGCCAACAAGGCCGAGATGCTGCACCGGGTGTTGGAAGGACCCTACCAGCCGGTGGTGCTGCCGTCCCAGATCATCAAGCCCACTCGTGGGGAACTGCGCTGGCTGTTGGACGCGCCGGCCGCCGCCCAGTTGAGGAGGGAGTCATGAGCGGCAAGGCCCCCGCAGCCGATGCTCAAGCAAGGTACAAGCAGGAAGCGGCCGAATTTGCAGTGCAGTTCATTCAATCGGGTATGACCGTGGGATTGGGCACCGGTTCCACGGCCATCTTTGCCACCCGGCGTATAGCGGAGTTAATGCACGGTGGGCATTTGCGCCAGATCGTGGCCTTCGCCACCTCCAAGGTCATGTGGCAGGAGGCGGTCAAACTGGGCATTCCCATGCTCACCGAAGACCTGCCCCAGCAGATCGACGTCACCATTGACGGTGCCGACGAGGTGGACCCGCAGCTAAACCTCATCAAGGGCGGCGGCGGGGCCCTGTTGCGGGAGAAAATCGTGGCTCAGGCTAGCCGCCGGGAGATAATTATCGTAGATGAGAGCAAACTGTCGCCCCAGCTGGGGACCCACTGGCCGGTGCCGGTGGAGGTGCTGCCCTATGGCTGGCAGTCCCAGGCCCGTTTTCTGGCATCTCTGGGGGCCGAGATCACGGTCCGGCGAACGCCTGACGGCAGCGAGTTTCGCACCGACCAGGGCAACAAAATCTTGGACAGCCGTTTCGGACTCATCACCGACCCGGAAGGCCTGGCTTTGAAACTGGAGGCGCGGGCCGGCATTGTCGAGCACGGCCTCTTTTTAAACCTGGCCCAGGACGTCATCGTCGCCGGTCCCGAGGGCATCCGGCATCTGAAACGGGAGCCCTAGATCGGCAGTCAATCACCCCAGCAGTCTGCTTAAGCTCTCCTCGTATCTTCGGCAATGAGGAGAGGTATTTCTCCTGGACCTCACATAAAGGAAAACCGTGCCCAGGAGATTGGCAGTAGTCCGGGTCCAATTTTGAAAGCTTTTTTCCACAAAGTAAGTAATTGGAAAGACGAGCACCGTAGGTCCCATATCCGTACCACTACATAGGTCGAAGTAATCTCCTCCATCCACCCCCATTCCCCTTCCACTATTACTTCGTCCTGGAAGATGCCACAATCCGTCTCTAAGGGTTACGTTTTCACATCTGCCAGCCAACTCTTGCTTTCGTCTCAATGCCTTGGGTAAGTAATTACCTTGTTACTCTGGCTTAATCTTCGCAATAACCGGCTTTCCCGGGGAGAGTTTGATTTCTTTCTCCTGGTGCTTGATAGTCAGGCCGGTCCCCTCCCGGAGCAGATAGGTCACGGCTTCTTGTTCAATATTGACCTCTAGGAATTGCCCTTGAAAGGTCAAGGGGAAACTCATCTTTTTTATCGATGCAGGCAACCTGGGATCGAAGGACAGGACCCCGTCATAATCCCGCATGCCCCCGAACCCATTAACCAGGACCATCCAGCTGGCGCCCATGGAAGCGATGTGGCAGCCGTCTTTGACATTGCCTTCCACATTGCCCAGATCCATGAGCACGGCGTAAGTGGCATAGGCGAGGGCTTTCTGGGAATAGCCGATTTCCGCGGCCAATATACTCTGGACGCCGACAGAAAGGGAGGAATCACCGGTGGTCAGGGGGTCATAGTAATCAAAGTTGCGTTGCATCTGTTCCCGGGAAAATTTCTGCCCCAGCAGAAACATGGCCAGCACCACGTCCGCCTGTTTGATCACCTGGCGACGGTAGATTTCCAGGGGATGGAAGTGGAGCAGCAAGGGATATTGGTCATGAGGAGTATTTTTAAAGTCCCAGACTTGCTTATCCAGGAAGGTATCATCTTGCGGATTGATATTCAGTTTCTCAGAAAAGGGAATGTGCATCTCCTCGGCGGCCCGCTGCCAATCTTTTATTTCCTGACGATGCAGGGAGATTCTTTCAGCCAGGGCGGCGAAGCGCTCCGGATCTTGGTGCCGCAGTGCCTCAGCCTGGGCCGCGGCGTAATGCAAGTTATTCTGGGCCATGAGATTGGTGTAGGTGTTATCATCCACCACGGTGGTGTATTCATCCGGCCCCGTCACACCGTGGATGCAAAATTTCCCTCCCGCCCGCTTGGAAAAAAAGCCGTGGCCGTACCATAAGCGGGCTGTTTCTACCAACAACTCCACCCCTTTGTCGCGGAGAAAGTCCTCGTCGCCCGTCACCTCAACATATTTTTGCAGGGCATACATGATGTCCGCGTTGATGTGATATTGCGCGGTGCCGGCCGCGTAAAAGGCCGAGGCCTCCTCGCCGTTGATGGTCCTCCAGGGGAATTTGGCTCCCTTTTCATGCAATTCCCGGGCGCGCTGCCGGGACTTATCCAATATACGGTACCTAAACTCCAACTGGTTTTTGGCCAGGCGCGGGTACGTGTAAATCAAAAAAGGCAGCACATAAACCTCGGAATCCCAGAAATAATGGCCGTCATAGGCCTGTCCGGTAAGGCCTTTGGCCGGAATCCCGGTATCTTCCGCCCGGGCCGCGGCCTGCAGGATTTGGAACAGGTTGAAGCGGATGGCTTGCTGAATTTCCGGGGCCCGGTGTTTGCGGTCAACATGCCCCTCGATCTGGACATCACCTCGGCGCCAGAAGTCCTCCAGATATTTCCGTTGTCCGGCCAGAAGATCCTGGAATCCACTCGCCACGGCGCGATCCAACGTCCGTTCCACACTGGCGCATAATTCATCGACCGGAATTTGTGGGGACGTATGGTAAGCCATATACTTGATAAGCTGGATCGGTTTGCCTGGTTCCGCCAGAATGGAAAAGACCACTTTGCCCAGATTCTCCTCAGCCCTGATCTCAGAGGAGTAGGGACATTCCGTTTCCAGGATGTGATCAGTCCCGCAGGCCAAGGTCATTTTGCTGGCGCCGGTGGCGTGACCGAGCACCACTCGTCCTTTTTTGCGGTAATGGACCTGGGGCAGCAGGACTCGTCCCTGAAAGCCTTTCCCCAGACGGGGATCGTCACCACTGAATCTCTGCGGCGGGTCATTGCGCATTTCCGAAATAATGGTGACCGGGGCCTGGGCATTAAGCACCGTTACTTCATAGGAAATCGCGGCCAGGTGCCGGTGTTCGAAAGAGACCAGCCGCCGGGATTTGATGGCCACGCGCTTCCCCGAAGGCATCTCCCACACGATCTCCCGGTCCAGGGTGCCGGCCTTCATATCGAGAACCCGCTCGTAATTGAGCAGGTTGGCCTCGGGGAGAGAAAAGGGCTCCTCGTCCACATAGAGCTTAATAATCTTGGAGTCAGTCACATTCACCATGGTCTGGCCGGTCTTGGAAAACCCGTAGGCGATTTCGGGGTAGGTTATCTCCCAGGATTCATAAAAACCATTGATGAAGGTGCCGTTCTCATGGACAGGGTTGCCCTCCTCGAAGCAGCCCCGCATCCCCAGGTAGCCGTTGGCCGTGGAAAAGATGGTTTCGCTCTGGGACAGAAAGCGGGGATAGAACTGTTTTTCCACAATCCGCCAGGGTTCGGTGGGGTAGATGTGATGGGGAGGGTTAAGTGGTTTTTTCTGGAGCATTGAGGCTTCTCCTTTCTAATGCAGGCGGTCCATTCCAAAGAATCATGAAAGCATTTCACTCAGATCTTGCACTACTAGGTCGGCACCGTTTTCCCGGAGGGCATCGGCATGGCTTTGGTCTTTGCGATTGACCCCGATGACCAGACCGAATTTGCCGTTACGGCCGGCCTGAACTCCGGAGATGGCATCCTCCACCACCACGGCCCGCTGGGGGGGAGCGCCAAGAAAATCCGCAGCTTTGAGAAAAGTATCCGGCGCTGGTTTGCCGGGTAGCTTATGATCTTCCACGGTATGGCCGTCCACCCGATCATCAAACAAATCTTCGATGCCCCCGGCTTTGAGCACCGCCAGGCAGTTCTTGCTCGATGAGACCACCGCGGTTTTGATCCCCGCCTCCCGCAACTGCTTAACCCAGGCCACCGAGCCCTGGTATACTTCCACACCCTCGGTTTTCAGGGTTTTGATGACCAATTCTTCCTTGCGATTGCCGATACCGCAGATGGTTATACGGTCCGGGGGGTCGCTGGGGTCGCCATAGGGTAGATGGATGTCCCGGGATTCAAGAAAACTTTTGACTCCTTCGTAACGCGGCTTGCCGTCCACGTACGAGCTGTAGTCCTGGTCCAGGTCGAAGGGCTTAAAAGGTTCGTTGGTCTTGGCGGCACGCTGCTTTAAGTACTCATCAAAGGTTTTCTTCCAGCAGGTCGCATGGACCTTGGCGGTCGCGGTCAGCACCCCGTCAAGATCGAAGAGGACCGCGTCGAAATTAGCCGTGGTTACAGACGGTTTCGATGAACTCATGTATCCACCTCACGAAGTTTTATATCGTTAAACCTGCGGTTTGAGCCTGCGTGTCTGGGAGATAGACTCAATGAAGATGAAAGCCTCAAGCGGCCTTTCTTCCAGGCGTCCCTACTCCCAAGCAAAGATCTTTTGCCAATCCTTCTTCATGGAGATAATTACCCAGCCGCGCTTTTTCGCTTCAGCCATGAGAGATTGGGGAAAAGTGCCCACTGTGGTGTCGGGCAGACCCCCGGCCGGGCCGTAGGCATATTCGCGTTTCGGGTCGTCGTGCAACACGAGGAGGCCCAGGCGCGCCCCACCCCCGGCGGTGGTCCACTCCAGCATCTCCCGGTCGCCGTTGGAATTGCCGAAGGCTATATAGGGCCTTTTGCCGATGAAAAGGTTGATGCCGATGGCCTTGCCAGCGTGGTCATCAATAAAAAACACCTGGGGCAGGCGCAATAAGGCCGCCCTGCCTTTTTGGTATTCAAATTTTGTGGCGATGCTCGATCCCACCACCTGCTCGGGCGGAACCCCGTAGATCCGATCGGCGTAGGCGCGCACAAACTCCTGGCCGCCACCCGTGACGATATAGGTGGTGAAGCCGTGGGCCCGAAGATACTTCATGGCCTCAAGCATGGGGAGATAGGCCAGTTCAGTGTAGAGCCGGTGGTAGCGGGGGTGTGTGTTGGTGGCCAGCCACTCTTGGGCAATTTTCAGGAAAGTCGCGATGTCCATGCCCGAGTGGGTAGCACCATAGATATGCCCCCACTCCTCATTGCTGAGCTCAGCCATGGCTTTGATGCCGCCGCTAAGCACCTTCTTGAAGGGCATCTCCCTTTGCCACTCGGGGTGCTTGGGGGCCAGGGCCCGCAGCCGGTCCAGCGCGAAGACGAACTCGGTGTAGACCGGGTGCGACACCCACATGGTGCCGTCGTTGTCGAAGGTGGCGATGCGATCCCGAGGTTCCACATACTGGGGATTGGAGGTGTCGGTTGCTGCTTGGACGAACTCGATGATGGCCTGCTTGGCCGCGCCATCGTTCCAGGAGGGCAGGGGGTCCGGGGCCGCGACCGCCGGGACCGTGAGAACGATCAGACAGATGGACCAGACCAGCATCAAGAAAGCGAAGATTTTCCGGTGGAGATGCTTGACGGTCTGGCGTTTCAAAACCTCTTCCTCCCTGTTCCGGGTTGGCCATAGGCACAGGTAAGGGGTTTGTCCGGACCCGGCGGGGAAATCGTGTCGGCGATCTTTTACAGGAACCAGGTCACAGATGAAGCTGCCGACGAAAGAGCCGGGGGCGCTGCTGGTCTCGCGGCGGCGGCTGCCACGAATTTATCTATCTTGATATTACAATAAGTTTGTATTCGAGGAAGTTTAAGGCATCATTTCACCTTAAATTCTCCATGTCTTTTGCCACAGACTCATTATAATTAACCTTAAGTATCGTTAATGTTTAGTCAACCGGTATACTGTACAAACCCACAATTTCTCACGCCAGGGGGGCAGAATCGCTGGAAGTCGGCAGTCGACAAAGCCCTGAGCAACGGGCCAGCCAAGGGCCACCGGTTCGGGGAAGTAAGCCTTAACCGGTGATTGCAGGGACAGAACTACTTTCGTATAATGGCGGCTACAGCCATAAGACTTTGAAGAACTTGAACCCCGTTGAGGGGTAGGCGGGAACGATATTCACCGAAATATCCGCCAAGGCATTTTTAGCCATAGATTTCTTGCCATAACTACTTATTATTAATAATAAGCCTGGGTGGCGGAACGGGTAGACGCAAGGGACTTAAAATCCCTCGGGAGTTACTCCTGTGCCGGTTCGAGTCCGGCCCCAGGCACCAAAGGATCCTTTAAATACTATTTAAAAACTCAATATAGAGGCATAATGTCTGTATCTGCCTAAACCGATGAGGAGATTATCATGTTAGATTTTCTAATGAGCATTGAATCAACTTTTTATGCGCAGATCGCCATCTTTGTGGTACTAATCGTTTATAATTTCCACGTGTGCCGCCAAATGCCCAACCGCCTGTTTTTTGGATTTGAAATATTTAAAAATATAATATTGATAATAATTTTCACATATTTTTTTCTAAGCTGGTCAACTGTGGTCAATCCATCTTTAAGAAGTGCCAGTATTTTAGGTATGGCCATTATAAACTTATTTTTACTTTGGCATGTTATTCAAAACAGAGCCAAATTACCATATCAAGTTGCTCTCAATGATTGCGTCAAGGATCCTAAAAACATTGATAAATATAAATCATTAGTAATTAAAGGTAAAAGTTTTTATTATCTAAGAAATTTTTGGCGTTCTTTGTTAAGTGGGAGATTACCTGGCAAATATTTACACGATCTCGCTTCCGAACAGATACGTTCTGATATTCAAACAGCCCTTAACAACCAGGGGATAACAAAAAATCTGGTTAACTTTAAAATGGAGACAGCTTTCCTTCGGCAAAAACTAGCGGGCGATGAGACCTTACCTCCTGATTTTAAGGAAATGATGGAAAGGGCTATCAGCCAATTCGAGCATCCTTGGATTGAACAGCAGGTAAATGAATTTCTAGAGGTGATCCTGGTGTCTCCGGAACAACTTTTTACCGCGGAATGGACTTCCAAACCAGATGCTTAATCATACGCGCCTGATGGCTTGTACCTAGCTCAAGTCGGGAAAGGGATTCTTTATGGATACATGGTTTGCGGTTGCAGGCATCATCGTCGGTTTGGCCAGTTGTTTTTATGGTTACCCGCTGTTCCGCATTTTTTTGATCCTGGCCGGCTTGTTCTATGGCTACCTGCTCGGTCAGTCCTTGGTGTCCGCCAGTCATCCCTGGCTGTCCCTGGCCATCGGCGTCGGCGCCGCAGTGGTCCTGGCAGTGTTCGCCTACCCGCTGTGGAGCATCGGGGTCATTATCGTGGGCGCGGCCTTCGGCTTTATGATCCTTTCAGCCCTGGGCCTGGCTTTGAGTGTCTCTCAAGGGGTCATTACCCTGATGGGGGTCATAGGCGCCGTGGTGGTGGGGTTATTGTTCTATCATGTCAGAGACCTTTTTGTGATGATAACCACGGCGTTCAACGGCGCGGCCCTGGTGATCCTGGGCCTGTCCCAGCATGTCTCGGCCCTGGCTTTGGGGGGCGGGCAAGCCAACATACTGGACTTCGCACTTATAGTGGTCCTGGGTGGCTTCGGCTTTGCAGTGCAGTATGGGATGTTTAAGGATAGGAGAACTTACTCACAGTAGACCCTTATCCGCCTCGACTGTTGCCATTCTCAACCCCAACAACTCTCTCCCCAAGGGGGCGCTCCGCCTCTGGCAGCCATAAGTTCCACAACTCCCCCCTTTGAAAGACGGTTTTATCTGAAAAGTAGGGTAACCTGTGGGGGAAGGGACCTTGCGGAGGTGGAAGGGTGAAAGCTTAATATAGCTATTAAAAGGACCCTTGATATGCGGCTGGTTTGCTTCCAAAATGTGAGCCACAAGAAATTCTCCCGGGAAGCCTACGATGCTCAGGGAAATAGACTAAATATAGAAATAGTGGATGAGTACGGCAGGCTGGTGGGTGACCCCCTGGATTTGTACACCGGGGATGTCTACTACCGCTTCGCCTGTCTGGAATGCGGGTCGCCGGCTAAGGAATTAAATGACCTCTAACGATGGGACCGGCGTCAGGCACCTGCCGCCACCCCGGCGCTTCCTGCCAAAAAAAGAGGGGAAACCCCTTGAGATTACGCCTCGTTTAAAGCAGTTGGTGCCGAAGCAGGGAGTCGGACCTCGACAGCCCAAGGCCCACTAGACCCTGAACCTAAGGCCGTGTACTCATTGTGGTTGCCCATGGTTTAATCAAACCCAACCTAATGCCCTTACGGTCACAGGTCTTTGGAACATATTAATGAATCTAATAATAAAACGGAGAATGTTTGAGGCTTGGCCGTAAGATACAAACTGATTAAATTAAATTCCCCCCGACCTTAAGGGGAAGGAGCCGGGGGGAATAGGCAAGAGGAAATAGTGTAGTGAAAATCTACTGCGAGATAAACCTAACCTATCATTTTAAGGGTTGGAATGGTTACTTTATACTAAAAAGCCATGAGTACTTATACTCAATTAGAGGTGTAAGTCGTGAGATCGGCGGCGGGTTATTATTCCCCTATCCCCCCATGAGAACAGCTTGATTAAGACCACGGGAACCCATCAATTCCGGCCGACGAAACCAAGGGTAAGCGTGATTTAAAGCTACCGCTGGTTCCTGAAGCAATAGAACTCCTAAGACACCTTACAAGACACCCGCAGAGTTTGAGAGGAACTGGGCCCCATGACCAAGACGATCCAAGAGATTAACGAGAAGATTCGGCAGGGTAAGGCAGTGGTTTACACCGCTGAAGAGATTATTGGAGTAGTCAAGAAAAAAGGACTAAAACAGGCCGCTGCTGAGGTAGATGTGGTCACCACCGGGACTTTTGGGCCCATGTGTTCTTCGGGGGCCTATTTCAATATGGGGCATACCAAGCCTCGCATCAAGATAGGAGGCGGCAAGGTTACCTTGAACGACGTCCCGGCCTATACCGGCTTCGCCGCTGTAGACTTTTTCATCGGGGCCACTGCCATTGCAGAAGATGACCCGCGCAATAAAGTCTTTCCAGGGAAGTTTTTTTATGGCGGCGGACACGTTATCGAGGACCTCGTGGCGGGAAGAGACGTCCGACTCACCGCTACCGCATATGGCACCGACTGTTACCCCCGCCGCGCTCTGGACACCTGGATCCGCCTGGAGGACATGAACGAGGCAGTGCTCTTTAACATGCGGAACGCCTATCAAAATTACAACGTGGCTGTGAACCTTTCGGATCGGGTTATCTATACTTACATGGGAGTATTGCAGCCAAGGATGCGCAACGCCAACTACTGCACGGCCGGCCAGCTAAGTCCGCTCCTGAACGATCCTCTTTACCGTACGGTCGGGGTGGGGACCCACATCTTTCTGGGTGGGAGCGAGGGGTTTGTGGTGAGCCAAGGCACCCAGCACAATCCCGGAGTGAAACGTACGGAACGGGGAGTACCCAAGGTACCGGCGGGAACCCTGTCGGTGACTGGGAATCTGAAAAAAATGAGTCCACGCTGGCTCCGGGGCGCCTCCTTTATGGGTTATGGCGTGACCTTGACTGTCGGGGTGGGCCTACCCATACCCATTCTGGACGAAGAGATCCTTCATTTCGCCATGGTCAGCGATGAGGACCTTGTCGCCCCGATAGTGGACTACAGCAAAGCCTACCCCCACTGCCAACCGGAGATCCTGGGGGAGGTAACCGTGGCTCAGCTCAAGTCCGGAGAAATCATGGTGGACGGGAAAAAGGTGATCACCGCCGGCTTGTCCTCTTACGCTCGGGCCAGGGAAATCGCCCTGACCTTGAAGAAATGGATTGAGGCGGGAACCTTTCTACTGACCGAACCCGTGGCCTTCCTTCCCACTCCGGAGTCTGGCTATGCCTTCAAGCCCTTGAAGGAGCGGCCATGGGAACCACCGCCGGAAAATATCTGACGATTGACCTGGCTTTGTCCAAGAGGAGTCAAACATGCCAAGAAAAAAGGTGGTGCTGAATTTCCCGCCGCATCTCATTGATCAACCCATCACTTATCGGCTGGTTAAGGATTATGACGTGATGGTAAATATCTTAAGGGCGCGTATCACCCCGAATGAGTGGGGCCGGATGGTGGTGGAGTTGAGCGGCAATGGCGGACAACTCGAGGAGGGCTTGAATTTTCTGGCAGAGATGGGGGTGGGGGTCGAACCCTTGGCCAAAGAAGTTAGGTGGCTGGAGGAGCGCTGCGTCCAGTGCACCGCCTGCATCGCACCCTGCCCCACGCATGCCCTTGAGTTGGACAGAAGCAACATGACGGTGTCCTTCGACCGGGAATTATGCATAGCCTGCGAACTCTGCCTGAATTCGTGTGCTTACCGGGCCATTGAAATGTCATTCGAATAATCTATGCCTGGTTGGTCAAACAGCTAGATGAGGAAGAACTGCTCTTCTGGCTGAAAAATTTTGCAAAAAACTTGAAAAATCCAGCGGCCGGTGCCAATTCCTGAGGAAAGGAATCGCCGAGCGCAGAGGAGGGAGTGCTGTCATGAAGAAACTGATTATTTTGGGTCATGGCACCGGTGGCACCATCATGGCCACCAAGATGCGGGAGAAATTGCCGGAACGGGAGTGGGACATCACCGTCATCGACAAGGATTGGCAGC
>JARRKO010000005.1:0-75983 GCA_037388025.1 Syntrophobacterales bacterium
ATTCACCGGTAATGGCTTTCTGGCCGCTCTTGAAGATTTTTTCCAGTTTGCTTCCCGCGGAATATTCGGCGGTCATTGTTTCAGTTCCTCCCGTATCGTGGTGCGTAACCCGCCGTCGCGGCTGGTAGACCAGTTTTTATAGAGCTGAACCTCGGTGAGTTTGTGCAGTTCCCCGAGATTTTTCAGGCGATCATAAATCAATTGCCAGATGCAGGGGATGGAGCCCTTGCCCACCTCGCAGACTCCCTGGGAAGACCCGCCGCAGGGACCGTTCAAGAGCTGCTTGGCGCAGCGGGCGATGGGGCACAGCCCTCCGAAATTGCCGATGATGCAACTGCCACAGGCCTGGCAGAATTCCTTCCACACCCCGTGCTCGGTAGCCCCGCCGATGCTGGTGGTGTTGAGGCCGGGATATACCCGCAAATAGGGGTACCGGCCGGCAATATATTGGGGCCCGACACTGCAAGCGATGGAGACCACGGCATCGACGCCGTTCACCAGGTCGTCCAGCGGCTCGATATATTCGGGATCACATTGCCGTTCACAGGTGTACTCTATTACTTCCAGATCGTCGCCGGCGGCCCTGCGGGCGATCTTGAGTTCGGAGGCCAGAATGGCCACCTCTTTTTCCCCTCCCGCATTGCAGACGGTCACGCAACCTTTGCAGCCCGCCACGACGATCTTCTTAAAATCCTTGATCATATCCAGGATTTCTGCCAGGGGTTTTGATTCCGCTATGACCATAGCGTTCCTCCTATTTCATTAACTCCGGAGAGCCTACCGCCAAGCCTTGTACATCTATTCGCTTAAATTTTATGGCGAAACCGGGGGTGTGTCAATCTAGAAAAAATCCGGTGGAATTTTAGGATAATGAATCGAGAGGTCAAAATTTTATTGACAAATGAACTAGAGGTCTATTAAATGGGGACATTGTGAAAAAAAGTATGAGCGCCGGTCTGCCTCCTGACAGAGGCAGAAGGCTAGAGTATGCTTTTCCATCACCCGGATTCCCCGGTGATGGCTATTATAATAGTAAATAATTACCATATGTTAAGGAGGCAGTTTTTATGGCGAAGTATGATCCGGTAAAACAAAAAGATTGGCAGATTGCCGAAATTGCTGAAGCGGAGATGATCCACTTTGACGAAATGTGCGATAAGCTGGAAATCCCCAAAGACGAGCGCATTCCCTACGGCCAGAAGATCGGCCGCGTCGACTACCTGAAGTGCCTGGATCGCCTGAAGGACAAGGCCGACGGCAAGTACATCGAGGTCACCGCCATCACCCCCACTCCCCTGGGGGAAGGCAAATCCACCACTGCCATGGGCCTGATCGAAGGCCTGGGCAAACGGGGCGTCAATGTGGGCGGCTGCATCCGGCAGCCTTCCGGCGGCCCCACCATGAACATCAAGGGCACCGCGGCCGGCGGCGGCATTTCGCTGTTGATCCCCATGACCGAGTTCTCCCTGGGGCTGACCGGCGACATCAACAACATCATGAATGCCCACAACCTGGCCATGGTGGCTGCCACCTCCCGGTTGCAGCACGAATTCAACTATGACGACGCCCAGTGGGCCAAGCGGAACCTGAAACGCCTGAATATTGATCCCAAGAATTTCGAGATGGGTTGGATCATGGACTTCTGCGCCCAGGCCCTGCGCAACATCACTATGGGCCGGGGTAGCAAGATGGACGGCTTCATGATGGATTCCCGATTTGGCATCGCGGTATCCTCGGAAGTCATGGCCATCCTGAGCGTGTTCACCTCCCTGCCGGACCTCAAGGAACGGCTGAACAACATGGTGGTATGCTATGACAAGAAGGGCAATCCCATCACCACCCGGGATCTGGAATGCGGCAATGCCATGACCGCCTGGATGCTGCCCTCCATCAACCCCACCCTGATGCAGACCGTGGAGAAGCAGCCCTGCTTCGTGCACGCCGGCCCCTTCGCCAACATCGCGGTGGGCCAGTCCTCCATCGTGGCCGACCAGATCGGTCTGAAGCTCTTTGACTACCACATCACCGAATCCGGCTTCGGCGCCGACATCGGCTTTGAGAAGTTCTGGAACGTCAAATGCCGGTTCAGCGGCCTCATTCCCAACGTGTCGGTCCTCACCACCACCATCCGGGGCCTGAAGCACCACGGCGTCAATGCCGGGGCGCTCCCCTGCCCGCCAGGCAAACCGGTCCCCAAGGAATATTTCGAGGCCACCAAAGAAAACTTCAAGTGGCTGGAAGATGGGGTGGAGAACATGGCGCATCACATCCGCACTATCAAAAAAGCCGGTATCAACCCGGTGGTGTGCCTCAACTCCTTCCACTTCGATACCGAAGAAGAACTCGCGTTGGTTCGCCGGGTGGCCGAAGCCGAAGGCGCCCGGGCGCCCATATCTAAACATTGGCAGTTCGGCGGCGAAGGTGCCCTGGAGTTCGCCGATGCGGTCATGGATGCTTGCAAAGAGAAGCCCAAATTCAAGTTCCTCTATCCCAATGAGATGCCCCTGCGGCAACGCGTCGAACTCATCGCCAAAGAAGTTTACGGCGCGGACGGCGTGGACTTCGCCCCCGAAGCCAATGCCAAGGCGGAACGCTTCGAGAAGGATCCCAAGTACAACGAGTTCGCCACCATGATGGTGAAGACCCACCTGTCCCTCACCCACGACCCCACCAAGAAGGGCACTCCCAAGGGCTGGCGGCTGCCCGTCCGGGACTTCCTGATTTACAGCGGCGCCAAATTCATCTGCCCGGTGTGCGGCGCCATTTCGCTGATGCCCGGCACCAGCTCCGACCCGGCCTTCCGGAAGGTGGACGTCGACACCAAGACCGGCAAAGTCGTAGGTTTGTTCTAACTACTGACCTTCTCCCTAACAGATCCTTCGGGGTCTGATAGGCTCCTCGCCGGTTCCCCCAGACGGGGGAACCGGCTTATTTTTGCCACTTCCGAGTTCGGTACAAGTCGTTAATAACCCTTAAGAGGCTCTCCAGCCATGCACACGCTCCTTGGCGGGGTAAAAATTTGTGATACTTATCACTTGATTCAGTCCCTTTCCTTGTGATACAAAGAACAAGGTATTAATGTATTAAGGGAATTGGGACATACTTGGTCTTGGGGCCTCGTGGGTCGCCAGGGATGACCAGCCGGCTCTGGTCAAAATAGCTTTTAACGAGGGGAAGACCAAGTGGGGCTTGGTTAAGCCTGTTTGGTTGACTAATTCACATATCGATCAAAGAAATAACGGCACAAAGGACTGGATCATGAGGATTAAAACGCTGGACGACTTAAAGGCGGTGAAAGCGGAGGGGCTTAAGCTCACGTACCCCGAGAAAATCAAAATCATGGTCGGAATGGCCACCTGTGGCATTTCTGCGGGAGGGGATAAAGTTTACCAGGCCCTGGCCAAGAAGATTGCTGAGCTGGGGTTGGACGTGGCGCTGGAAATGACCGGCTGCATCGGTTTTTGTCAGCGGGAGCCCCTCGTAGATGTGGTGTATCCTCACAAGGTACGCATATCTTATCAGGGCATGACCCCGGAGAAGGCGGAGGCCTTAGTGGAGGCCATCAAGGCGGAGGAGATTTATCCGGAAAACCTCCTCTGCCGGATTGATCAGGAAGAGTTTCTTGTGGAGGGCACGGTAAAGGAATACGCCAATCCCCACGCGGTGGAATTGGCGGTGGAGGTGCCCAAGTATGAGGAAGTCCCTTTTTTCAAAAAACAGGTAAAGATTGCTCTTAGAAATTGCGGCTACATTAATCCGGAGCGCATCGAGGAATATATTGCCCGGGGAGGCTATCAGGCTTTGCATAAAGCCTTGACTGAGATGACCCCCAAAGAGGTGATCGCCCAAGTCAAGGATTCGGGTTTACGGGGCCGCGGCGGCGGTGGCTTTCCCACCGGCCTCAAGTGGGAATTCTGCCATAACAACCCCGGAGACATGAAATACGTCATCTGTAACGCCGACGAAGGAGACCCGGGGGCATTTATGGACCGGGGCATCCTGGAAGGCGATCCCCACGCGGTTCTGGAGGGCATGGCCATCGGCGCCTATGCGGTGGGGGCCAAGGAAGGTTACATTTACTGCCGGGCTGAGTATCCCCTGGCGCTGAAACGCTTAGAGATAGCCATAGAGCAGGCCGAAAGCCGCGGACTTTTGGGAGAAAAGATTTTTGGCAGCGATTTTTCTTTTAAGCTCAAAATCCGGGAGGGGGCCGGGGCCTTCGTGTGCGGCGAGGAAACCTCCCTGATCGCCTCCATTGAAGGTAAGGTGGGAGAACCCCGCCAGCGCCCACCCTTCCCCGCCCAATCCGGCCTCTGGGGAAAACCCACCATCATTAATAACGTCAAGACCTGGTCGCACATCGCTCCCATTCTCACCCGGGGCAGCGACTGGTATGGCTCCTTCGGGACCGAGAAAAGTAAGGGCACCACGGTCTTTGCCCTGGTAGGCAAGATAAATGACGCCGGCCTGGTGGAAATCCCTTTGGGCACCACCTTGCGGGAAATGATTTTTGACATCGGCGGAGGCATTGCGGGCAACAAGAATTTTAAGGCAGTCCAGACCGGGGGGCCCTCCGGCGGTTGCATTCCCGCCAAATACCTGGACACCCCGGTGGAATATGAATCCCTGGGAGCTTTAGGGTCCATTATGGGTTCCGGCGGCATGATTGTCATGGATGAACGGGATTGCATGGTGAACGTGGCCAAATACTTTTTGGACTTCACCATGGAGGAGTCCTGTGGCAAATGCACCCCTTGTCGGGAGGGGACCCTGCGCCTCATGGAGATGCTGGAAGACATCACCGCAGGAAAGGGCCAACTGGAAGACATTGACAAACTGGCGGAGATGTCGGAAGTGATCAAGGATGGTTCCTTGTGCGGGCTGGGGCAGACCGCCCCCAACCCGGTCCTCACCACCATTAAATACTTCCGGGAGGAATACGAGGCCCACATAATCGACAAGAAATGTCCTGCCAAGGTCTGTAGACCCCTGATCACCTTCCATGTGGATGCAGAAAAATGCAACGGCTGTCATCTCTGCTATCTGGTGTGTCCGGCGGAAGCCGTTGAGGGAGAGAAAAAAGAGCTCCACACGATTATCCAAGAAAAATGCATCAAATGCGGAACCTGTTTTGACCGCTGTAAGTTTGACGCCATAATTGTCGAATAGATGAGGCCTACAATGATAAAACTAACGATCAACGACAAAATGGTTGAAGTTCCTGAGGGTACCACCATTCTGCAGGCGGCCCGCCAGGAAGGAATAAAGATCCCCACCCTCTGTTATTATGAGGCGATCAAGCCGTATGGCGGCTGTCGCCTTTGTGTGGTGGAAGTCACCCGGGATGGTCGTACCGCCCTTACCGCTTCCTGCTCCTATCCCGTAGCCGAGGGAATCCAGGTCCTCACCGACACGGAGCGGGTGCTGAAGGTACGCCGGTTGGTCATCGATCTTTTGTGGTCCCGGAGTCCAGACCTGCCTATTTTGGCGTCCATTGCCCATGAATTAGGGTTGGAAAGACCCAGCTACCCGATGGGAGACAGCCAGTGCATCCTCTGTGACCTTTGCACCCGGGTGTGCTCTGAACTTGAACAGTTGGGCGTCATCGGCATGCAAGGCCGCGGCACCAAGCGGGAAGTTTTAACCCCCTTTGGGGAACTGGCGAGTGTGTGCCAGGAATGCGGAGTCTGTGGCTTTGTCTGCCCCACGGCTTGGATCCACGAGGTGGCCAAGATTGCGGCTCCCTGTGCCCTGACTTGCCCGGCAGAGATCAATGTCCAGGGCTATGTGCAGCTGATCAATCAGGGGAAATATAAAGACGCGGTGCAGCTCATCATGGAGCGGTTGCCGTTGCCCGGGGTCTTGGGGCGCATCTGTCCCCATCCGTGTGAAGAAGAGTGCCGCCGCCGGATTGTGGATGAGGCCGTTTCGATCTGCAACCTCAAGCGCTTTGCCACCGACCAGGTGGATTTACAAGGCATAGAGGTGCCGAAGGCGGAAGCTCGCCCCGAAAAGGTGGCCATCATCGGTTCCGGTCCGGCGGGGTTGTCCTGCGCCTTCCACCTGGCTCGCCGGGGCTACCAGTCCACCATCTTTGAAGCCTTGCCGGCAGCGGGGGGCATGTTGCGGGTGGGCATCCCGGACTACCGTCTCCCCAAAAACATCTTGGATCAAGAGATCGATTTCATTCTGAAGATGGGGGTGGAACTTAAGCTCAACACCGCCATCGGTAAGGACTTCACCCTGGACAGCCTCCTGTCCGACGGTTATAAGGCCGTGTTTTTAGGGTCGGGCTGCCACGTGGGCATGAAACTGGGGATCCCTGGCGAGGAGGCCGAAGGGGTCATGCAGGGAGTGGAATTTCTGCGCAGATACACCCTGAAACAGCCCTTCGAATTGGGTAAAAACGTGGCGGTGATCGGCGGGGGTAACGTGGCCATTGACGTCGCTTGCAGCGCCTTACGGTTAGGCTCCAAAGTCACCCTGGTCTATCGGCGGTCCCGCGACGAGATGCCAGCGCATCCCTGGGAAATCGAGCAGGCCCTCTGCGAAGGCGTGGAAAATATTTACCTGACCGCGCCATTGTCGATTAAAACCGACAATGGCAAGGTGAGGGCCCTGGAGTGCCAGCGCATGGAACTGGGCGAACCCGACGCCTCGGGTCGCCGGCGTCCGGTGCCGGTGCCCGGTTCCGAGTTCGAACTCGATGTGGACATGGTCATCCCGGCCATCGGCCAGCGGGCTAACACCTCGTATTTGGATGGCAGCGGCATCGAGCTTACCAGGTGGGGCACGGTGGAGGCGGACGAACTCACTCATGAAACCTCTGTCAAGGGTATCTTTGCGGCCGGTGATTTGCAGAGCGGGCCGTGGATTGCCATCGGCGCCGTGGCCGGCGGTCAGGAGGCCGCGGAGTCCATTGATCGCTATCTCCGGGGAGTTGACTTGAGAGAAGGTCGGGTGCCCAAGAAGACCCGTCATCATCGTCCTCCTGCCTTCCCCATCGGGGGCATAGTCCAGCCTCGGGAAGTAATGCCCACCTTGCCTCCAGAGTATACCTGCTCTTGTTTTGACGAAATTGCCACGGGTTTCACTCCGGATCAGGCCCAGAATGAAGCCGGCCGTTGTTTGAATTGCTTTTCGGAATGCTTGGAGCGCCTGGCCACACCGGGAGTCGCCGTGTCTAAGCCCCGGGTGCTGATGCCGGAAAAACCTGTGGTACGCACCGCTTACGACCAGCCCGCTGATGAGGCGTCGGTGGCCACCATTATAAACAAATATCGGGAGGAACCCGGCAATTTGCTGCCCATCTTGTTGGGGGTCAATCGCCATTTCAACTGGCTGCCCCGGCCGGCGTTGGAACATGTGTCGGACGAGCTGCACATGCCTATGGCGGAGATCCTGCGAGTCGCCACCTTTTACAATGCCTTCAGTCTGGTGCCCCGCGGCAAATATATCATCAGTGTCTGCTTGGGCACCGGCTGCTTTGTCAAAGGCTCTCCCCGGCTCCTGGAGCGCTTGGAGAGAGAGTTAAAGATAAAATCCGGTGGAACCACCGAGGACATGCAGTTCTCCCTGGAGCCGGTGCGGTGCATTGGCTGCTGCGCCCTGGCGCCCGCCGTCCGGGTCAACGAAGACACCTTTGGTCGCCTGACTCCGGAAAGGATTCCCAAGATCCTGAAGCTTTATACGGAGCCTCTGGCGGCTCAGGAGGGATGAGGAAGGACTCCGTCGGCTGCGGCCGACCTCGGGTGGACCAACGCCACCCAGGGTCTGGTCGTGACCAGGCGGAGCGATAACCGGTAATCTGGCGAGGCAGAGCTTAGCCAGCTTTTCTGAAAAAATGGGGCTGCCCAGGGAACCCACCCTGGCGCAGCCCTTTTTTTACGAATTAAATTCCATTGGGGAGAGAAAAGTCGAGGGCGCGTCTGATTCGCGTTTACTTGCTCACATCCACAAACCGGGATTCTTCCTGGGGCGGACAATAACTCATTCGCAAAAAATGACCCACATGTAGGACCTTGAGCCGTTTTTCCACCACCTGCCGCCAGGTATGGCAAAAGGCCAAAACCTCCTCCTCCAGTCTCCGCAGCGCCTTGACCTTTTCCCAAAAGTCCGGAGCGGCCTCCTGGGGCCAGACAACTCCCTTCAGAGTTCGGCGCCGCTCTTCCAGAAGCTCCAAGGCCCGGTCCAGGTCCCCGTGAGCCACGGCCGAGGCCAGGACCCGGGTCAGGTTCAGCATAACCGCCAGGTCAGCCTCGGTCACTGTCCGGCCAGATTTTTCAGGATTTCCTGCCATTCTCGCACCAGGGGCAATAGTTCATATTCCATGAGGTCCGCCAGCAAGACGTAATCTTGACCCTCGCTGATCTCCAGCATTTCATCCAGCAGACCCTGCAGGCTTTGCAAAAATGAGGTCGACCGTTTCCCTGCAGAGGAAACAGCCTGCCCCAAGTCCACCTGAAGCACCCGGCAGGCATTGTCTCCGGTTAGCAGCAGCCAGCGCAAGGCCTCCAGGACTTGGGCGAAGTAGTGGTTGGCCTCGTCTTCCGCGGATACCCGGAAAAGCTTGGCGCTTTTCTCGATGGCTTTACAGAGAATCCCCGCTTGCTGCACGGCTTCCCCCATGATCACCCGTGCCATGTCCTCATCCGGGATGGTCTTGAGGTCCAGGGTGGCTATTTCTTTGAGTTCCATATACCTGGACTCCCGGGGATAGCGTTCGCTGAAAAATTCCCCGTTGACCCGCACCTGGAAGAGTTGTTGCCCTGCCGGAACGAAGTGGTCGTTGAGTTCCACCAGGGCCTCTTCCAGGTTGCGCAGGTGGGAAAAATCTACCGGGATACTTTCATCATTAATGTTCACTTGCATGGCGCTCCCTTGCTTTCCGGCTGGAATGCCTCGTTGTTGGCCACTATAGTTTGCACAGCCCGTACCATTTTGGCGGGGTCGTCACCCTCATCTGCAATTCCCAGGATTTTCTTCAACTCGGCCAGATGTTCCAGAGCCAACCCGGCCAGCCGTCGGACGCGGGCATAGGGCCCCTGCAGTTCCCGGGCCAGGGGAATGATCTCCGTCCCCTGCTTGTCCCGCTGCCCCTGGAAATAAAACTCTACCATGGCCGCCAGCTCCGGGAAGGCCACCCCCACCCGCCGCAGTTCCTGGTCCACGACCCTGAGGCCCTCGATTTTTTGCCAAAGCCGCGCCGGATATTCTTGGCTGTATCCGGCCAGGTTGGCGATTTCCCTGGCAATTTCTTCCCCTTGGCCGGCGAGGTGGCCAAGCTCCGAGAGGCAGGTTTGTCCCGAACCCAGACCCAGGTCTTCCCGGCGCGGCAAGTAATGCCCTCTCAGAATATTTTCCAGCCATTGCTGGAGGGGCGGGGCAGGAAAGGCGGAGCCGTCTAACACCTGCCCCCAGACGGTGCGCTGCAACCACAGCCAAAAATCCCGCCGGCTCAAGGGCCGCAGCACCACAGGCAGATAGGCATGATATCCCTGGGGATCGGTGGCGGACACATATATGCGCATGGTGCGCCAGGAGTCCACCTCAGCAACCGGCGCCAAAGGTTCCAGGTTGAGAAGCGTATCAGCCCACCAGGAGACGGCTGCCGGGGTGATGGCCTGGTGGCAACGAAGCCGGGGGCAGGGCGCCAGGCAAGGATGGCAGTCCAGCCGCGGCTCGAGGATGATGTGGCCCGTACCCACCGGGCCGGTGTCCTGGACCCGGGCGCTGGCCAGAAAAAGGGCCATGGTGGGCGTAGCCACCGCGGCGGCCAAGTGCATGGGGCCGGTATCATTGGTGATGAGGAGGTCGAGGCGTTTCAGATAGGCCGCCAACATCGCGGGAGAAGTCCGGCCCAGCAGCAACGTGGTGGCCGCGGCGGGTAGCCGCTGGGCAATGGCTTCCCCCAGGGGAGCTTCCCCGGTGCTCCCGAATATGAAAAAGTGACAGGGACGTTTTGCCATGAGCCGGATTGCAGCCTGGGCCAACCGCTCCGGCGGCCACCGGCGCTCCGGTTGGCTGGCCCCCGGGAGCAGGCCCACCAGAGCCTTATTGGCCGGCAGGTTGAGGGGCCCCAGAAAATCCTCCACCTCCCTCTCGGCTGACTGGGGCAGGGCTAATTCCAGTCCCTGGCCATCCGGGGTTAGCCCCGTTTCCCGCAGGAACAGGTCCACCAGATTGAAAGGATTGGCCTGGCGGGACCGGGAAACAATCAGGGCATAACTGGCCCAATCAGGGCTAGTATTCAACTCCCAGGTAGGGTGGACCGCCATCCCCCGGATTTCTGCCGCGCCGGTGGCATAGGCCAGGATGGCCCCCACCCGGTTGGGGGTCAAATTAAGGACCAAGTCCGGGGGCCGGGGAAAATTTTGAGCCAGCCACTCTGCCAACCGGTGGGCCGCTTCCGGCCATCCCCCGTCCTGGTTCAAAGCGGCCGCCAAACTGACACTCGGGAAGGGCAATAACCGGTCCACCCTGGGGAGCAACCTGGCCGTCTCCAGGAACAAATCCATCACCACCAGGGTGACCTTACTTGTCGGGTATGCGGAACGCAAACGCCTGAGCACCGGGGTGGTCTGGACGAGGTCTCCCAGACGCATCAAGTTGATAACCAGGATCTCCACGCCCCTGCTCCTCAAAACCGGCCCCGCTCCAGCCCTTGTTGAAATTCGTGCAGAAGCCAGAAAATGGCCTCAGATTCCGTAAGAGGCTCGTCCCTTTCCCTCAGGGTATCCACCAGTTGGCTGAGGTCTTCCACCTCCGGCGGCACCGGCTGCAGCATGGCCTGGACCGGGTGATCTGCAGGAAATCCCCGGCGCAACTGCTCCAGGGGCTTTTCCGGTGGAGACCGCTGGGGCAGTTTCCCCGGACAGAGGTCGGCAATCAGGTCCAGGGCTTGTTCCAGGCGAACATTGTACGTATGGTCCCTCAGGCAACGTTTGCGGCCCTGGCGGGCCATCCGTATACATTCCTCCCCATGGGACAGGTAAAAGGCGATTTTATCCCGGGCTTCAGTCAGGTCGTGAAAGAGGGCCACCTCCTCCTCCGGCTGGAAGAATTCCGACAACTGAGCCCGCGGGTCCACGAGCTGAAAGGCTCCGGCGGCCGCCAGGTCAAAGGTGCGGGGATTCACATAATCGCCCTCGGGGTTGATGGCCAGATGATACGGGGAAGAATGCAGGTTGAGGTTGATGCGGCTGGCATTGAAAATTTTCACCGCCTCCTCTTCCGAAACTCGGGCGCCATGGTTTTGGATAAAGGGGCCCAGGGGGGAGTTCAGATTCCAGTCCGAACCCCAGATTCTAAAATCGAAGTCCAATAAGCCTGGGAAGAATTCCCGCCGGTTGCGATATCCTGCCCCCACAAAAGAAACCGCGGCGCCAAACTGACGAATTTCCTCGGGGGTCAGGTTCAGGGGGCGGTAAACCTCAGGGTCGGCGGCCAAGGGCAAAAAGGCGAAGTTTTTAGGTCCCAATTCGCTTAATTCGCGGAAAAATGGTTCCCTTTGTATGGTGAAAAAAACGTCCACCTCCGGGGCCAAGTCCCGCCAGTAGGGAAAGACCTGGAAGGCCTCCACGAACCAGTAGGCCAAAAGCGGTCCCTCGGAACTCAGGCGACGCAACAGCCGGGGCTCAACCGGGGCCTGGGCCAGCAAGAACACCAGATCCGGACGGAAATCCCGCACCCGGGCCACCAAAATTTCTCCCAGGAACGTCAACAATTCCTGGGTAAGCCGGTTCTCCGTGGATTTATCAGCGGTGACGTCCTGCAAGATCTGGTAGCCCTGATAAAAGGGGGCGTAATCCAGCAGTTCCGCCTGGTGTCCGAGCGCGCTAAAAGCCCGGGCACAGGAGCGGGCGATGGGGTGCGAACCGCCGTAAAGGGGACCCACCACCAGGATGCGGAGATAAGCGCCGGCACCGGATTCGCCCCGGAGATGGGCCGCCAACCGCTGATACAGCCCTGGATGGAGTCGTCGGCTGGGAGGGTGGGCTAAAAGCCGCGCCCCTGGGGGAAGACCCTGGAAATCCCGGCCCAAACGCAGCCCACCTTGGGCCCACAAGGGGGTCAGGTCCTGATGCTCCAGGGCCAATCTGGCCACCGCGGCCGAGGGCTCCACCACCCATACTTCCCGCCCCGCCTCCAAGAGCGGCAGAACATGGTATCCCAAGCCCAAGCCGAAAATCACCAGGGGTTCAGCCTCTTCGATATCCTGAGCCTGAACCCAGGCCAGGCCCTCGGCCAGAGGATCGTAGGCGGAATGCAGCTGCTGCCGCCCTACCTTGAGAGAGGGAAGGCCCGTTTTAGAAGGCAATACCTGGTGGTCTGCCGGAATGTGGGTCTTCGCCAAAGTTTCTGCCAGATCCGGGACCTGTTGTTTCAGGATTTCATAATTTTTTTCCCAGTAATTCATGACCTATCTGACCTCACGGTTCTCCACCTGTTACAAACTCCTGCAAACCCGTCCTGAATCCCTTAACCACCGAGGCCAAACAGGTTTCGGCTTCGTCCCGGTCCCTTCCTATAAGCTGCTGCCGGTGCATCTCCTCCCGAGAGGCCTGCAAAGGGGTAAGGGCTTCTGCCAAAAGCGGGGAGGTCATCCCCAGGCTGCCGCCGTTGTTCAGGGCCGCTGCGAGCCCTTCCAGGTTGCGCCGGTCTTCCTCACCCAGCGGCAAAAAGGGGATTTGCCATGTTGGGCAGGTCAATCCCAAAAGCCGGGCACCGGCACAGCGGTAGGCCTGTCCCACCAAGTCAATGAAACGAAGTCCGTCTTTCAGAGAAGCATAGTTCACCCCCAAGGAGTCATAGAAACTGCGATAGAGCCTGGTGCCCGCGGGCAAGCGCGGCAGGGTAAAAACCTCGCCCTCGGTGTACAGGGAGACCACCAGATCGGCCACTGCGTCAGGGGTAATCATGGCCTGACAGATGGGTTCCGGGCAGCCGGCCCCGGCCTCGGCACAGGGGTGACAGGGTGGTTTGGCTTGAAAAACGTAATGGCCATCACCGTAAGGTCCGGTCTCGAAGCAAGAAGCCGGTCCCAAAAACACTCCCAGGGTTCTGGTTCCCAACGTGGCGGCCAGATGCAAGGTGCCGGTATCCCCGCTGACCAGGAGGTGGGCCTCCCGCAGGCGGGCCGCTAATTCCTGGAGGTCGGTCTTCCCCTGCAGGTTGACCACCCTTTCCCGATGCGCCGGGGTCAGCCCACGCCTGAGGGTTTCACCTTGGGGCCTCTCGGCCTTGGTGCCCACAAGCCAGACTTGGCTTCCCAGCCTGTCCACCAACAGTCCGGCCAGCCGGGTGAAAGCTTCCAAAGGCCAAGTGCGACGGGAATGCCTGGTGGCCACTTGCAAGGCGATGACGGGCTCTTTAGGCCCCAGGGCCAGGGTTGCAGGTCGAGGTTCAGGCGGGGTGGCCGGAGCCAAATGACGAAAGACGTCGCTGAGATGCAGCCGATTTACCTGCCGGGCATGGACCAAGGCGAACACCAGAGCCAACCAGGGCTCTCGGAGAAATTCCCTCCCTCCCTGCACCGGTTGGTAGCCTTTAACTTCCCCTCCTACCAGGTAGGCGAGCAAGAGGGAGAGGCGGGAAAAGTTGAGGTTGTAAACCAGGTCGTAACCCTGGTTTTTGAGGCCATTTGCCCAACGCCGCACCCGCTCATACGCTGAGGGGAAGTCTCGCTGGGCCAAAAGGGGGAGCCCGGCGAGATCCAACTCCCAGTGGTGGTCCACTTCCGGCCCCAAGGTCTGAAGTGCTCGGAGCCGGGAGTCCGTCAAGAGCTCAAGGTGCCGTCCCGGGTCGTGGTGGCGCAATCGGCGCAACAAAGGCCAGGTCTGAACCAGGTCTCCCAGCCGGGCCAACTGCACCACCAGGACCTTACCCTCCATCACAGGGCCCTCCGCATGACCTCGAGCATAGCCGTCACCCGGTGCCGATAGGTGTGTTCGGCCAGCACCCGGCTCCGGGCCTTGACGGTCATCTTTTCCCGAACCTTCGCCTGCTGGAGGTAAAAGTGCACCATTTCGGGAATTTCCCCAAGTTCCTCAAAACAGGCCACCTCCTCCCCGACCTGGAAGAGTTCGGCCAATTGCTCCCGAAAATCAGTCAGCACAAACCCACCAGCCGCGGGGGCATCAAAAACCCGCTGGTTCACGGCGGCTTTCATCTGGAGGCTGGTGGCGTTGAAGTTAATGGTAGTATTGCCGTAAACCTGGGGCAGCTCATCGTAATAGTTGACCTCCGGCCGCAGCCGAAAACCGTTCCCCAGGAGTTCCCGCCATCCCGGATCGCCATAAATCACCGGTTCAAAGGGAACCAGCTCCTGGAGGCAAGCCAGGCGGTATTCCAGTGTGGCCTTCCACAGGAGCGCGGCCTCAAGATCGCTCCAGCCCTGCTGATCAAGGCTCCGCAGCAACGGGTCTTCCTCCAGACCCTCAGCTTGCAGGAGGGTCTCCAGACGACGGAAGGGCTGGGACTGGAAAGCTTGAAGTAACCTGAGGAAGAGCCCCTGGAATTCAGGACTGTCGGGCAGGCGGGACAGCTTCTTCTGCACCGAACCCACCATGGAGTTGCCCACAAAGGTCAAAGGGGATCTTGGGGTTTTCTGACTATTAGCCCTTTTCGGAGAAAAAACCTCAGGATCGGTGGCCAGGGGAAGAGGATAGACCCGGTCAAAACCCAGGACCTGCACCTCAGGGATGTAGGTGGGGTCCCATACGAAAATAAAGGCCATGTCGCTTTGGGGCCCGTTATACAGATTTAAAATGATGGCCGGGCTGTCTACGTACCAGGACACCGAAGGGACCCGGAGACGGTCTAGGGTGTCAAGGAGCAGACCTTCCCGGTCAAATCCCATATGATTGACGGTGAACACCAAATCGGGGGAAATGTCCCGGATTTCCAGAAGGAGTTTGCGGAGGACCTCGTCCCCTTGGTCCTGGCGCTTATCAAAACGGGCCAGACGCACTTGATGCCCCGGTTGACGAAAGGCCCGAAACACCTCGGGAATAAGAAAGTAATCTGAATTAATTATGAGAACCCGGAGATGGTCCTTTTTGAGGCCCAGGGGGCGAATCGCCTTGCTCCTGGAGGGTTTCAGAAGGGAAATCACCTCCTGATAAAAGGTCTTGTGGACGCGCAGGGAAGGCGGATGCCCCCAGAAGGCCAGGCCGTCCCCTTTCACCCGGGGAAGATGACGCTTGAGATGATACGCCACTTTGGGGGCTTCCGGGCTTACCACCAGCATGGTGCGAGGTCGAGACAGAAGGTCGGTAAGGTCCAGGGTGGCAAGGGCCGCCCACATGACCTCAGGCTCTTTCTCTACCACGATCAGGTGTTGATCTTTGCTTAAATACGGCAGCAGGGTTAAGAGATGGTAACCCAATCCCAACCCCAGGCCGACGAGGGGCGAGCGGCCCCGGGGGACAGAGCGGACTAGCTCCTGAGCTTCTTCCCAGGCCCGCCGGGGACTGTGGAGAGTGACCTTCCGGTCTTCTTCTCCTAAAACCTGGAGACTGGCGCACTCCCCTTCCAGAAGCTTGACCCGCTGTAACGAGGGTAGAAGCGTGGGCAAGGGCGGCAATTGGTCAAGGTTGTCCGGGCGTGCTTGCAGAGCTGCGAGATTTTTCTCCCAGATTTTATTAGGCCCCATGGCCTTATCGCCGTTCTCCCGTCTCATCAAGGCAACAACAAGCAAGAAAAGTGCCAGGGGGCTAAAAATTTAACTGATTGAATATGAACGCTTTTTTAGAAGGCTGGGGGCGCAGACGGCAAAAACTGCCCGGACAGACCTGCCCGAAGAGGAGGTTTGTTCGGGGTGAGGGGAGGGCGCGTCGACGATGGCCGTTATCGGCCCAGTTTTTCCAAGCGCACCCCCAAGAGGCGGATCAGCTTCCGGTATGGGTTTTCCCGGCGATCCAGAAAGGGCATGAGAAGTTTCATGGCTTCAAACTGCAGGAGACGCAGGGAGCCGGCCGGCTGGGGCAGGGTGTGGGAGCGGGTATGGGTTTCGAAATCAGCGAAGCGCACAGTGACCACCACGGTGCGGAAAGTCTGGAAGCCTTCCTCCGGCAGGCTGTGCAGCACACTCCGGCACATGGCCCAGAGACGCTCAAAGAGAAACTCCAAGTCCTCGGTATCTTCGGCAAAAGTTTCCTGTTCGCCTATGGACTTGGGCTCCCTGGCTGTCCTCAAGACGGCGCTCCCGCGACCCCGCACTTTTTCATAGAGCGCTAAGCCCCATTTGCCCAAGAGCCGCTCCAGTTCCTCGGGCACCAAACGCTTGACGTCCGCCGCGGTTCTTATCCCATGGCGGGCCAGAAACTGTTCCGTCTTGGGGCCTACTCCCGGAATTTTGCGGATCGGCAAGGGCGCCATAAAGTCTTCCGCCTCCTCGTCTGTGACCACGGTCAGGCCGTCCGGCTTCTGAAAATCTGAAGCGATCTTGGCCACCAGCTTGTTGGGGCCGATTCCCACTGAGGCCGTCAGGCCTTCCTGAGCCTTGATTTCCTCCTTGATGGTCCGCGAGAGGGCCGCAGCCCGGGGAAAGGATTGACAAAAACTGAAGTCCATATAGGCTTCGTCAACGCCCACTTTCTGGATCAGAGGCACGTGCCGGCCAATCAGGGTCATTATCCGCCGGGAAACCTCCGAATAGCGAGGGAAATTGGGAGTGATAAAGACGGTTTCGGGCTCTCCCCGGCGCTTGGCCGCCTCAGCCAAGGCCCAGGCCCGAGAGATGGGCATGGCCGAATGGATGCCGTAGCGCCGGGCCGGATAGTTGGCCGTGGACACCACCCCCCGGCCCCGGCCGTTTTTGGGGTCGGCTCCCACTACCAGGGGCACATTTTGCCACTCCGGGTGGTCCCGCTCTTCCACCGCGGCAAAAAAGGCGTCCATGTCCAGATGGCCGATGATGTGCATGGTTGGAGTTGAGGCACTGCGAAGAGATCGGCGGGGGGAGGGGGGTTCCCACGGGCTGGAAGCCCGTGCTAACAAGGTCGCAGACCCTTCCCCCACAACCCCTCACCCAATCCCTTACCATAAGATTGAAGAAAAAATCGAGGTCCAGGCCTCGATCTTAAAGAAAAGTCAGGGGGAGGGAACTGCAGGCGAGACGCCTGTATCTCCCGTTCTTACACCATCATGGCGAGGATCTTCCCGGTCATCTCTTGCAGAAGGTCCTGATTGCCCCGGCTCTCGACGTTCAGGCGCAGGACCGGTTCCGTGTTGGACTTTCTGAGGTTGAAGCGCCATTCGGCAAACTCACAGCTGAGCCCATCGGTGTAATCTACCGAGTGGGCCCCGGGTCCGAAGGTATTCTCCGCCCGGGCCAGCACCCAGTCCGGGTCCGCGACCTGCCGGTTGATCTCCCCACTCACCGGATAAAGCCGCTGCCGCGCCGCGATCAAGGCAGACAAGGGCTGACCCCGGCGGCCCATGATTTCCAGCACCAACAGCCAGGGAATCATGCCGCTGTCGCAATAAGCAAAGTCCCGGAAGTAATGGTGCCCGCTCATCTCCCCGCCATAGAGCGCTTCCTCCCGGCGCAGGCGTTCCTTGATGAAGGCGTGCCCGGTTTTGCTCATCACCGGAATGCCGCCCGCTTGCCGCACCACTTCGATGGTGTTCCAGGTGAGGCGGGGGTCATGGATAATCTTGCCGCCGGGGTGCCGGTCTAGGAGGGCCTGGGCCAATAGCCCGATGAGATAGTAACTTTCCACGAAAATCCCCGCTTCGTCAAAAAAGAAGCAACGGTCGAAGTCCCCGTCCCAGGCCACACCCACGTCAGCCCCGTGCTCCCGCACCGCCCGGGAGGTCATCTCCCGATTTTCCGGCAGGAGGGGATTGGGCACGCCGTGGGGAAAAGTGCCGTCCGGCTCATGGCAGATTTTGAGGAACCGGAAGGGAAGATGAGGCTCCAGAGCGTCAATTACCGGCCCGGCGCAGCCGTTGCCCGCGTTGGTCACCACCTTAAGAGGCCTAAGCTGGTCCCGGTCCACGTAACTTAACAGATGCTTCGCATAGTCCTCTAAAGCATCTTGTGGTCTCCGGACACTCTTTTTTCCTGTGGCCTCAGCTCTAGAGCTTTCGATCAGAAGCTCAATGTCCTTCAGGCCGCTGTCCCCGGAGATGGGCCGGGCCCCCTGGCGGACGAACTTCATGCCGTTATAGTCCGGGGGATTATGGCTGGCGGTGACCATGATGCCGCCGTCCAGATCATAAAAGGCCGTGGCAAAATAAACCTGCTCCGTGCCGCAAAGACCCAAGTCCAGCACCTCCACGCCGCTCTCCGCCAGCCCGGAGGCGAGGGCCTCCACCAGTTCCGGGCTACTCAGCCGCACATCCCGGCCCACAGCCACCCGCCGGGGTCTAACATGCTCGGCGTAAGCTCTGCCGATACGGTAGGCCAACCCGACATCGATCTCGTCGGGCACCCGGCCCCGCACGTCATAGGCTTTGAAACACGGAATCGGACTCATGTCACTTTTGATGATTTTTTCTGGGGGAAGAGCTGGGGGAGCGCGGCTCCCCCACCCTCCCCCACAAATTCTTTTACAACACTATCACACTCGGGAGGCGAGGCGAAGCCGTGTTCCTTCCCGAATGACAAACCCCTCAGCCAGCAGTTGGGAAAGAGCGGTCCTGGTCCGGGCCGGGCTTTTGCCGATGGTCACGGCCAGATTCTCCAAGGAAGGAGCTGGTTCCGTAAGAAGGGTTTTCAAGATCAGGCTCCGCACCTCGCGGTTGGAGCCGTTAAAGGGACTCTGCCGGGCGTAATGGGCGCTGCGCCGGTTGGGATTGGGGGCGAGTCCTTTAAGACCCGCCCCGTAGTCCATGAGGGCATAATACCACTCCCTGACCCGCTCCCGGTCCAGGGTCTCTTCCACCAGGGGCAGAATTTCCCGGTCGGTGACACCGGTTTGTTCGGCGAAAAAGAAGTGGAGGAAGACCCGGCGAATGTTGGTCTCTATAAAGGCTACCGGTTTTTCAAAGGCAAAGGCCAGAATGGCTCCAGCCGTGGCCGGACCGATGCCAGGTAGAGAACGCAAGTCCTCCTCCTTGTGGGGCAAGCGGCCGTCCCACTCGGCCATTACTGCTTGGGCCAGGCGTTTCAGAGCCAGGGCCCGGCGATTGTAACCCAATCCCTGCCAGGCCGCCAGAACCTCGGGCCAAGGCGCCCGGGCCAGGCTCTCGAAATTCGGGAAATGGGTGAGAAACTCTCCATATTTGTCCAGGACCCGCTCCACCTGAGTCTGTTGTAACATGATTTCGGAAACCAGGATCTTATATTGATCTTGGGTCTGCCGCCAGGGCATCTTTCTTCTGTGGGCTTGATAGTGCCGGTAGATGATACCTCGAAAGCGGTCCACCTCATCTGGGGAGAGCCTTGGGTGGGAAGTCCGGATATTTTGTTGATTCTGGCGTTGAGCCTTCATTCCTCTGACTTCCGAGACATCTTCTCGTAAGAGAACCTTAAACTCCTGGAGTCCGATTGATGTCCTCAAGCGGCCTTTTCCAGTTCTTGCAGGTATTCCTGGGGAGCCATAAAACCCACAAAACGGTGCTTCTCTTGGCCGTCCGAGGAAAACACCAGGGTGGTGGGCGCCCCCCGGACTCCCATCTTCTGCACCAGGTCCATGTGATTGCGCCCCTCCAGGCGCACCGGAATGAAGCCCTCATTCAAAGCTTTTATTACCGCAGGATCTTGATGGGTCTCACGGACCAACCTGCCGCAATGGGGTCACCCTTCCATATAGAATTCCAAGGCCAGGGGTCGGTTGGCCTTCTGGGCTTCTTCCAGGGCCTCGGACCAGTTGCCGCGCCACTGCACTGATTCTGCCATATTATTGCCTCCTTGGGTATTTTATCCGGGATAGCAGTATCCCCGGGTTGGTCAATTCCTGGACTCCTCAACCGGACAGGCCTCACCGGGGCCCTCGTGCCGTTGTCAGCAACCCGGCTCTCCCAGATGGCCGCAACAGTTGCTCAAGTTGCGAATTTTGAGCCAGTTGTTCCGGAACAGCAGACCTATCTTGGTGGGCCAGGGAAGAGGGGCCTGAAGGTTGGTGAGAAAATGCCTAAAACTGGGCCGGACTCGATTCATATAAGCCTATGATATTTTGCTTCCGGGAGAGGGACTGGGGACCGCCGAAACATTACCCCCCTTTCTTAAACCCTCTCAACTCATTAAAAGGGTTGGGAGGGGAATTTGAGGGGAGGGCGGAAGCCTGAGGCCCCCGGTCCTCCCCTCAAATGAACCTTACCGGTTTGGGATTAATAGTGGCCTTCTTCGTAGGCTACCTCGTCATCAGCAAGCCTATCTTTAAAAAGATAGTGCACCCAAACCTGATAGGCAATGACCAGGGGGACAAAAGTCAGGGCCACCCCCAGCATAATTTTTAAGGTCAAGGGGCTCGAGGAGGAGTTGGTTATGGTCATGCTGAACTTGGGGTCAAGGGATGAGGGTATGAGGTTGGGAAACATGCCCACCACCCCAAACAGAGTGGTACTGACAATGGTGAGGGCCGAGGCAAACCAGGCCTTCCACCAGGAAGACAGGGCCATGAGCACCCGGGTGGCGAGCAGGGCAAAGACGGCCACCACGGGAATGAGGAAGAGGACAGGGCGGGCCAGATAATTGTCGTACAGATTGGTGATCCGCTGGGTGGCTAATAGAAAGATCACCGCCAGGAGCAGCACCAGAGGCCAGATTTTTTTAGCCAAAGCCCCGGCTCGGGATTGCAGCTGTCCGTCCGTTTTCGTGGTGAGCCACAGGGAACCGTGCATGGCAAAGATGGCCACGAAGAGCAAACCCCCGGTGATGCCGTAGGGGTTGAGCAGGGTAAACAAGGTCCCCTGGTAAATGCCCTGGCTGTCGATGGGCAAGCCTTTGAAAAGATTGGCAAAGGCCACGCCGAAGAGCAGGGCTGGCAAAAAGCTGCCCAGCACCAGGCAAAGGTCCCAGACACCCCTCCATTTGGGATTGTCTATTTTGCCGCGAAAGGCAAAAGTGACGCCCCTCAGAATCAGGGCGAACAGGATAAGCATCAGCGGGGTGTATAATCCGCTGAAGAGCACGGCATAGGTGGCCGGGAAAGCCGCAAAAGTCACCCCGCCGGCGGTGATGAGCCACACTTCGTTGCCATCCCAGAAGGGGCTGATGGATCGATAAACCAGTTTGCGCTCCTCGTCGGTCTTGGCCAGGGCGGGCATCATAGTGCCCAGCCCCAGGTCGTAGCCATCCAGCATGAAATAAACGGCCCAGAGCACGCCCCACAAAAGAAACCAGATAGTCCCAAGCATGGCTTACACCTCCCCCTTCTTGGCTGGCACCGGCAGCGGTTCCGGCCCTTGAATGGCAAACTTGCGGCACAGATAAAAGGCCACGATACCCAGGATGGTATATACCAAAATGAAGGCGGCAAAGGACGCCCCTACTTGGGAGGCGGCCACCGGCGACACCGCGTCCTTGGTCTTCATGATGCCATAGACGATCCAGGGCTGACGTCCCACTTCAGTAACAATCCAGCCAGCCTGCAGGGCAATGTACGGAAGCGGTATGCTCCACAACAACACTTTCAGGAGTAAGGGGCTGTCTTCCAGTTTTTTGCGTTTGAAAAAGGCAACCACAGTCAGGAGGACAAAGAGGAAACCCAGGGCCACCATGATGCGGAAGGCCACAAAGGTGAGCAGGACCGGCGGCCGTTCCGCTTTGGGGAAATCCTTGAGACCCTTGACCTTGGCGCCGGTGTCGTGGTAGGCCAGCCAACTCAGAGCCCCGGGAATTTTGCCGATCTCGATCAGGTGGCGTTCGTTTTGCTCATCCGGGATATGGAACAAGGTTTGGGGGGCATTGGTCTGGGTTTCCCACAAGGCCTCCATGGCCGCCAGTTTGGCCGGCTGAATCTTGGCCACTTCCCCGGCGTGGATGTGCCCCTGGATGACCTCGGCCACGGAGAAAATGAGGGCCATGGCCAGACCCAGCCGAAAGGATTTGGTGAAAAAGGTGGTATTTTGCTGGCGCAGCAGGTGGTAGGCGGCGATGCCCATGACCACAAAGCCCGTCAGGATGTAGGCCCCGCTGATGGTGTGAAAGAAAATCTGCCAGGCAAAACCTTGGGTAATCACCGCGAAGAAGTTCTGGAGTTCGGCCCGTCCATTCCTGATGACATAACCCACCGGATGTTGCATCCAGGCGTTGGCGATGAGAATCCAGACAGCTGAGAGATTCGACGCCAGGGCCACCATCCAGATGCAGGCCGCGTGAGCCTTGGGGGAAAGGCGTTTCCAGCCGAAAGCCCAGACGGCCAAAAAGGTGGACTCCAGGAAAAAGGCCAGGGTGGCTTCGATGGCCAGAAGGGAGCCAAAGATGTCCCCCACATAGCGGGAATAGCGGGCCCAGTTGGTGCCGAACTGGAATTCCAGGGTAATGCCGGTCACCACCCCCACCGCGAAGTTAACCAGGAAAATCTTGCCCCAGAACTTGGCCGCCCGCAGATAGTCCTCATCGCCTGTCCTGACGTATACGGTTTCCATGATGGCAATGAGGATGGATAGGCCCAAAGTCAGGGGGACGAAGAGGAAATGGAAAAAGGTGGCCGCGGCAAATTGCAATCGGGACAACAGGAGAACGTCCATGCGCTGCGTTACCTCCTTGTTCAGATTATGGTTGCATCCCGGATTGAGTCTATTGGGTCTCTTGAATATCTCAAAAAATCAGGGGAAAGTATAGCGTTTTTTGTTAATTCTTATTTTTTAGTAATAATTCTTGATTTTGACATTTTTGGATGCCAGGTTGACAGATTTTAAAAAATCAAGGCGGGGAACCGCAAGCCCTCACTTTCCCTAAGCTCCTTTTTTCATCACTCCTGAATGGGGGCGAATCAGGGAGGACCCCGGACTTGGGATTGAGCCCTTAGCCCCTCCCTTACGATCAATCTTGCTGCAGCCGCCGCCATTCTGCAACGATTTCGGCGGCCATGTGGTCATAGGTACGGATGTGGGAGGCTTGGTGGCACCCCTGGCGAGCGAGGCGTTCCCGGCGGTCCCGGTCCGCCAAAAGGTCCGCCAATTGTGCCTGCATATCTTCGAGACTGGCCGCGGCCGCGAACTCCTCCCCGGGAATCAGCAGCCGCTCGGCGTCGCTGGCGTGGTCGGTGAGGAGGCAGGTGCCGGTGGCAGGGATTTCCAAAAGGCGCATGTTAGCGCCATGGCTTTCCCCCGGTTTATCCCCCCAGACCGAAATGTTGATGGCCACCCGGGTTTGATTGTACAGCCGATTCAGGGCCTCTCCCCAAAGTTCCCATCCCTTGACACGCCGCCACAACACAGGATGGCGATAGACCTTTTTGCGCCAGCGGGGCCCATAGATGGCGAAGTTCCGGGAAACCTGGGCCAAGCCCTGGCAATAGCGCTGCCGCCTGGGGTGCCATTGGCCCACAAAACACCAGTCATAGATTTTGGGAAGGCCCAGGGGGTGAAAAAGACCGGTGTCCAGAGCGTGCAATAAAAGACTGGTGTTGGCAAAGCCCAGGGCCCGGGCCTGTTCCAGACTCAGGGAGGAAAAGAAATAGGTGTGATGATAATAGGGGAGTTCAGGCACGATTTCCGGAAAACGGCCTTCAGATTCGGTGTGCCAGCAAAAAACCGTGGTGAATTCCCGCAAAGCCGCCAGGGTCTCCAGCTTGAAGCGCAGCCCCCTGGTCAGGAAAACCAAATCCGGCTGGAACTCCCGGCAGAGTTCCAGGAATTTGCGGTTGCGGTATTCTTTGTGGGACAGGGGATGATCCTCGAAAAAATTGACGCCCTTGGGCAAGATTCTCAAATTGTGGGCCAGATGATTGAGGGTGTGAATGAAGTAGCGATCGAAGCGGGAGTTGACCAGATGGGACATGAAGACCCGGGTCTGGCTCCCTTGCGCCTCAAAGGCCCGGGCCAGGCCCTGGCCCACCGGCGGCCGGGGGATGTTCACCACGATGACTACACGTTGGGGAAATGGCGGCAATCAGCGACCCCACATCTGGGTTGTCCGAATAGACGGGCATGTTACCCCCCGAGGCGGTAGCGGCCCGGCTGGCTTACTATAGCACATTTCAGGGGCTAAAAGACTTGACAGGGCAAGGTTAACGACCGGAAAGCTGCGGGGAGACCTGATAGCGTTTTCGGTTTTCGGTTTTCGGTAAAACCTGTCGGAGAATATCACCTTAATGGCGGAACTCTTCACTAATTATTTCAATTAGTTCTAGAAAAAGAACACAGAGAAATCACCCCGGCCTAGCCGGGCTCAACAGGATTCGAGGCTCTTAAGATGCCGCAACTGCATGAGCTTTTCCACTTCCCGAGGGGGCAGCAGGCGCACTCGGCCTAATTGCAGGGCCGTAAGAATGACCAGGGCCGAGTGTTCCAGTTTTTCCATTTTGTTGTAGGCGTCCATGAGACCCTGGCCCACAGTAAGCGCCCCGTGGCGTTCCAGAATCAAGGCGTCATAGCGCTCGATGAGTCCTTGAATGGACTTGGAAACGTCCGGGGTGCTGGGCGTGGCGTAGGCGGCCGTGGGGACCAACCCCAGGGACATCACCACCTCCGGCAGAATGAACTCTTCCAGGGTGAGGCCGGCCACGGAAAAAGCCGTTACCAGGGGTGGATGGGCGTGGATGACCGCGCTGACTTCGGAACGCAAGCGATACACCGCCAAGTGCAAGGCCATCTCCGAAGTGGGCTGGCCCTCCCCCTGGATGACCCGTCCTTCACAATCCACCGAAATAATCTGATCCGGGCGCAAAAATCCCTTATTAACGCCGCTGGGGGTGGTAAGCAGATAATCGTGGCACTTAACGCTGACATTGCCGTCGCAGCCGGCGATCAAATTCTTCTGGTGCATCATCCGGCAGATGGTGATGATCTCTTGTTGTAAGGCCTGTTCGCTTTCCATAGGTAATCCTGTGGCCTGAAGTGAAGAAAATAGACTGAGCCACCCGGGCCTGAGGGTTCGAGGCGCCGGGCCGACGCTTCCCAGCCTCCCTTAAGGACTCAAGGTCCCGTCAATATTGTTTGGTAACGATAACGTTTTCAATCTTAGCCAGATTTTGCAAGGCTTCTGCCGGCCGGGCCAGGGCCAGCAGGGTGTACAGGCTGTCGAGGATGCTGGTCTGACACAAGCGCGAAGCCATGGCCTCCTGACGGAAGCGGGTCTCCCGGGAGGCGGTCACCAGGACCAGATCGGCGGTTTTGGTCAGGGGCGACAGGGAATTGTTGGTGAGGCAAATGACCCTGGCCCCGGCGTTTTTAGCGGTTTTCGCCGTCTCCACCGTATCCCGGGTGCTGCCGGAATGGGACACGGCCAACAAGACATCAGCGGGAGTGAGGAGGGCGGCAGCCATCATCATCAGGTGGGCGTCAGTCAGGGCCCGTACCAGGAGTCCCAAGCGGAAAAATTTATTGCCGGCATCTTCAACAATGGGGCCGGAAGTGCCCACCCCAATGAGCAAAATCAACCGAGCGGCCAGGAGATCTTGCGCCGCTTGGGCCATGGCCTCCATGTCCAACACCGCCAGGGTATCCCGGAGGGCGGCGACGTTGGCCTCGAAGACTTTGTGAACGATGGTGGCGGAGTCATCCCCCTCGGAGACCTCTTCATGGAGGCGCTGCAAAGGCGTCACCAGCTCCCGGGCCAGGGCGATCTTAAAATCCTGGAAGCCCCGAAACCCCAGAAGGCGACAGAGTCGCATAACCGTGGCTTCACTGACCCCGGCGGCCGCGGCCACTTCATTGACCGAGGCGTAAATGGCCAACTCGGGACGGGCTAAGGCGACGTCGGCCACCTTGCGGAGGGCGGCCTTCAGGGAAGGGTAGAGGCCACGCAGGCGGATGAGTGCGCCCGCCGGGACTTCCGGACTCGGCTGCAGGGAAGCAAAGCGATCCTGAGACATGGCCCTCCTGAAGGAGCAAGGGAAAGCCGGGCCGGAACCTAAAAAAAGACCAGAGAGGCGGCCCGATATCCCGGGTTGATTGACTTATTAGCACGTTTCAAATAAAAAATTAATTATTTTATGATTAAAAATCAAAAAAATTTTTAAATTCTTCAAAGTAACCGTTTTACCAGGGCCAAGGCTTCCTCCTTAGTGGCCACCTGGCCTTCCCATTGGGCCTCTTCCACCGCCGTCAACAGGCGCCGGAATTCCGGTCCCGGCTTCAAGCCCAGAGCGCACAGGTCATCGCCGGTGAGCAGCCGGGGTTGACGCCCCGCGGCCACCAGGCGTTCCTGGTAAAAACGCCAAGCGGCTTCGGCCAGTTCGGCCAAGCGGCGGTCGGCCTCCGGCGGTTTCTGGGGCCCCTGGCCCGCCAGGCTATCGGCCAGGGCTAAAGAAAAGCAGCCAGCCAACTCCCCGCGGGCGGCCTGCACCAGCCGGCCCAGGGCCCTGGTGGTCAACTCTCCCCGGGTAAACAGGGGCAAGAGCAGGAAAGGCCGCATATGCCAGGTGATGAAATGGGTGACGGCCTTGGTGTGGGCCTGGCTGAAACGCAGGCGTCGGGCGGCTCGTTTGAAAATTTCCACCCCCACGCGCTCGTGGTGGTAAAAAGTGTAGCGTGTCGGTTGGACCCGCCGTTCCTGCACCTGGGGTTTGCCGATGTCGTGAAACAGAGCCGCCACCTTGAGCACGGCGGCCTTTCCCGGGAGGGCGGCCTGCCGCCGGATTTCGTCCGCCAATTCCGGGAAAAAACGCGCCGGGGCGGCCAGCACCTTCTCCAGTTGCGCCACCGTCTCCATGGAATGTTCGAAGACGTTGAGATGGTGGTAACCGTCCTGGGGCACTCCTTTCATATCCAGGAGCTCCGGGAAGATTTGGGTGAGGAGGCCCACCCGGTCCAAGTCTCGCAACACCGGAGCCGCCCGGGCTGCGGCCAGGAGCTGAAACAGCTCATAATGGACCCGTTCCCCCGGCACCCCGGCCAGATCCGGGGCCAAGACCTGGATGGCCGCCGCCGTCTCAGGAGTCACCGTGAACCCATGGGTGGCGGCGAAGCGGTAGGCCCGTAGCAGACGCAGGGGGTCAGCCGCCAGATTGTCGGCCGTCACCATCCGCACCTGCCCGGCCGCCAGATCCGCCAGGCCACCACAGGGATCGATGAGCTCCGCCGGCTTCCCGGCCAGCAGGGTGGCCAGGTCCAAGGCCAGGGCGTTGATGGTGAAGTCCCGACCCCGCAGGTCCTCTTCCAGGGAAGGCCCTCGAAATTCCGCCAGATCGAAGGTGTCCTCTCCGGCCACCACCCGGGCGGTGCGCTCCTGTTCGTCCAGAAGGACATAAGTGCCCCCCAAAGCGCTGGCCAATTCCTGGGCCAATGTTAGGGTTTGGTGCGACACGGCCAGATCCAGGTCGGGGGTGCGGCCCCCCTGGACCAGTTCCCGGACGGTGCCTCCCACCAGAAAAACCTGGATTTGCCGAGTCTGGGCCAGATCCTGCAATATTTGCAGGGCAGGTAAAGACGCCAGCCGGGCCGCAGCTCGGTGAAAGCGTTGCAGGTTAGCGGTGAAACTCGGTCGGGTCACGAATAACTTTCCATCAAGCGAATTTCGTTTGAGGGGAGGACCGGAGGATCGTAGGTCCCCCTTCCTCTCCTGGATCAACTTTAGCCTACCAAGCTCCTCCCAGGTTGGCAAGGAGGGAGTATTGAGCTACAATGCTGCTGACTTACTTCCGGGGGTTGAAGATGCGGGGCTCCCCTAAATCTGTATTTGTGTGTCAGAGTTGCGGCCACCAGGTGGGCAAATGGCTGGGGCGCTGTCCCCAATGCGGCGCCTGGAACACCTTCGCCGAAGAGGTGGTGGGACCCCGACCCGGCCCCGGGGAGGTGCCCTTGCCTCCCCGGCGCAGCACTCCCCAACCCTTAGCCCACCTCACCAGCCAGCCGGAAACCCGATCACCCTCGGGGCTCAGTGAATTTGACCGGGTTCTGGGGGGCGGCTTGGTATCCGGCTCCGTGGTGCTGGTGGGCGGCGACCCGGGCATCGGCAAGTCCACCCTCATCCTCCAAATAATGGACCGCCTCTGCCAGGAAAACCTTATCGGCCTCTATCTCTCCGGGGAAGAGTCCGAGGCCCAGCTCAAGCTGCGGGCTGACCGCCTGGGGTTGGCCTCCCCCGCCTTGCTGGTGGCCACCGAAACCTGCCTGGAAAATATCCTCAAAGTAGTGGAAGAGGTGCGCCCCGCGTTCCTGGCCCTGGACTCCATCCAGACTCTATACACTGCCACCTTACCGGCGGCGCCGGGTTCTTTGGCCCAGGTGCGGGAGACCGCGTTCCGGCTGGCCCAGCAGGCCAAGCTCTCCGGCATGGCCACCTTTTTAATCGGCCACGTTACCAAGGAGGGGACCCTGGCCGGGCCCATGACCCTGGAACACCTGGTGGACACGGTGCTCTACCTCGAAGGGGATCGCTCCCATGCGTTTCGCCTGCTGCGCACCGTGAAAAACCGCTTTGGCCCCACCCAGGAGTTGGGGGTGTTCGAGATGGAGGAAACGGGCCTGGTGGAAGTCCCCAACCCCTCGGCCCTGTTCATGGCGGAACGGGCCCACGACGTGCCGGGTTCGGTGGTGGCGCCGAGTCTGGAGGGCTCCCGTCCCATTCTGGTGGAGGTCCAGGCCCTGGTGTCGCCCTCCTCCCTGGCCCTGCCCCGGCGCCAGACCAGCGGGGTGGATCCGGGCCGGGTGTCGCTGCTGGTGGCGGTCATGGAAAAGCGGGTGGGGCTGGGGCTCTCCGGGCAGGACCTCTTCGTCAACGTGGCCGGAGGGGTGCGCCTCAGCGAGCCCGCCGCCGACCTGGGGGTGGCCCTGGCCCTGGCCTCGTCGTATTTAGAGAAGCCCGTGGCGCTGGACACTCTGGTTTTCGGGGAGGTGGGCCTGACGGGAGAGGTGCGGGCCGTGAGCCAGCCCGAGATGCGCCTCAAGGAGGGCCATAAACTGGGGTTCAAACGGGCCCTGTTGGCCCGGCGCCAAACCGAGCGTCTGGGCGACTTTCCGGGACTCGATCTCATCGGGGTGGAAACCCTAGCCGAGGCCATCAAGCAAGTGCTGGAATCTCGTTGACGGGGTACGGTACGTCAATGGGGGGCCTCCGCTACAGGAGACTTTAATTATGGCAGTCACTTATGCTTTGGAGGAGACGACGGTTGATGGTTTCCCGGCTCTGAGACTCGTTTCTCCCGAGGAACTCGCCGCCACCTACGTGCCCACCGCCGGCATGATTTGTTGTTCCCTCACCCATCGGGGTGACGAACTTTTAGGACAACGCCGGGGGCTCAGACACTACGCGGCCACAGGCTCTACCATGGGGATACCTTTGCTCCATCCCTGGGCGAATCGTCTCAGTCGCCTGGGCTATGCGATCGAGGGTAAGCAGGTGGACTTTGCTCCGGATTCCCCCCTGCTGCACTTTGATGCCAAGGGGCTGCCGATACATGGACTGGTAGGGGGCTGTCCGGATTGGCAGGTTAAGGAGCAGGCTTATGACCAAGATTCAGCACGGTTAACGGCGCGTCTCGATCTCACGACAAGGCCTGAGTTTCTCGCCCTGTTTCCTTTTCCTCACTTCCTCGAACTAAAAATTGTCCTACAAAACAAGTCGCTGGCGGTGTCGACCAAGGTTCTACCGACCACCGACGTGGCTGTTCCCATTGCCTTCGGCTATCACCCCTATTGCACTTTGCCCGATATCCCCCGCCAGGCCTGGGAGATCGATCTCCCGGCGCGACGTCGGCTGATCTTGAACGAGAAAGCCCTGCCTACAGGGGAGACGGAACCTTGCCCGGCGTTTTCCGGGACCCTGGGGAGCCACGTCTACGATGATCTCTATACGGAGATGGCACCAAGACCGATATTTCGGCTAAGGGGAGCCGGTCGGACCGTGACGGTCTCCTTTGGTGAGGGATATCGTTTTGCTCAAATTTTCGCTCCGGGCGAGGATGAGGTGATTTGCTTTGAGCCCATGACGGCACCCATCAACCCCTTCGATGCGGGCGACTTTGTTTGGGCCAAGCCAGGCTCATCGTTTACGGCATCCTTCGCAATTTCGGTGGAAACACACTGAGCCTGGGGCACCCAGACCTGAGAATTTTGGCAGCGAGCTTTTTAGGGGCGTAGGGCGGGAAAGCGAAGCGCCTACGGCCTTTCCTACCTTGTGTTAGCTTGATTAACATGAAGACCATCCGGCTCGTGCTGTTGGCTTGCCTTTTGGGTTTTATGGTCCTGATGCCGGGACTCACCTGGAGTCCGGCTGCTACTCAGCCATCTCCGGCTCAGCTTGAGGCGGGGGGAAGCCACTCCAGCGCAAAGGCGGTTGAAGCTGCCAAGGATAAAATTGTTCGGGGTCTGGAGAAGACGTTGGCCAAGGTCCAACCCCTGTTGGACCGTTATGGCTATCCGGCGGTTTTCCTGGCCATTATGGTGGAAGGCATCGGCCTGTTGGCACCCGGACAAACCCTCCTGATTGCCGCCGCCTTGACCGCGGCCCGGGGCGGTCTCAACATTGTCTGGGTGTTGATCGTGGCGGGCGTGGCCGCGATTGTGGGGAACACCCTGGGATATCTGATCGGCCGCCTAGGAGGACGGCCTTTACTTCACAAAATCAAGGTTAATGAGCGCCACTTGCAAAAAATGGAGGGATACTTTACGCGCTATGGTGGGGGATTGGTACTCATTGCCCGGTTTTTTGACGGCCTCCGGCAGCTGAACGGCATAGTGGCCGGCATGTTGAAGATGCCCTGGCAGGTGTTCACGACCTTCAATATTCTGGGCGCAGTCTTATGGACGGGAGTGTGGGGCTTGGGGGCCTATCTTTTGAAGAAGAAAATCGCCATATTTCACCTGACCTTCCGTAAAATGGAACCATGGGTGGCGGCTGTCTGTGTCCTGAGTTTTTTGGCCCTACTCATTTATTTGCTGCGCCGGGGCCGGGAAGAAGGCTGATTTTTCTCCCGGTAATTTGACTTGAGATGGTGGCATATAGTATTTGGGAAGGGGGGTCAGGGGTTGCAGACCCTTACCTCCTCTCCCCAACCCTCTCCCCCAACCCCTTATGATTTTTTAAAGAAATCTGTTACTTTACCCTTAAGGGGGGTGGGGGCAAACGGCGCGACAGGAGGGTATCATGTCAGCAATTCATAACCTTATTTTGACGTCCGCTCCGGGGACCATTCAGACGTCACGGTCTATTCTTGACCGGGCCCGCCGGGAGCGCCTCTCCTATTACCGATCTCCCGGCGATTGGCAGGATCAAGTCCTCTATTTTCTGCTTCCCGACAGGTTCAATGACGGAAAATCCGACAGCCGCCCTCTTCTCACCCGCCCGGAAATTGTAGCTTTGCGGTCCGAGGCGGAGCGGCCGGAGTGGAACTGGCACAATTGGGCTGAATCGGGCAAGAGGTGGCAAGGAGGCACCATCTGGGGCATTGAACAGCAACTCGATTATCTCGAGGGTCTGGGCATCACCGCGCTGTGGGTCGGTCCCGTCCTGAAACAGCGAGCCCGACTGAACACCTACCATGGCTACGGCATCCAGGATTTCCTGGAGGTCGACCCCCGGTTCGGGACCAGGGAAGACCTTTTAGCCCTGACCCAGGCCGCGCACGGCCGGAGCATGTATATCATACTCGACATCATCCTGAACCATGGCGGGGACTGCTGGGGGTATGTGCCATGTGGTTCTCCCCCGGCGGACTGCCAAAACGAGCCCGAGTACAAGCACTGGCCTGATTATTATGGCAATCCCCAAGGGGTCGACACCCGGGATTGGTGCATTGCCTGGAGAGATGAGGACCAGCAGGGCTTTACCACCTTGGCCGCTGATATCAGGCTGCGTGAACAGGGCATCTGGCCCCGGGAACTGCAGGATCCTTCCCGCTACACCAGGGCGGGCATGGGCGATCTCGGCAAGGGAGCCAAGGAGGATGACCACGCAGAGTTCAGGAGGACTGATTTCTTTGCCCTCAAAGATTTTGCTCTCGATGTGGGTTCGACCCTGAATTTCCTGGCGGACTGCTACAAGTACTGGATTGCCATTGCCGATATCGACGGGTTTCGCATCGATACGGTGAAGCACATGGACCTGGAGAGCGCCCGCAATTTCGCCGGCGCCATCCGGGAGTTCGCCGAATCAGTGGGCAAGCGCAACTTCCTGCTCATCAGCGAGATCGCCGGGGGCGACGACTACCAGGACTATTACCTGGACCACATGTCCATCCTGAGGCGCAATATGACCGCGGCCCTGGACATCGGCGGGGCCAAGACCACTCTCACCGCGGTGGGCAAAGGCCTGGAGCCCGGCAGTTCCTATTTTAACGGGTTCAATCAGTACGATGAGGGCTTCGGCTCGCATCGCAACGACGGCGCCCGGCACGTGTCGATCCTTGACGATCATGACCATATATTCGGCGAGAAAGTCCGTTTTTCCAGCGAAATACCGGATGATTATGCAGTAAAGAATTATCAGGTCGTCGTCCCCACGGCAATTCAGCTCTTCACGCTGGGGATTCCCTGCATCTATTACGGGACCGAGCAGGCCTTCGCCGGGCCGGCCCAGTCGCAAATCCAGTATGTGCTGGCCGAGGGTTGGAAGGACGGGGGTAACTTTGGGGATCGCTATCTCAGGGAGGCGATGTTCGGACCCGAGCACCCCAGGGCCCTTCACCATAAACCCCTGGCCGAACAGATCCAAGAGCTTGATCAATCACTGCCGGGATTCGGTCCCTTCGGCACCAGCGGGAAACACTGCTTCGACACCGAGAGTCCGGCCTACGTGCGTCTCGCAGCTCTGTGCCAGGTGAGAAAGGAGTATCTGGTGCTCCGGGTGGGGAGACAATATCAGCGCCAGATCCGCTTGCCTCATACCTGGTTTGAATTTCCCGGGGCAGGGGAATTGGTGGCCTGGAGCAGAATCCTCGATTCTATCGAAGCAGTAGGGGTGGTCAACCCCAACGGCAATTACTTTCGGGGGGGCGACATTTTGGTGGACTCAGAAATCAGTCCGCGGGGAACAGTGTTTGAGGTCGTGGCCAATACCGCCCAGGCGGCGACAGGAGGGGGCTACGGGGGTTCTCATCCGGTGGGCACGACGGTTACCGTTGTTGGCCAATCTGACGAACCGGGCTACCTGGCGATCAGGGATATTCCTCCCTGCGAGGTGCTGGTGTTGGTTAAGAGGCTGGAGGGATAGGAAACTTTCCCAGAACTCCCCATCGAGGAGATAAATTTTTTAATAGAATTTGAGTGACTTATCAGGATAAACAAGAAATCTCTGTTCCAGGATGGTCTGGCGCCCTTGAAACCAGTTTTCCCAAGATAAATCCCGAGCCATGATGACGAGCAAGGCCTCCCCTTCCTGGAGCCCCAAGGCTTTGGCGTCAATCAGCAAGGGGATTCTTATTTTATTAACCACATCGCTTGGTGAATAACATCCTCCTCCGAGCGGTTCAAAGTTTTTAGAAAACACCTTTATTTTTAATGCTCCCTGGATAACGGTTACTGTCAGGTTTCTCAACCCACTATCCACATCTCCGGCCTCCAGCCAGATATTGTGGTGGGATTCCAGCGCGGTCACGTCTCGTTTCAAAGACAACCAGGGATCTTTCCAATCCATATTTGTCAGAATCAGCCACCCAGCGAAGACGGCAAAGGATAGCGCGGCCAAGGCGGTAACACATCTAAAAACTGTGGTCTTGCTTTTCTTTTCTTTCGGAAAAGAAGCGGGCTCTGCCAGCGATTCTATGTCCTGCATCACCTTTTGCCGCCAGTCCGGAGGGAATTGGATATCCTCTTGCTGATGAGAAGCGGCAAGCAATGCTGCTTCGATTTTATCAATGTCGTTGTGGGAGGATCTCATGTTATCCCTCAGGGAAGAATCTCCGCCAGAATCTTCCGAAGCTTTTTACGAGCCCGGTGAGATTGGACCTTTATTCTAATGACGCTCCAACCCATTAGTTCCGCCGCCTCGGCTACCGAGTATCCATTCAGATAGGTCAAGGTCAACACAGTCCGTTCCGCGGCCGACAATTGTCCCAAGGCCCACTGCAACAGGTTCCTGGCCTCTATCCTCTCAGCATCCCCATCCGAAGATTGATGCGATAAGAGATGGTCAACCCAGTTCCGGCAATCATCCGGGAGTGGAAAAACCTGATTTTCCTTCTTTTGATAATAATTACGCCAGAAATCATAACAACACCTTACTGCAATTTTCGAGAGCCAGTGTTTAAATAAACCAGTTCCTTCGTACCTTCTCAAAGATTGATAGGCTTGGACAAAAGTGTCATGGGCCACTTCCGGCGCGTAATCTTTAGGTATATGGTTCCCAACAATTCGAGATACATGGTCTTGGTATCTTTCCATCAAGATTTCAAAGGAATTGATGTTCCCATTCAGGATACTACGAATAACGGCAGCATCGTCAGGAACATTGTTCGGGAAATTCATCTCAACGGAGGAAAGAATAAAATTAAGTACCACTTTAAAAGCCAGCCCCAGCAGGACGTTAACTCTCGTTTACTTGGAAAAATGTTATTCCAAGGCAAGCAACCATTTCTTGTCCCTTAATGCACAAATTCATGGAGATGTCAATCTCTCCCGAATTTTGTCTAAACGATATAGTTGGAAAAAGCAAGACAAAAACACCGGGTAAATAGTAACTTTCTAAAAATGGGGGGGAAATAATTTGTAACATTTCTCACTTGCCGTTGGTTCAAGCCAGCGGCACTAGTTCTGGTTATACCGCGGGTCATTGGTATGACATTATTGGCGGATATGAGTAGGATATTAACGGGGGATGAGGGCAAAACGGGGACGTTTGATGGATTGGTGCTTGCAGACCGGACAACGGGAAGGGATGGTCAGGCGCTCCCGCTTGGTGAAGGTGAAGCCACATTTGCGACAGACCGCGGGAATCAAGCGAAAGCGCAAGCCGACACCGGGGGCCCGGGCCAGATGTTGGAGGTGAGGGTACACCTCTTTTTCCGGGAGGGAGAGTTGCCGGGACAGCTCCAGAGCGGACAGAGGTTGCTCCTGGAGCAGCTCCCGCATGGCCTGACGAATAGTATTCATCTAATGCTTAACTTTGCCTCAAAACAAATTTGAGATTACGAGATATCCCAAAATCAATCTTGCCAGATTTTAGTCCCACTTGCTTCATTAGCCATTGTTTTTTTGAGTCAAGCCATTAACAATTAACCATGCGCTACCTGATTATGGGAGCCGGGGCCCTGGGCACGGTTTTTGGGGGGTTGTTACAGCAGGCCGGCCATCCCGTAGCCTTCCTGGGACGTGGGGCCCATTTTCAGCAGTTGACCACCAAAGGCGGACTCATCGACGGCATCTGGGGGGGTACCGCCTGGCTCCGGTGGCCCTGCCCCGACCCGGAGACCTTTACGATGTCATTTTTCTGACCGTCAAGTCCTTTGACACGGCGGCGGCCCTGCGCCGGGTGGTCACCATGGCGGCCCCTGACGGTCTGGTGGTTTCCCTCCAGAACGGCCTGGGTAACATTGAGATCATCGCCCAGGAGTGCGGGGCCTGGCGAACCATCGGCGGCCGGGTGATTTTTGGGGCCCAAGTGGCCGAGCCCGGACGCGTATCGGTGACGGTCTACGCCGACCGAGTCCTTATAGGGGCGGTGGATTCCCGGGCCCCGGCCGCAAAGCTGGCCCTGGTGAGTCAACATCTCAACGAAGCAGGCATCCCCACCGCAGTGGTGATGGATATTGTGTCCCACCTGTGGGGCAAGGCGCTGTACAATTGCGCCTTAAACCCCCTGGGCGCGGTTTTGGGAGTGCCTTATGGCGCCTTGGGAGACCACCCGGAAACCAGGGAGCTCATGCGCCTCATTATCGAGGAAATCTACCAGGTGGCCCAAGCCAAAGGCGTTGATCTGCCCATTGCCAAGCCGGACGATTACTTCCGCCATTTTCTGGAAAATTTGGTGCCCCCCACCGCGGCCCACTGGCCCTCCATGTGGCAGGACTTACAGGCCGGCCGCCCCACGGAAATCGAAGCCCTAAACGGCGCCATGTGCCGCTACGGTGAGGAGTTCGGGGTGCCGACGCCTTACAATGACGCGGTCACCCGGCTGGTCCGCTTCCGGCAGAGCCACCCGGCGGGCTAACCTGCCAATTTTCTCGAAGATGACCCTCCTGTCCCCCATACTCAGGGGGACTTTTTGACGATGGGGCCGCAAGCAATCCGGGGGCCGGCATTTCCGGCAGGATCGCTGACATAGTCGTCGGGACCTTGATGGATCATCAAGGAGGTGCCCCCAGGTTGAAATAACGAATTTTTCTCTCCGGATTTCAGGGTAACCAGCGTGGCCATGATTTCAAAATGCCCGCGGCCGTCTGGGCCTATGGTAATGTTGGGCAAGTCTCCGGCATGAGGTCCTTTGGAGTTTTTCAAACCATGCTCCTTGCCATAGGGATTGAAGTGACCGCCGGCGGTTTTGAAATCCGGAGGGTCGCAGGTGCCCTTCTCGTGAATATGAAAGGCGTGCTCGCCAGGGGGAAGATTTTCCACATCCAAGGTGATTTTTACGCCCTTGTCGGTCTCTTCCAGCATGGCTTTACCCACCTCTTTCCCCTGCGAGTCAACCAGAGTCGCCTCAGCTTTGGGGACCTTGGCCTTAGAGGTGGCTTGGCTGGCTTTTTCTCCCCCGCCGCCGCAGCCCAGAACTGCCAGCAGAAACAGTCCCAATAAAATCCAGAGCATCTTTTTCATTGGTGGTCCTCCTCTTATGACTTATGGTAAAAAAGTAAGTCCGGGAACGAGGAATTCCACGGCGTTGTCGGAAAAAAGTAAGAAAAATTCGGCGGGATTTGGGCTTAGGTCGGAAGCCTCGCGGGAAGCCCGGGGCGGCCCGGCTCTGCCCCACTAATTGGCAAAGCCATGCGTCTCGGCATCGATACCGGCGGCACTTTTACAGATTTTGTCTTCCTGGGGGAGGGTGTAGGCCGGGTGCACAAAGTGGCCTCCACTCCCGGCAATCCTTTGCAGGCTATTCTGCAGGGGGTGGGGGAGCTTTGCCCCGAGGGATTGGACGACACCGCGGTGATCCACGGTACCACGGTGGGCACCAATGCCTTTCTTACCCGGCGGGGGGCCCGGGTGGTGCTGGTCACCACCCAGGGCTTCGAGGACGTACTGTTCATCGGGCGCCAGACCCGGCGACAGCTCTTTGATTTGGCCCCCAGCCGGCCCCCGGAGCTTTTGCCCCGGGAGCGGGTGGTGGGGGTGGCGGAACGCCTGCGGGCGGATGGTTCCGTGCTGGCCTCCCTGACCTCCGAGGAAATCGCCCGGGTAGTGAAGGAAGTGACGGCCCTGAACCCCGAGGCGGTGGCGGTTTGCCTCTTACATTCTTATGTCAAGGCAGAGCATGAGGAAAAACTGGAAAAGGCCCTGGGGTCCCTTAAAGTGCCGGTATCCCTTTCCAGTCGAGTTTTGCCTGAGTTTCGGGAGTTTGAGCGCACCTCCGCCACCGTGGTCAACGCCTATTTGGGCCCGGTGCTGGCCCGGTATTTGGAAAACTGGCGCCGGGAGCTGCCGGACACGCCCCTTTTCATCCAGCAGTCCAGCGGCGGTTTTCTCCCGGCCCGTCTGGCCGCCGCCCGGTCCTGGATATCCACACGGTGGGCGCGGGTGGGGGGTCCATTGCCCATCGGGACCGGGGCGGAGCTTTGCGGGTGGGCCCCCAAAGCGCCGGGGCCGACCCCGGCCCGGTGTGCTACGGCCGGGGGAGCGAGGTCACCGTCACCGACGCCCAACTTTACCTGGGTCGCCTCCTGCCCCACTGTTTTCTGGGGGGACGCATGCCCCTCGAGGTCTCGGCCACGCACCGGGCCATGACCAGCCTGGCGCAGGACTTTGGCGTGGCTCCGGCGGAGCTGGCCCTGGGCATTATCCGGGTGGCCAATAACCACATGGCCAAAGCTCTGGCCCAAGTGAGTCTGGAACGGGGCTACGACCCCCGGGATTTCACCCTGGTGTGCTTTGGCGGGGCCGGGGGTTTGCATGTCTGCGAGGTGGCCCGGGAATTGGGGGTAAGACGGGTGTTCCTGCCAGACCAGGCAGGGGTGCTCTCCGCTTTGGGAATGGCCCTGGCCGGCCTGCGGCGGGATTTCACCCGCACTCTTCTCTGGCATGGATCCCGGCTGACCTGGAGGACGGTGCGGCAGGCCTACGAAGACCTGATGGCCGAGGGGCTGGCGGAAATGGCGGCCGACGGCCTTGAGCCTCACGCCATCCAGGTGACCGGCGAGTTGCAGCTCCGTTACTTGGGCCAGACCTACACCTTGGGGGTGCCGCTGGGGCCGGACTTTCTGGAGGAGTTCCATGCCCGGCACCAGCGCCTCTACGGCCATCACTTCGCCCACCGACAGGTAGAGCTGGTGTTGCTGCGTCTCCACTGTCAGGCCCCGGAGCCGCCGCTGCACCTTCCTACCCTCCAACCTGTGTTTTCGGCCACCTTGGTGGACATGCCCCGGCAGGCCAGAGTGCACCTACCGCCGGGGCCAGCGGTTGTCCCGGTCTATTACCGACCGGAGCTGGGTCTGAATTTTACCTGCACCGGTCCGGCTTTGATAACGGAAGATTTCGCCACCACTCTGTTGTTGCCCGGTTTTGAGGCCCGAGGGGCGGCGGGTGGTCATCTTATCCTGGAGGACCACGGGTAGTTAAAACAAAAAATTGAACCCGGGAAGCTGGAAAATATAGATTGATACATATAATAATATTAATTAGTTATACTTTAAGAGAGCCTGTTGCCGGGGGTTGTGGTTAAAATTTTTTAACTAAAAACCGTTGCATCTCCGTTACATCCAGCCGGATTGAAGACTATCTATTTGGAATTACTTAAAAATACTTTCTGATAGAAACTGGCACGAGAAATGCAGCATTAAATATTACGTATATGAACCACAAATAAGGTACCCACATCCCCCCCTTAATTGAAGTTCATATACCATTTTCTCCTTTCACCTTGCTGGCCGGGTTCCTCCCCCACCCGGCCAGTTGCTTTTTTCAGCCCTAGATAGTCCCTCCCCATAATTCTTTAAACATCCCGACCCCGACCTCACCCAATTAGAAAAAGTATTCAAAGTTTGTGAACAAGTCACCGGGCCTGCTGGGTATTCGACCATTACCGGTTGTTTTTCGGTGAGCGAGCCCGCCTGCCAACTTCGGGTCTTCCATCCCGGGTGCGGCCTTCTCTCAGCTAAGGCAGGGGTTTCCTTGTCTCAACAAAAACTTACGCCTCTCTAACTTTGCGCTAACAATCTCTGGTAACAATCACAGAAAAAAATGTGAATAACAGTTCAAGCAAAAAGGAGAGGCTCGATGAAGAAAGGCTGGCTATTGTTGTTGGCTCTGGTGGCGTCCCTGCTGGTCGCCGGACCAGTCATGGCCCAGGTGAAGTCCCTAAACGGCGCCGGGGCTACTTTTCCAGCACCCGTTTATACCAAATGGGCTTATAAGTACAACCAAGAGACAGGGGTAAAGGTAAACTATCAGGCCATCGGTTCCGGTGGGGGCATCGCCCAGATCAAGGCCAAGACCGTGGATTTTGGTGGCACTGACGCTCCGCTCAAACCTGAAGATCTGAAAAAACTTAGCATCTTTCAGTTCCCCACGGTCATGGGGGGTGTGGTGCCCATTTACAACGTCAAGGGCATGAAACCCGGGGATATCAATCTCGACGGTTCTACCCTGGCCGAGGTTTTTATGGGCAAAATTTCCAAATGGAATGATCCAGCCATTAAAAAGTTAAACCCGAAAGCCAAGCTGCCTGATAAGAACATCACCGTGGTACACCGCTCCGACGGTTCCGGTACCACTTTCATCTTCACCTCTTACCTGTCTACGGTATCTCCGGATTTCAAATCAAAGGTAGGCGCCGGCAAAGCGGTGGAGTGGCCGGGGAAAAACAGTGTGGGCGCCAAGGGGAACCCCGGAGTCGCCGGTCAAGTCCAGAATATTGACGGCTCCATCGGTTACGTAGAATATGCTTATGCCTACCAGAACAAGATTTCTACTATCGACATGAAAAACAAGGCCGGCAAAGTAGTTAAGCCGTCCCTAGACACCTTCCAGGCAGCCGCCTCCAATGCTGACTGGAATAATGCCCCTCCGGGATTCGCCCTCATGATGATCAATCAGCCTGGTGACAATAGCTGGCCCATTTGTGGCCTGACCTGGATCATGGTTTATAAAGACCAGCCCGACGCCGCCAAGGGCAAGGCAATCCTCAAGTTCTTCGATTGGTGCTATAAGAACGGCGATGCTATGGCCAAGGAACTTCACTACGGACCCATGCCGGATAATGTGGTCAAGATGGTGCAAGACGCTTGGGCCAAAGAAATGAAGTCCGGCGGCAAACCCCTCTGGCCGTAACGTATAACTTGTGGAAGCCCTTGTCCAACGGGGGCTTCCCTCCCCCTGGGAGTCCATGAAACAAACACTGAAAAAAAGGGTGTATGAGGAGGAAACCGCTCCGGAGACGGAGCCCGTATCCCACCTAGACAAGCCTAAACCGGCCAGGGGGGATATTTATTTCCGGTGGCTCACCGCGGTCTGTGCCATGGTGCTCCCCCTGATCATGATCGCCATCGGCCTGGCGCTGTTGTATTATTCCGTGCCGGCCCTTCGGAAGTTCGGTATCGGTTTCTTCTTTTCTGAAGAGTGGAATCCCGTCACTCAAGAGTTCGGCGCACTCAGCAGCATTTACGGCACCCTGGTTTCCACCATTCTGGCCATGCTGATTGCGGTGCCCCTGAGTCTGGCCATCGCCCTGTTCCTGGTGGAGCTGGCCCCGCCCAGAATCAGCCAGACAGTGGGCACCATGATCGAACTTCTGGCCGCCATTCCCAGTATTATCTACGGCATGTGGGGCTTGTTCGTGTTTGCCCCCATTATGGCCCACTACGTCCAGCCCTGGCTCCATACTTACATTGGCTGGATACCCGGCATCGGCGCGCTCTTCCAGGGCCCGCCCATGGGTCTGGGAATGCTGACGGCCGGCATTATTCTGGGTTTTATGGTGCTGCCCTTCACCTGCGCCATCACCCGGGACGTTTTTCAGATGGTTCCCCCCGTAGTCAAGGAATCAGCCTTTGGCATGGGCGCCACCACCTGGGAGGTGACCACTAAAGTTACCATTCCGTATGGCTTGGTGGGGATTATCGGCGCCTTTTTTCTGGGGTTGGGCCGGGCCCTGGGAGAAACCATGGCGGTCACCTTTGTCATCGGCAATTCGCATAAAGTCAGCCTGGGCCTGTTCTATCCCGGAAACAGTATTGCCTCCGCCTTGGCCAATGAGTTTACCGAAGCCACGGAGCTCACTTACATCAGTGCCTTGATCTGCTTGGGCCTGGTGCTGTTTATCATTACCTATCTGGTGCAGGTCGTCTCGCAAATGTTGCTCAAAAGGATGTACCGGGCCTGGAGTGTGGGACTATGAGCAGAAAGATGAAACCCCGGCCACCCGGCGGACGCAAGACCCTCAATCTGGTGGTCAATATCTGGGCCATACTTTCAGCGTGCTTGGGCATCATTGCTTTGTTCTGGATCACCATCACCGTGTTAATCAAGGGTTGGTCAGCCCTGGGCCTGGATTTTTTCACCAGGATGCCCACTCCTCCCGGCGTGGAGGGCGGCGGCATGCTCAATGCCTTGATTGGGACTCTCGTTCTCACCGTCATTGCCACGGTAGCCTCCGTGCCTTTAGGATTACTGGGGGGCATCTTCCTGGCGGAATTCGGTCAGGAATCCCGGGTGGCCAACAACAGCCGTTTTTCCGCCAACGTTCTCATGGGCATGCCTTCCATCATTGTGGGCGTGTTTGCCTATGCGGTTCTGGTGGTGACCCTGGGCAATTTTTCCGGTTACGCCGGCGCGTTTGCCCTGTTTGTCATCATGCTGCCGGTTATCATCCGCACCACGGAGGACATGCTGCGCCTGGTGCCCAACACCCTCCGGGAGGCGGCCCTGGCCTTGGGCTTCCCCCGCTGGAAGGTGACGCTGGCCATCGTCTTTCGGGCGGCCAAATCCGGTCTGCTCACCGGAATTCTCCTGGCCATCGCCCGGGTCAGCGGAGAAACGGCGCCGCTGTTGTTCACTGCGCTCAACAGCCCCCCTTACCCGGACTGGCAAGTGAAGGCCTGGGGCGCCTCTTTAGTAATCACTGTGGGCATTCTCCTCCTCACCATTTTTGCCCGTTGGATGATCCGGACACGGAAAGCTTAACAACCGAACAAATATATTAAGACAAGAGGAAATCAAAGATGACGGAAATGGGTCAAACACCTGAAATGGCGCCTTACTATGAAATTCGGCAACCGGTGAACAAGATGGTGGTGCGAAATTTAAATTTCTATTATGGCGGTATCCAAGCCCTGTATGATAACAGTTTGGAGATTGCCCAGAATCGCATCACCGCCATCATCGGCCCCTCGGGCTGCGGCAAATCCACCCACCTTCGGGCTTACAACCGCATTTTTGAGCTTTACCCTGAGCAAAAGGCTGACGGGGAGATATTCCTGGACGGGGAGAATGTCCTGAATCCCTACTTTGACGTCATGGATCTCAGGAGGCGTTGCGGCATGGTCTTCCAGCGTCCGGTGCCCTTTCCCCTGAGCATCTATGATAATATTGCATTGGGCCTTAAGCAGCATTATCGTTTAAGAAAATCGGAGGTTGCGGAGAGAGTGGAGGAGTCCCTGCGGGCGGCGGCCCTCTGGGATGAGGTCAAGGACCACTTGCACCGTCCCGGCACCTCGCTTTCCGGCGGCCAACAGCAGCGCCTCTGCATCGCTCGCACCATAGTGGTCAGACCGGAAGTAGTTTTGCTGGACGAGCCCTGTTCGGCCATTGACCCGGTGAGCACCCTGAAGATTGAGGAACTCCTCCTGAAATTAAAAAACCAATACACCATCGTCATTGTTACCCACAACATGCAGCAGGCCCAGCGCATTTCGGACTACACCGCTTATTTCTACCGGGGTTATGTGCTTGATTTTGACACCACCGAAAAGATTTTTGAGAAATACTCATTGATGGATGATGTGCCCCGCCAAGAGCATTTAGACTCGGTTCTCCGGGAGAAGTTGGAAGTTCCCTCGACGATGTCATAGCCAAAAACTTCCTTTAGTGTGGGGTCACAGTAACTACCATGCAGATGGCTAAGGAAAAGGATAACCAGGTAAACGGCGATTCTTACGACAGCGAGGCCCGGAGCGTTCTGGAAAGCTTCGGATTGGAAAGCAAGGTCTCCGTCCGGCATCTGAATTTTTACTATGGGACTCTGCAGGCTTTGTTCGACAACAACCTGGAGATCGCCAATAACAGAGTTACGGCCATCATCGGGCCTTCGGGATGCGGCAAGTCCACCCATATCAGAGTTTACAACCGGATTTACTCAATGTATCGGGATCAACGAGCGGAAGGGGAGGTCCTGCTGGACGACGAGAATATTCTGGACCCCAATTACGATATTATGGAGTTGCGCCGAAAGGTGGGGATGATTTTCCAGAAGCCCACTCCCTTCCCCATGAGCGTCTTCGACAATGTGGTTTATGGCCTGAAGCTTCATTACCAAATACCTAAGAGCGAAATTATGGACCGGGCGGAGGAAGCTTTGCGCCGGGCCGCCCTTTGGGATGAAATAAAAGATCATTTGAATCGTCCCGGCACCGCCCTTTCCGGCGGTCAGCAGCAACGCCTCTGCATCGCCCGCACCATTGTGGTGGAGCCGGAAGTTATTCTGATGGACGAACCCTGCTCGGCCATCGACCCCATCGGCACAGCCAAGATCGAAGAACTGATCCAGGAATTAAAAGATACCTATACCTTTACCATCGTCACCCACAACATGCAGCAGGCGGCCCGGGTGTCCGATTTCACCGCCTTTTTCTTTCAGGGATATATCGTGGAGTTCGGCCCCACCGAGCAGATTTTCACCAAGCCGAAAAACAAGCAAACCGAGGAGTATATTACGGGGCGCTTCGGGTGAGGCGATCCTACTCCCCCAGCCTTTGGCTGCAGCCCACCTACCCTGCTCCGGGCTAAAAGCCAATATCCTGTAATTCCGCCAAGTTCGTTAGTGAATTCCCTTGACGGCTCCCGGCCGATTCACTATTATCCTTCCTGAGGCCACCACCGACGGCGTGGTCTGGCTTATTATCGGGATCTTCCGGAATACCACCATGAATAAATCTGCCAAGAAACGGTCCAAGACTATCGGACATCCCCCCGGTGCCCTGGTGTATATGGGCAATAAAATCGATAAAGAAATCGAAATCCACATTGTCACGTATAACAACAAAGAATACGCCGAAACTGTTACGAAGTCGTTTGAGGCCTGTGATCTTTCCCGGAAAGACTGTGTCACCTGGATCAATATCACCGGCCTGCATCGGATCAAGGATCTGGAATACTTGGGGCATTGTTTTCAATTACATCCCCTCATCCTGGAAGACATTCTTCATACGGATCAGCGTCCCAAGCTGGAAGAATTCGACACTTATCTCTTTCTCATTATCAAGATGCTGCAACTCAACGGTCTGGAGGTCGAGTCCGAGCAGGTCAGCCTTATCCTGGGAGAAAATTTTGTTATCTCCCTCCACGAACACGACGAGGACATCTTCGAGCCCATCCGGCAGCGTCTTAAGGCCGGTACCGGCCATCTGCGAGGGGCCGGCGCCGATTATTTGGCTTACGCCCTCCTGGACCTCATCGTAGACCAGTATTTTCTCATCCTGGAAAGCCTGGGGGAAGGGATTGAAGAGATCGAGGGAGAATTGCTGGACCGTCCCACCCCGGCCACCCTCTCCCAGATTCACCGCTTGAAGCGGGACACCATCATGATGCGCCGGGCGGTCTGGCCTCTGCGGGAAGTGGTCAGCCGCCTGGAGAGAAGCGACTTCCCCTTCATTCAAGACCACACCCTCCTGTATTTAAAAGACGCCTACGATCACGTCACCATGGTCATTGACAGCATTGAGACCTATCGGGACATTCTGGCCGGCATGCTGGACATCTACCTCTCCAGTGTCAGCAATCGCCTGAACGAAGTCATGATGCTCCTGACCATCATGGCCAGCATTTTTATTCCCCTGACCTTCATCGCCGGGGTCTATGGCATGAACTTCAAATATATGCCTGAATTAGAGTGGCACTGGGGTTATTTTACCGTGTTGTTCGTCATGGCCCTGCTGGCTTGTGCCATGCTGATGTACTTCCGGAGAAAGGGGTGGATCGGGTGGAAACGATCGAATTCCAATCCAGCATCCGGCCTTGACTCGAAAAACCCCAGCCCTTAACTTCTCACTGTATCTGTCGATCTATAAGGAGGAGAAAACATGGCGGTACAGATTGGTAAGCCAGCACCCGATTTTGAAACCACAGCCTTTCACCAGGGTGAAATTGTCAAAGTGAAGCTTTCGGATTACCGGGGCAAATGGGTGATGTTGTATTTTTATCCCGGGGATTTTACTTTTGTCTGTCCCACGGAACTGACGTCCGTCGCCACCCGCTACCAAAATCTCCAGGAATTGGGCGCGGAGATTCTGGCCATTAGTGTGGACAGCCCTTATACCCACAAGGCCTGGCAGGAAGTGGAACTATCCAAGATGGTGGAGGGAGGCCTACCCTATCCCATGTTGTCCGACGTGGGGGGTGACGTCGGCAGGTTGTATGGTGTTTTTGACGAAGAGTACAAGGTGGATGTGCGGGGCAGCTTTCTCATCGATCCTGACGGCAATCTCCAGGCCATGGAAGTGCTGGCCCCGGCCATCGGGCGCAATGCCGCCGAAATGCTGCGCCAGCTCAAAGCCTGTGCTTATGTGCGCAATTCGGGGGGCAAAGAAGCCACGCCCGCGGGTTGGGAGCCCGGCAAAAAGACTCTTACCCCCGAACCGGGATTAGCCGGGAAGGTTTGTGAAATCTGGTCTCCGGAAACCGTGTAATACCAAACGCTTAAACGTGCTGAGGCCCTAAGGACCTGGAGATCCACCGCGGGGTTTCCAGGTCCTTCTTTTCACCACTTTAGAGACCTTAAATCTTTAATTCCTTTATTTTCCTTCCCTCATGCTTATAATATAGTAACCTCAGATATTTCATTTATGGGGGGATATTATGCGGACCATTTGGAAGGGCTATATAAAGTTTAGTCTCGTTTCCATCCCCATCAAGATGTACACCGCCACCAGCCACAGAATCATATCTTTCGACCTGCTGCATAAAGACTGCGGCACCAAGATCAAGCAGGAACGCCTCTGCCCCCACTGCGATAAAGTCCTTTCCAATGATGAGCTAGTCCGTGGTTATAAATACGGCAAAGATATGTATGTCATCGTTACCGATGAAGATATCGAAGCAGCCCAGAAGGAATCCACCGACGCCATCGAAATCATGCAGTTTGTGGATGATAAAGGCATCCACCCCATCTATTACACGGACTCTCATTATCTGGTGCCGGACGGCAAAGCGGGAACCGAAGCCTTTGCTCTGCTCCATAAGGCCCTGCTGGATCTGAAAAAGAGCGCCGTGGCCAAGGTGGTCATGCGGAACCGGGAGTACCTTTACGCCATCAAGCCTTATAACGGCACCTTGATCGCCTTTACCCTGCATTTTCCCGAGGAAATCATCCCGGTGGACAAGGTGGAGGAAGCCGAGGAATTGCAGAAAATTCAGGTGGACGAGAAAAACCTGAGTTTGGCCAAAACTCTGGTGGAAAATTTGAGTGGTGATTTTGTCCCGGAGGATTACCAGGACGACTATTCCCAAACCCTGCTGAAGATTATCCAGGCCAAGGCTGAGGGAGAGGAATATCAGGTGGAAGCCAGGGCTGAGGGAGAAAAGGTCATCAATCTCATGGAGGCCCTGCAACGGAGCGTTGAGCAAGCCACGGGGGAAAGACCCAAACCAAAAGAGGCTGAAAAGAAAAGAAAAACCGGTTAACTTCACTTTCAGGGACGGCAGGGCCGAAGCACGCATCTTCAATGCTGGATGACAAAATCTCCCCCATGTTGGCTTACCCTGCAGACCCTTTCGATTCTCGGCGGCATCTTTACGAAATTAAATGGGACGGCACCCGGTGCCTGCTTTTTAAAAAGGGCGGGGAAATCCGACTGCAAAACCGACGACTAGAGACCATTACGCAGAGATATCCGGAACTCCAGGCCCTGACCAAACAGATTGCAGCCCAGAATGCCATACTGGATGGCGAACTGGTGGTGTTGACCGGAGGTTTGACTGACTTTCCCAGATTACAGCAGCGGGAGCATATAGCCGACCCCACCAAAATCTCGTTATTATCGAAAAAAATTCCGGCGACCTACGTGGCTTTCGACCTTCTCTTCCTGAATGACGACAAGTTGGTGACCCGGCCCCTCGTTGATCGCAAAGAAAGATTGTCAAAAATTCTCCGGGAGTCGCCCCATCTGATCGAATCCCGCTTCGTCCGAGAGGGAGGCCGAGTGTTCTTCCAGGAAGCAGTCTCCCAGGGTCTGGAGGGAATCATGGCCAAGACCCTGGACGGCCCCTATCTCATGGGCCGGCGTTCCCGTTTATGGCTGAAAATCAAGCCCCGGCTGGAAAAAGAGTGCACGGTGCTGGGCTATACCCAGGGGGCAGGCGCCCGACAGGGCACGTTCGGCGCCCTGCTGTTGGCTACTTGGGAGAAGGAGGGCTGGCGGTACCGGGGCAAGGTGGGCAGCGGTTTCAGTGAGTCCGATTTAAAGGAGATGGCTACACGTCTGAAGGATATGAAGACCGATGGGCCTCCTCTGCGGCGGGTTCCTGCAGTTCGGGGAGTGCAGTGGGTCAGGCCGGAACTCCGGGTTAGGGTAAGCTTCCAGGAAGAAACCACCCGGGGCCATTTCCGGGCGCCAGTTTTTCTGGGGTGGGGCGGCGATGCATAAGGAATACTATTATAAAGAAGTTTCTCGTCTCCTGGGCATTTCCGAAGGGCGCCTGAGGCGCTGGGCCCGCCTGGGATTGGTCGCTTGCCGACGGCGTTCCCGCCAAGGGTTGGCTTTTGATTTTCAGGGGCTGGTGGCCCTGCGCACCGTCAAACGTTTGCGAAATCAGGGGGTGTCCTTGCGGCGCATCAAAAAATGTGTGGATACCCTAAAGCGACTGCATCCTGAATTGGAACAGCCTCTGGCCCAATACCGGGTGCAGGATAGCCCCTCTTTGACGATGGCCCAGAAGAAGCGGCGTTTCACTCCGGAAGGGCAGTTGGTCCTGGACTTTAATGGCGAAGAAGCCAAACCTGTGGACCTGCCGGGAGATCAGCTGGGCCGGCTGTTCCTCATGGCCCTGGAAAAAGAAACCCTGGGGGAATGGGCCAGCGCCAAAAAATTGTATACTTTGATTTTGGCCATCAAACCGGACCATCCCGACGCTCTGGTGAATTTGGGAAATATCCTTTATCGGATGGGGTTTCCAGAGGGAGCAGCAGCCCATTATCTCAAAGCCCTGGAAGGGGACCCCCACCACCCGGAGGCGAACTATAATCTGGCTAATATACTGGAAGAGCAAGGAAATCTAGAAGACGCCGTCACGCTCTACAGGCGGGCTCTGAAGAGGGAACCTTACTTCCTCGAAGCCTGCTTCAATCTGGCCCGGGTGCTGGAGCGGCTGGGTGACTTGCAAGGGGCCCAGGAGCATTGGCGGCGCTACCTGGATTTGGACCCCCAGGGGGATTGGTCTAACTATATTAAGCGCCGGTTGCACGACCCCCAGAAAGACCCTTCGGAAGACAACACTCCCGGCCCTCCTGACTCATGATGTCGAATGCCGCCGCAGCCAAGGAGTAAAACATGGCCAGTGCAAAAAACAATTCCGCAACCATCAGGCTCACCGAAGTTCAGGCCAGAGTCCTGGCAGACTGGTGGGGAGGCAGTTATAAGCAAGTCAGGGACCCTGAGGAATCAGGAGAATTCCGGCATGGGGTGGTTTTTCGGCAACTTCACCAGGAAGAACAGGCGGTGCCCCAGTCGCCGGAACTTGTCGTCTTCACTTTGGAAGAAGCCCGTTCCTTGGAAAATTGCCGGGACGCGTTCAACCCCGGGGCCCCGGACTGGGTGGGGTGATGACCCCTCAAACCGGCCTGGAAGGCCGGTCGTTCCCCCAAGCTTAACTCCGCCTTAAAACAACCAACCTGCCGAATTCTTCTCTTGACAATTTCTTATTAACTTGGATATATTTTTGAGGTTAAAGTTTTATTGAGGAAAACATGAAAAGCTATATGGCTAAAAAAGCTGAGGTGCCCCGGCGCTGGTTCGTGGTGGATGCCCAAGGCAAGATCCTGGGGCGTTTGGCCAGCCGCATCGCCATGGTGCTCCGGGGGAAGAACAAGCCGGAATTTACCCCCCATATAGACACCGGGGATTTCGTGGTGGTGGTGAACGCCGATCAGGTGAGGCTGACCGGAAAGAAGCTGGACCAGAAGGTTTACTATCGCCATTCCGGTTACATTGGCGGTCTGAAGGAGACGCCGGTCAGACACCTGTTGAAAAAGAAACCGGAGGAAATCCTGCGCCACGCGGTGCGGGGTATGCTCCCCAAAAATAGTTTAGGCAGGCACCAGTTAAAGAAGCTTAAGATCTACACCGGCGCCGAGCATCCCCATCAGGCCCAGCAGCCGGTGCCCCTCACCTGGGAGGATTGATGGCCGAAGCCTTCAACATTCATGCCGTGGGTAAAAGAAAGAGCGCCGTGGCCCGGGTATATCTGCGCCCGGGAAATGGCCGGATCATGGTCAATCAAAAAGAATTTCAAGATTACTTTCCCCTCGAAACCACCCGCAACCTGGCCCGCCAACCCTTGGCTCTGGTGGACGTCGGCCCTGAACTGGACATCCTGGTGAATGTTCAGGGAGGCGGTCCTGAAGGGCAGGCCGGGGCCATCAAGCATGGCCTGAGCCGGGCCCTGGTGGCCTTAAACCCGGAGTTTAGGCCCATCCTCAAGAAGGCCGGCCTCTTGACCCGGGACCCCCGCATCAAAGAACGCAAAAAGTACGGCCGCCGGGGTGCTCGCCGGGGCTATCAATACTCCAAACGGTAGAGCCCTTGCCATGACCGCCCGGATAAAAGTGGCGGTGTTTGGGGCCTCGGGATATACCGGGCTGGAACTCATGCGCCTTCTGGCCCGGCACCCGGGGGTTGAACTTACCGGCCTCACCTCCCGGGAATACCAGGGCCGCCCGGTGGGGGAAGTGTTCCCGGCTCTGGCTTGTATCGTTGATCTTGCCTTTGTCGCTCCCGACCCCTCGACTATAGCCACCAAGGCTCAGGTGGTTTTTCTGGCCGTGCCGCACAAGACCGCCATGGAGCTGGTCCCGCCCCTTTTGGCGGCGGGCGTGCGGGTGGTGGATCTGAGCGCTGACTTCCGGTTTCGCCAGCAAGCGGTGTATGAAGCCTGGTATCAGCCCCACAGTGCTCCAGAACTCCTGGAGGAAGCGGTGTATGGCCTGCCGGAGCTGCACCGGGACCACCTCCCCAGCGCCCGCCTGGTGGGCAATCCCGGCTGCTACCCCACCTGCGTCATTCTGGGACTGGCTCCCCTGGTGAAAGAGGGCCTGGTGCAGACGGACTCTCTGATTGCGGATTGTAAATCCGGGGTCAGCGGCGCCGGCCGGGGCGTGAGTTTAGCCACCAGCTACTGCGAAGTAACAGACAGCTTCCGGGCTTACAAGGTGGCCGACCACCGCCATGCCCCGGAAATGGAACAGGAATTAACTTTGCTGGCGGGTAAGTCGGTGAAAATCACCTTCACCCCCCACCTGGTGCCCATGAGCCGGGGGATTCTGGGGACGCTGTACGGCCAGCTGGTCAAACCGCTGACGGATCAGGACCTCTTCGGGCTTTATCAAACTTTTTACCGGGACCACCCCTTTGTACGGGTCCAGCCGCCCGGGACCTGGCCCTCCACCCAACAGGTCCGGGGCTCCAATTACTGCGACCTGGGTTTCAAGGTGGATCAGGAGCGGGGACGGGTTATTGTGCTGTCCGCCATCGACAACCTCACCCGGGGGGCTTCCGGCCTGGCGGTACAGAATTTCAACCTCATGATGGGCTTCCCCGAAACCCTGGGTCTGGATCTGGTGCCCCTGGCCCCTTAGGGCCGGGACCACCGGCGCCATGGGACTCCGCCGCAACATCCGCCTCATCCTGGAATACGACGGCACCCGCTACCATGGCTGGCAACGCCAAAAAAACGCCCTTTCCCTCCAGCAAGTCATAGAAGAAGCGCTGGCCCGGATAACCGGGGAGCCGGTGCGCCTGATCGCCTCAGGGCGAACCGATGCCGGGGTGCACGCCCGGGGCCAGGTGGCCAATTTTGTGACCGAATCCACCGCGCCCCGGCGCGCCTTTGTGCAGGGGCTCAACTCCCTTCTGCCCCTGGACATCGCGGTTCTTCAGGCAGAGGAAGCTCCCCTGGACTTTCACGCCCGCTACGCCGCGCGGTGGAAAACCTATGATTACCGCATCCTTAACCGCCCGGTGCGCTCGCCCCTTCACCATGGGCATGCCTGGTGGATTCCCGAACCCCTGGACTTCGCGGACATGCAGGCGGCTGCTCAGGCCCTCTCCGGGGAGCATGATTTTTCTGCATTCCGGGCCGCAGGTGGCCGTCCGGGTCATGCCGTGCGACAGGTGCAGCAGGCCGCCTGGCGCCAGGAACCGGAGGACTGGCTGATTTTCAGCATCACCGCCAACGGGTTTCTGCGGGGCATGGTGCGCAGCCTGGTGGGCACCATGGTGGAAATAGGCAAGGGGAAATACCCCCCGGAGTACTTGAGCGAGGCCCTGAAAAAAGGCGACCGACGGCTGGCCGGCCCCACGGCCCCGCCCCAAGGCCTCTTTCTGATACGGGTGGAGTATGATCTTGGGGGAGGGGGCTAAGGGTCAAGGCCCTTGCCCCCTCCCCCAATCCCCCTCCCCCAATCCCTTAAGGAGAAATTTAGAGATTGCTTGTCGTGGAAAATTCTCCCCTGATCACCATCGGCTTTGCTTCACACCGCCCGGAGGTGCTGCCGTTTATTGAGGCAGAGATGTCTCGCCATGATGCCCTGGTTATGGAGGAGGCCCCGGAGGAGGACTTTCAGTCCTTTTTGGCAGGGGATATTTCAGCGACGGAATATTTGGCAGACAAGGACGTGGAATTTCCGGAGTTCAGCCTGCGGCAGCTGGACATGGTTAAGGGCCTGTATAACCAGGGCAAGGCCATTAGGCAGGTTGAACCTTACCAGGAAAAGCTCATCCGGATTCATGAGCTTCTAGCTGCCGGGCATCCCCGGACGGAGGTGGAAAACCGACCGGAATTAAAGGAGGTTTACGCGGCGGAAAGTGCCGCCAGCCAATTTCTTCTGAGGTTTTATAAAGCAGCCCACACTGCTCCTTTTGCCGGGGTAGTGGAGACCGTGAAAGAGTTCGCCCGGGCGGACGCGGCCCGTTTCCGCCTCCGGGACAGGCTCCGGGCCGAGGCCCTGGCTCCCTTCAGCCAACAATTCCCCCGATTATATGTGGAGGCTGGCTATATTCACCTGTTTTTAATAAAAGCTTTAACCAGGCTGGTCTCCGGCCCGGTCCGTCTGAGGCCGAGGTTCGTGTTGGCCCCCCGTTCTTTTTCGGCCATAGGGAAACCCCGGCCTTTGGGGCCCGGGGATCTTTTAACCCTGCATTATATTTTTGCGTCCCCCCTGTCTGAGGAAAAAGAGAACCTGCTGGCCGCCCGCAGCTTGATACATATTCAGCTATTGGATAAAAGTGAAATGGCTCCGGGAGCAGACCCTACCCCCCATCTCACCGACGAAATCCGGGCCTTGCGTCTGTCCAGCCGTCTTGCTTTCGAGGATTGCGTCACTCTGTATCCCCAGATGCGGAAAGCGCCTCCTGAGAAGGCAGTGGCGATGGTAAAGCGTTTCTTGGCCACAAATTGATTTGGTCGATTATGTCCTTAGCTCCGCAAAGGACATAACCGCACAATAGCGGGGGAGGTGGCTAAGGGCCGTGGCCCCTTACCCCCTCCCCCGCACCCCCACCCCCAATCATTTAAGATAGAAAAGTAGCACGGGCTTTCAGCCCGTGCATCACAGGCAAGATGCCCATGCTACCGTAAAGTGAGTTGGGAAGGTAGTTTGAGGGAGGTAAACATAGGTGAGACGCCAATGACACCAGGCCTTTTCGTGGAAGTAAATTAAGTGTCTAAATCTTGGGGATATTGGCCAGGAAGCTTTCGAGGCTGGCCCGGTTTTCTACGTTGAAAAAGTGCTCGGCCGGTTCTTGGGGGAGGATTTTGCGGACCAGGCCCTTGAGGACATTCTTGGGGCCCACTTCCACCCAAGTGTCCACGCCGGTGTTTTTCAGATTGGCAATCAGGTCGGTCCAGCGCACCGGAGAGGTGAGCTGCCGGGACATGGCCTGGCACAAGCGTTCGGGGTCTGTTTCCGGCGTAGCGGTGGCGTTGAGATAAACGGGAAGAGATGGGAGCTGAAACGACAGGGTGGCGAGGAAACCAGCAAAATCCGGCCCGGCGTCGGCCATGAGGGGTGAGTGCCAGGCCCCCGACACCTTGAGGGGCACCACCCGGCCGCCGGCGGCCTTGGCGGCCTCGCCGGCCCGGGCCACCAGCTCCTTGGTGCCGGAAATAACCGTTTGTTCCGGGGTGTTGAAGTTGGCCAGAGCCAGGGGACCCTCGGCAATAAAAGGTTCGATCAGACCCTCCAACTTGTCCGGAGCCAAGCCGATGACCGCGGCCATGGTTCCCGGGTGACGCTCCGCTTCCCGTTGCATGAGGCGTCCCCGCTCCCGGACCGCTTTGAGGGTGTCACCGGCGCTCAAGACCCCGGCGGCAAACAAGGCACTGTATTCCCCTAGACTGTGGCCGCATACCGCGGTGGGCCTGACAGCGCTTTTCATCAGAGCCTGATGCAAGCAAAGATTGACGAGGGTGACCGCGGGCTGAAGGTTGACAGTCTGTGTAAGTTCTTCCATAGGTCCCTCGAAGCAGAGCCGCTTCAAGGGCAGACCGGTGGCGTCCTCGGCCAGGTTAAAAAGCTCTTGGGCAGCGGGATCGCTGTCGTACAGGTCTTTACCCATGCCCACGTATTGCGACCCCTGTCCGGGAAAAAGAAAAGCTATCTTCGCCATGGTTTAAATCCGTTTTCGGTTTTCGGTTTTCAGTTTTCGGTAAAAATTAAGAACCTTCGTAAATGGGCAGTGGCCCGAAGTAACGGGGGACACGGGGGTCTGCCTCTACAAAGGGATGATGAAGGACAGGATCAGACGGTGCTTTGGCCCACCCAGAAGTTGCAGGTCACATCCCCAGATAGGTCTGGCGGATTTCGTCGTTTTTGATGAGCTGACTGGACTCACCTTCCAGGGAGACTCGCCCCTGGCTCAAAACATAGGCATAGTCGCTCACCCCGAGGGCCATGGCCACGTTTTGTTCCACCAGAAGCATGGTGAGCCCCTGCTTTTTTAACTGAATCAAGGATTCAAACAGGCTGAGGGCCAGAATGGGTGAGAGGCCCAGGGAAAGCTCATCAATGATGAGTACCTCGGGTTCGGCCATCAGGCCCCGGGCTACGGCTACCATTTGCTGCTCGCCACCGCTTAAGCTTCCCGCCTTTTGGTGAGGACGTTCCGACAAGCGAGGGAACAGGGCAAAGACTCGATCCAAGTTTTTTTGAAAATGATCCCGGGAGCGGGGTGGAAACGCCCCCATTTCCAAGTTTTCCAGAACCGTCATGTCGGTGAACAACTGGCGGCCTTCCGGTACCAACACCAAACCGGCCTTGGGCCGGGCATGGGCGGATTGGCGAGTCATGTCTTGACCCTGAAAAGTAATACTGCCCTTCCAGGGACGCAGGAGGCCCATGATCGTGCGCAACAGGGTGCTTTTCCCTACGCCGTTGGACCCCACCAGAGTGGTGAGTTTCCCTTTTGCCAGCTCAAGGGAAGTCTCCCAGAGGACTTGGACTTCTCCGTAACCCGAAACCAAGTCATTGACTTGGAGCATTGGCATGGTGTCTTGTTCCATATGGGTCTGAAAAAAGGGAGGGACGGTAACCGCCCCAAGCCCCTTTACCTTAACTGTCCCTCCAGCAAGCGCTGGGTTAATTGGGGATCACCCAGGTAGGCCTCAATGACCTGGGGATTGTTGACCACCTCTTGGGGCAGCCCCTGGGCGATGAGTTCCCCGTAGTCCAGGACCAAGACCCGGTCGGAGACATTCATCACCGCTTGCATGACGTGCTCGATCATGAGGATGGTGATGCCGCTCTCCCTGATCTGGAGGATGGTGTCCAACATGCCGGTGATTTCCGAGGGATTCAGACCGGCCAGCACCTCATCCAGAAGCAAGAGATAGGGTTGGGATCCCAGAGCTCGAGCCAGTTCCAAGCGTTTCTTTTCAGCCACATTCAGACTGCCAGCCAACAGGCCAGCTTTGTCAGCCAAATCCACCTGGGCCAGAACCTCGTCAGCCACTCGGGAGGCCTCAGCCAGAGAATAGCGCTCCCTGCCGAAACAAGCTCCCACCATGACATTTTCGCGGACCGAGAGATCGCTTAAGGGTCGAACTACCTGATAGGCCCGGGCCAAACCCCGGCGGGCCACCTCATAAGGGGGCAAGCGGGTAATATCCTCACCCCGAAAGACCACTTTGCCTTGATCCGGCGGGAAAACGCCGTTGATGACATTGAACAGGGTGGTCTTTCCCGCGCCGTTGGGACCGATAAGGCCGAGAATCTCTCCGGCCGAGAGGTCAAAATTAACATCGCTCAGGGCCTGGAGGCCTCCAAAGCGTTTGGTAATGTCCCGGACTTCCAGAATCATTCCAAAACCCCCCGCAGTTTGGGGAAGCGCTGGCGCAGCCAGCCCACCACCCCCGCCGGCACAAACAGGATGATAAGGAGAAGAACCACCCCGGACAGGGCCAGATGAAGACTCTTAAATAAGGGGCTGACGAGTAAATAGCCCCGGAGACGCTCATAAGACAAGGAACCCAGGATAGGCCCCAGAACCGTGCCCTGTCCGCCCAACATGATCATGACCAGCATCTCGATGGACATATGAAGTCGGAAGGCATCGTGGGGCTCCACATTGCCGTTTTTGAAAAAATAAATCGTGCCGATGATCCCCGGGAAAAAGGCAGAGAAGGCAAAGGCCCAGGTCTTGGCCCGAGGAGCCTTGACCCCCATGACCATGGCGGCGTCCTCATCCTCCCGGATGGCCATGAGGCCCAAACCGAAGCGGGACTGCTTGATCAGGTAACTGGTCACCACCGTGACGATGGCGATGAGCCACACCAGTCCAAAGGCCAGCCACAAGGCCTTCATGGAGCCGCCATACTGACCGTACACCGCATAGTTGAGAGAGAGGCCGGTGGCTCCGCCGAAGGGCCTGAAATTATTTACAAAAGCCCGGGCAGCTTCATTTATGCCAATGGTGGCCAGAGCGAAATAGGCTCCTCGGAGACGAAGAACCGCCAAGCCGAGCAGACCGGCAACCAAGGCCCCAAAAACTCCTCCCGCCAGGGCTGCGGGGTAAAGGGACCATTCCTGGATGCTCACCAGGTAAAAGCCCATGTAGCCCCCCAGGCCAAAAAAGACGATGTGACCAAAGCTGACATACCCGGTATAGCCCAAGAGGATATTGAGACTGGCAGCCAGGCCAACGTACATTAGCAGAGTAAAAGAGGTCTCCCGCAAGGTAGGATCGTCAAGGAGAAAAACCATCACCCCCCAGGCAACGAGGGCGGCGACATAGAGCCACAGACCGGGTTGCTTGAGGGCCCGCATTTATTTTGCTCCCAGAAGGCCCGTGGGTTTCACTACCAGGACAAAAACAAATAGCCCGAATTCCACCACCGGCACCCAACTGGTGGGCATCCAGATGGGAATCAAGCCTTCCATGAGCCCTAAGATCAGCCCTCCTAACAGGGCCCCCAGGGGGTTGCCCAGGCCCCCCAGAACGCAGATGACGAAACTCTTGAGCTCATAAGGCCCGCCGCTGAAAATGGTGAAGGGAAATATGGTGGAGATAAGCGACCCCGCGACCGCAGCCAGCAAAGATCCCAGACCGAAACTCAGGGCCAAAACCCGGGTAGAGGGGATACCCATGAGCTCGGCGGCTTCCCGATTGTTGGCCACAGCCCGAATGGATTTTCCTGTGCGGGTGAAATAGAGATACAAATAAAGGAAGACAGTGACGGCTACGGCCCCGAGAGCGGCCAGGAGCCGGGAGTAGGTGACGTTGAGAAAATCGATGCTAAGGGAGCCTAAGGAATAATCGATATTGTTCTGATCGCCGCCGAACACGGCGTTGAATATCCCCAAAATAATCATGTTCACGGCAAAGGTGGCTAACAGGGAGGACAGGTGCGGGGCTGAGATGACCCGGTGCACGGCGGTGATGTAGATTACCAGACCCAGGACCAGCCCTACTCCCGCCACCACCACCAGAGCCAGGTAAGGGTTCAGCCCCAGATGGACAAACAGAAGATAGGTGGTCAGCATGCCCACGGTGATGACCGGGCCGTGGGCCAGGTTGATCACCGACATCACTCCCCAGATAAGGGAGAGGCCCATGGCGGCTAGACCATAGACAAAGCCCAGGAGGAAGCCATCAGTAAGGGAATTGATCAGTTGATGCACCATACCGCGACTTCCTCCTGATCTCTAAACAATCCGAACTTCACCACCTAGGTTAGCGGGCCGGACAGACAAAGGGGTTGGCCGCAGCGGCAGCTGGGGGCCAGACGATCTTCTTGTCAAATTTGCCCTTTTCCTTGAACCACTGGATATAAACCATGCCGTGGCCAGCCTGGAGGCCATGATTATCCTTGCCGGTGTCAAACTTGGTAACCCCAAAGAAGGTCATCATGTTCATGTCATCCAGGGCCTTTTTCACCTTGTCGGTGTCAATGGAGCCGGCCTTTTCGATGGCCGCCTGGAGAATTAAGGCGGCGGCGTAGCCTCCGGCGCTGTGGTAAGACGGATCCTCACCATATTTTGTCTTGTAGGAATCATCAAATTCCTGCACTGAGGGCCCAAACCAGTCCATGCCCTCCTTTTTGGCGGCTTCCGCGGAGTACTTGGCGGCAGGCTCCCACTGACTGGGACCGACTATCGCAAAGCAGGCCTCGCCGATTTCGGCAAACTTGGGTTCAGGCGGGGCTACGAGAAAGGCGAACAACTTGGCATTGACCTTCTTCTCATAGAGCTGCTTGCTCAGGGTGCTGGTGTCGGCGAAGTGGCCGCCTCCCATAACCGCGTCGGTTTTCGGGGGAATCTTGTTGATGAAGGCCGCAAAGTCGGTGGTGTCTTTGTCATAGCCCTCGAACAGCACCACGTTGAAGCCTTTGGAGGTGGCGTAGGCTTTGAGGGCGTTGACCACGTCCTGGGAAAACTTGGCCTTTTCGTAAATGATGGCTATTTTCTTGGATTTGGGGGCGAGTTTAGCAAGCATATCGACAGCCCCGGTAAGATAACGGCTGGCCGGGGTATAGGCCTGGTAAATGAGAGTATAGCCCTTTTTATAAGTGGAATCGGAGGCCGCACCGGTGGTAATCATAATCTTGTTATACTGCTGGGCGATCACCGCCGAGGCGTCAGCCAAGCCACTGCTGTAAGGGCTGATGAGAAAATCGGCCTTATCGTTGTTGATGAGCCGGGTGTAAAGCTCCTGAACCCGGTCCTTGTTGCTCTCGTCATCGTAGTCTTTAAAGGCGACCTTAACCATGGTGCCGTCGGCCAGTTTGATGCCTCCTTTGGCATTCACCTGTTCCATCCAGAGATTCAGACCATTAATCTGCCGGCCGCCCTCAGTCTTAAACTTGCCGGTTGTTGAGGAGGTAAAGCCAATGATGACGGTTTTTTCTCCGGCTTTGGCTGCCGGGGCGGGTTTGGCTTCAGCTTCAGGAGCCTTGGGTTTTTCCGCTGCGGGTTTTTCCGCTGCGGGTTTTGCTGCCGGGGCTTTTTTTGCCTGGGGTTTGGGAGCTTCCTGCCCGCAGCCCAGGAGCACTAAGCCTGCAGCCATTAGAATCAGCACTATTTTTCCCTTCCAATTTCTCATGCGCTTCCCTCCTTCTGCATCAAATGCATTGAAAAGTTGTGGTTGCCAATCCGCACCATCCCTGGGTACAGCTTGTCACCCAGTGGCGGGGTTAAGGGATTTTATAGAGAGAAAATACTTGCGGGAAACTGTGCCTTGTCTGTAAGGATTATATTTAACCTAAAAGAAAGAATATTCAAGGAAAACTTGCCGAGCATGAGTAACTCAGGAAAACTTCTCTTTGGTCCCGAGAGAATCCCCTATCGTCTCCGGGTCAGCCGGCGTCGCCGCAGTGTGGGCCTGACGGTTACCGACACCGGGGAACTGTGGGTGCATGCCCCTCAGGGCCTCTCCCAGGCGGCCATCCACCGGGTCATCACCAAGAACCGGGCGTGGATTGACAAAAAACAGGCCGAACGCCGGGAGGCCCTGAACCGCCTGGAAGCAGGCAAGGTCTATTACCAGGGGAGGACTTACGGGGTGCGGTTCATTCCCCGGGGCTTAACGAGCATCCGCCTGGCCAAGGATGTTGTGCTGATCAGTCTCGAAAGTTCCCACACCGATCCCTGGCCCCAACTCTTGAGCTGGTATTGCCAGGAGGCGGCAATCCTTCTTACCGGGAGAGTTGATTATTTCACCCCCCGCCTGGGATTGGGACCGCCCACTCGGTTGGAGGTGCGGAACTGGCGTCGACGGTGGGGAGAATGCCGCCCCGACGGGCGTTTGCGCTTTAACTGGCGGCTGGTTCTCCTGCCCCCGGAAATCATGGATTATGTCGTGGTCCACGAACTGGTTCACCTGCTAGTGCCCGGCCACCCCCCGGGCTTCTGGCAGGAAGTGGGGAAATACCTCCCGGATTACGCCCAACGTCGTGGTTGGCTCAAGGTATATGGGTCTCCCTTCCTGATCTGGAAGTTCGAGGCATCTGAGTCTGGCGCCGACCAAGCAGGCCAGACTTCTTCCGATAAAATTCCGGCACCAAAAGGATAATTACCGTAAAAATTTCCGTCGGCCAGGAACATACGCAGAATAAGAACCCCTTTGCCCAACGTGGGAATCATGGCGTAATTATCAGCCGGACCGACGTTGCCGAGGCGACTTTGGCCTTTTTCTCAAAGATCTCTTGGTACTCATTTCTATAGGGACAAGTAAACGAAAAATTTATGCAACTAGCTTTTAAAAAAATCCGGACAACCTTACAATAACCCCCTAGGAGAATATGATGACCGACTCTGGAGCAGTTAACCGTACCTCTGAAGCTCCCATGCCTCAGGAACTTCTCCAGGGTGAAGAGCCACGTCGGCGCCTGGGTCCCTGGTATTCCACCGCCATCTGTGGCAACGACATCACCTCCTCATGCCTGTATGTCTCCGCCATCGCTACAGTCTATGCTCACGCCCTGGCTCCGGTGGCCCTTCTCATCGTCGCCGGGATTCTCTTTCTCTATCGAAAAATTTACACCGAGGTGGTAGAAGCCCTGCCCCTGAACGGCGGCGCCTACAACTGCCTGCTGAACAGTACTCGCAAATCCACCGCCGCCCTGGCGGCCTGCCTCACCTTATTGTCTTATCTGGCTACCGCGGTCATTTCCGCTAAGACTGCCGCAGAGTACTTGGATAACTTGCTGCCCTTTCTGCCCTCCATGGAAACGACGGCGGTGATCCTAATCATCTTCGCGGCACTCACCATCTTGGGGATCACGGAATCGGCCAAAGTGGCCCTGGTCATTTTCACCATTCACATGACCAGCCTCACTCTGTTTGTGATTTTAACCGTCCCCAAATTCATTATGTCTTCCCAGATCTGGACGCAGAACTGGCACCAGCTGGTCACGGAGGTACATTGGGGCAAGGCCTTGTTTTTTGGGGTGTCGGCAGCCATGCTGGGGGTAAGCGGCTTTGAGAGTTCGGCCAATTTCGTGGAACAGCAGGAACACGGAGTATTTCGTCTGACCTTGCGCAACATGTGGTTGGCCGTGACCATCTTCAATCCGTTGATTGCTTTTCTGGCCCTGGGAATAATGCCGGTGGAGGGGATCACTCACTTCCAGGACGACCTGCTGTCTCAAGTGGGGCTTCTGGTGGGAGGCCATTTTTTCAGGGACCTGATTATCGTGGACGCTTTCCTGGTGCTCTCAGGTGCAGTGTTGACCAGTTACGTGGGTATCACCGGCCTGGTGTATCGTATGACTTTGGACCAATGCTTTCCGCCCTTTTTTCTGAAAACCAACCGGCGTGGCACCCATCACCGCATCATCTTGGGTTTCATGATTCTGTGTATTTCCATCCTTTATCTGACCCGGGGAAAACTCCTTTCCCTGGCCGGGGTTTACACCATCTCCTTCTTGTCGGTGATGACTCTTTTCGGGGTAGGCAACATTCTTCTAAAAATCAACCGACCGGAACTCAAACGGACTTATCGGGCCTCCTGGATCACCGTGGTGCTGGGTGCTTCGGCCACGACCCTGGGGATTGTTGGGAATGTCATCATCGATTACAAATTTTTGCTGTATTTCTCTGTGTACTTCATTCCGGCGGTGCTGTTGGTGGTGCTGATGTATGCCCGCATCCCCATTTACAAGGGCGTACTCGTTCTCATCAATGAAGCTTTTGAACGTCTTTTCCTGTGGCGCAGCACGGTTATCGACAAAATCACGGACATCACCAATATCCGCATGGTGCTCTTTGTCCGGGGTGGCCGTCTGCACCGCCTGTCCAAGGCCTTCGACTACATTGCCCAAAATGAATCCAGCCAGAAAATTACGGTGGTGCACCTGTATACCACCTTCAGTCAAGAAGCAGATGATGAGATCAGGGAAAGTCTGAAGATCATGGAGGAATTGCACCCGGGCTTCAAGATTGACTTTTTGAGTCGTCAGGGCTTCTTCGGCCCGGGGGCAGTGGAAGCTATTTCCCAGGAGCTGAACGTCCAGAAAAACAACATTTTCATCGGGGCACCCGAGGAAAAGCACCGTTTTTCCGTGGAAGACCTGGGTGGGGTCAGGGTGATATTTTAAAGCTGGTGACCAAGTTAGTTCTGGAGGGAGGCCTGTGGTTTTAGTCCCCTTCGAGTTTCCCTTTTAAATGTTCAAAGTATTATCCGAGGAGGTGTTCATGCAGGTTGTGAAGCGAAGTTTAGGGGGGGCGATCATTGTCACCATCTTGTTTTTGTGGGCCGGCCTGCCCCAGGCGGCGGAATTCACCGCCAACGTTGTCACCAAGTCGGGCGGCAAGGAAATCCCCGGAAAAGTTTACGTGAAAGGCCAAAAAGCGCGCCATGAAATAAAAATTGCTGGACAAACCAACATCCAGATTCTGCGTCCCGATAAAAATTTGATCTGGGTGGTTATACCTCAGCAGAAGGCTTATATGGAGATGCCCCTCACCCGGGAATCTCAAGAGAAAATGTTTTTAAACGTAACAGAGAAGCAAAAAGCCAAGATGAAAAAAGTCGGAACCGAGACCGTCAACAATTTTGCCTGCGACAAGTATGAAACCACCTTGACCCACCAAGGCAAGCCCACCAAATTCTACATCTGGATTGCCACCGACTTGGGAACACCAATAAAATTGGCGGCCCAAGACGGTTCTTTTTCCTCGGAATGTAAGGATATCAAGACCGGGGGCGTGTCGGATTCTCTGTTTGAACCGCCGCAAGGGTACAAAAAGATAAAAATACCTATGCCGATACCCTCTGTAAAATAGATTTTCTAAGACACCTAGCCGTTTGGCTGCTCTCAGCCAAGGAGGAGATACTGTGCACGAATTTGCCAATGCCCGCCAACCCATCGAAGCCATGATCCGCAGCGACGACCTGGAAGGCTTGCTCCGCCAGGCCGAAGCCATCCATGGCCATCTCTGCCCCATGGTCTCTTTGGGGGTGAAAGCAGGCCACTATGCCATGAAATTTCTGGACACCGGCAGCACCGGCATGGAAGAGGTGGTGGCCGTGGTGGAATGCAACAACTGCTTTACGGACGGCATCCAGGTGGTCACCGGCTGCACCTTCGGCAACAACGCCCTGGTCTTTCGGGATCTGGGTAAGACGGCGGTGACTGTGGCTAGGCGAGGAGACGACCAGGGGGTGCGCCTGGTGGTGCGTCCCCAGTACCGGGAGGAGATGTTCGCCCGCTATCCCGCGGCGGGGCCCCTGTTCGAAAAGGTGGTGGTCCAGAGAAACGCCACCCCCGAGGAAGAGCACCATTTACACCACATCTGGCCGGCCATAGCTTACAAAGAGCTGGAACGGCCCCTGGAGGAAAGCCTGGCGGTCGCCGAAGTGAAGGTGAAGCTCCCTCCCTACGCCCCCATTCACCCCACCGTGGTGTGCTCTCAATGCGGGGAAGGCGTCATGGAGCCCCGGGTCCGGCTGATTAAGGGCCAACCCACCTGTCTCACCTGCGCCGGGGCGGAATACGCTGAGCTTACCGGCCACGGTATCGGCTGCGGCAGATTTTAACAGGGGACGGCTGCCAAGAAATTTTTAGGAAGGAGGCCAGGGGTTATTAACCTCTGCCTTTCTCCCCCCCTGCAATGAGGCTGGTGCGAAAGTCTTTTGAGGGGGGGACCTGGGGACCAACCCCCCGCCTTCATCTCAAACTCCCCTCCCAATCCACCCAAAATTTTTGGATAAACAGGCGGGATGCGCGGCGCTTTTCCGTTCTACGGCCTGATTTATCTTGTCACCCTAAGCGTAGCGAATGGTCTTTATATTTGGAATCACTATATTTTTATCTTTGCTCCGAATGACAAAGAACGCAAAGAGAAGTTTTGAAATGGCTTTTTTAGAGAATAATTTTTATTTTTGAATATGGGCCAGGATGGTCACAGGGGAAACTTTCTCCAAAGTGAGACCTTCGGGGAGTTGAACCTGGACTTTGAGGCGGTGGCGCCCGCGAGAAAGATCCTGGGTATCCACAAAGACTTGCAGGTCTGCGGGTTCCAGTTTTTTGACTCGGGGCCAGGGACCCTGGAGAGTAATGCGGACCTTGGATGGAGACAACTTGGCTGACAGGGGTTGAGGTATCACCGGGACATTCTTAAAGGTGCGCTTGAGGACCTTGGGACCGATGTCCACGTCGGCCAAGATGGGCGCCTTTTCGATCATGGCAAGGTGAAGTTCTTTAAAATTGAGACTGGTGGCCAAGGTGATGGGACTGGAAAGACCGGTAATGTCCAAGGGCACGGTGGGGATAAGTTTCAGTCCCTGAAGTTCGGAGACGGGACCTTTGACCTTAACCTCGGAAGGACGGGTCTTGACACTTTTCACCTCATAGCCCTCGGGAGGGTGCCCCATAAACGCCGGCTGAACCGGCAGGGTGCGGGTCATCGTGGGAGTGAGGGTAAGGACCAAAGGGTTGGGCTGAACCCGGGTGATCTGGACACCCCGGGGGAAGTTAAAACTGTCCGCGCCCAGGGGGAAAGTTTGGCGGCCAGCTTTAACGCCGGCAAGGTCTAGAGAGTAAGTAAGGTGGCTCTGGGAGAGGGTGCGGATAAGGCCTCGGGGACCGGTTACCCGGACGTGTAGGTTGGAAGGCACTTCGCTGGTGACCATCAGATTCTGAGGCAAATTCACCAATTCCAGGGTAATATTAAAGTTGGTCTCGGTGCGTTCCTCTCCACCCACGGCCAGCCAAAGAGCCACAGCCAGAAAAAGGGAGAGGAGTTTTAGAGCCTTATGGCGTCCCAAAGAAGCGAGCCAGCCGTGCAAACCACGATCCTTTCTTTTCGTGTTCTTCTATGAGGCCCCGGAGTTCCTGACGGAGTTGCAAACGGGTCAGGTTTTGCTTGAGCCTGCCCCCTTGGGCCAAGGAAATCTGGCCATTGGTTTCGCTTATCACCAGGGCCAAGGCATCCGTGTTTTCCGTGAGGCCTACGGCGGCCCGGTGGCGGGTGCCCAAACTGGGGTCTAGGTTATTGGACTTGGTAAGGGGCAGAAGGCAGCCGGAGGCCACCACCCGGTCCCCCTGTATGATGACCGCGCCGTCGTGGGTGGGATTGTGGGGCCAGAAGATGCTGACCAACAGTTCCCAGGTGACCATGGCGTCCAGGCGGATGGAGCCCTCCAGATATTCCGTCAGTCCAACCTGGCGTTCAATGACAACGAGCCCACCAATACGATAATTGGACAGGGTTTCGGCGGCTTCGCAGATTTCCTCCATGATTTGGGGCTCAGCCGCGCCGTGGGGGGCCAGGGCTCGTCGGCCGATGCGGCTTAAAACCCGGCGGATATCGGCCTGAAAGAGGATGATAATGATGAGGAAGAAGCTTTTCATGACACTATCAAGGAGCCACTCCAGGGTGAAGAGCTCCAGATAGCGCGCCCCCACATAAGACAGAAACAGAAAGAAGAGGCCGGCCAGAACCCAAATGGCCTGAGTTCCCCGCAGGATGAGAAAAATCTGGTAAATGATGATGGCTACCAGGACAATGTCCAGGGCATCCTGCCATCTCAGGTTGAGAAATAAGTTCTCCATGGATTCAGAAAGGTGAGTGGCGCCCGGCCTGATTGATGGCGCTGAAGACAGTTAAGAATTGTTTAGTATAGTCGACATTGTGCACCCGGACAAGGTGGGCGCCCCGCCGGACAGCCACAGCCAGGGCGGCCAGGGTGCCTATGTCCCGCTCCGCCGGGGGCCGGCCTCCCAAGAGATGACCTAAAAAAGCCTTTCTAGAAGGGCCGATGAGCAGGGGACAGCCCAGGTCAAGGAAGGCGTCCATATTATTGAGAATTTCCAGATTGTGGTGAAAAGTCTTGCCAAAGCCGATGCCCGGGTCCAGAACCAGTAAATCCCGGGACAGGCCGTGGACCAAGGCGAATTCCAGCCGTTCCTGAAAGAAGGCGCGCAGTTCCCCGATGAGATCATCATAGTGGGGATCAATCTGCATATTTTTGGGGGTGCCCAGCATGTGCATGAGAATGACGGGAACCCCTGCTTCCCGAGCCAGATGGACCATATCGGGATCGAAGCGCAGGGCGCTGATGTCATTGATGACGCTCGCACCTGCCTCCAGAGCGGCTTGCGCCACCCGGGATTTATAGGTGTCAATGGAAATGGGGACCGGGGTTTGGTCCCGAACCCGTTCAATGACTGGGAGAACCCGACGAAGTTCTTCTGTTAGGGGGGTGGGATCGGAGAAAGGCCGGGTGGACTCACCACCGATGTCCAGAAGGTCAGCCCCGGCGGCCACCAAAGCCAAGGCCTGTTCTACTGCGGTGTCCTGATCAAAAAATTAGGCCTGCTGAAATTCCAGGGGCAGGGGGCCGACCTCCTCCTGGGTGTCCGGCTCTTCGGGCTTCTCTTTGAAGGAGTTGATTACCTCATCAATCTCCTGGGTGTCCAGGGTTTCCCGCTCCAGGAGGGCTTGGGCCAAAGCCTGGAGTACGGCCCGGTGGGTGGCCAGCAGGTCCTTGGCCTGCTGGTAGGCGCCTTCCACCAGATTTTTCATGGCGTGGTCAATGAGGCGAGCGGTTTCCTCGCTAAAGTCTTTGGGCTGAGAGATTTCCCGCCCCAGGAAGATGTGTTCATCCCGGCGGCCAAAGGTGATGGGGCCCAGTTCTTCACTCATGCCCCAGTTACACACCATTTTGCGAGCCAAGTCGGTGGCCCGCTCCAGATCATTGCCGGCACCGGTGGTGAACTGGTTGAAGACCAGATCCTCGGCGGCCCGCCCTCCCAAGAGGACCGTGAGGGTAGCCATCAGATAGTCTTTGGGATAGGTATGGCGTTCATCCAAGGGGAGCTGCTGAGTGACGCCCAAGGCTCGTCCCCGGGGGATAATGGTGACCTTGTGAATGGGATCAGTGCCGGGAAGGAGCTTGGCCACCAGGGTGTGCCCGGCCTCGTGGTAGGCGGTGTTGGTGCGCTCCCGATCGCTCAGGATGAGGCTCTTGCGCTCCGTCCCCATGAGCACTTTATCCTTGGCCTGCTCGAAGTCCTCCATGGTGATGTTTTCCCGGTTGACCCGGGCAGCCAGCAGGGCGGCTTCGTTCACCAGATTTTCCAAGTCAGCGCCGGAAAACCCAGGGGTGCTGCGGGCCAGCACCGACAGATCCACAGCACCGGCCAAGGGGGTGCGGCGAGTGTGAACTTTGAGAATGGCCTCCCGTCCCTTCAGATCGGGGATGGGCACTACCACCTGGCGGTCGAAGCGGCCCGGCCGCAGCAAGGCCGGATCCAGAACGTCCGGCCGGTTGGTGGCCGCGATGAGGATAACGCCCTCATTGGCCTCAAAGCCGTCCATTTCCACCAGAAGCTGGTTCAGGGTCTGTTCGCGTTCATCATGACCACCCCCCAAACCGGCGCCCCGGTGGCGGCCCACCGCGTCGATTTCGTCGATGAAAATGATGCAAGGGGCGTTCTTCTTGGCCTGGATAAAGAGATCCCGGACCCGGGCGGCGCCCACTCCCACGAACATTTCCACGAAGTCGGAACCGCTGATGCTGAAGAAGGGGACCCCCGCCTCTCCGGCGATGGCCCGGGCGAGGAGAGTCTTACCGCTTCCCGGCGCCCCCACCAACAGGACACCCTTGGGAATGCGGCCTCCCAGGCGGGTGAACTTTTTGGGATCCTTGAGGAATTCAATGATCTCGGCGACTTCCTCTTTGGCTTCTTCTATGCCCGCCACATCTTTAAAGGTGACCTTCACGGTGCTTTCCGTCATGAGACGGGCCCGACTCTTGCCGAAGGACATAGCTTTGCCGCCGCCGGACTGCATCTGGCGCATAAAAAAGATCCAGATGCCCACGAGGACCAACATGGGCAGCCAGGAAATCAGCAGCGTGGTGTACCAGGGGTTGTCATCCTTCGGTTTGGCGGTGATCTCCACCCCTTTCCGCTGGAGGAGTTTGACTAGGTCGGGGTCAGCAGGGGAGTAGCTCTTGAAGGCTCGGCCGTCCTTTTCTTCCCCGTTAATTTCATCACCCTGGAGGATCACCGATTTTACTTTATCGGCCTTAACCAATTCCACAAATTGGCTGTAACTCAGGGTAGATTTGCTCCTGGTCTGCTCAGCGGTGTTAAAGTAATTGAAGAGAAAGATCATCACCAAGCTGATGAGCAGCCATAGAGCGATATTTTTGTAAAAGGGGCTGAGGCGGTTATTCATTATTTAATTCAGGGACTTACTTGGTTTAGATTTCTTTGGAGAGAAAATACGTCTCCCAATCATATTTTAGGTTTATTTTGGAAAAATGCAAGGTGATTCTAACGTTTGGCCGAAACCCACCCCTCTCTCCCCAAGGATTGTCACCGGAAGAGACCATTAGATTATACATTTTCTGACGACAGAGCCCAAGTAGGGGGTTCTGACCTCCTCCCTGGAGACCTGGCCAGACTTCTCAATTACTAGAATGCGAAAGCGCCCATCACCCGGCGGGGAAAAAAGCCTCGCCTCATACCAGCGAGGACTTATCGGCAAGATCCATGGGGAAATTGAGGGATTTTTTTATTAATAAAAGTAAATTTTTTACAGAGGCATGATTGGTATGGGTTGGCCAAGGACTATTCCTTGGAGGTCGCCCGCAGACTCTACCCCCTCCCCCAAGGGACAGGGGAGGGAAGGTAGAGGAGGGGGATAATCTAACCAGCGAGGAAGCCTCCTCTCCGGTTTTCAGGCCGCGCCGCGCAGCTGAGCGTCGGCAAGGTGAGAGCCTTCCCGGGGATAAGGCTGGAAATCTGCCGAAGGCAAAGGCAGCAGCATCAACAGGGCCTCCCGGGGGATGCGCCAGGGTCCCTGGCCCAAACGCACGGCCGGCAGGCGGCCATCCCGGATCATGCGGTAGATGGTTCGCCGGGAAAGGCAAAGAATCTGGGCGACCTCATCAGGCCGGAACATCCTTTTTTTCATCACTAATTCCATTTCTTTCCTCCTTTTTATTTCCCTTTGCCAAGTTGATACACCTGATATGCAAGTCACAGGCCTACCGGAGAAAGCCAGCCAATGGTATTGCATTTACGCGGTGGCGGGCGTTGGCGACACCACCTTCGGTCTCAAGGGGATGCCGGTGATGCGGGTGTCGTCTCAGGCCACCCAGGTCATCACCCTGAGGAACAACGCCAATACCGCCGATATCGGTTATGGTTTCACCGCCGACGAACTGGTGGACGGCAAGATCCTGGTCCTCACCGGGGCCTCCCGGGGCCAGGTGCGGGCCATCACCGCCAACAACAACGACGACGACACCGGGGGCACCGTCACTTATGGCGGTAGTGCCCTGACCCTGGCCCAGGGGGATTGGTTCGTGGTGCTCCCTAACACCAATTTTCGCTATCTGGGAATGATCCTGAATAACGCCAGCAGCAATTTGGCGCCTTTCTATCAGGAAGGGAATCTGTGCTGTTACCTCACCCCCCGGGACCTGGCCCAGGGGGCCATCAACGGCGTTACCGCTTACGATTTGGCCCTGACCGCTCCGCCCACAGCCCGGCGTCTTTTGGGCTATGCCGGGACGACAGACGGCTCTGACCTCAAACTGGCCGTTTCTTATGACGGCAGTAACCCGGCCTTGCTTCTGCATGCCACCCCTCCGGACATTGCCCTTCACGGGGTGCGGGGCGCGGTGGCTTTTGCCTGCCTGGCCCCGCCCAGCCACTCCCTTTATTTAGACAACAATAATACCGAAATACCGATAACCAGGTTGTGCGGATTACAGGTTGGGAAGAGTAGGTTGGCTAACATGAACATTCCCCTTTTACCGTTGTCATTATCGCTGGTCTTTGCCGTGGGCCTGGTGGCCGGGGTGTATGCCGTGCTGTTATGGAGCAAACTCTCCCGGCTGGAAGGGAAGATGGACTCCCTCAGGATCAACTGCGAAGACCACCATAAAGAGAATGAAAACCGCTTTATTGCCAAGGTGGAACACGAGTTGGAACACCAGGGGCTCTGGGAGGCCATACACCACCATGAGCATGACTTCCGGGGCCGGGTGCGGCGTTAGCCTTGATGGGAAAGTGTGGGTTAGGGAAATGAGCGGGGGGCGGGACTCAAACCCCGGACCGCTGACCCTGCTGCCGTGCCCGTCCTCTGGTCAGGGAGGTATGCACCATGTTCAAGTGCCCTTTTTGCGCCTCGGAAATTCGGTTAATCAACGGCTTTGAATTTTCTTGCCCGGTATGCCGCCAACTGGTGGGAGTGGTGGCGGACGGTCCTTCCCCGCGGCTGGTCAGGGCTGCGCCTGACTCTCGCAAGCCCTGGGCGGCGCCGTTTCTGAGGGCTAATTAGCGGCAAGTTCAGGTGTCGCCGGGGCGGCGGCGCTACCTTCCTTCCGGTTCTCAAGCTCCTGCTGGGAGGCAAAGCTCAGCATCCTCATCTCTAAATTGCTAATAGTCATAGCAAAAACAATTTTCTTGTCACCCTGAACGAAGTGAAGGATCTCAACCTGTTGAAAATGCGAGATTCTTCGCTTCGCTCAGAATGACAGAGTTAGAGACTTTGTAGTTTTGCCACAGCTTGTAATGCCAAAAAGTTACCATCAGATGCAAGGGCAGGTTCCCTCGCCAGCCAACAGGACAGCCGAGGGCGGCTGTCCTTGCACTAAAGAATGTGTTTTCTAGTCTATATTGAGCCCATGTTGGGTGCGTCTTACTCACCAGGGCTACCGGTTTATTCTAAAATTTTAGTGGGTAAGACGCGCCCTACTCCTCTTGTCATTCTGCGCGAACTATCATGAACTAATGGTCACAACGAACTATAAAAATGTAGAAACGCCACCCTTCCTCACCGAATAAGACATCTTCCAGGGTTCCCCCTCCAAGATTCGCTTGACTTGCTTGGTTTTAATCAGATAATATGGATTAGTGGTTTATTTCACAAACCTTAAACATGAACCATTCCAGAAACCTAAACTATTAAGGGAAGGATATAAATGGCACCACAGGCCCCTAAAAAACCGGTAGGTAAGGTTATGGTCGTGGGGGCCGGCATCGCCGGGGTACAGGCGGCCCTGGATTTGGCTAACGCCGGTTTCTACGTACACCTGGTGGAGAAAAAGTCGGCCATCGGCGGCGTCATGGCCCAGTTGGACAAGACCTTTCCCACCAATGACTGTTCCATGTGTATTATCTCGCCGAAACTCGTGGAGTGTGGCCGCCACCTGAATGTTGAGATCCACACCCTGAGCGAAGTGACTGGCATTCAGGGCGATCCTGGCAACTTCACGGTGTCCCTGGAGCAAGAGCCCCGCTTCGTCGATCCGGCCAAGTGTACCGGCTGCGGTGCCTGCACCGAAGTCTGCCCCGTGGCGGTACCGGATGAGTTCAATCTGGGGTTGAATGAAGGGCGGGCCATTTACCGCCTATATCCCCAGGCCATACCCTCCACCTTTGCCATCAAGAAGTACGACCGGGCCCCGTGTACCAGGGCCTGTCCGGCCAACCTGAGCGCCCAGGGGTACGTGCAGCTCATCAAAGCGGGAAAATTTCCCGAATCGCTGGCCCTCATCATGGAGCGGCTGCCGCTGCCCGGGATTATCGGCCGCATTTGCCCGCACCCTTGCGAGAGCGACTGCCGGCGCCAGGAGATGGACGAGCCCATCGCCATTTGCTCCTTAAAGCGCTTCGTGGCGGACCAGGTTGATTGGGACACCCTGCCGGTGCCCGAAATCGAGAAGCGGGGGGAAGCGGTGGCTATTGTGGGCTCCGGCCCCGGTGGTTTGGCCTGCGCCTATCACCTGGCCCTCAAGGGCTACGATCCGGTGATTTTTGAAGCTGCGCCCAAGCCCGGCGGCTGGCTGCGCTACGGTATCCCCGAGTACCGCCTGCCCCGGAAGGTCCTGGACCAGGAAATCAATTACCTGAAAAAGCTGGGCGTGGACATTCGCTGCAATACTCCCATCGGCGAAGGCCGCACCATCAACGATCTTCTCACCCGGGATGGCTTCCGGGCGGTGTACCTCGGCGTGGGTTGTTCCGACTCTCTGAAGATCCCGGTGCCCGGCGCCGACGCCGAAGGGGTCCTCTGGGGCGTGGATTATCTCAGAGACTCATCAGCCGGGAAAAAGTTTGATTTCTCCGGCAAAAAGGTCATCGTCATCGGCGGCGGCAACGTGGCTATGGACGTGGCCCGCACCGCCAAACGCCAGAACCCTGGGGAGGTCAGCATCATCTGTCTGGAAAACCAGGAGGAGATGCCGGCCAGTCCCTGGGAAATCGAGGAAGCGGAGCACGAAGGCATCCCCATCACCCATCGCCTGGGCGTTAAACAAATTATCGCCAAGGGTGGTAAGGTCTCCGGGTTGGAGCTCAAGGCGGTGGAGCGGGTCTTCGACGAGGAAGGCCGTTTTGCCCCCACCTACTTCGAAGATCAGCTTAGCACCCAGGACTGTGACGTAGTTATCATGGCCATCGGCCAGAAGGCCAACCTGTCTTTCCTCACCGAGGCCGATGGGGTGGAGCTCACCCGGGGCCTCATCACGGCCGATCCGGATACCTTTGCCACCAGTCGGGAAGGGGTCTTTGCCGGCGGCGACGTGGTCAGCGGCCCTTATATCGCCATCGCCGCGGTGGCGGCGGGTATGGGAGCGGCGGAGTCCATCGACCGCTATCTCAATGGTCGGGACTTAAAAGCCGATCGGGAATTCCCCCTGCGTCCCATCAAGGATGGCGTGTGGAATCCCGTTCCCTACGACCAGCTCCGAAAGGCCCGGGCCGACATGCCCACCATGTCAGGTGATTGGACCAAGTCTTTTAAGGAAATCAACCTGGGCTTCGACAAAGAGGCCGCGATGGCCGAGGCGGAGCGTTGCATCAACTGCGGCGTCTGTTCCGAGTGCATGCAGTGCGTCAAAGAGTGCCAGGCCGGCGCCTTGGCCCACGACCAGGCCCCCAAAAAATTCGATCTCGATGTGGGAGCCGTGGTCCTGGCCACCGGCTTTCAGACCTATGATCCCAGTCAGTATTCGGCCTATCATTACGCCAACTACCCCGGGGTGGTCACCAGCATGGAGTTCGAGCGCATCCTCTCGGCGTCGGGCCCCTATGCCGGCCACCTTATCCGGCCCAGCGACCACAAAGAGCCCAAGAAGATCGCCTGGCTCCAGTGCGTGGGCTCCCGGGATTTGAACCACTGCGACAACAGCTATTGCTCGTCGGTGTGTTGCATGTACGCCATCAAACAGGCGGTCATCGCCAAAGAGCATGCCAAGGAATATGACTTGGATACCGCCATCTTTTTCATGGACATGCGCACCCACGGCAAAGAGTTTGAAAAATATTACTGGCGGGCTGAATCGGAAATCGGCGTCCGCTTTATCCGTTCCCGCATTCACTCCATCGACCCGGTGCCGGGCTCCGACGACGTTCGCATCCGATATATCTCGGAGGATGGCACCCTCAAGGAAGAAGACTTTGATTTGGTGGTCCTCTCCGTGGGTCTGGAGGCCTCCAAAGACGCCCTGGGGTTGGCCGAGCGTCTGGGCCTGGAGGTGGTTCCCGAGACCCGCTTTGCCAAGTCTTCCCCCTTCACCCCGGTGTCCACTAGTCAGCCCGGTGTTTTCGTGTGCGGCGCCTTCCAGAACCCCAAGGACATTCCCCAGTCGGTCATGGAGGCCTCAGCCGCTTCGGCTGCCGCCGGGGAACTTTTGGCTGCCGCCCGGGGCACGGAACTGAAGAAACCTGAGATACCGCCGGAGCGGGATGTGAGCGGCGAAGAGCCCAGGATCGGCGTGTTCGTCTGTAACTGCGGCATCAACATCGGTGGCGTCATTGATGTGCCCAACGTCACGGAATATGCCAGCACCTTACCCAACGTGGTCTTTGCCGACGAGAACCTGTTCACCTGTTCCGCCGACACCCAGGGGAAAATCCTGGAAGCCATCCAGGAAAACAATCTGAACCGGGTAATGGTGGCCTCCTGCAGCCCCCGGACTCACGCTCCCATGTTCATGGAGACCGTCCAGCAGGCGGGGCTCAACCCCTACCTGTTCGAGATGGCCAACATCCGGGACCAGGACTCCTGGGTCCACATGCACGAACCCGAGAAGGCTTTGGAAAAGGCCAAGGATCTGGTCCGGGGGGTGGTGGCCCGCTTGGCCAACCTGGAACCCCTCCACAAGATGGAGTTCCCCGTAACCAAGGCGGCCCTGGTCATCGGCGGCGGCGTGGCCGGCATGGAAGCGGCCATGTCTATCGCCAATATGGGCTTCCAGGCCTATCTGGTGGAGCAGACCGACAAACTGGGCGGCAACGCCTGGAACCTGGTGACCAGTCACCGGGGTTATAACTACCGCGGTTATCTGGAAGACCTTATCCAGAAGGTGGAAAAGCACCCCAACATCGAAGTGATGTTTAATTCCGGGGTAACTGAAACCAGCGGCTTCATCGGCAACTTCAAGTCCACCGTCAAAACCCCGGAAGGCGATAAGGAGCTGGAGCACGGCGTCACCATTATGGCCACCGGTGGCAAGCCCTTTAGCCCTGAGGAATACCTTTACGGCCAGCACGATAACATCTTCCTGGCTTTCGAGCTCGACAAGGCCCTGGTGGAAAAAGATCCCCGGGTGACGGAGGCCAAGCAAGCCGTTTTTATTCAGTGCGTGGGCTCCCGGGAACCGGAGCGGCCCTATTGCAGCAGACTGTGCTGCACCCATTCGGTGGAAAGCGCCCTTGAGCTCAAGGAACTCAATCCCGATATGGACGTCTTCATCCTGTATCGCGACATGCGTACTTATGGAGACAAGGAGTTGCTTTATAAAGAAGCTCGGGAGAAAGGCGTCATTTTCATCCGCTTCGACCTGGACAGCAAACCGGTGGTGGAACAAACCGCCGAAGGCGGCCTCCAGGTCACGGTGAACGACCCCATCCTGGGAATGCCGGTGGTCCTGAGGCCCGACATTCTCACCCTGGCCAGCGCCGTGCTCCCCAACCCCACGGAGGAATTGGGCGAGCTCTTTAAGGTCTCCCGCAATGCCGAAGGCTTTTACAATGAGGCCCACGCCAAACTCAGGCCGGTGGACTTCGCGTCCGACGGCATCTTCCTGGCCGGGCTGTCCCACTATCCCAAGCCCATTGACGAAAGCATCGCCCAGGCCAAGGCCGCGGCGGGCCGGGCCGCCACCTTCCTGGGTATGGACCTGGTCAAGGTGGGCGGCATCGTGGCGGAAGTGGATCCCGACAAGTGCGCGGTGTGCCTCACCTGTGTGCGTACCTGCCCCTTCAACGTACCGGTCATCGACTACAGCATCGACGCCGCGGTCATCGACCCGGCCAAATGCCAGGGTTGCGGCGTCTGTGTCTCGGAGTGCCCGGCCAAGGCCATCAGCTTGAAACACTACACTGACACCCAGATCATCGCCCAGGAACTGGCCCTGGCTGCGGGTTAAGGAAAGGAGCACGAGGATGAGCGATCCCTTTATTCCCAAAATCATCGGTTTTTGCTGCCGCTACTGAGCATACAGCGCCGCGGACCTGGCAGGTTCGATGCGGTTGAAGTATCCTCCGGAGGTCAGGATCATCCTTGTGCCCTGCACCGGCCGTGTGGACATTTTGCATATCCTCAAGGCCTTTGAAGGGGGCGCGGACATGGTCTTTGTGGCCGGCTGCCTCGAGGGCGAGTGTCACTATCTGTCCGGCAACATCCAAGCCAGAAAGCGCGTCGCCAAGCTCAAAAAGGATTTTGAGCAAATGGGCTTTGAACCGGAGCGTCTGGAAATGTACAATCTCTCGGCCTCCGAGGGCCCGCGCTTTGCCGCCATCGCCCAGGAAGTGGGGGAACGGGCCTTCAAGTTAGGCCCCAGTCCCGTGCGGAAAGAGGCCCGGGAGGCCTGGCTGGCTGAACAACCTAAGGCCAGCGGCCAGTAACCTGACCCGCTGGAGAAAGGTCTTTCGCGTCAACATACTGCCCAGGGCGGCAGCCCTGCCCTGGGCAACTTTCTTTTTACCGGAGGCTCACTGTACTGGAG
>JARRKO010000006.1:0-169238 GCA_037388025.1 Syntrophobacterales bacterium
TATTATCCCGCCCGGGACCCGCGCTATGCCAACGTGCCGACAGAGGAACTGCCCCTGACGGAATGCTTAAAAGACGTGGTGGCCCGCTTCCTGCCCTACTGGCATGACACCCTGGCCCCGGCGGTCAAGGCGGGCAAACGGGTGATCATTGCCGCGCACGGCAACAGCCTTAGGGCCCTGGTAAAATATCTGGACAATGTTTCCGACCAGGAAATCGTGGGTCTGAACATTCCCACCGGCATACCCCTGGTCTATGAACTTGATGATGATTTGCGGCCCCTCAAACATTACTATCTGGGGGACCCGGAGAAGATCCAGGCTGCCATTAAGTCGGTGGCGGACCAGTTGAAAAAGAAGTAACTTCTCCTTGAAAATAACTTCTTAATAATGTCATTCTGAGCGAAGCGAAGAATCTCGTATTTTCAGGTGCTTGAGATCCTTACATGTTGTTCAGGATGACCATTGTGCGAAAATTGGGGATTTATCGCAGGCCCCAAGCTCACTGCTGAGTGTGACCGTATCAGGGGCAGGGTAGGGGGCAGACCCATGACCTGTCGCCCAAACGCGTTTCACGTCCAACTACATTCTAGTAAAGGAAATTTTGCATGCGAATTTTAGGGATCTCCGGCAGTCCGAGAAAGGCGGACACTTCCGGGGTCAGTAAACTGGTGAAGACCGTGCTCGAGGCCTCCGGGTGCGATTACGACTATGTCTCCTTGCGCGGCAAAAAAATCGGTGGCTGCATCGCCTGTCTCCAATGTGTAGAGGATAACGTCTGCAAGGTGCAGGATGATCTGAGTCCGCTCCGGGACCAGATCGTGGCCGCGGAGGCTTACGTCATCGGCGCGCCCAACTACTACACCGGCCTCAACGCCACCACCCAGGCCCTGCTGGAGCGCTGGTTCCAGTTCCGGCATCAGGCGGGGGACCTCCTGTGGGGCAAGCTGGCGGTGGTGGTCGGCGTGGGAGGCAGCTCGGGTCAGCCCCCGGCGGAAGATCTGGAAAAATATATGGCCTATAATTTCATCGACACCATCGCCAAGGTCACGGGCCAGGGCGCGGCTTCCTGTTTTGCCTGCGGCTTCGGCGAAACCTGCCCGGTGGGCCTTCCCCGGATGCTCTATGGCGATCACGTGAAAATCACCCCGGAGATGATCCCGGATGTCACCAAGCAGCCGGATGTCATGCAAGCGGCGCAGGCCGCCGGCCGGCTCCTGGGTGAGCGTCTGCGCCAGGGGGTGGACCGCCAGGCCGTTACCCAGAAGATGATGCAGGCCATGATGGAGAAGTTCAAGGGTTCGGTCTGACCAGGTTTTCGGGGGCTGGGGGCCGCGGCTCCTGGTCCTCGGTTTGATCACTCTCACGATCCTTTATTAACAGCCCAAGTGCAATATTTAAGGAGCGTAGGTCTGATTTGAAGGATAGGAATCTTCCTTTTCACCGTTTCTGGACCACTGAGGTCGGCCTCACCGGTGTCCTGGTGTTCCTCATTCTCTATTTGATCGCCTCCTATTTGCTGGACCAATACAGTGTTGCCAAGCTTTTCTCCCTAATTTTCCTGTCACTGTTTTTAATTTCTGCGGCATTGTCTGTTTCTGAGCGTCCCATAGCCAGGCTGGTTTTTGGTGTCTTAGCCCTGGTGGCCCTGGGATTTGTTTGGGCTGATTATTTCTTCCCGGCTATGGGGCTGAGAACGTGGCGAGTTCTGGCTGATGAGCTAACTGCGGGGTATCTGATCGTTTTACTGCTACACCATGTGTTTGCTGAGGGTTCTATCACCTATCACCGCATCTGTGGAGCTGTCGCAGTTTATCTGCTCCTGGCCTGGTTATGGTCTGAATTCTATATTTTCATTTTTTTACATAATCCTGAGGCTATTCGTTTACCGGCAGATGTGGTGTCCAGCTCTTTCGATGAGATCCAGTCCACTATGTATTACTTCAGTATTGTCACCCTCACCACCCTGGGATACGGTGATATAGTGCCGGTTTCTCATAGTGCCCGGCTGGCCGCTATGTTGGAGGCCTTTTTCGGACAACTATATCCGGCCATCATGCTGGCCTGGCTGGTGTCCATGGAAATCTTGGACCGGACGCAAAGGAAATGAGTTTATAACTGAGACCTCTGCGAAAATCATGTAGCCTAGCCGCCCTCGGCTAAATATTGTCTGTTCCACAACATATTGATTAACTAAGAGAACTTTTGGGTTAATGAAAGGATTTTCGCAGAGGTCTCAAGTTTCTAGTCAAGTTAAGATAGTCTAAGCATTAAGATTCTCACCACGCCCCGCCTGGAACGCTCCATCGGGTGCTCATCCGGTTCCTGGCCCGCTGACCGCCAGAAAGACCAAGTTTCCCTGTAAGCGCCGGTCGTTGTGGCTTTTCCCTCATGCTTATGGTAAAATAGGCGTTCTTTTTCTCTCGTAAGTTCATCCCGGCACTTCGCCAACCTTGAAAGGTATGTCCATGCTGAAATTAGGAGTCAGCTTCCCCCGGACACCCCGCCTCTTGCCTCATCTCGCCCTGGTTTTGGGCTGTTTTTTGGTGGCCGCCTGCGGTTCCAAAGACACGGTTGAGGACCAGAAAAAGAACCTGCCGCCACCCGCGGTGGTGGTGGCCCCGGTCCTCCAGAAAACGGTGCCCATCTACGAGGAATATGTGGCCCGCACCGAGGCCCGGGAGACCGTGGAGATTAAGGCCCGGGTGGGGGGCTACCTGGAAAAGATTCTCTTCAAAGAGGGTAGTCGGGTCCAAAAGGGCCAACTGCTTTTTGTCATCGACCAGCGGCCCTACAAGGCAGCGTTGCAGGACGCTAAGGGGCAACTGGCCCAGGCCCAGGCAGGCTTCGAGAAGGCCGCCAAAGACGTGGACCGCCTGCGGCCGCTGGTGGCCGCCGACGCCGCGCCCGAGCAGGACCTGGACAAGGCCGTAGCGGAAGCCCAGTACAGCCGGGCCGCCATCGAAAAGGGCAAAGCAGCCGTGGAGCAGGCCGAGCTGGATTTGAAGTTCACCGAGATCCATGCCCCCATTACCGGGATCATCGGCAAACATGACGTAACGGTGGGAAACCTCGTCACCAAAGACCAGACTCTCCTCACCACCCTGTCCTCCTGGGACCCCATGCGGGTAGTCTTCAGCATCAGCGAGACCGATTATCTCAATCTGACGAAAATGTATCCCGAGGGCAGGGAGGGAGTACCGGAGAACCCTAAAGAAATCTTTGAATTGATCATGGCCGACAATTCCATATACCCCTATAAAGGTAAAATAAGCTTTGTGGACCGAGCCCTGGACCTCACCACCGGTACTCTGAATATCTACGTCAGCTTTCCCAACCCCGATATCCTGTTGCGTCCCGGCCTGTTTGCGCGGGTTCGGGTGGCCATTGAAGAAAAGCCGGATGCGCTGCTAATACCCCAGAGAGCGGTGCAGGAGATGCAGGGAGTGCAAACCGTCATGGTGGTGGGGCCGGAGAACAAAGTAGCCCTGCGCACCGTCACCCTGGGGCCCCGCTATGAGGACTATTTCATAGTCACCGAAGGGGTAAAGGCCGGGGAAACAATCATTGTGGAAGGCCTGCAAAAGGCCATCCCGGGCCAAAAGGTGACACCCGAAGAAAAGCCCGTCAGCCAGGAGAAGCCTGAGGGCCTGGAACAGCCCGGCGATCAGGAAAAGCCTGCCAGTCAAGAGAAATCCAGCCACCTGAAGAACAAGGGGAAGTAAGGGCCCATGTCCAGATTTTTCATCCACCGGCCCATTTTCGCCATGGTCATCTCCCTGGTGATCGTCATCGCCGGCGCGGTGTCCCTCTTCAGCCTGCCCGTGGCCCAGTACCCCCAGATCAGCCCGCCGACGGTCACGGTGGAGACCTTTTACACCGGGGCCAGCGCCAAGGTTGTGGAGGAAAATGTAGCGGTGCCCATCGAACAGGAGGTCAACGGCGCCGAGAACATGATCTACATGTCCTCCACCAGCACCAGCGATGGGCGCTACTATCTCACCTGCACCTTTGCGGTGGGCACTGACCTGGACATCGCCCAGGTGGATGTGCAAAACCGGGTCAGCCGGGCCGAAAAATCGCTGCCCCAGGAGGTGAAAAACTACGGCATCACCACCAAGAAGGCCTCTCCGGACATGCTCATGGTGCTGTCCCTGTTTTCGCCGGGGGGCACCTATGACGACCTGTTCCTGAGCAACTACGCCCGGATCAACCTGTATGACCCTATTGCCCGGATTTACGGTGTAGGCAACATCAGCATCGTGGGGGAGCGGGAATACGCCATGCGCATGTGGGTCCGGCCCGATAAGCTGGCCAAGCTGGGTCTGACGGCCAGTGACATCGCCAAGGCAGTGCAGGACCAGAACGTCCAGGCCCCGGCGGGGCAGGTGGGTCAGCCTCCAGCCAGTGCAGGGGTGAGCTTCCAATACACGGTGGACGTCAAGGGTCGGCTCTCGGATAAGGAAGAATTTGACGATGTCATCATCCGCACGCTGCCGGATGGATCGATATTGCGCATCAGGGACGTGGCCCGCACCGAAATGGGCGCCAAAATGTATACCTCCTATTCCCGGCGGGCCGGTAAACCTTCCACCACCATGGTGATCTACCAGCTCCCCGGGGCCAATGCCCTGGATGTGGCCAACCAGATTCGGGCCTTCATGGGTGAAGCCCAAAAGCGGTTTCCGCCGGGCCTGGAATACGAGGTCTCCTACGACAATACCCAATTTGTCCGGGCCGCGCTGACTGAAGTGGTCAAAACCTTTTTCGAGGCCCTGATTCTGGTGATCCTGGTGGTGTTCATCTTCCTGGGGAGCTTCCGGGCTACCCTGATCCCCTGTCTGGCCATTCCCGTTTCTCTGGTGGGCACCTTCGCGGCCTTTGTAGTTCTGGGGTTTTCCGTCAACACCCTGAGTATGTTCGGCCTGGTTCTGGCCATCGGGGTGGTGGTGGACGACGCCATCGTGGTGGTGGAAGCGGTGGAGACCAACATGGGACGTGGCCTGGAGGTGGTAGAGGCCACGGAAAAGGCCATGGAGGAGGTGACCAGTCCGGTGATCGGCACCACCTGCGTGCTCATCTCGGTGTTTGTGCCGGTGGCCTTTTTGGGGGGCATTACCGGACAGCTCTATCGCCAGTTCGCCCTCACCCTGGCGGTGTCCGTGGCCCTGTCCAGCATGGTGGCCTTAAGCCTGACCCCGGCCCTGTGCGTCAAGATCCTGAGGCCCAGAAAAGAGATGCGGGGCCCTTTGGGGGCGTTCTTTCGTTGGTTCAACCGCGTGTTTGCCCGCTCTACCGAGGGGTACCTCAAAGGGGTACGGGCCTTCATGCGCCGCCTGGTTCTGGTCCTGGTTCTGCTGGTCGCCTTTTATCTGGGGACGGGGGGCCTGTTTAAGATCTTGCCCGGGGGCTTTGTCCCGGATGAAGACCAAGGGGTCATTTTTGTTACCTTCAATCTGCCGCCGGGGGCCTCTCTGGAGCGCACCCAGACAGTGTTGACCAAAGCGGAGCAATTCGCCGGGAAAGAGGCAGGTATCAAAACGGTTCTCAGTTGGGGCGGTTTCAACCTGATGACCGGCACCTATACTTCCGATGCCGGCAGTCTGGTGTTGACCCTGGACCCCTGGGAGGAACGGTCCAGCCGGGAGACCCAGATTGTCAGCATTATGCAGCGCTTGCGCCGGGAGTATATGGGCTATCCCGAGGCCCGAGTGTTCGTCTACACCTTGCCGTCCATCCCCGGCATGGGAAATGTCAGCGGCTTTCAATATCAGCTACAGGACCGGTCCGCAAAGACCCCCGAGGAACTTTATCAAACCGCCCAGGACATGGTGGCGGCCGCCCGGCAGGACCCGGCCATCGCTTCCCTGTTTAACAATTTTCAGGTCAACGTGCCCCAGATAAAGTTGGATATCGACCGGGACAAGGTGAAGACCCTGGGAATACCCTTGCAGGACGTGTTCAACGCGTTGCAGCTTAATCTCGGCGGCTATATGATCAATGATTTCAATAGGTACGGGCGGGTGTACAAAGTTATGGCTCAGGCCGAACCGGAGTTTCGCCAGAACCCCGAGGATATCCGCAACATTTTCGTCCGTACCACAGATGATAGGATGGTGCCGCTCAGCACGCTGGTCAAGATAAGCAATCAGTCCGGCCCCATTCTTATCAAGCGTTATAACATGTTTCGCACCGCGGAGCTCTCCGGGCAGGCCGCGCCGGGTTATAGTTCGGGGGACGCCATTGCCGCGATGGAACGCCTGTCCGAGAAACTGCCCCGGGGTTTTGGGTATGAGTGGACGGGGTTGGCTTATCAGGAGAAGCTGGCCAGCGGCCAGGCCGGCCCCATCTTCGCCTTCGCCCTGGTTTTTGTCTTTTTAGTGTTGGCGGCTCTGTATGAAAGTTGGGCCATTCCCTTTGGCGTCCTCCTGGGCCTGCCGGTGGCCGTATTCGGGGCCCTGTTCGGGGTTTGGCTGCGGGGGCTGGCCAATGACGTCTATGTCCAGATCGGCATTGTCATGCTTATCGGTCTTTCCGCCAAAACAGCAATCCTGATTGTGGAGTTTGCCAAAAACAAACGGGAGGTGGAGGGTCTGGGCGCGTTTGACGCCGCCCTGCAGGGCGCTCACCTGCGCTTTCGGGCCATCCTGATGACCGCGTTTTCCTTCATCCTGGGGGTGACGCCCCTGGTGGTGGCCTCAGGCGCCGGGGCCGCGTCCCGCTGGTCCCTGGGCACCGCGGTGTTCGCCGGCATGACCGCGGCCACCATCCTGGTGGTGTTCTTCACCCCGGCCCTCTATTATGCCATTGAAATACTTCTGGAAAAAAAGAAGGGTCGTCGGGGCGCACCCACGCCGGCACCGACACCGACCCAGGCCTCGCAACCCCAACCCGGCCAGAGCCGCGGGGAGGAAGGAGAGGGTTCATGAGACCTGTGGCCCTTCTGCTCTGTGGGGTCCTGTTGCTTAGCGGCTGCCTGTTGGCCCCCAAATATGAACGCGAGCCAGAGACGGTTCCCCAGGAATATCGCTTCCAGGACCTGGCGGGCCAGCCCCAGCCGGGGCTCAAGTCCCTGGCGGATTTAACCTGGTGGGAGCTTTTCCAGGACCCGGTGCTCCAGGACCTCATCCGGCAAGCCCTGTTGGCCAACTATGACCTGCGCCTGGCCGCGGCCCGGGTGGCCGAGGCCCGGGCCCTGGTGGGGGTGAGCCGCTCGGCTTGGCTCCCCCAGGTGGGAGGGGCGGCCATCTACCAGCGGGAACGGCTCAGCTCCATCAGCCATCCACCGGCGGGAATCGGCTTCTTGGCCACGGAAAACCTGGCTCAGTTCAATTTTGACCTGTTATGGGAAATCGATCTCTTTGGACGTCTGCGGAGCCTGACGAAGGCCGCCAAGGCGGAGTTTTTTGCCTCGGAGTGGTCCCGCCGGGCGGTGCTCTCCGCGGTGATCGCCGAGGTGGCCCGGGCCTATTTTGAGCTGCGCACTCTGGACCGGCAGCTGGAGATTTCCCGCCGGACCCTCAAATCCTATGAGGATTCCCTCCGTCTGGTCTCCATGCGCTTTGAGCGGGGGGTGGTATCCAAACAGGATGTCTATCAGGTAAAAGCGCTGGTGCACACCGCCGGGGCCCGGATTCCTGATCTGGAGCGCCTGATTGCCCAGCAGGAAGACCGCATCAGTATTCTCCTGGGAAAAAATCCGCAACCCATCCCCCGGGGCAAACCCCTCCCCGAGTTGGTGGTGCGGGCCGCGGTGCCCTCCGGGCTCCCCTCGGAACTCCTGGAGCGGCGGCCGGACATCCGTCAGGCCGAGGAAGTGCTCATCGCCACCAATTACCGTATCGGCGCGGCCCGGGCTAATTTTTTCCCCCGGATATCCCTGTCCGGACTCTTGGGCACCCAGAGCGCGGACCTGGCCCGGCTGTTCACCGCACCGGCTAAGATCTGGACCATCGGGCCCACGGCCTTGCAGCCCATTTTCACCAGCGGCCGCAACATCTTCACCCTCAAGACTGTTAAGGCCCAGCAGGAACAAGCCTTAACTCTTTACCAGTTCACCGTGCGCACCGCGTTTCAGGAAGTATCGGACGGCCTCGTGGCCCACACCAAGTTTCGGGAATTCCGAGAGCAGCAAGAGCTGCTGGTCCAGAGTTACCAAAATTATTCCCGGCTGGCCAACATGCGCTATAAGGGGGGCCTGGACTCCTACCTGGCGGTGCTGGATGCCGACCGCCAACTGTTCGATGTGGAATTGCAGTTGGCGGGGGTCCAGCGGGACCAGCTCCTCACCGTGGTGCAACTCTACCAGGCCCTGGGCGGCGGCTGGGAGAGCGAAGGCAAGTACCCGGGCGCAGCACCGCCGGTCTATGGCCTGAACAAAGCTGCGAGCCCCTAACAGGGAAACTATGTCCCTCGTCGATTCCATGCTGGCTGTGCTCGCCCTGGCCGCCCTGCATATCTTTTGCGTCCGGTTAAGGGTCATTCGGCAGGAGGAGCACAGCCCCTGGCTGTCTTTTGCCGGCGGGTTGGCGGTGGCCTACGTTTTTATGGTTCTCCTCCCCAAGCTGAGCGATTGGCAGGTAATGGTGGCCCAGATGCAAAGAGAATCCCTGGTGGCCACTTCCCTCGGCCCCCAGGAGATAGAAAGTGTCAAAAAGTTCCTCATCTATGAAGTTTTCGCCTCAACTTTGGCAGGATTGGTAGTATTCTACGGATTGGAACGGGCGATTTACTGGCTTAAACTACGCCAGAAGAAAGAGAATAGGGCGAGTGTTCTGGCCATCGGCTTGTTTGGGCTCAATATCGCGTATAATACTTTGATAGGCTATATACTGGTTCACAGCCAGATTCCCGGCAAACTAGCCCCTCGCGGCACATGGCAATGATAATTAAAAGACGATCCGCCTCGGCGAACCATCGGGAATCTCACTGGTTTGTTTAATTTTGGACCTTGGCCAACTGCTTATGGCGCTTGATCGCGATCATGGCCTCGGCAATCTTTTCCGGAGGCCAGTTGTGGGCCTGAAGATATTTGTTCACATTATCTTCGTTGATAGTCTGCGGGTTTGAAAAGCAATCTTGGCACAGCACAACTTCGTGCATAACTCCAACTCCTTTGGTGTCGTTATACACCCCCTGGCCTTGGGTACCCCAAGGCAATACGTGAGTTCAACTGGGACATATGCTGTCCGGATTGGTATCAATAGCCTTGGCGGTGTATTGTCCTGAACCCGCGCAGCTGGTGGCAAGGATCACCCAAGCGATTAGAATGAGCCATAAATATTTTCTATTCATAGATGCTCCTGTCATCTTTCTGGGATTTATTAAAAAAATAAGAATTCTCACAAACTCTGTCAAACCTGCAAACCCCGTGGGATATGGCGATGAAAAAACCGGTGCGGCTTTTGCAGGCTCGCCGCCGGTCTATGGCCTGAACAAAGCTGCGAGCCCCTAACAGGGAAACTATGTCCCTCGTCGATTCCATGCTGGCAGTGCTCGCCCTGGCCGCCCTGCATATTTTTTGCATCCGGTTAAGGGTCATTCGGCAGGAGGAGCACAGCCCCTGGCTGTCTTTTGCCGGCGGGTTGGCGGTGGCCTACGTTTTTATGGTTCTCCTCCCCAAGCTGAGCAATTTGCAGGTAATGGTGGCCCAGATGCAAAAAGAATCCCTGGTGGCCACTTCCCTCAGCCCCCAGGAGATAGAAAGTGTCAAAAAGTTCCTCATCTATGAAGTTTTCGTCTCAGCCCTGGCAGGATTGGTAGCATTTTACGGATTGGAACGGGCGGTTTATTGGCTTAAACTACGCCAGAAAAAAGAGAATAGGGCAAATGTTCTCGCCATCGGCATGTTTGGGCTCAATATCGCGGTGTTTGCCGCGTATAATGCCTTAATAGGCTATATACTGGTTCACAGTCAAATTCCCGGTAAACTGGTCTTGTTTCTGGGGATCATTGCCATTGGCTTGCATTTTTTGGGTATCAACCATGGACTCTGGCAAAACTATCAGGAAAAATTTGATCGCTACGGTCGTTGGGTTTTCGTTTCAGCTCTCTTGCTGGGATGGTTGTTGGGAGTTCTGACCGATTTTAACCAGCAGGTATACATAGCTATGTATTCTTTTGTGGCCGGCGCCATCATCATGAACGTTTTTAACGAGGAATTGCCCTCCGGGCCCCAGGCGCGCTTCTGGCCTTTCTTTTTGGGGGTTACGGGGTATTCCCTGCTCTGGCTCAGCATATACAGGTTTTTCAAATAGTAACCGTGGGCTGCCTGACGCCCGCAAACGGCCCGGTTAGGAAGCGGGCGTCTTCACCACCCATGAAAAAAACCTAAGTTCCGGAACCTACGCTTATGTCGACACTGTTGATTTTCCCCAAGCCCGATGAAATTGAGATCTTGGAGGGGGAGTCCATCCTCCAGGCGGCCATCAGAGCCAACGTGCCCTTGACTCATATGTGCGGCGGCGTAGCCCGCTGCTCGACCTGCAGAGTTAAGGTGCTTGAAGGTCTGGAAAACTGTCACCCCCGTACTACCGAGGAGCAAGAAGTGGCGGAGATCCTCAAATTTCCGCCGGATATACGGCTGGCCTGCCAAACCAGGGTCACCGGCAGGGTCAAAGTCAGGCAACTGGTGACAGAGGTGGAACAGTTGGATTGGGATGCCATCTTCATCAAGGGCATCGATCCCTGCGCCATGGGGGAGGAGAACCAAGTATTCATTATGTTTGGCGACATCCAGGGGTTTACTCCCTTCGCCGAGAACTTGATGCCTTATGATGTCATCTACGTATTAAACCTCTTTTTCCAACAAGTGGGACAGGTGATTGACAAGCATGACGGCCGCATTGACGCTTACATGGGTGACGGCTTCATGGCTCTGTTTGAGGAAGGGGAACCGGAGGTTTGCGGCCTGTCCGCAGTCAAGGCTGGCTTGGAGATCCTTAAAGCGATAGAAGGTATTGAAGGTTATCTTGAGGACCTTTATCAGCGCGCCTTCAAGGTTCGCCTAGGTTTGCATTACGGCCAGGTAGTGGCCGGCAGTCTGGGCTTCCCCGGCAATAAGAAGCTGACGGTGGTGGGTGACGCAGTGAATCTGGCCAACCGCATTGAGACCGCCAACAAGAGGGCCGGCACCCAATTCCTGGTGTCGGAAGAGACTTACCGTCTGGTGGAGTCTCAGGTGGAGGTGGGCCAGAAAGTCAAGTTAAGCCTGCCCGGTAAAAGTGGCGAATACAGCCTGTATGAAATTAAAGGCATTATTTCATAAGATCTTGAGAGCTTACAGATAGCCTGCCCGAGTACAATGATCGGGCCTGCTGATTACCAGAGCGTCACCACCCAGAAGAGAGAAAGCCATGGAACCCAAGCTCTTGGATTATTTTTTTAGGCCGGCATCCGTCGCCGTGGTGGGGGCCAGCACCCGGGAAGGCTCCGTGGGCCACATCCTGGTGGACAATCTCCAGAAAGGCGATTTCCCCGGCCAGATTTACCCCATTAATCCCAAGGCCACTGAAATTCTGGGGGCCAAAGCCTATCCTTCTCTGACCGCGGTGGGCGCCCCGGTGGATCTGGCCGTTATTTGCATACCCATCAAGGGAGTGCCGGAAATCATCAAGGAATGCGGTCAATCGGGGATCAAGGCCGCGGTGATTATCTCCGCCGGGGGCAAAGAAGCCGGGGACCAGGGACAGGCCATCGACGCGGCCATTCACGAGGAGGCCCGGCAGGCCGGAGTGCGCTATTTGGGCCCCAACTGTATGGGGCTTTTGTGCCCCCAATGCCAGTTGAATGCCAGCTTTGCCGCCTTTTCCACCACTCCCGGCAGTCTGGCCTTCATCTCCCAGAGCGGCGCCCTGGGTAGCGCCATTTTAGGATGGGCTACACAGAACAATATCGGTTTCTCCCATTTCGTCAGCGTGGGCACCATGGCGGACCTGGATTTCGCCGACCTCATCGATTATTTGGGCGGCGAAATGAGCGCCAAAAGCATCTTGATTTACATGGAGGGCCTGACCAGCCACCGCCGCTTTATGAGCGCCGCCCGGGCGGTTTCCCGGATCAAGCCCATCATCCTGGCCAAATCCGGCCGGAGCGAGGCCGGTGCCCGGGCCGCAGCCTCCCACACCGGAGCCATGACCGGCTTGGATGAGGCCTACACCGCCGCCTTTCGCCGGGCCGGGATCATCCGGGTGGGGACCGTGCGGCAGTTGTTTGATTGCGCTGAGGCCCTGGGGAAAGCTCAACGGCCTGTGGGCGGAGGCCTGGGCATCATTACCAATGCCGGGGGCCCCGGAGTCATGGCCATCGACGCCCTGTCAGTTTGGGGCGCAGAACCCGCGGCCCTCAGCCCCGAGACCCTGAACAAGCTCGACGAGATGTTGCCGCCCTTCTGGAGCCGGGGCAACCCGGTGGACATCCTGGGGGACGCCACCGACGAGCGTTATTTTAAAGCGCTCCAGGTGTGCCTTAAAGCCCCCGAACTCTCCGGCCTGGTCGTCATCATGACCCACCAGGCCATGACCAACCCCTCCAAGATAGCCCAGGTTATCGTTCCGGAAATCAAGAAACAGGGCAAGCCGGTCCTGGCGGTGTGGATGGGCGGGGAAGACGTGACCGAGGGCATGCGTATCCTCAACGAGGGCGGCGTTCCGGCTTACGAAACCCCGGAGCAGGCCATCGACACCTTTATGGCCATGTACTCTTATACCCGCAATCTGGAACTCCTCCAGGAAACACCGGCCCGCCTGCCCCGGGAGTTGGCGGTCAACCAGCAGCAGGCCGAGACCTACATCCAGCAATGCCTGAAGCGCCAGGCCCAGGTGCTCACCGAGATCGAGGCCAAGGCCATCCTGGCGGCCTACGGCATCCCGGTAACCCCCACCATATCGGCGTCCACCTCCCAAGCCGCGGCCCGGTCGGCCAATCATCTGGGCTATCCCGTGGTTATGAAGATCCATTCTCCTCAGATCACTCATAAGACTGATGTGGGTGGCGTCAAGGTGGGTCTGACCCAGGAAGATGAAGTCAAGGCTGCCTTTGATGACATGACCGCAGCGGCCCGCTCCCAGGCGCCTGAAGCCCAGATCCTGGGAGTTACCCTGCAACCCCTGGTGAAACCCGTGGATTTCGAGTTGATCTTGGGTGCTAAGAAAGACCCGCAATTCGGGCCCCTGATTCTTTTCGGTCTGGGGGGCACTTATGCCGAGGTGCTGAAGGATGTGGCCGTGGAGCTGCCGCCCCTGAACCTCATGCTGGCCGAACGGCTGCTCCAGCGCACCCAGGTTTACCGACTGCTCTCGGGGTACCGCCGTCTACCGGCGGCGGACCTGGAAAAACTGGAAGAGATCATCATGCGCTTGGCCCAACTGGTGACGGACTTTCCGGAAATCGTCGAGCTGGACATCAACCCCCTGTTCATCACCAGGGGTCAGCCGTTGGCCGGGGACGCCCGCATGGTGGTGGAGGAAAGCCCGGTGGTCGCCCCTCGCCATCTGATTATCGCCCCCTATCCCAACCAGTATGTCAGCGATTGGATGTTGGAGGATGGCACCCCGGTGAAGCTCAGGCCCATGCGACCGGAGGACGAACCCCTGGTGGCGGACTTTCTGGCGGTCTGTTCGGATGAAACCATTTACTTCCGCTATTTCCGCCGCATCAAAAGGTGGACCCACGACATGCTCATCCGCTTCACCCAAAATGATTACGACCGGGAGATAGGCATCATGGCCGTGGGAGCACCTCCGGGGCCGGAGGTCATGATGGGAGTGTCCCGCCTGGTCACCACGCCTGACCGGGGAGAGGCCGAATTTGCCATTATCGTGGCAGACGCCTGGCACGGCAGGGGATTGGGCTCCAAGCTCATCCAGCGGCTCATTGAGGTGGCCCGGGACATGGGGGTCAAAAAGTTGTGGGGGGCAGTGCTGTCGGAGAATCATCCCATGCTGGCCCTGGCGCAGAAACACGGCTTCACCTTGAAAAAAGACGCAGAAGGTGAAACCGTCCACCTGGAGATGACCCTTTAGAAGATCTCCAATAATTAAGTTCGCAGGAGGGGCCAGGAAGGCCTTGTTCTTAAATGTTGGGGGAAGGCCACCGAAAGATTTTCGCGAGAAGGGAGGCTTCTGAAGAGATGAAGAACAGAAAATAGGCGGCTAGCGGTCAGCTCCTGGTTCCGGTCTCACTTTGACGTATCAATATTAATGCCGACGCGGTGACTTACCATGTTGTTCACGCCGCTCGAAAGGGTAATGGCGCAGATTCCCTGAATTTCAGGAGTCCCCTCCACCGTAGCTATGGCACTCTGTTTACCCAGTATCTTGAACTCGTTGTTGGCGGTGGCGGCCATGGTTTCCATCTGAGCATTACTGAGTTGCACCAGGGTGGACTCACCCTCGGGATATCTGGCCACAAGATTGGAAGGTTCAGGGGTAACGTTCCTCCCCATGGAAATATGCACCGAGGTGAATTGATTGCAAAAACTACCGGCCAACAGATTTAACACGATGATACCCGAGCCCTGGAATCCGTTGAAATTCAAATTGACCGAGTAATTGTAGTCAACGAGGTCAACCTTATTGTTTACTGTAAACATCTCCCCCGAGAAAAGCGCCGGAGCAACCTCCAGATCCGGTTGGATATTGAGGAAAGTTAGGGTACCCAGATTCTTAAAAGAGCCCAGGCCGTAACTGGCACTGTGCAGGCCACTGACCGTTACATTGGTAAAATTGACCGAGATCTTGCCGGACTCACTAAAATTCTGGACATTATAGCCGCTGATGCCTTGCAGAAAGCCTATGTAGTTGTTGGTGCTGGTGGTCAGGAAGGATTGGAGAGTGAAATTGTCATAGCCGTGCGCCACCTCCACCCGGAAGAAGACCGTCACCAACCAGAACGCCAGAAAGACCACGCAAAATCTGGATTTCTGCATACCCTTCCTTATTTGATGCCGATACCGGAGAGGGAACCCGCCGGCATGATGTTTATGGTAGGAGAGAGTAACGTCGCGTCCGGGATCCTGATGTTGAAATTAGTATTGGCAAAGACAACATTATCGTGACCCGTTACTATCACTTCCGATATCATCCCATTCCCCGTAGGCCCGGCCACATAAAAGACATTATCATCTTGGAAGACTGCGGTAGTGCCGGAAAACTCAGGAGCAGGGGACCCGTCCGGCACGGCGGCCGTAAAGTTCGTTGTGACGCTCACCTCAGGATTGGCCAACATATTGATGTCAAAGGTGAAGTCAAAGTAATAAACCCCGAGGCACCCCCGCATTTCCTTTAAATCCTCCTCAGGAACCACGGCGCAGACCTTAAGGGGGTCGCGTTCCTCCGCCGGCTGGGAGACCGGCATGGTGGCTTGGGCCACCGGGACCTCCACCTGACTTGCTGGCGCCGGTTGGGTTACTTGGCTCGAGGTTGAAGCACAGCCCACCAGCGACAGGAGCAGAAGAGCTGACAACAGAACCAGCCCCAACTTCATCAATGCTGACCCATCCCTGGTTGGTTTGGTGCCGGGATGCATATTTCCTCCTTAGCCCGGGGCCTACTGCCCCGGAATGAACGGTATGACCACAAGGGGTGTGTTGCTGATAAATACCATGCTATCCGCGGGGTCCAAGGGGATGAAATCATAGCGAAAGGGTTCTTGGACCAACATGCGGGAAACCTTGCTGGCAGTAGGAGATCTTTCCGCGTACAGGCCCTCGGGGTTTCCTACTTTGGGTCCTTGCACCGCGAAAATGACTTTTTGATCCCAGATCTTGTTAAATTCCTGGACAGGCACTTTGCGGTTGCCCCAGGAGGGGTCGGAGATATAGACGAACCGGTCGCCCACCCGGCGGATGACCACAAAATGCTTGTAGGAGCCGGTCTCAATCAGGACAATGACCGGGACAGTCAAACTTTTTAGGATCTTGACATCTTTGACCTTGAACCCGTCCGCCTTGTACTTGAGGGCGTTGGCGTAGCGCTTCATGTCCAGGAGGGAAAAACCCCGCTTTCTGATGTCCTGCTGGTCTCCATGCTTGAACATGCCCAAAATGGCGTCCAGTTCAGTCACCGGCTGGCCATAGTAATAGTGCATGATCGTAGCCAGGGCCGCGGCGCCGCAACTGAAGTCCCGGCTCTGGGGCACCATCTGTTGCTGCCGCAACTCCTTCATGGACTTCACCTGCTTGGTAAGGACGCCTCCTTCGTTATAGAGGTTCAACCTCACCGGCACATCGGAGGCCGAAGCCCAAACGGCTGGAAACAGAAAAACCATCATGAGGATGGTCGCTAAAAACCGTCGTGTCACATCTTCTCCTGCACATTGCCCCGGGGGGCTAAGCCCCCCGGGGGTTATGATGGATGAGATTACGGAGTAGGCTGATTGATGTTGGCGCTCACGTTGACCACGCTCTGGGCGGCAACATTGCTGGCGATGCCCCCCATGTTAGTGCTCGTCACATTGAGACCGGTGGAGTTCGAGTTGTTAGTGGTCACTTCAAACGCTGCCATGTTCAAATTGCCGGACTCAACCGCGTAGGTGCCCGCGGCCACCTGGTTGAGCTCCGTCATGGACGCGGTCTGGATGGCATTCGGCACACCAACGGTAACCGGGACCATTACACTGGTCTTGTTGCCCGTGAGGTTCCCCACGGCCAGCTGGCCGCCGCCAGTGACCTGGGCGCTGTCGATGAGCGCTACGTTCTGGGGATTGGTGATAACCTTGGACCCGTTGTCGGCTATAGCAGCCTGGTCATTGACCGTGAGAGCGTCGCCACCATTGGCCATGGAACCCTGTAACGAGTTGTTAATCAGCGCATCCCCGTTCTGGGAAACCGCGGCTTGAGCCAAACCGCTGGTGTTGACCGCCTGCCCCCCGTCACCCGAGTTTTGGGCGGCCGAGGTTAGCAATCCAGAAGCAGCCTGTCCGGATTCTGTGACCGCGGCGCCGGGGCTGGCATTGACCGCCACGCTGCCTTGGGCCACGGCTGAGAAGTCGTTATCCGTGGCATTATTGCCGGCTCCCACTACTGCGGCATCGCCGAAGTTGTTAAACGCCGGGGCATTGTCGCCCGTAGTGAAGGCCGAACCAATAGTGTCCTCGATCGCCGTACCATTGCCCTGGGCAATGGCTGAATCGAACGGAGCACTAACCACCTGGGCGGTATCCATGCCGACGGCGGCTCCAGTACTAACGTTGTTGGCCATTCTGTTCTCAAGGGCGGAGCTGCCGCTGGCAACGATACCAACTCCTGCAGGAGCGACGAACTGGTTGTTGGCATTGGCCACGCCGTTATCCATGGCGTTGACCTGGCCGGCCTGAGCTTTGCTGGTATCATCGGCGTTAACCAGGCCAGCCTGAGCTGTGCTGGAATCATTGGCGTTAAGCAGGCCAGCCTGAGCTACGCTGGAATCATTGGCGTTAAGCAGGCCGGTCTGAGCTACGCCGTCATCCTTGGCATTGGTCAGTCCCACCTGGATATCCTGGAGGGCAGGATTGATCACCTGGAACCCGTCATCGTTGCTGTTCACCACGGCATTATCCATGCCCACCGCACCGTCATCATTGACGATGGACCTGCCCGTATCGGTGGACGACGCCGCATCGCCGAACAAGCCGAGAGCGTTAGAGTTACTGCTGCTGTCCGTGATGGCCGCACCATCATCCGCCATGTTCCGGCCCAGGGCCTGCACGGTGGCGTCGGGGACCACGACCTGGGTACCGCCACCAGTGTTGAGGCTCTGTAAGGTGCCGTCACCGTCACCGGCCTTGTTCAAGTTCGCATCGTTACCCGCGAACTGAGTCTGGTTATCCTGAACAGCGGGGTTGACAATCTGAAGCCCGTCGTCGTTGATGTTATTGGGGCCAGTGCCGTTGAAGCTGTTCAGATAGTTGGTGTTGAGTAACCCGCCTTGAGCAGTGGAGCCGCCCAGGGCCGCGGTGTCAAGCAGTCCGGTAAAAGCGGCGTTATTAGACGCATCTCCGGCTGAAATTGTATTTTGGTCGACGTCGGATAAAAAGTTGTCGTTGGCCTGTTGGCCACCGTTGCCATTGAGGTCGACATCGGATAAAAAGTTGTTGTTGGCCTGTTGGCCATCACCAATCTGAGCGCCGCCGAGAGCGTTGTTGGCTTGGTCACCGTCGCGCCCAATCACTTGGGAGGCAAAATTGCCATTGGCCTGACCATTGTCCTTACCGGCCTGAGCATCACCCAAAAGCGAAGTGGCCGTCTGGTTGTCCTGCAGGGCAGGGTTGGTAATCTGGGTCCCGCTGCCGTTGACTATGGCATTATCCATGCCCGCAGCCTGAGCATTCTGGGCAATGGCGTTGTCGCCCATGGCCCCGGCCCCAGCATTCTGGCTCTGGACCGCCGCATTATCCATGCCGGCGACCTGAGCATCCTGGGCCTTGCCGCCGTTGGCATTGACTTCGCCCCATTGGGCAACGCTACCATCACCGTCAGCATCTGCGCCGAGGATGTTGGCATCGGGGACGACAACCTGGACACCGGAGCCCGTGTTATTTGCCCCATCCCCATTGGTCACCTGAGTTCCGGTGCCAACGTTATAAGGGGAACCGTCGCCATTGAAGCTGTCCATGGCGGCATACTGGGAATCCTGGGCCTTGGCTCCAGCACCGTCAGCATCTGCCCCGAAGAGGTTGGCATCGGGGACGAGGACCTGGGTACCGGTGCCAGTGTTATAAGGGGAACCATCGCCATTGAAGCTGTCCATGGCGCCATACTGGGAATCCAGGGCCTTGCTACCATCACCGTCGGCATCCGCCCCGAAGAGGTTGGCATCGGGGATATACGTAGCGGCGAAGGCGTCCTGAGCCACGCTGTTATTGTTTGCCGCCGCGTCTGCATCCACAGCATTGCTATTGTCATTGGCAGCAGCATCAGCATTCTGGCTCTGGACCGCAGCCATATCAGCCCCATTAACCTGGCCATCCTGAGCCGTGCTCGTGTTGTTGGCGTTGGCTTCGCCATCCTGAGCGGTGCTGGCGTCTTGGGCAGCAGCATCGGCATCAACGGCAATACTATCTGTTTGAGCGGTTGCCCCGAGAAGGTTGGCGTTGGGGACACTCACAGCAGTTCCGGCGTCCTGGTTAGCGTTGTAGTCACCAGATCCCTGGGTGGCACCGAGGATGTTGGGGTTAGTGACCCCAACCGCCCAACTGTCGGTGGATTGGTTATTGCCACCGTTATCGGCGACTCCGATGGGTCCGGTATTTTGCGCCAGCACCGGAACGGCCCAGACGAGCAGTCCGCAGACCAGCAAAAATACAAGAGTTTTCTTCATCAGTTCCTTTCTCCTTTCCGAAGATTAAGGATTGGTATTAACTGGGTCAACCAAAACCATTCCTCTTCACTTTTTAACAGTCCCCTCTCACCTCCTTTGTGGACTGGCGCCAAGGGTTTTCACCGAGGTCTCGGTTTTCCGGAAAATCTCTGGGTTTAACCCATCCCTTCTCCTGTTCAAAGCCGCGTGCCATTCGTCCCACAGGACGATCCCTCCCGGCGGGCTGACGAAACCCACCGCGGCCGCCAACTTTGCCGAGCTGGTCCCGGGCAGTGTCACCCAGGCGCCCGAACGGGGAGATGGGTGGGTGCGACGCATAACGGCCGCTCCCTGAATCCCAGACCTCTTGGCCCAACCAACTGATTTTGACATCTGAAGAACTCGAATTACGTTAAAATAACAATATGCCGCTGCTCGATCCTCCTTTAACTTAAAGCAGGATTGATGCCAGTTTAGTGAAGATGAAACCTGCTGATATATCATAACAATTTAAACACCCAGGGATGACGGTTCCATAATATTTTCCAAGATATTGGACAAGGGACACTATGATAGCCTATTTTTATTATGATTTCAATTATTATTAGGTGTTACAATTTTTTAGAACAGTCTGAAAATCTACACGGACTCCCCGGCTCTCAGCCGGAGGAGGCTTCCAGGTTACTATACGGTTTCAACTGGTATTTCTGGATAAAATGGTACATGGTGGACCGGCTTACCTTGAGGGCCCGACTGGCCAGGTTGACGTTCCCCCGGAAATGCTGCAGAGCTTCGCCCACCAACCGGGCTTCGAATTCAGCCCGGGCTTCTTTGAGACTCTTGCCGTTGAATACTGGCTCGGCGCCCTGGCGTGACTGATCCAGGCCCAGGTGTTCCGGAGCCACCCGCCGATCTTCCGTCATCACCACCGCCCGGCGCACCCGGTTGATAAGTTCCCGAACGTTTCCCGGCCAGGCGTGGTTCTGGATGGCAGCCACCGACTCCGGAGTAAAGCCCTTGATGTCCTTGCCGAGCCGGGTGGTGTACCGTTTGAGGAAGACATTTGCCATGATGAGGCCGTCATCCTCCCGGTCCTTCAGAGGCGGCAGATTGATGTTCACCACGTCCAAACGGTAGTACAGATCTTCCCGGAAGCGGCCGGTGGCAATGAGCTCTTCCAAGTCGGTGTTGGTGGCGGAGATAATCCGGACATTCACCTTGATGGCCTGGCGGCCCCCCACCCGATGAAAGGTGAATTCCTGAAGGAAGCGCAGGAGCTTCACTTGCAGGTCCACGGATAATTCCCCCACCTCGTCTAGAAACAGGGTGCCGTTCTGGGCCCGTTCCACGTGGCCGATAAGAGTCCGGTAGGCCCCGGTGAAGGCCCCTTTTTCGTGGCCGAAGAGCTCTGATTCCAGAAGTTCCCGAGGAATGGCGCCGCAGTTGACTTCCACAAAAGGGCCCTGGGACCAGTTGCTGCGCTGGTGGATGGCCCGAGCCACCATTTCCTTGCCGGTGCCGCTGGCCCCGGTGATGAGCACCGGAACGTCGGTGACCGCCACCTTGCGAATCAGGCAGAAAACCTCCCGCATGGCCTTGCAGGTGCCGATCATTTCCTCGGAGTCAACTTCTCTCATATCCTCGTTTTTCTGCCAATCTAAAGACTTGCGGCAAGCAGGACAGTTTTTGCGGTCCCGCCTGGGGAGCTGCTGGCCGCAAAACGGGCAGGCTGACAGGGTCTTGGGCCATAACGGAATTAAAAAATCATACAGCAGTGACCTAGAGTGGACGTCAAGGTCCAAAAATTCAGCGCCGATGCCGTGGGGTTCGCGGCGCGCCACCCGGGCCAGGATTTCGACGCCCCGGGACAGGAAGGGTATGTTGAATCTGAGGTTGACCACTGCATTGATCGGCGGCGGATATTCCAAGGAAATGAAGGCCCCCTGCAACCCAAGATTTGTTGTCCGCCCCGAGGAGGTCTGCCCATAAGTGTCTAACGTCACTGGGACGTCAACCGTAACTCTGGGCGACTTACGCATCGTGCGCTCCTTCAGGGGAGCCGAGGCTTGATGATAAATAATTTAAGATGGATTATCCAGGGAGCAAGGCCTCGGCGTTAACTTCCTGTTACATTCACCCAAAAAGTTTTAGGGCCCTTCCAGTGAGGGCTCTGAGCCCGCTTTGGCGTAAATATTGGTAACGACGGCACTTTACCGCAATGATTTAAATGAGCAAGTTTAATGCCAAGCTGACTCAGCTGCCCCGAAAAGACCATCCCAGGGAGAGAAGCTGCCGGTTAGACCCTGGCCTTTTGAAAAATATCCTGAATAATTACAGATGGATATGTCGTTGAGGAGCTTTTCGCTGCCCCGATTACTGTGACAGGAAAAAGGGTAAAATATTGGTGGCGGCTGGGGGAGGGACCCTAAAAAAATGTTGAAAAAAGTTAACATTTGACGCACCGTTGAACACATGAGGGGGGCCGAAGCCCATCCCCGGGCAAGAGATTTTTGACTCAACTAGACCTTATCAGGCACCCTGGCCTTCATTGGAACGTATATTGGGATGCCGGGGAGAGTGGCTCGGCAGGTACCAGCCAACCTTGTTCCTGAGGCCCGGGAACCTGATATTTCCAAGTCCTCAGGGATTTTGGCCTTTGTTCGGCCACCGGGTCATGCGGTCCCCCCGCTCAGGTAAGAAAGAAGAAAGGGGGATAAAAAGACCATACCAACGGGTAAAAAAACGGGGGCAACCAGGTGGTGAAATATGTGTTCTTATTTTTAAACAAAATTCCAGACTACGTTCAAATTTTTGGAAACAATTTTAATTGTTCGGGAGAATACATCGGTGTTAGGGGTTTCCCTGGCCACCGCCTGGGTATATATTGAGAATCGCTTTAACAACGTAAAAGAAAGGGGACACGGCACATGAAATGGTGGCGGTTCGGATGGGGGCTGCTGGTGGTGATATGGCTGGTGGGGTGTGCCAGCAGCGGCGGTCCCGGACACGACGATACCCTCAGTGTCGGCCAGCGGGAAGCAGACCTGGTGGCCCGCAAAGGGCAGCCTCAAGAGGTGAAACCGGGACCCGGCGGCGGGAAGATTTACGTGTATACCACCTACAGTCTGGACCAGGTGGCGGCCATGGGCGGCGGGGCCTGGAACAAACCCGACCAGGTGTACTATTGGCTGAATGACCAGGGGATCATTACCAAGGTGGCTCACTATCCTTATGGTAAGCGGAAGTTTCTCTTCCCCAGCGAAGAACGGCCCCCGCAGATGGCCCAGGCTCCTGCCCCTCGGCCAGAAGTCCAGGTTGCGTCCGCCAGTCCGGCGACAGGGGCGGCTCCCGGGCCTCAGGCCCCCCCGGCCCCGACCCCTGCAGCCAAGAGTATAGCCACACCTGCCCCGAAGCCGACCCCACCACCAGCGGCGCCGGGGCCGGCGCTTAGTTCTCGGAAGCCTGCCAAGGCTTCGGAGACGCCGTCGACGTCACCCGCCAGGAGCGACATGGAGGCGGCCACCCGGCTGGAGCTGAATATGACGAGGAAAGAGGTGCGGCAAGTCTTGGGCCCCCCGGAGCGCACTGAGGGGTTTCAGGCGACCGGCCGGGGGGTCATTGTCTGGTTTTACTCGCTGGAAAACCGGCTGGGCCGACGCGTGGACACTCCCCTGGTGTTTGAGGAGGGTCGTTTACGTGGCTGGGGGGAGAATTATTATCGGCGTCGGCTGCGCGAAATTTCCAGTCCACATCCCTGAGCCGGTCTTATTTCTTCCCGAATTTGAACAAGAAGGGCGTCCGGACCAGCACGGACACATCCGGGGCGTCCTCACTCAGACCGATTCCCACCACGAAGTCCACGGCCATGCGGGGTGGTATGACATACGTGGCGCCGATATTAAATGAAATGGCATTGAGACTCGAATCCGCCAAGGCAGCGCCATTCTGCAAAGTCTTCCCGGTAATCCGCTGGTTAAGCGCGAAATTCATGGACAGCCGTTCCTGCAAAGACAGGATGATGCCCACGCTGTACTCGAAAGTGTTCCCGAGATTGATGTTTCCAAAGTTAATGTCGTTAACTTCCCCGACATGACGGGGAAAATTGATAAAATAGGCGACATTTAAAAAGAGGACTGCCGGGTCGGCGCTCCTCACAAAGGTGGAGCCGAAGGCCAGGCCCCAATGACCGGTGCCGGTGGGAAATTCCACGGGGACCACGGCCCCCAGTGCTTGGACAAATTCCCGTTCGATGTCGTAAGGGTCTTTCCCGGTGGGGAAGCTCACTCCTATGCGGATAACGGTATCCGGCACCCAGGGTTTCCATTGTCCTTCCTGCAAAAGATGATAATAAATATAGCTGGTGATGTCGCCCAGACCGTTATCACTAAAGGTTTGATCCACAATATTGGCGGTGCCCCCACTGGACTCGGGAAAAACCAGGCGGTCAGTCCGGAAGAAAAAGGGTATGCGGGTATAAAGTTCGGCGTTTTTCAAGCCCAGGCGGAAGGTCAAAGCCGGGATGAACAGGTCTCGCTGGAGCTTCTGGACTTGGACCCGGCCGATGAGAATGGCCTGAAAAATGGTAAATCCCGAAATGGACACATTGGTCCCTGAGATATGGTTGTATTCAAAGGAAGGCTCAATGACTAGGCGCCCGTAAGGCAAGAGCGCGCCACCCCGTTCCACCTCAACCACCCGGGTGGCTATGGTCTGTTTCTTCTGCTCCTCCCGGCGTTCCTCACCCACGGTCGGGGCCTCTGTTTGCTGGGCCCAGGCCTTTAAATTGGGAAGCAACAACATAAACAAAATTAACACAAAATATAACTTGCGCATGACCCCCCCCATATTATTTAACCTGGTTTTATTTACGTCGAGGAGATAATATCGAAAAGATATAATGTGGACGCTTTTGATCCTGAGCACCCTCCAGTAAAGAGAAGCCATATTCATTAACTTCTCTCTCTGAGTCATCAATACTGTTAAATGTTACAGATCCATATTTTTTTGCTTTTGGGTAAGAAGGCATAACACAACATAATAATACATATCCATCTTTTCGCAAAATCCTGTGAATATCACTAATCACAATGAACCGATTTTCCTTTAAACAAGAGTATAAGCTGAAAAAAATAAAATCGAATGAATCCGAAGGGAATGGCAGATGCAAGGCATCGGCAAGAACAAAAGAAATATTCTTTATCCCTTCAAATTCGCAAAGTTTTTTACCGGCAAGAAGATAGCCAAGGCCGATATCAAAACAAACAATTCGTTTGGCCCTGTCAATTATCGGCCGGGCCTCCCGACCATTGCCTGAGCCAAATACAAGAACATCATTCACCTTTTTCAAGTACTTGTCTATAAGTTCTGCTTCTTTGGTAAAATATCCGCCCTCAAAATTTCTCCGTGTACCGAATAGATTCGTCCAGGGAAACAGTTTCAGAATCGAAGACATCTCACCCCTTAACTTGTGCGATATTGCAGATAGCCTGACGGCAACTACCTTTAAAGGTAATCGTAGTAATCGCTTTCATTCATCCTTCAAAATGCCCAACCTATCAGTCAATAAAATTCAAGAAGTAAGAAGCCTTAGATGAACGAAATTCCAAGTTTATCAAGGATCATAGAGGCTTTTTAAACAATCCCAATAACCTACCGAGTTCCCTATCCTGGATGGCGTGCCACTTAGCCCGAAAGGGATTCTGAGCAAATTAAAGACGAAAACGTCCCTCCATGTCAATAATTTTATGAGATGCCAGGAAAAGTCAGCGTTGGCGACAAGGCCGCAGGTCAGTCTGATTAACCTAAACCCAAACTGTGGCTCAAGCGCTAGGTTTGCCTCGGATGCGGGGGTTGGTTCGGCAGGCTGGCTTCGTCCACGAAGAGCCTGAAGGGCCGCCGAATGGACCACTCAGGCTGGTGTGGCTTTCTTCGCCCAATCAAAAGCTTCCCCAGCCAGAGCTGCCATTCCGGGCTGTCTCCGCGGGAAAAATAAATCAACCGGGGTTTCATCCAGGCGGCCAGGCGGCCCTGGAACAAACCGGATTGTGCCAGTCGAAGGTACAGGGGTTGAAGCAGCACGAAAATCGTCCGATCAAACCATTGGCGACCCTTGAGGAGATAGAGGGCGGCCGGCGCCTGCCGAGACACCGGCAAGGTGCGGCCTTGCCGCTGGATGGCCGTCACCCGCCCCAGAATTTCCTGGGGCGCCAGAATCCTGTCGTCCACCACAGGCATATTGTCACCCTTGGTGATCACCTCTTGCGAGTTGATGGCCATCACCCTATGGACCACCTGTCCCCGGTTGGGATCCTCAAAGAGGACCACGTCCCCGGGATGAATGGTTTGGGGGTCGCAGGCAGCCACCAGGAGGATGTCCCCGGGCCACATCAGCGGGTTCATACTGATGCCCCGATAAAAAATCTTCTTGACCATGTTTTTCTCAAACCCCAGCCAGGGCGGTTTCAATCTGTTCCCAAAACCTGCCGGTCAGACTAACCCGCAGGTGAAAGGCCGGGACCTGGTGGACCAGTTTGCAGGCGTTGTCAAACATGATCGCCCTGATATTTCTGGCCTCCTCCGAATCACAGTACCAGAGATGTATATTCAGCACTATCTGGGAGGCAATGATGATCTCTATCAAGGCTTTGGAGGGAGCCATGGGAAAGCATTCGTCCGAGGAAGATTGCTCAATAAAAAAGATGCCGGCCAGGGATGAAGAATCCTGAGACTCAGCCTGAATAATATCCGTCCCATGTAGTGAAAGATAATCGCTCCAGGTGGGAAAGGGATGGGCCAGATAGCGGCCATCGGGAGCCAAGGTCAAAATCCACCCCGCTGGAGGCTCTGCCGAAAGATGAATTGAAGTGCGAATCTTATACCATCATACCCTTTGTTCCTGGACAGGGGTGTTTTTAACTCCACCACCAGATCGGGTAAATCCATCCCGTACCAGACCCTCAAGTAACTGTTGTCCCAAGCGATCCAGCCTGAATCTGAGGTTACGAGCCGCTTGATTTTCCTGTTCAGGGGAACCCAGTCTGATTCAGGAGCCACGAGCTGTTTGATTCGCTCAAGTGGGGTGTTCCCCTCGAGGAAGACCATTAGATTGGCGCCGTCTGCGGTTCCCGGATGGAGGTGCAACATGGAGGCCAGTTTCTCCACCCAAGAGCTGACCGCAGGCATGCTACCGACCCACCAGTGGCTGCCGTCCCCGAGCTGGAGGGTAAAACCCCGCAAATGGCTCACCGGTTCAGCCACTCCGGTTATTTTCCTGAGAAGGTTCCAAGTACCGGATCGGTGGTCCCGGGGTTTTGCCTCTGGTGTCATGAATGCAGTCTGGAGCGGCAATAGAACGATATTGCCTCTGAAAGGTCGGAGAACCGGATAGCTTGAGGAGATATTGGTTAGTGAGCGGACTCCTTACACGTGTCAGTCAAACCTCTCCGCTTCCCAGGATCTATCCTCCTGAGTCAACCAAGGTCTTGACACAATTACAAGTCCGGGTGCAAGACAGCCCGGAGGGGGCGGTTAATATCGTTAATTCCGGCGTTACACTGGCCCACTGCTGCTTGCAGATCATTAAATAAGGTCTTCAATTCGGGCTTTTCATACCTTTTCTCTTTTTTCTCGGTCATGACCCCCATCCTCCTAATTTTTTTAAAGGTTACTTCTCCAGGTAAAGTTATAATGCCGCCTCGAGGTCAGATCAAGTACCCTCCCCCGAGAATGTTGCCGATTCCGAGTATCTCCAAACTTGATTCCGGTGGTTGCAGTTTATGCAAATTAATTCCCTTAAAGCAAGCTTTTTTCGATCTTCTCCGAATTAATTGCCAATTCTTCCCGTAACATTGGGTTCTTACGACTTGCCGGGAAGAGTCCGGCCGCCTCGGCTTGGTCACAGAACCAGTAGGGCGCCCACAAATTACCGGCCACATAGTAATTTTGGGCTAGGCAAGCCCCCAAGCAGCGGCTACGGAGAAGACAATCCCCGCAGATGCCGGTGAGACGCTTGGGCAACCCCTCCCGGATCTCGCGCAACACCGGGTGGTTATTCCAGACGTCGGCCAAGGGATCCCGGGCTGCGTGGCCGAACACCAATTCCGGGACGTTGCCGCCAATCCCGCAAAGAGCATAAGAGCCGTCGGCCAGGACCCCGATAATGTTCCTTATTCCACAAGAACAGAAGTTGCTGTTACCTTCAAACAACAAGCTAAGCTGGCGAAAGGCCGGAGGATAGTGAAAAATCAAAGAAATTTCCACTTCCTTACTTAATTCTTGCTCCACCCAATGCCCCAGCTCGATCACTTCTGGAACGGACAGGGTCTCCTCGTTTTCCCGCATGAGATCGGCCCGCGGGGAGGCCTGGATAACATTAAATTTCACCGACCCCGCTCCCAGCTTTTGGGCCAACCGCACGACGGCCTCCAACTGGTCCCGATTTTCCCGCATCATGGAAAAGATAATCTGGGGTTTCAAGCCCGCTTGCACCAAATAGGTGATCCCTTTGAGCGCGGCTTCAAAGCACCCTGGAACTCCCCGCACCCACTCGTGGGTTTCAGCTTCGGCCCCGTCCAGGCTAACCGAAATGTAAGGATTGCGGCAAGCCGCCACGGCCTTTGCCAGCTCGGGAGTCAACAACACGCCGTTGGTTTCCACCACTAGCCGGAGGTCTGCGGCCTTGATAATTTCGAGGAGACGGCTTATTTGGGGATGAAGAAAAGGCTCGCCCCCGGTCAGTTTTACGGTATGGAGGCCGAGGGCCTGGCCCTGTTTCACAATATTCTCAAATAGTTGCACCTTCAGGAAAGCATCGGCCTGCCGGGGGGTATTCTTTTCGGGCAGAACCCAACAATGGCGGCAACGCAAATTGCAGCCCTCAGTCAGGTAGAAATAAATCTGGTGTAGTGGGTGCCCCTCAGGCCGAGTTTCAGATGTGGACATCTGGCAGGCGGCCTCCTTTGTCCAAAAATAGCTTCAAGCAATAATCCGGGTTGGGATGATTTTCCTGGCCGGTGCGAGTGTAGGCCACGGCCGGACAACCACCGGTGCAAAAAGGCATGTATTGGCAGTCCGCGCAGAAAGCAAAGTCACTCAAGGGAATTTCCCCTCTCTCCCGCAAGCGGGTGAGCTCAGGGTGATTCCTCCAGACCTCGCCCAAATCATCCCGGTTGATATGCCCCAGTTCCATGTGGCAGAGATGAACACAAGGCACCATGACGCCGTCGGACCGCACCGCCAGTTTGTTGAAAACCCCGCCGCAGCCCGTCAGGTGTCCTCGGCCGTTTTTAGGCTCTCGGTTTTCCCGCTGGGCCTGGGTAATATCCAACCAATCGTGGGCTTCAAACAGGGGGCCGGCCAAGGCGGTGATGCGTCCCGGGTATTTTTGTTCCAGTTCCCAGAGCAACACCATGGCCCGGCTGCGGTCTGCCACCGATAGCTGAATCTTGTCCGCCTGGGACCGGCAGACTCCCATAAAATCAGCAGAATTGGTGGAAAACCTGGGTAGTCGCAATTCTTCCAGGAGAAAGCGGCTTATCTCCGGCAAGTCTTCCAGGTTGTTGCGATTGATGGTCACCCGTATCGTAACGGGGACGCCATGTTTCTTCAGTTTTTCCAAGCCCTGCATGGCCTTATAGAAATTCCCCTGGCCCCGGCAAGCGTCGTGGGTCGCAGCTTTGGACCCATCGATAGAGACCTGGACAGAGTCACAGCGCCGGGTGGCGGCTATAAACGCGGCCAGTTCGTCAGTGATGAGAGTGCCGTTGCTCAGGATGGTAAAGCGCAGGCGATTCTTGACGATGCCCTCCAATAACTCCGGGAGATCAGGCCGAATAAACGGCTCTCCGCCTTCCAGAGTGATCCGCAGGACCGCCAGGCGACCCAGCTCCTCAAAAAAGGTGAGCCACTCCGACGTGGGCAGATCTTCCGGGACGTCGGCGGCGCTGCTAAAGTGAGAGCAGTACAGGCAACGCAGATTACACTTGCCGGTAATGGCCACTTCCACAGCGGAGGGGGAACGCATTAACCGCATGTTCATGACATTTAGGTCTGATATTCGTATCCGGCTAAGCCGTGCTCCAGCAGGTTGTCGATAAATTCCCGGAGATGGTTTTCCGCCTCGAGGGGAACATCCCGGTAAGTGTCCTTCATTTCTGAGAGGATTTCCTGAATGGTGTGCTTACCGTCCAAACGCTGCCAGACGAAAACGCTTATCGGATTGAGGCCGAAGGCATGGCCCGTGTCCGGGTCAAAAAGTACGGCCCAATCGTCAAATTCCTCCCGCAACACTACCAGAGGGTTGGCGATGGGCCTGTCTGTCGTAGTCAAGTATCTCTCCTTAGAATGGCACTCTCCCCGTCCAACCTTGGCCAAACCGGGGTTGGGCTATTATAACTTGGGTCGGCAGGGAATTGCCACACGTATCTTTCCGTGGTTTTAGTTAGCAAATACAATGCCATAAGCATAACTTATGAAGAAAAGTTAAGAAATGCCTTCTTCAGTTCTGGACACCATCAGAATATTTGTTCAGAAAATTAGACATGACGTTTCAAAAAAGGAATTTTTTTAACCCTTCGAGGATTCCTCGGCTTGGCCTGAACACTCTTGACAACCTCCGGCAAGACTGATATGACCAAGTGGTCATATGGAAACTGCGCGCACCACTTTCCTCAACCTTCCCCCGGAAAAGCAAGAGCGGGTTGTGGCCGCCGCCCTGGGAGAATTTGCCGACAAAGGCTATCAGCAAGCCAGCCTCAACACCATGGTAGCGGCCTCCGGCATCGCTAAGGGTTCCATTTACCAGTATTTTAACGATAAGCAATCGTTGTTCCTTTATATCTTTGATATTGCCATCGGGATGGTACGCCGCACTTTGCTCAGGGTTAAGGCGGACACCCGGGAGGAAGATTTCTTCGTCCGCCTGGAAAAATCCCTGTTGGCCGGGATGGACTTCATCCAGCGGCATCCCCGGGTGTACGGGCTCTACCTCAAGATTTTGTATGACCAGCAGGTGCCCCGGCGCCCGGAGCTCTTGCGGGCGGTCCGCCGGTTTGCCGCCGAGTACCTGGGGTCCCTGGTGCGCCAGGGTCAGGCCCGGGGAGAACTGCGGGCGGACCTGTCTCAGGAATCGGCCATATTTGTGTTGGACGCGCTCCTGGACCGTTTCCTCCAGGCTTTAGCCTTGTCCTCCTTTGACGTTACTCTGGGCCTGGACCAAGCTGGCCCCGAGGAAAGGCGGGCCAGGGTGGGGGAGTTGGTCAATCTCCTCAAGGCCGGTCTGGGAACATAACCCCAGGAATGTAAAAATTTTTTTAACAAGAAATGACCAGTTGGTCACATGGGAGATGTGTTCATTATGCAGCCGCAGCCGTTTTTTCAAGACCCTGAGTTGATTTCTCTGTATGAGAAAGTCCGGGCTCAAGAGCGACTCACCAGGGAAGACGGGATTACCCTCTATCGCAGCCGGGACCTTTTGGGAGTGGGGTATCTGGCCAACCTGGCGAGGGAACGCCTCCATGGCCGTCGGGCCTACTACATTTATAACCAGCACCTGAATTACAGCAACGTCTGTGTCAATGGCTGCCGGTTCTGCGCTTTTGGCAAGACTGCTGGCGACCCCCAGGCCTATACCATGACCCTGTCGGAGATCTCGGCCAAGGTGCGGGACCGGCTAAGCGAGCCCATCACCGAAATCCATATTGTGGGAGGCCTCCACCCGGATTTGCCTTTTTCCTATTATCTGGAAATGCTGCGGAGTCTCAAGGCTCTGCGGCCCGAGGTGCACCTCCAGGCCTTCACCTGTGTGGAAATCGCCCACCTGGCCGACCTCGCCGGGCTGTCCGTGGCCGACACCCTGCAGGCCCTGAAAGAAGCCGGCCTGGGCTCCATCCCGGGCGGCGGGGCCGAGGTCTTCAGCCCCCGTGTGCGCACTAGCCTTTGCCCCCAAAAGCTTTCCCCGGAAGGGTGGCTCTCAGTGGCCCAAACCGCGCACCGTCTGGGTCTTAAGACCAACGCCACCATGCTTTACGGCCACCTGGAGAACCTGGAAGAGCGGGTGGATCATCTTATCAGGCTCAGAGAGGCCCAGGATGAAACCGGAGGGTTCGTGACCTTCATCCCCCTGGCCTTTCATCCGCAAAATACCCGGTTGCCGGATCTTCCCGAAACCACGGGCTTCGACGACCTTAAGAACCTGGCGGTGGCCCGCCTGATGCTGGACAATTTTCCCCACATCAAGGCCTTCTGGATCATGATCGGACCCAAAATGGCCCAACTTTCTCTGGCCTTTGGGGCCGACGACATCGACGGCACGGTCATTGAGGAAAAAATCACCCATATGGCCGGAGCCCAGACTCCCATGGGTCTGACCCGCGCTCAACTCCTCCATCTTATTCAAGAAGCAGGCTGCGAGCCGGTGGAGCGGGATACCCTTTACAACGTGATCAACTCATGAAGGCCGGCGCGGCTCACCTGGAAGACAAACTGACGGCCGGGGAGCGTCTTTCCCGGGAGGAAGCCCGGGCGCTCTGGGATCTGGACCTCCTGACCCTGGGGCGACTGGCCAACCGGATTCGGTGGCGCCTCCACCCGGAGCCCCGGGTCACCTATGTAGTGGACCGCAACATCAATTACACCAACGTCTGTGTCTCCGGGTGCCGTTTCTGTGCCTTTTACCGGACTCCCGGCTCACCCGAGGGGTTTGTGTTGGAGGAGAACACCCTGCGCCGGAAACTGGAGGAAACCCAAGCCCTGGGCGGCAGCGGCGTTCTCCTGCAGGGCGGCCTGAACCCTGAGCTTTCCTTTAACTATTACGAGGATCTGGTGCGGTTCATCCGGAGCTTTGGGCTTCACGTCCACGGCTTCTCTCCCCCTGAAATTGTCTTTTGGGCCCGCCGACACGATTTGACTATCAACGAGGTGCTGGAGCGCCTCCTCCGGGCCGGCCTGGGCTCCATCCCCGGAGGAGGGGCGGAAATCCTGGTGGATCGGGTGCGTCAGGCCCTCTCCCCCCATAAATGCGGCGCGGCGGCCTGGCTGGAAGTTATGGCCGCAGCCCATCAGCTGGGGCTCAGAACCACGGCCACCATGATGTTCGGGCACCTGGAAACCCGGGAAGAGCGCCTCGAACATCTCCTGCGAATTCGCGACTTGCAAGATGACACCGGCGGCTTCACCGCCTTCATTCCCTGGAGCTTTCAGCCGCAATCCACGGCTCTGGGAGGTGAGGCCGTGAGTTCCTGGGAATACCTGAAAACCCTGGCTATCTCCCGGCTGGTCCTGGATAACATCCAGAACCTGCAAGTTTCCTGGGTCACCCAGGGGGCAAAGATTGCCCAGGTGGCCCTGAATTTCGGGGCCAACGACTTCGGCTCCACCATGATTGAAGAAAACGTGGTGGCTGCGGCCGGAGTTACCTTCCGCCTCTCCGAATCCGAGATTAATCACCTCATCATCACCGCCGGCTTCGAACCCCAGCGCCGGAATCATGTGTACGGGTTGATTGGGGAAGGGAGCCAGGGGTCGCGGACCCCTTCCCCCATCCCCCATACCTCCTCGTTCAATCCCTTAAACTTGTCAGGACCGGGGAAGTCGGGGCGAAAAGCCCCGTCTTCCACGGCCTCAAGGGGTTGGGAGGGGGGCTTGGGGGGAGGGCAGGGGGTTGCGCCCCCTGGCCCTCCCCCCAACTCGCCTTCGCCTTCCCTCGCCGTCATTGCCCGGGTGGGGGCGCATCGGGATTTTTTGGAGAAGGGCGTAACCTATCTTGGGGGGGAGGAGTATGACACCCCTTTTGGCCGGAGTAATCCGGTGCATCTATTCGAGCATGAGGGGTTGGTTTTTGCGGTGCTTTCCCGCCACGGAGAAGAGGGCTACCAGGTCTCGGCGGCTTTTGTGAACGACCGGGCCAATCTTTATGCCCTGAAAAATCTAGGAGTGCAGAAAATCCTGGCCTGGTGCGCGCCGGGGGCCGTCAATGAGGCCATGGCGCCGGGCCATCTGGTCTGCCCGCACGACATCTTGGATGAAACCCGGGGGGAGGTCTATACCTTCTTTGCGCAACGGGGACTAGGGTTTATCCGACAGAATCCGGTGTTTTGTCCGGAATTGCGCCGGGCCCTGAGCAGGACCATGCAACAGGGACCCCTTCCCTGGCATCCCCAGGGAGTTTATGTGGCCACCAGCGGACCGCGGTTGGAGACCCCGGCGGAGATTCGGAAATTCAGGATGCTGGGCGGGGACCTGGTGGGCATGACTTTAGTGCCCGAAGCCTTTTTGGCTAGGGAGTTGGAGCTCTGCTATACGGCCCTGTGCTACGTGGTGAATTTTGCGGAAGGGATCAAGGAGCGCTCCTTTCAACCCGGGGTGCTTTTCGAAGGCTTGGCCACCCAGGAGGAGGTGGCCCAGGTGCTGGAAGTGGAAGGCGCGTTTGTGGACATAGTTTTACGGCTCCTGCCTGAGTTGGCCGCAGTTCCCCGGAGTTGCCCCTGCGGAAAACTCATGGAGCGCTACCGGTTGCGGGGGGATATCGGCGAGGATTGGCGCACATGGTTCAAGTAACTTTACATCGGGCCCGCTGGGTGGTCACCGGCACAGGTCCGATCCTGGATAACGGTGCCGTGGCTGTGGCTCAGGGCAGAATTGCCGCGGTGGGCAAGACCCGGGAGCTCAAGCGTCGGTTTCCCGGGCCTGTGTTAGACCACGGCGATGGGGCCATCCTGCCGGCTCTGGTGAATACCCACGTCCATTTAGAGTTTTCCGCTCTGAAAGGAAGAATTGCGCCCCAAACGCAGTTTCCCCGCTGGCTGGAGCAGACCCTGGCCGCGGCTTCCCGGCTTTCCTCCGGGGAGCTGGAAGCCGGAGTGAGCCGGGGATTGGCGGAACTCCGGGAGTCGGGCACCGGGCTGGTGGGGGAGGTAAGCAACACCGGGGCCAGTTTCCCTATCCTGGCGAAAAGTGGCTTGGAATTTCACTATTTTTACGAGTGCCTGGGTTTCAATCTCCTGGATAACCGGCCCCTTAAGGCTGACTTTCCCATTTTCACCCAGCCTGAGTCCCGGGCTGCCAACTTCTCCGCCGCGGCCCATGCCTCCTATTCCGTGTCTGAGCCGCTCTTTCGCCGCATTGCCCTCTGGAATCGGCGGCGCCAACGGCAAAGCGCGGTTCACCTGGCGGAATCCCTGGAGGAACTGAACTTTTTACGGCTGGGTAATGGCTTCTTTCAGGAGTTGTTGAAAAAAAGGGACCGCTATTACCAGGACTTTGAGCCTCCGGGGTGTTCGCCTGTGGCTTTTCTCGACAGGATAGGCTTTTTGGCCAAAGATGTCTTGGCGGTGCATGGTGTCTGGCTGACCCAGGCCGACCGGGAAATTTTGGTCCGCCGGGGAACCACCGTGGTCCTGTGTCCCCGCTCGAACCGCTTCACCGGCGCCGGCTTTCCGGACCTCCCGGGGCTGGCCCGGGCGGGGGTGCCGTTGGCCCTGGGGACCGACTCCCTGGCCAGCAATGAAGACCTGAACCTGTTTAAGGAAATGCTAGTGTTGCATCAGCAATATCCGGACTTTCCCCTGCCGGAAATCTTTGCACTGGGGACCAGGCACGGGGCCCGGGCCTTGGGGCGGGACCAGGATTTGGGCAGCTTGGCACCGGGGAAGTTGGCCAGCCTTCTGTTTGTCCCGGTGGCTAATCCTAAGGATTTCTGGCCGGCCCTCCTGAATGCCGGGGCCCGGGGATATATCTCCTGGATTGGCGGACCTGGAAGCGAGGGGGGCCATGAAGTCTAAAATTCGCCTGGGACGCATTCATTACATCAACGTCCTGCCCATTTACTACGCTTTGGAGCGGGCTTATGTGCCCAACGGCTTTGAGATGGTGCCGGGCACCCCGGCCGAGCTAAACGGGCGGCTTTTCCGGGGAGAAGTGGAGGTGAGCGCCATTTCTTCGGTGGAGTATGGCCGACACTTCCGGGAGTACCTCCTGCTGCCGCATCTCTCCATCAGCACCGAGGGGGACGTGGGGAGTGTGCTGTTTTTCAGTCGCCTACCCTTTGCCGAGCTTTCCGGGAAAATGGTGATCCTCAGCGCCAGTTCCGCCACCTCGGCCGCCCTGTTGCAGGTTCTTCTGTATGAACTGTTCGGTGTCCGGCCCCATTACCAAGCTGCTCCGGTGGCGGATGTCCTGCCGGATGGCGCTCATGGACTGTTGGCCATCGGCGATGAAGCTTTGCGTCTGAAAGCCACGGGGCGCTATCCCTATTTCTTGGACCTGGGTCGGGCCTGGCATGACCTCACCGGGCTTCCCTTTGTCTTCGGGGTCTGGGCTGTGCGGCGCCGCTTTTTCGCCACTCATCCGGAGGAGGTGCGGGCCGTGCACCAGGCGCTTCTGGACTCCAAGGCCTGGGGCCTGGCCGGCCTGGAAGATATTTGCCGCCTCGCCTCAAATCTGGTAAGCATGACCACGGAGGACCTGCGTCTTTACTTTTCACTCTTAAACTACGAACTGAACCCGCAGCAGCAAGAGGGGCTTATGACCTTTTACCGGTTCCTGCACCGCTATGGAACTTTACAGGAAATGCCAATTCTGGAGTCGATTTAAGACAACTGAAATAATGCTTGGGAAAAGGGCCGGGTCTGAGATTCCTAATAAATGTCTAGGGCGGCCCTTGGCCGCCGTTAAGCGAGCCGGCGCACATGGTGCACTCTATAATTGAGACAGTTATAGCAGTATTAGGAGGATCGTGTGAAAATTGTCGCCTTTAACAGCAGTCCCCGTGGGAATGAAACCAGTAAGACCGAGCTGATCCTACAGAAATTCCTTGAGGGAGCCCGGCGGGCCGGGGCCTCCACCGAGACCGTTTATCTGCGCGAGTACAAAGTTAACAACTGCCTGGGATGTTTCAGTTGCTGGCTGAAGGACCTGGGGCGATGCGTGCAGAAAGACGACATGTCGGAAGAACTCTTCCAACGTTACCTTCAGGCCGATATCGCGGTGCTGGCCACTCCGATTTATCACATGACCATGAACGGGCGGATGAAGACCTTCATTGAGCGCACCATGCCCATGGTTGACCCGTTAGGGATGAATCAGGCAGGAGGTCATCCCTACCGCTTTGAAAAGGTGCCCAAGGTGGCGGTGGTGAGTGTGTGCGGTTTTTGGGAGCAGTCCATGTTTGAAGCCTTGTCTTTAACTATGCGCCTGATACTCGGTCCGGAGCTGTTGGCTGAAATTTATCGCCACTCCTCTGAAGCGCTCACTGTCCCCGAGCTTAAGTCCCAGGTGGACAAGGTTCTGGCGGCCACGGCCCAGGCGGGGGAAGAATTGGTGCGGGATGGCAAGGTTAAGGAAGAGACCCTGGCCGCGGTCACCCAGGATTTGGCGCCGGCGTCGGTAATGATGGAGATGTCCCGGCAATGGTGGACCCAGGCCATGGAGGAAGCAAAAAACACCTAAGCGCGTGATTGATTGATGCCAAGCCAGGAATGATATGGGATACAAGAGCCTGCAGCATTTTATTGAGGTTTTGGAAAAACAGGGAGAGCTGGTGCGCATCAAGGAGCCGGTGAGTCCTTACCTGGAGATTACTGAAATCACCGACCGGGTCAGTAAGAAATTCGGGCCGGCCCTCCTGTTTGAGAATGTCCCGGGCTATGACATGCCTGTGCTCATGAACGCCTTCGGCTCCATGCGTCGCATGTGCCTGGCCCTGGAGGTGAACAATCTGGAGGAGATAGCCGCCGAAATCCTGAGTTTCCTCGAAGCCGAAGCCCCGGACACCCTGATCAAGAAATTGAAACTCCTACCCAAGTTGGCCCGGCTGGGCAACATCTTCCCCAAGACCGTGTCCCGGGCTCCTTGCCAGGAGGTGATTTTTCGGGATGAGGACGTAGATCTCACCAAAGTACCCGTTTTGACCTGCTGGCCTCAAGACGGCGGGCCCTTCATCACCTTGCCCCTGGTGATCACCCATCATCCCGAGACCGGCAAGCGCAACGTCGGCATGTACCGCCTTCAGGTCTTCGATAAACAGACCACCGGCATGCACTGGCATCGGCACAAGGGCGGGGCCTGGCACTACCGGGTGGCGGAGCAACGGGGGGAGCGCCTGCCTGTAGCGGTGGCCATCGGCGCCGATCCGGCCACGATTTACGCCGCCACCGCGCCCCTGCCGGAGGACCTGGATGAAATCATCTTTGCGGGATTTTTGCGCCAGGAACCTGTGGACATGGTTCCCTGCATCAGTGTCCCCCTCATGGTGCCGGCCAGTTCCCAGATGGTGCTGGAAGGTTACGTGGAGCCGGGGAAACGGCGGGTGGAAGGGCCTTTCGGGGACCACACCGGCTATTATTCCCTCCCGGACGACTATCCGGTCTTTCACGTCACCACCATGACCAAAAGACGCCAGCCGATTTATCCCGCCACCATTGTGGGCCAGCCCCCCATGGAAGACTGCTTCATGGCCAAAGCCACGGAGCGCATTTTCCTGCCCCTGATCCAGAAGACCCTGCCGGAGATTGTGGATTTGAACCTGCCGGTGGAGGGGGTGTTTCACAATTTGGCCTTTGTTTCCATTGACAAGCGTTATCCGGGCCACGCCCGCAAAGTCATGTACGCCCTCTGGGGTCTGGGTCAGATGATGTTCACTAAGATGATCCTGATTTTTGATAAGGAAGTGAATGTCCAGGACCTTTCCCAGGTGCTGTGGCGTCTGGGGAACAATGTGGACCCCCGGCGGGACGCGGTGTTCGTGGACGGGCCGGTGGACGTGCTGGACCATGCCTCGCCCCTGCCGCACTACGGCAGCAAAATGGGGGTGGACTGCACCCGTAAGTGGCCGGAGGAGGGCTTCACCAGAGATTGGCCCCCGGTCATCGACATGGACCCGGAAATCAAGAAAAAGGTGGACGAATTATGGCCAAAATTGGGCCTGAGCTGACCCCGGGTCAAAATCGCCTGGTGGTGGCCGTCACCGGGGCAAGCGGCATGTTATACGCTCGGGAACTGTTCGCTTTCCTCAACCACTGCCCCGACCTGGAGGTCCACGCGGTGGTTTCGGAAGCCGGGGAGCAGGTGCTCCAACTGGAATTGGGCCTGGATTTGCGGGAACTGGTGGGTCCCGGCGTCATTGTGCACCACAGTAAGGATTTTGCCGCGCCTCTGGCCAGCGGCTCCTTTCAGATGCGGGGCATGGTGGTCATCCCCTGCACCATGGGGACCCTGGGGGCCATCGCCCAGGGACAATCCCGGAATCTGATTCACCGGGCCGCGGAAGTGACGTTGAAGGAGCGGCGGCCTCTCATTCTGGTAGTGCGGGAGACCCCCCTCAGCCTGGTGCACCTGCGCAACCTGCTCGCAGCGGCGGAAGCCGGGGCCACCATCTTTCCGGCCATGCCCGGTTTGTACCACCGGCCCCAGAACCTGACGGAAATGGCCCGTAATTTCGTGGGCCGCATTTTGGACCATTTGGGCTTGGAGCATGAACTGAGCAAGAGATGGGGGGAGTGAAAAAAGTGAGCGGTCAGCTGTCGGCTATCAGCTATCAGCCTGTGAGCTATGAACTATGAACTATGAGCTTTGAACCTTGAACCTTGAACTTTGAACCTAAAACCCAGAACCCCAATGTCTCAGGCGTCGTCGTTTTTCCAGAAGACCAGGATCATCCTGGAGATGATCAAGATCCAGCACACCGTGTTTGCGCTGCCTTTTGCTTTTATGGGTGCGCTGCTGGCGGCCCGGGGGCTGCCCACCGCCCGGCAGGCTTTTTTTATTCTGCTGGCCATGGTGGGGGCCCGTAGCGCCGCCATGGCCTTCAACCGCCTGGTGGACGCGGACTTGGATGCCCGCAATCCTCGCACCGCGGACCGGGCCCTGCCCCGAAGGCTGGTCAGCCGCAGTTTTACCCTGGGCTTTGTCGTGGTAAGCAGTCTCCTCGTTTTTATCGCCGCGGCCCAGCTCAACCCCCTGGCCTTGGCCCTGTCGCCCCTGGCCTTGGCGGTGGTGCTGGGCTATTCCTATACCAAGCGCTTCACCTGGGCTTCGCACCTGGTGCTGGGCGCTGCCTTGAGCCTGGCGCCGGTGGCGGGGTGGATTGCGGTGCGGGGTGACCTGGGAGCCCCGCCGCTGGTCCTGGGGGCGGCGGTACTCCTTTGGGTGGCGGGGTTTGATATCTTATATGCCCTGCAGGATGAGGACTTTGACCGGGAGACCGGCTTGCACTCGCTGCCGGTGCGGCTCGGCCGGGCCCGGGCCATGGCCCTGGCCAAGTGTCTGCACGGCGGCGCGGGCTTGTGCTTTTTCCTGGTGGGTTGGCTGGCCGGATTAGGCTGGCTTTATTTCCTGGCGGTTCTGGCCGCCAGTCTTCTCCTGTGGTGGGAACACCGTCTGCTTTCCCCCCAGGACCTTTCCCGCCTGAATCAGGCCTTTTTTACCTTAAACGGCTCGGTGAGTCTGGTCCTGGGCTTGGCCACTCTCTTCAGCTTCTGGCCGTAAGAGCGACGCCTGAGGGCTGCACCCCGGAGACGGCATGAGCGGAACTGCCACCTGATTCTTCAGGCCTTCCCGGTATTGTCGAAACCTCTCCCGAAACTGGATAAGATCCTCTCCATAGGCGCACAAACCCAGATACCGAATCAGCCGGCTGGGATTTTGTTGCCAGACGCCATATAATTGCTGCCAAAACTGGCGACGGCATGAAGACTTGACGCCTTGACTCCAGGCCAGGCGTAAGAAGCGGCGGACATCGACCAGATGTTCACGCAGAGCTTTCTGGTGACGCGGGCCGGAAGGGGGAAGGGGCTGGCCCTGGCGGGAGGCTTTGGCGGCGCGGGTGGGCCGCATGGCCAGGATGGAACGGTAGGCTCGGCCCAGAAAGGCCGAGGGCTCATAGAGCCGGTCCACCGCCCGGACATACTCTGAGATAATTTCCTCTTCGGGCCGGGAAGGCTGGAAAAACATCCGGGAGTAATATTCCATTTCAGGGGTATCCCGCTCGACCCAATCATCTACGAGATCTTCCCGCAGGCGGCCTTCCTGCTGCAAGCGGTGCCATAAGCGAGTCTTGAAGAGAGGAAAAAGCATGTTCAGCATGACCACCGGCAGGTTGGTGGCCTCCGCGAAATCGGCGATGCGGTCTCCGGTCCCCGAGGTTTCGCCGTCCAGGCCCAGGATAAAGCTGGCAATGAGGGAGAGACCGTTAGCGTTAATGGCTTTTATGGTATCCGGCAGGGGATGGGCCACGTTGTGATGTTTATGAGCGCGTTGCAGCACTGCTTCATCAGGGCTTTCCACCCCGGTGAAAATAGAATTAAAGTTGGCCTCGGTTAAGAGATCCATAAGCTCCAGTTCGTGCCCCAGGTTCACCGAGGCCTGGGTAATAAAGGTGAAGGGTTCACCCCGCTCCTTCATCCAGGGAATGATCAGGCGAAGCAACCGGCGGGCAAAATTTTTGTTGCCTACAAAATTGTCGTCCGCGAAAAAAACATCCTTGACTCCTCCCAGGCGGTAAAGGGCCTCCAACTCAGCCAGCACCTGCTCCGGGTTTTTGGTCCTGACCTTGCGACCGAAAAGGCTGACCACGTCACAGAATTCGCAGTCGAAGGGACACCCCCGGGTTGTTTGCACGGCCATGGATAAATAATCTGTGGGCTGCAGCAGATCAAACCTGGGAATGGGGGAGATGTTCAAGTCCGGCTTAATATCTGACTCGTAAACCGCGCCGGTTCTTCCCTGTTGCAAGTCCTCCAGGAGTTGGGGTACGAGCAGCTCCGCCTCACCTCGCACCAGGAAATCACAGCCTGCTGGCACCACCTCTTCAGGAGTGGTGGTGGGGTATGGTCCGCCCGCTACCACGGTTTTCCCCAGGGCCTTGGCCTCACGTAAGATATTCAGGAAGCTTACCCGCTGGACACCCATGGCGGAAAGCAGGACCACGTCGGCCCACTCCAGCTCGCCCTGATTCAAAGGGCGGACGTTGAGGTCCACCAGCCGCAATTGCCAGTGGGGCGGCAAAAGCGCCGCCACGGTAATCAAGCCCAGAGGCACCGTGCTGCTTTGACTGCCGTGGATGTGACAAAGCTGCTGCATGGACCAGAAAAATTTGGGAAATTCAGGTTGTAGGAGAAGGGCGCGCATTATATGATCTCAATTTTGGTAAGGGAAATTATTTAAAGATTTTGAAATTTTAACGAAGAACTGGATAAACATACGTTTTTTTAGTTATGCGGTCAAGCAAGGACAGGGCTACCATAATGCTTCCCAAACCCACAATGCAGGTACTCGCTTATTCTAAAGGGAAATCACCGAGTGATAAAAATTATCAATGAGTTTGCCCTAAACAATAAAATTCGACACTCATCGGAATCGGATCGGGTGACTCCTGGAGTCCTATTCCTCATTTGACTTTTTGACCCGCTCTGAGATAATAATTTATTGGACATTACGCAACCTTAGGTTAAAGGAGAGAGGTTATGTCGGTGGAAGAATTCCCTCGTATGAAGCGGCTGCCCCCGTATGTTTTTGCCACGGTCAACGCCCTGAAGATGGAAGCCCGTCGCCGGGGAGAAGACATCATTGATCTGGGGATGGGTAATCCCGATCAGGCTACCCCGCCCCATATCGTGGCAAAGCTCGTGGAGGCAGCCCAGAAGGGCACTAACCACCGCTACTCCGCCTCCAAAGGCATTACCAAGCTGAGACACGCTATTTCGGACTGGTATAAACGCCGGTTCGACGTGGATATCTGCCCCGAAACTGAGGCCATCGCCACCATCGGGGCCAAAGAAGGTCTGTCCCACCTGGTCTTGGCCACCATCAGAGCCGGAGACGTGGTGTTGGTGCCCAACCCCACCTATCCCATCCACGCCGCCAGTGTGGTCATCTCGGGAGGGCAGTTGGTGAGCGTGCCCCTGGCCCATGATCGTGACTTCTTCGAAGACCTGGTGCAGATTACCGAGCTCATCCGGCCCCGGCCCTCGATGCTGGTTATCTCTTTTCCCCACAATCCCACCACCATGTGTGTGGATATGGAGTTTTTCGAACGCATCGTCAAGTTCGCCAAACGCCACCAAATATACGTGGTTCATGATTTTGCCTATGCTGACCTGGTATTCGACGATTATAAGGCCCCCAGCTTCCTCCAGGTTCCCGGCGCCAAAGACATTGGGGTGGAGCTCTTCAGCCTGTCCAAAAGCTATAACATGCCGGGCTGGCGCATGGGCTTCGTGGTGGGCAACAAACGCTTGGTGCACGCCCTGACTCGCATCAAGAGCTATCTGGATTATGGCGTGTTCCAACCCATTCAGATCGCCTCCATCATCGCGCTAAACGGTCCCTATGATTGCGTCGAAGGAATTGTTTCCCTGTACAAAGAACGTCGGGACGCCCTGTGCCGGGGCCTGAACAATATCCCCTGGCGGGTGGACCCGCCCAAAGGCACCATGTTCGTTTGGGTTCGGATTCCGGGCAAATTCCGCCGTCATATGAAATCGCTCCTGTTTTCCATCCTGTGTATCCGGGAGGCCAAGACGGCCGTGTCTCCGGGCCGGGGCTTCGGAGAGTGGGGGGATGACTACGTGCGTTTCGCCCTGGTGGAAAATGTGCACCGCACCAACCAGGCCATCCGGGGCCTTCGCAAAATGCTCAAAATGCCGGAAGATGAAATCAAGCTGAAGGCCGAAGCGATGGAACAGGAGTTCGCCCAGGAATTGGCCCTCTTTGCCGTCGAGAGGTAGCCATGCCGCCGGTCAATATTGGCATTATCGGGTGCGGCACCGTGGGAAGCGGCGTGGCTCGCCTTTTGATCCAACGGGCCGAGATGTTTCGCCGACGCCTGGGGGTGCCCCTCCGCTTGCAGAAGGTGGCCGAGATGGATCCGGCCCGCTTCCAGGCGACGGGGTTGGACCAGGAGCTTTTTACCCGGCGGGATATGGACATCCTGGAGGACCCCACCATTGACGTGGTGGTGGAACTCATCGGCGGGGTCGACACTGCCCGAGACCTGATTTTGGCGGCCATCGACCGGGGCAAACACGTGGTCACCGCCAACAAGGCCCTCCTGGCGCTGCATGGCAATGACATCTTTGCGGCCGCGGCGCAGGCGGAGGTGGAAGTGGCCTTTGAGGCCTCGGTGTGCGGCGGCATACCCATCATTCTCACCCTGCGGCAGGGTCTGGCGGCCAACTGCATTCAGGAACTCCTGGGTATTTTAAACGGCACCACCAACTATATTTTGACCCAGATGTCCCAACGCAACCTGCCGTATGAGCATGCCCTGGCCGAGGCCCAGGCCCAGGGTTTTGCCGAAGCCGATCCCACCTTGGACGTGGAGGGGGTGGACGCGGCCCATAAGCTGGCCATCCTTACCGGTCTGGCCTATGGCGCCCGGATTGATTTTGAGGCGGTGAGCGTGGCGGGCATCAGCCAGATTGAGCCCCTGGACCTGCAATTCGCTCAGGAGTTCGGCTACACCATCAAGCTGTTGGCCATCACCCGGGAGGACAACCACCGTCTGGAAGCCCGGGTGCATCCCACCCTCATCCCCCGGGACCACATGCTGGCCGGCGTCAGCGGGGCCATGAACGCGGTGTACATCACCGGGGACGCGGTGGGGTCGCTGTTGCTCTCCGGGGCGGGGGCCGGGATGATGCCTACCGCCAGCGCCGTGGTCAGCGACCTTTTGGACCTGACCCGCAATCTGGCTCAGGGCATCAAACGGCGGGTGCCGCCCCTGGGGTCCGAGGCCGCCTTAACCAGCAGCCGGACCGTCAAACCCCTGGATGAGGTGGTCACCAATTATTACTTCCGCTTCGCCGCCCTGGACCGGCCGGGGGTTTTGTCACAAATCTCCGGCGTCCTGGGGAAATACAACATCAGCATCGGGGCGGTGATTCAAAAAGGGCGCGAGGTCCGGGGCGCGGTGCCCATCGTCATGATCACCCATGAGGCCCAGGAAGCCAACGTCAAGCAGGCCCTGGCCGAGATCGACCACCTGCCGGTAGTCAGCCCGCCCGCGGTGGTGTACCGCATCGAAGACCCTCATCTGGACGCCGCGCAGATATGAGGAGCGAGACCGATCTTTTCCGGAATGAGGATGAAATAACCCGGCGCCGCTAGTACACTATGATTTGAACTGCGCAAGATTTTTACCGGAGGCCCCACGTGTCCAAAACCTATGTCCACAAAAACTGTGAAATTTATCTCCCCGGCAGCCCCTACCGGGAAGATATGGCCAGCCTGCCCCTGGACTGCTTCTTGGATGAAGAGGAATACGAGGCCCTCCCCGAGGACAAGAAGAAGGAATATTGCCTCTTGGTGGACGGCAAGTGCCAGTGCCAGGTGTGAGGGAGGGTTGATGGCGGCAAGGCGTTTCGGGGAGAGGGCGCTTGGGGTCGCAGGTTCTCTCTCCGTCTGCCAAGATTTTCTCCCAACCCTTTAAATTTAAGCGGGAGCACAGGCTTCCAGCCTGTGCGGGAACAGGCAAGCTGCCTGTTCTCCCGTTCAAAGGGGGCTGGGAGGTTAGATGAAAGGAGGGAACCATCTGCGAGCCACGTAGGTGTATCAGGGCCAGCGACCCACCCCTCCCCGCAAATGAACCCTTCAACTGCCCCGGGTACTATAAAAAACAGAGGGTGAAAGGAGAACAAAATGAACGATTTTTTTGCTTTCCGCACCATGATCACGCCGGTCATCATTCAAATCATTTTTTGGGTCGGGGTGGCCCTGTGCATCATCATTGGCCTGGGCGCCATCTTTGTGGGTTCGCGCTACGGCAACAGTGGGCCTCTCTATGGCGTTCTCCTGATATTCCTGGGTCCAGTAGTCGTCCGGATTTATTGTGAAATCTTGATTATCTTTTTCCGCATCAATGAAACCCTGACGGAGATCAAGCATACCCTGGAAGAACGCCGGGCCGCTCCCCCGACCCCGGTGACTTCGGAGGTTTGAGACCCGTAATTCTTTTCTCGTTCCCAAGTTGTACTTGGGAAAGAATTTATTAACAGAGATATGAAATACATCATCCTCATCGGCGACGGCATGGGGGATTATCCCATCCCCGAATTGGCTGGGAAAACGCCCCTGGAAGCGGCCCGGACCCCCCATATGGACGAGCTGGCCCGCCTGGGCGAACTGGGCCTGGCCCGCACCATCCCTCCCGGGATGGAGCCGGGGAGCGACATCGCTAATTTGGCCATCATGGGCTATGATCCGGCCCGCTACCACACGGGACGGGCGCCCCTGGAGGCCGCCGCCCTGGGGGTGAGTCTGGCCCCGGACGAAGTGGCCTTCCGCTGCAACCTGGTGACCCTCAGGGGTAGTCCTGAGGGGATCTTCATGGAAGATTACGCCGCGGGGCACATCACCAGCGAGGAAGCCAAGGTGCTCATCGAAGCCCTGGAAGAGGCGCTGGGCCAAAACGGCCGCCATTTCTACCCCGGGGTGAGCTACCGGCATCTTTTGGTCTGGAACCAGGGGGACGCGGGCTGGCAAACCTATCCGCCGCACGACCTCTCCGGCCAGGAAGTAAGCCGCCTGTTTCAAAATGAGGGGCCGGCCGCGCCGCTGTGGGGGTTAATCCAGGCCTCCTGGCCGGTGCTGCAGGAACATGACCTGAACCGACGCCGTAAAGCCGAGGGAAAACTTCCCGCCACCTCCATCTGGCTGTGGGGCCAGGGGCGGCCCCCGGCCTTGCCCACCCTGAAAGAGCGCTTCGGCCTCAGCGGCGCGGTAATCTGCGCCGTGGACCTCATCCGGGGCATCGGTCTCTATGCCGGTCTCACGCCCATTCCCGTGCCGGGGGCTACCGGCTATCTGGATACCAACTACGAAGGCAAGGTGGCAGCGGCCCTCAGGGCCTTACGGGAAAAAGACCTGGTCTTCATCCACGTGGAAGCCCCTGACGAAGCCGGCCACAAGGGGGAACTCAAGTTGAAGCTTCAGGCCATTGAGGACTTCGACGCCCGGGTGGTGGGGCCCCTGTTGGCAGGGCTCCAGGAACTTGGCGACCACCGGGTGCTCATCATGTGCGACCACCTGACCCCGGTGGCGGTGAAGACCCACACTCCGGAGCCGGTGCCGTATATCCTGTATGATTCCCGCCAGGCCGGGGCAAGCCCCCGGGCCTACAGCGAAGCCGCGGCCCAGGCCAGCGGCCTTCTCCTGGAACAAGGCGCAGACCTCCTGCCCCGGCTGATTGCTCAAAAATAAAAGTATTGTGAAGAGATTTTTGGGAAAGGGGGCCAGGGGTCGCGGACCCCTGCCTTCTCTCCCCCAACCGACGGCGAAGGGATTGCCTGCTGACCTCGGGCTCAGGGATATAATCTTGATCTAACCTAAGAACAAATAAGGCTTGACAAAAGGAACCCACATAGAAGCAGGTATCTGCAACGTCGGCTAGGGGCTGGGGCCAGCGTTTAGTAGTTATCAGGGAAGAGATGCAGGCAGCAAAGCAACGCTACACTTTGTGGTATTCCAGTATCTATTTGATTTTTCCTGACATCCTTAAGGAAGTAGGCAAATTATAAAAGCCCAGCTAAAGCTAAACTTGTCGTGAGGCAGGGGCGGAAAGTCACGGGTCTTTTAGTCCGCAGGAGACAGTCGGTTTGCCTGGAATGAGGTAGTCTTTAAAAAGGCCAAAGCACTTTTACATGAGCTCTTGGCTGCCTAACTGCCCTCCCACCTGAAAAGATTTTCAGGAGACATCAATCTTCAGGCGCCTCCGTAGTCTGCCCAATGGCAGCATAAACTGGATGGACCTTATAAAGGGCTTCAAGGAGACCTTTGAATTTTAGCAAATCCAACGGAATGCTCTCTAGAGGTCTCCTGCCTAGAGGGTGATCTTCCTTAAAAAACTGTAAAACGCTTTTCTCATGAGCTTCGAGAAAACCGCATATAGACTCAATTTGTTTGAGGAGGCTTTTTATTGAATCAATCCCAAGTTTATGTTTATATTCTAAAGGCTTTTCCCATTCTGACGTAATTTCCATTACATCTATATCATCATAATTCTCTTTTGGCTCAACCACACAAATAACATAGCGTGGGTCGTATTCTTCGTAAAAACATTCTATCACATTAAATGTGTGTCTTAGTTCAGCAGACAATGAATTTATAGTTTGGCTCCTATAGTACAAACCATAGTTAAGTTTTTCTTCGTTGGCGTCAGATTGCGTTTTTAAGTAGTCCCAATAAAAATGACCCTTTAACCAACGGGTCATCGCTGATGGATATCTTGACCCCGACATAAACCAAAATGATGAGTATTGCTTGCGACTTCCAACAACGAATCCTTTGCCGCCTTTCCGAAGGACACGAGCTAATTCTCTTTGAATAACAAGGGATTCACCTAAAGTTTGATATCCATAAAACTCGATAAGAAAAAAATCAAACATTCCCTGAGCGAAGCCAAGGTCCATGACGTCCATACAAATGGGCTTGAATGGGAGAGCAAGATGCTTTGCCCATTGGGTAGCAATATCAATTAACTTGAAGATTGTATCAATACCGAAAACCTCATACCCTCGATTGGCAAACCTCAGGCACTCGGAACCTGCACCACATCCCACATATAAGAACCTACTACTTGCTCTGACTTGATTAAAAATAAGAATATCCCTTTTGCTGTAGTGAGTTTCGAAGGACTCACCTCTTTTAATGAATTCCTCTAATTCTCTTTTACTTCTATCATAAAGTTTATCTAAATTAAATTTCCATCTCTCGATACAAGCATTAGCCAATTGTTGTGGTGTAGATATGTTCTTAATAATATGTAAAAGCAGTTTCTGTAACATATCATCAAAATTCCAAAATAATCCGCTATTCTCACCCTCATTATAGCTATAAATTCCATCCATTTCCTTAGAAAAGCGAATAAAAGGCTTCATAGGAGGAGAATAAATAGAAACCCGCCAAGATAAGTCAAGAACACGCCCCAGAATCATTTCTGTTGAGATATCAGTACACTTATCTTTTCTCATTTATTATTTCCACTTTTCAAGCACAGAGGGCTATTAATTGAGATTATGAGGAAACCGCATTTAAAAAATGGTTTTGGGAACCTCTCATCCCGAGTGTTAAAGAAGAAGTTTCCTCTATTATTGACCAAATCTTCTTAATAGAAGCAAGATAACACAAATTTCCTTCAGATGGAACCTTTTCCCAAGATTTGGAAATGCAAGGCCTTTGGTTCAAGGATTCTTCGCGGGACTGCGACCCAGGAACCCAAACCAGTCCCCCTGGTAACTGTGACCCAGTGGGAAGGCCAATCGCCTATTAAGAATTCTTTTATTTTGGATATAAAAATTCCAAGTTACTTGCGGAACTGTCGAAAAGGGGTGAACTCGGTCCTCTTGGTTTGCCAGGAGATGGATCTTCTCGGGGGAGCCTTCTTTGCCTTGGACGGGCTTAAGCTGCCCTCCAGTGCTTCTAAAGAGTGGAGCGGGACCCGCTCCGAGTTGCACCGGCAGAAGGAACGGCTCGAAGCCAAGGTGAAGGAACTGCTCAAGGAGCACGTACAGAAGGATAACCGAGACGACCCCCATGGTGCTAAAGAAAATCGAGGTGAGCACTGCCTACGCCATCTGGTCGGGAGTGGGGACCGCCCTCATCGCCGCCGTGGGCATTCTGTATTTCAAGGAGTCCCTGACTTTACTGAAGTTGGTGTCTCTGGTCCTGGTTATCCTCGGCGTCATCGGCCTTAACCTGAGGGGCGGGGTGCATTGATTTTGGGAAAAATCAGGCCATCAGATAGACCGCATCAAGAAGCGTAGGGGCGGATCCGTGTGTCCGCCCGCTAACTCGGGCCGACACCTGGGTCGGCTCCCTCATTTTTGATAATTCGGGGAGTCAAGCTGTTTGAGGGAATGGGGCCTGTTTGGGGGCGCTGGACAGCTAAGAGGGAATCAAATCACTTTTTCTTGCAGATACTCCACCGCGCGGCCGAAAATGGCCAGTCCCGGGCCGGCCTGCTCCTGGTAGGGCTCGCCCCGGCGGCGCCAGCGGTCTTTTTCGCAGGTCCACTGCGGGTGTTGAAAGGAGCTCATGCCCGCCTCGGGGTGGGGCATGAGGCCCAGGACCCGGCCGCTGGCGTCGCAGATGCCGGCGATATCCCATAACGAGCCGTTGGGATTTTCCGGGAAGCGGCCTTCCGCTGGGGCACCGGAGGGTAGGGCATAGCGGAGAACGATCTGGCCCCGGCTGTGCAGTTCCTGGAGAACCTCGGGGTCGGCGTAGAACTTGCCCTCACCGTGACGGATGGGGAGTTCGCAGGAGTCCAGCCCCCGGGTGAACACACAGGGGCTGTCAGGGTTGACCTGGAGGTGCACCCATTGATCCCGGAAATTGCCGCAGTCGTTGGGGATGAGGGCCACCAGGCGCTCGCCTTCCCGGCTCGGCAGGTTGGGAAGCACTCCTAAGTTCACCAGCACTTGGAAGCCGTTGCAGATGCCGATGACCAGGCGGCCGGCCTGGACGAATTCCTGGAGAGCCTGGCCCAAGGCCAGTTTCAGGCGCAAACCCAGGATAACCCCGGCGCCGTGCTCGTCGCCATAACTAAAGCCGCCGGTCACCACCAGGAGGTGGTAGTCCCACAGCAGGGCGGGGTTGGTCAACAGGTGGCTGGTATGCACCCGGACCGCCTCGGCCCCGGCCTGATTCAGGGAGAACTGGGTTTCCCAGTCGCAGTTGAGGCCGTAGCCGTACAGGACCAAAGCCTTGGGCTTTGGTCCCGGGTTTTCGGTATTCGGTATTCGGTTTTGGGTTTTCAAAACTTGCTAAGAATTTCGGCTTTTCTATTTTTATGGCGGGTAGTGCCCGCCCTACAGGACTTTCTCTTTTCGGTAGTATATTATAGCTGGCAAGTCGGGGCCTTAGACCCGCCTTGCCAGCCCCTTTTGCGGGTTGGGAGGGGGGGTTGGGGGGGAGGGCAGGGACCTCAGGTTCCTGGCCCTCCCCCCAAATATTATCAGACCCTCAGCCGGATTTTTTCTTGCCGCCCTTCTTTTTCCGGCTGGCGGTTCTCCGCTCCTGGCGCTTCTTCTTTTGGGCGGAGAGTTCAATAACCTTTTCCCGTTTGATTTCCACCCGTTTGACTTCCTTGCGCCAGGCGAAAACAATGGGACTGGCCACGAAGACCGAGGAGTAAGTCCCAATGATGACCCCCAGGATCATGGCCAAGGCGAAGTCTCGCAACACAACCCCGCCGAAAAAGTAGACAGGCAACACCACCAACAGCACCGTAGTACTGGTGATAATCGTCCGGGTCAGCACCTCGTTGATGCTCAAATTAATAATCTCTCTCAAATTGCCTCGTCGACGGGCCAGGTTTTCCCGGACGCGGTCGAAGACCACCACGGTGTCTGTCAGCGAGTAACCCGCAATGGTGAGCAGCGCTGTCACCACCAAGAGGGTTATCTCTATATTGAGCAGATAGAAGACCCCCAGGACCACCAGCACATCGTGGAAGGTGGCAACAGTGGCGGCGATGCCGAAGATGAGTTCGAAACGGAACCAGAGGTAGGCGACGATGGCCAAAAGAGAAAGAGTAATGGCGACGATGGCCTTCTTGCGTAAATCCTTACTGACGGAGGCACCGATTTCTTCGGTGCCCACTACAGTGAATTTGTTGTCGGTCAGATTTTTGTTGAGAATCTTGACCAGCTTATCGGCCATTTGCCCCACGCTTTCGTTGGACTTCTTGATCCTGATCATCAATCCCGTGCTGCCCTCCACGGGCTGAATCTCCGCTTGTCCCCAACCCTCCTGCTCCAGCGCCTTACGCACCGCTCCCACCGTAAAGGGTTCACTGGCCTTCATCCGCACCATGGCGCCGCCGCTGAACTCCACCCCCATATTGCCGTGGCCGCGGCTGTACTGGGCGAAGGCAAAGACCCCCAGCAGCACCACGACCGCGGAAAAGATAAAGGCGTAGCGCCGCCAGGCAATAAAATCAAAGGAGGGCCTCTCAAAGAGCTGGAAGAAGCTGAGTTTCTTGAGCCAACGCTTTAAGATGGAATAATCGTAGACCACCCGGGTGCCGAATAGCGCCGTGAACAGGTTCAGGGTAACGCCCAGACTCAAGGTGACCGCGAAGCCCCGGATGGGGCCGGTGCCGAAAATAAAGAGCACCAGCGCAGTAATCAGGGTGGTGACGTGGGAGTCGATGATGGTCCAGAAGGCTTTGTCATAGCCGCCGTCAATGCCGCTTTTGAGGGGTTTGCCGGCGGCGAATTCCTCCCGCATGCGCTCGTAAATGAGCACGTTACTGTCCACCGCCATGCCCAGAGACAGAATAATACCGGCGATGCCCGGCAGGGTGAGGGTGGCGTTGAACAAAGACAGACAGCCCAGAAGCATAATAGTGTTAAGGATCAGAGCGTAGTCGGCCACCAGCCCGGAAAAGCGGTAATAGAAAATCATAAAGCCCACCACCAGAAGGGTGGCCAGGATACCGGAAATCAGGCCTTTGCGAATGGAGTCCTGTCCCAAGGTGGGGCCCACGGTGATGTCCTGCACGATCTTCACGCTGGCCGGCAGCGCGCCCACCCGCAGCACGGTGGCCAAATCCGCCGCCTCATCCGGAGTGAAGGACCCGGTGATCCGGGCTTCGCCTTTGGAGATACGTTCCTGAATCACCGGAGCGGAGCGCACTATGCCGTCCAGGATGATGGCCAGGCGTTGTTTGACGTGGTCCCGGGTGATGCGGTCGAATTCCTGGGCCCCTTCGGCGTTGAAGGTCACCAGAACCGCGATTTCACCAGCCTCGGGACGGACCTTGGCGTTTTCCACCCGGTCGCCGGTTAAAAGCACCCTCTTCTTGAGAAGCAGGGGAATCTTGGTTACCCGCCCGGTATCCGGGTCCCGGCGCATTTCATAATAAACTTCATCATCCGGGGGAATTTTACCTGCCAGGGCTTTATTCACTTCGGCCCGGTCATAGCGGTCCTTCAGGCGCCCTTCCTTCTCCGCTTGGTTGATTAACTGCTCTAAATCTACCGGAGACTTGTCATCCACCAATTTAAACTCAAGCTGCGCAGTCTGCTTGATGAGTGCCCGGGCCCGGGTGGGGTCCTGAATGCCGGGGAGCTGCACTACGATCTGGTCAGTGCCCTGGGGCACAATGACCGGCTCCGTGACGCCAAACTGGTCTATGCGGTTACGTAAAATTTCCAGGCTGCGGCGCAGGGTGTCGTCTTTGAAGGCCGCAATTTCCTTGGGCTTGAGGTTGAGGGTATAGGCCTGCCCGCCGTTCAGCGGCTTGGGTCCTTTTATCTCGAGCTTAGGAAAATAGTCTTTAATAAGTTTGAAAAAGGCGTCTTGATCCCTGGCCTTGAGGAGGGTCACGGGTAGGCTGTTATCGGAGACCTCTTCCACTTGAAGGCCGATCTTTTGCCGATCGGCAATGGTAGTGAGGCTGCGGGCCGTGCGGTTCAGCTCATTTCGAATGGCCTGCTCCAGATCCACTTCCAGGACCAGGTGCATACCTCCCCTCAGGTCCAGACCCAGGTTCAGGCCACGGCTGATATATTGGTTCCACCAGGACGGCATCTGCACCCAGGAAGGCAGAACCAAAAGAATGGAGACAATCATTAGACAAAAAAGTAAGAGGAACTTAAGACGGACGGCACGCAACATCCGGTATACTCCTTGGGGCCCAAGCCGAAGCCGGGGCCGGTTATGTCGATTGGCGAGAGGTCGGGCTCAGGGAAAAGCTTGCCTGGTCCAACTAACCGAATTTACAGGAGACCAGGCTGACTGTCAAGGGAAGGAAAGGGGATTGGTTAAAGGGGTTCAAGGGAGTTCAAATCCATGACCCACAAAGTAAAAATCCATCTGGGGCAGCTTCAGGCAGGTGAGGAAATTGCCGTACACCAGGCCGGTGTCGATACCGATTTTATTCGGCAGGACGAGAGGTTGTTTAAACGGCGTGTGGCCAAAAATCACCAGGCGGCCGAAGTCCTCAGCGGACGCGATGAACTCTCCCCTCATCCAATAGAGGTCTTCCTCCACCTGCTCTTCCCACGGCACCCCGGGCCTAAGCCCCCCATGGACGAATATATAGTCTTCGGTCTCGTAAGACGGGCGCAACTCCTGATAAAAGCGGTCGTGATCCAGGGGGAGCACCAACTCCGGCTGCTCGTCCCAGTCTTCCCCCCAATAACTTTTCAGGGTGCCTAAACCGCCGTTGAACATAAAGAGTTGCCGGTCCTTGCCGTCCAAAAAATCCAAGAACATGGCTTCGTGATTGCCCTTGAGGCAAATGATGTTTTCGGCCGGATACCGGGCCTTGAGGGCCAAAATGTAGTCCACCACCCCCTGGGAATCCGGCCCCCGGTCGATATAATCCCCCACGAAAAGGAGCCGATCCTGGTGGAGGTCAGGCTCAAGACTCTCCAACAGACGCTTCAAGGGCGCCAGGCACCCGTGAACGTCGCCGATGACGTATATATCACCGCTCATAAGTAGCTTGAGTATATGGATTTTTGGGGAAGAGGGCCGGGGAACCGCCGTTCCCCCGGTCCTCCCCCACAACATCCCTCACAACCACCGGAACAGCTTCTCCCGCCGGTCCAGGCGGGTGAGGCCGGCTTGTCGGGCGGCCTCTTGCGCCTCGACCAGCTCCTCCCGGCTGGGAAAGCGATCCAGTGGGGGGTGCTCAAACGCCCTGCCGCAAGGGCGGTACTGAGCCATGACATTGACATAAGTGTTGGGGGACAGCTCTTGGGCTAAAAATTTCATGACTTCTTTGGTGCCGGCCAGGTTGTCGGGAAGCACCAGATGCCGCACCAGAAGCCCCCGTTGGGCCACGCCCTGTTTATCCACCACCAGGTCCCCCACCTGGCGGTGCATCTCTTTAAACGCTTCCCGGGCCTTTTCCGGATAGTCCTTGGCGGTGCAGAGGCGCTCGGCCACCTCCGGTTCCCAAAACTTGAAATCGGGCATGTAGATGTCCACCACGCCGTCCAGGAGCTTCAGAGTGTCCACCGCGTCGTAGCCCCCGGAGTTGTACACCAGGGGGACGTTCAGGCCGGCTTCGATGGCGAGGGGCAGAGCTTCCAGGATCTGGGCCACCTGATGGCTGGGGGTGACGAAATTAATGTTGTGACAGCCCCGCTGTTGCAAATGAATCATAATGGCGGCCAAATCCCGGGCCGTGATCTCCTCCCCTTCGCCGCCGTGGCTGATCTCCCAATTCTGGCAAAAGATGCAGAAAAGATTGCAGTGCGCGAAAAAAATGGTTCCCGAGCCGTTGCGCCCCACCAGGGGGTCCTCCTCGCCGAAATGGGGGCCATATGAGGAAACCACCGGCTTATCCCCGGTGCGGCAGACGCCCAATTCCCCGTGGTGCCGATCCACCAGGCAGTTATGCGGGCATAAATTGCACTGATTCAAGATGTCCTGGGCCGCCTCGGCCTTCTGCCGCAGCAAACCCTGTCGATGCGTCTCCAAATAAACCGGTTCCCACATGGCATTTCTCTCGATTGAGGTGGGGCAGGGGAGAGGGCAGGTAGGGGCGGGGTTACCCCGCCCCTACGTCCCCGGCCCTCCCCCCACAAAACTATTCACTCCTCCTCCACCTCCACCCGCCAGGGTTCCAGGATGGTGCGGGGGAGGCCTTCGATGAAGCGGGAGGGGCTGTTGATGGTCATACCGATGCTTCTATTATACCCGAGGTGGGGGAAAATGATAGCCAGTTGGCGCTTGGCCCGGGTGACGGCCACATACATGAGGCGGCGCTCCTCCTCTTCGTCTTCTTCGCTGTCCAGGGAGTAAAAGCCGGGAAACCGGCCTTCCGCGGCCCAGATGATGAAAACCGCTTCCCATTCCAGGCCTTTGGCGGAGTGGACCGTGGATAAGGTCAGGAAGTCATGGGTGGGGGAGGTGATATCTGCCAGGCTGGCGGGGGGATCCAGGGACAGGTCGTTCAAAAAGCTCCTGATTTCCCGGTAGCGCGCCGTGATGGTGAGGAGGTGTTCCAGGTCTCGGGTCCGTTTAGGGTAGTCGTCAAAGCGGTTGTGCATCAGGGGCTCGTAGTGGGACAGGGCCAGATTAAGGCGGCTCAGGAGGGTTTGGGACTGGGAGTTGATCTCGGAGAGGACTTCGGCCAGCTCTTTGAGGGAAGCCTGGCGCTGTTTGTTCAGCGCGGCCACTGCCTTATCCAGGGTGAAACCCGCTTTGATAGTGCCGGTGAATTTGGCTGCGGTCTGACGGCCCACGCCGGGGAGAAGTGTCAGCAGGCGGGTCCAACTCAGGGTGTCCCGGGGGTTGGTCACCACCCGCAGGTAGGAGAGCAGGTCTTTGACGTGGGCGCTCTCCATAAACTTGAAGCCGCCGTACTTCATGAAAGGCAGGCCCCGGCGGGTCAGCTCGATTTCCAGGTCAAAGGAGTGGTAACCCGCCCGGAAGAGGACGGCCATCTTGTTTAAGGGGATGCCCTGGCTGTTCAGGTCCTCCACCTGGGCCACCACCAGGCGGGACTGCTCGTTTTCGCTGGCCGCCCGGTAAAGGCGGGGCCGCAGGCCGTCGGGTTGGCGGCTGAACAGGCATTTGGTGTATTTTTCCCGGGCCCCGGCAATGACCTCGTTGGCCAGGTCCAGGATGGGCTGGGTGGAGCGGTAGTTCTCTTCCAGTTTGATGATCCGGGCGCCGGGAAACAGCGCCGGGAAGTCCATGATGTTGCGGAAATTGGCCCCCCGGAAGGAATAAATGGACTGGCAGTCGTCCCCCACGGCCATGACGTTCTGGTGGGTAAAGGCTAGCAAGCGCACCAGTTCCGCCTGGAGGTGGTTGGTGTCCTGGTACTCGTCCACCATGATGTAGCGGTAGCGAGACGAAAGACCCTGGCGCACGTCTTGGTGGTCCTGCAACAGGCGGCGGCCTTCCAGGAGGAGATCGTCGTAGTCCATGAGGCCCAGGCGGCGCTTTTCGTCCTGGTAGGCCGCGGCCATCCGCTTGAGGTGCGGCCGCTGTTCCAGAAACTGGGAATAGTCCCGGGCCAGGATTGTTTCCAGGGACAGATTTTTATTGACCGCGGCGCTTAGGATATCGGCCAGGGTTTCTTTGCGGGGGAAGGGGCCGGACATGCCTTTCAGGCCCAACTGCTCCTTCAGCAGGGCCAGCAGGTGCCCTTGGTCGTCCCGGTCCATGACGGTGAAGCCCTCGGGGTAGCCCAGGAGTTTGCCGTATTGCCGCAGCCAGTGGTAGCACACCGAGTGGAACGTCCCCCCCATGACCTGGGTGAGGGGGCGTTGTAATAAATCCGCCGCCCGGGTGAGCATCTCCCGGCTGGCCTTGCGGGTGAAGGTCAGGAGCAGAATCTGGGCCGGGTCCACCCCCTGGTCCACCAGATAGGCCAGGCGATAAACCAGGGTCCGGGTCTTGCCGCTCCCCGCCCCGGCGATAACCAACACCGGCCCCTCCGTCACCGTCACCGCCTGATACTGGGCCGGGTTGAGTTCGGCTTTATAATCGATGCGACGGTGAGCCTGACCAAATGATGGAGAAGGATGAGCTTGTTTAGGCATTACTTTATTATCACGTAAAGATATCGAGACATCTATTACTTTTTCTGGGGTACAGATAGAGGAAGAAACTGCTTGTCCCACCGGTGTAATTGACAAAATATTTTTCTTGCCCTAGTGTATCCTAAGGGATACAATCGAGGCATGCTGGAAATTCGCCAGACCGAGGTATATTCTAAATGGTTTAATAGCTTGCGGGACCGGCAAGCACGGGCACGCATCGATGTGCGTATCCGTCGCCTGTCGCTGGGCAATCCAGGGGATGTGAAGCCGGTGGGAGGGGGAGTCTCGGAATTGCGTATCGATTATGGTCCCGGATACCGGGTTTACTTCGTCCAACGTGGGCAGACTTTAGTGATCCTGCTCGCTGGCGGCGACAAGCACACACAAGACCAGGATATCAAGACAGCCCGAGAACTGGCGCAAAAGCTTTAGGAGACTGTTATGGCAAAGATTAAAACTCGACCTTGGGACGCAGCGGAACATCTTGAAACCGCTGAGGACATGGCCGCCTATTTGGAAGCCGCCCTGGAAGAAGGCGACCCGGCTTTGGTGGCAGCCGCCTTGGGGGACATTGCCCGCGCCAAGGGAATGGCGCACATCGCCCGAGAGACTGGTTTAGGACGTGAGAGCCTTTACAAGGCGTTGTCGCCCGAAGGCAACCCAGAGTTTGCCACCGTGCTCAAGGTTGTGCGTGCGCTTGGTCTCCGGTTGCGCGCCGCCCCGGGACCTTCGTAAATTGTGCGCCGACGGCCACCGCCAAAGCAGACTGGCGGGATGTGCTTCGCTCAGATTTGACAGAATCCGAATCTTGTGGTTTTGGAACAGTTGCTCATGAGCAGTTGGCTCACCCGAAAATCATGAAAAGCATTTTTATGTAGGGACAGCCGCCCTTGGCTGTCCAGGGGCAGGCGGGGCGCCTGCCCCCTACATCTGCTTAAAACTTTTCAAGTTAGCTTCTAGAAAAGAAGGTGTGAGATTTGGTTTCTCGTCTTATCCCACGTTCCTCAGACCCCGAGCCTTATTCCTCAGACGCCGGGGGGACAAAGGGTTTCAGGTCCAGGATGGGGGTGCCGTCCAGCATATCCAGGCCCTTTACCAGGATGACGTTGTCTTTGACTTCCAGGACTTCAACGACGGAGAGCCCCAGGGGATTGGGCCGGAAGGGGGAGCAGATGCTGAAGACCCCGAGATTTTCACTGCGATGGGGCGGTTTTTGCACCAGGCGGTCCGGGGTAAAGGCCGGGCTGCGGTCAAAATGGAAGATTACCACGAGATGCTGGCCCGGCTGGATGTCCCGCAAGCCTTCCTGGTACTGGGGATCGATGACCAACCTGCCCTCCACGCTGGAGACGCTGCAGTGCCGGGGGACCGACGCGGCCTGATGCTCCACAAAACCTATGGGCTTTAGTTCAATGGTCATGCTTCGATCTCCACTATGGCGACTCAGATTTTAAACGGATTTGCTGCAGAATACCAATCTCTAATAACTTTGGAAGTTCAAGACCGCAGGGTCGGTTCGAATTGGCTCTCCAGGCCGAAGCCGATGAGGGCCAGGCTCACTAAGGTAAGACCCAGGGCCAGAGCCGGGGGGAGCAGCCACCACAACCAGTAATCACCCAGAGCCATAAATTTCATACCATACTGGATCATAATGCCCCAACTTTTATGCTGGGGGTCTGCCAGCCCCAGAAAGGCCAGCGAGGACTCCAGCAGGATGGCCCTTCTGGTTTGGACGAGAAAGCTCAGGATCAGAAGGTGGTAAAGGCCGGGGAGGAAATGCCGCCTGGCCAGATACGGGGCGGAGGCGCCCATGGCCAGGGCGGCTTCCACATAGAGCTCCCCCTTGATCTCCAAACCCTGGGACCTGAGAATCCGGGTGCTGCTGGCCCAGGAAAAAAGGCTCAAGGCCAGGATCAACACCGACACCCGGGGCGGCACGAAGGCCACAATGAGCAGCACCAACAGGAGAGGGGGGATGGTCAACCAGGCGTCCACCAGGCGCATGAGGGTAAAGTCCCATATCCCCCCTCGCAGCACACTGCTCAAGGAGAGCATCAGGCTGACCAGAACGCCGATGAGGCCCACCGAGAGGCCAATCACCATGGAGGTTCGCGTCCCGTAAATCAATTCGCTCAGAAGGTCCTGGCCCACGTCGTTGGTGCCGAGGGGGTGCGCCCAAGAGGGTGGCTCCAGGGGTTTCCCCACATATTCCCAGGGGTTATAGGGATAAAGCCAGGGGCCGGCTAGGGCCAGGAGCACAATAACCGCCAACAGGACGGCCCCGGCGAAAACTACGGGATAGCGGCGGATGAGTCCCGGGCGGGAAAATTTGAGCCCTCTATTCCGGCTATTCTCCATAGTTACCTCGATTTTTAGGCCTGGCTTCTTATCCTCGGGTCAGCCCACCGGTATCCCCACTCGGCCAGGGCGTTTCCCGCCAGGACCGCCAGGATGCTCACCAGCAGGAGCCCTTGAATAAGGGGGTAATCCCGCTTCAGGAGGGCCTGAAACAAGAGCTGCCCCGCCCCGGGGTAGGCAAAAACCACTTCCACCGGCAACGCTACGGCCCAGAGAATACCGAAGCGAATTCCCAGGCGGGTGATGAGAGGCAGCAGGGCGTTGCGGGCCTGGTAGCGATATTTGATCCGGGCCTCCCCCAGACCCCGGGCCCGGGCCGCCAGCACAAAGGGGGCCTGGAGTACCTTGAGCATGCTGGCCCGGACCAGCAAGGCCACACTCGGGAGCTCGGCCATCATCAGGGTTAAGGTGGGCAGAGCCAGGTGCCAGAGGACATCCAACTCAAACCCCCCCGGCCGGCTGACCTGGGGAATAACCTCCAGGGCGCCGAAAAAGGGAAACAAGCCGAGCTTCAGACTGAAAATCAATAACAAGGCCATCCCCACCAGAAAACCCGGCAAGGATTCCAGGACCAGGCAGCAGCCCACGGCCGCGGCAGCCCAGGACCGGGTGCGCTGAATGGCCAGTTCCACCCCCAGCCAGACCCCCAAAAAGGTGCTGAGGAGGAAGCTCACGCCACACAGGAGAGCAGTCCAGAGCAGGGCCGGGCCGATGACCGCTGAGACCGGGGCTTGATGATAAAACGAATACCCCAGGTCGCCGTGGAGCAGGTGGTCCACATACTGCACGAATTGCTGCGATAAAGGCTGGTCCAAACCGTAACGCTGCCTCAGCTCCTGGCGATATTCCGGAGTGATAATAAGGTCTTGTTCCCCCACCAGAGCGGTTAAGGGGTCTCCGGGCAGAAGACGCGGCAGCGCGAAATTGAGCCCCAGGATGAAAATCAGCACAAAGAGATATCCCAGAACGCGACTCATGGGGAAGAAGATGCTGCCTTAGGCAGAAGGGCGATCTTATTGAAATATGTGGGAATACCCTTGGCGATGCCCCCCTTGGTAAAAAACCAGGGGATGCGGCCGTCGTGACCGAGGTACCAGGTGGGATAGTACAACACCAGATTAGGGAGTTCCTGAGCCAGTTGCTCCTGGATTTGAGCCACCAGCCGCCGCCGCTCGGCTTGGTCCAAAGTATGAAGCTGGTCCCTCAGCAGTTGGGCTAACTTCGGAGAAGGCTGATACCCACCTAAAAACTCCGCGGCCAAAGGCCCAAGGGACATATCATAGATGATCTTGGGGTCGCCACCGAGACCGCCATGCCCGGAGAGGGCCAGGTCAAACTGTTGCGTTTTCACCCGTTGATCCAAAATGGAATGATCCACCTGGCGCAGGCGCACGTTTACGCCAATTTTCTGGAAGGCCTTTTTCAAATATTCCGCCTCCCGCCCGTAACGCGGGCCGCTGAGCAGCTCCAGCTCCAGGATCTGTCCTTGCTGCTCCCATCCCTTTGGGGTCCTTTGATACCCCAGAGAGGCGAGCAAACGGGCGGCGGCCGCCGGATCAGAAGGGTAGGTCGTCTGGGGAGCAGAATACCAGGGGCTGTCGGGGGGCAGGAGACCGGGGGAACCTGGCTGACCGTGGCCGCGCAAGGTTTGGGCCACCAATTCCGGCAGATTGAGGGCGTGGGCCAGGGCCTGGCGAAACGCCAGTTTTTGTTGGGGAAATTTGCCGTGATTGAACAGCAGCTTCAGGCACCAGAAATGAGGCAGGGAAACCACCGTAAAGCCCTGGGCCTTGAGTTCCGGGACGGCTTCCGGCGGAACGGCCGCAGCCTGCACTGCTTTGCCCTTCAAGGCCACGAGTTCATTTCCCACCTGGACGAAACTGATTTCCGGCACTACCGGCTTGCCCTGGTAATACTTATCAAAGGCCACAAAGCGATAAAGGCCGTGTTCCCGGCGGTATTCCGCCAACTTATAGGGACCGCTGCCGATGGTGGCCCGGGCATCATGAAATCGGCGCGGGTCCTGCACCTGCTCCCAGATGTGCCGGGGCAGGATAAACATGGTGCCAGCGACTTCCTCCAAAAACGGGGCATAAGGCTGACTGAGAACCAGGCGCACGGTATGGGGGTCGAGCACCTCCACTTTCTGAATGGGCCGGATGTCCACCCAGGGATGGGGGTGCTTTTTGAGATAATCGATGGTGAAGGCCACATCAACGGCGGTCAGGGGTTTCCCATCGTGCCAGATTACCCCCGGCCGCAGGTGGAACACGTAGGCCGGAGGAGACTCCTGGTATTCCCAGGTCTCGGCTAAGGCCGGGATGAAGCCCTTGGCGTCTTTCCAGATCAGGGTGTCGAAGAGAAAGGAAACGCGCAGGTACCCCGGCCCCCGGGGGTTATGGGCAAAGGGAGAGGGAAACCCCCAATCCCCCTGGGGGTCACCGATGAGATAATGCTGCTGCGGGGGGGTGCCGCCCCCGGCCGAATAGAGACCGATCCCGGCCAAAATCAGGACCAGAGGCACCAGCCAGAGGATTTTTTTAGCCATGGACGCCGTCCCGAGTCATGGTCATGCCGTGGCCGGTTAACAAAAAATAATCCTCCCCGGCGCAGGTGAGACAATAGGGCTGGCCCTCACGCAGGCGCACCCGGCTTTCCATGACCGATTCGCCGCACCCGCTGCACACCTGTGAAGCAAAAATGGGGGCATACTCGGGTACCTCTATAGTGAGGCGGGTGATGGTGAACTGCTCTTCCACAGGCGCGGCCAGCTCTTTGTAGGAAATGCTGTGCCAAACATGCTGGAAGTGATGCTTCTCCTCGGGGGTGCCCTGGCGCTCCGCCACGATCTTCTGGAAGAGGGGGCCGGCGATGGGGTAGCGGGACATCATTTCCTGGAAATAATCGGGTCTTACCGCCAGGCGCACGGCAAAGCCATCCTCCCGGCGGGCCATGGTTACGGCCGTCTTCCCCAGGTCCTTATAAATCAAGGCGTTGTTTCCAAAGGTGCAGCCGGTCACCACCTGGATGCCGTCGGTGAAACAATTATTACACTCCACGATGGCCACGACTTCCTCCATGCCGGTGTTGGGGCGATCCATGGCCTTCATGGCGTAATGCCCGGCCTTCACCCCCAAACTGACCCCAGGGCACAGGTGGCCGTGGATGTGTTCCACCTGCCTCAGCAGGCCCTCCAGATCATTGCCCCGGATCATGGTCTCCATGACTTCCCGGGCTTCGGCAAATTCGTGCATGTCTTTACCTCCCCTTAGGGAACTTTCCTTTAGTCAGGATAGGGTTAGTCTTCATATTTTGAGGCCAGGGGGTCTTTGCCATCGGGGAACATGGCCCCGAAAGGGTCCAACCGGTGGAGGTCCACCGCCCGGCAGTATTTCATGCCCCGATTGCTGCCCGTCATCATCAGGGGCCGGGCCTTTTCCAGATTCAAGGAGCCGTCCGGCTGATAGACTTCATCGGCCACTTCCAGGTGCACCACCTGGCCCATAATCAAAACATACTGGGGCTCGGCATACTCTTTGTAGAGCCGGCACTCCATCCAGGCGTAGCAGCCCATGATGCCGGGGGCCCTGACCTGCACCGAGGGCTTGGCCGTGAGGTCGGCCAACTCGAATTCATCAGCTTCCGGCGGGCTAAAGCGGGCGGTGGGGATCACCTTGTCGGCCATGTCGACCCCTGCCAGGTTGATGACAAATTCCCCCGTGGCCCGGATATTGGCCAGGGTATCCCTTTTCAGGGCCGAAGCCAGACAGACTAGGTCCAGGGGCCGCAGCACCGGCATCACACAGGAATAGGGCGCGATGTTACGAACCCCGGTCTCGCTGATGGTGGAAATAAAAGTCACCGGCAGGGGAAGGTAGGCTTCTCGTTTAAACGGTTTGAGGATCATCGTCGTCTCCTGATCAGATAGCCCATTAGTTTCTAATTTGGATGCCGCCGTAGATGGTCTGGATGGGCATCGGAAATCCGGCGGTCTCTTCGTAAAATTCCCCGGTCAGGTTGCTCACGCCGCCGTAAACATAGCCGGTAAAGCCCTTCCAGTTGCCCACCGGGTAGCGGCCCTCCAGATTGAGGGTGAAAAAGCCCTTCATGCGCCGCAGGAAGCTGCCGATAACCTGATTCTGAGAGTTCACCAGCACCTGTGGTTCGTAGCGCTGGGAAACCATACGCACGTAAAGTTTGGCTTCAGCCCCCTTGGGGTTTTGGTATTTCAGGCCGATATTGGCCTTGTGTTCCGGATATTCCGCCAGCCGGCGGACATTTCCTCCCAAAGGGTCAGGGCTGGTGGTGGTCTGCTGCCAGGTGTAATTGGCAAAGGCCGTCAGGTTATAAGGCAAGCCGATCTGCCCCTCCACTTCCACGCCTCGGAGTAAGACGAGGTCGATGTTGTACACCACCCGGCTGGGGCGAAAGCCGTAGACGGTGCGAATGTAATTGTTGATGTCGTAGTAATAGCCCCGTACCCGCAGTTTGCCATTGTAGGGAAATTCTTGGGTGATCCCCGCCTCATACTGCATGCCGAATTCCGGCTCCAGCACCGGCCCCCGGTCAGAAGGGATGTAGCCGTTGCCGAACCAATATACCTCCGGGATGGTGGGGAACCGAGACGCGAAGTTGATGGAGATAAACCCTTCGGTGGTCTCCGTGGGCCGAATGATGAGGGTGCTTTTGGGGCTGAGGAAATCCCGGCGCAACGGTGGCACCACGGTACCAGTAGTGCTGATCAGGTACTTATCGGCGAAGTAGTTGTCATAGCGCAGGCCCAGGTAGAGTTCGCACCACTTGGCCAAGAACATTTTGGCATCGATGAAGCCGCCGTAAATCCGCTCGGCGTTCTTATTGGCGCCGCTGCTGGAGGGAGCAAACCGGAAATAGGCCGGATCATAGAAATCATTGGTCAAGGCACCGTAACCCAAATAGTTGCCTTCCAGACCGAAGCCGAGCCGCACCTTGCCGAAGGTTTGGTTGGTCTTGAGATTCCAGCCCCAGGAGTCTTCATCCAGGCTGTGCCGTTCCAGGATGAGCAGGTCGTTGTTATTTAAGGCATAGAATTTATCTCGCCGGGCCGTCTGAAAGTAGAACAGGTTGCCCTCCACCTCGCCCTTCCAGAGTTTTTGCTTCACCGCCAGGTCGATTTCGAAGCGCCGGCGATCGACAAAGCTGTTGTCGCCGTAATCATATCCTGGACCGCCTCCTGGACCGGGTTTGAACCCCCAAAACGGCGGCTCTGGTCCGAAGAGGATATCGCCGTCGCTGCTGGGATGGTCCGGATTGTAGAAGGGCAAAAAGGCCCGGTTGGCCACAATCATGCCGGTGTTCTGGGCGCTGTATCGAGCCCCCAGGGTAATGCTCATGTCCCAGGGACAGTGGTACGTGAACTTGCCGTTGTAATCCTGGGAAGGACGGACAAAGTTGTTTCGCAAGTAGCCGGTGGTTCTGCCGAAGTTCCCGGATATGGCGTACTCCAGCGGGCCATGGCTGCCGGTGTGGGCCAAGCGGTAGTTCTGGGTGTCCCAACTGCCGTAACTGGCGTCAAAGGCCAACTTCGGCTTTTTACTGCCCTTGACCGTGGTGATATTGACCACTCCCCCCAGGGTGTTGCCGTATTCCGCGGATTGGGCCCCCCGGATAATCTCCACGCTCTCCAGGCCGGCCAGGGACAGGGTGGACCAGTCCACAAAATAGCCGCCATACACCCCCACACCCTTGATGGAGCGTCCGTTGAGATAGACCTGATAGCGGGACTCGTCAAACCCCCGAATCACCACCTGCCGGTTTTTTTCCCCCAACAAGGACACCCGGGTCAAATCAATGCCGGCTTGATTTTCCAAGTAGCCCGGCAGATTCTGATAAGGGGCGAGAGTCATGTCCTCTTGCTTGATCACGGTGCGGGCGGGTCCCGGTTCTATGGGCGCCACCACCTCGATGGTGGGCAGTTTCTCCGGTGCTTCCTTGGTAACTGCCGCCGTTTCTTCCTTCCCCAGGGAAGGCTCGGTTTGCTCTTCCCCTGATACCCCCGAGGCCAAAAATGCCAGCGATAATCCTACCAAAATCGCCAGCCTGCCCCATTTGCTAACCTGCATTTGTGTCTCCTTTCCCCCTGGCTGGAGTTTTGACAAGGGACCCCGGCTCTGGTAGAAAAGGAGTCGGGGCCGTGGACTTGGTGCTGTGGTCCCAGGGAGAGCGGCTTTTTTCCTGGCCGGGAGGGGCCGCTCTCTTTTAGCTGGAATTTTGTGAAAGATTTCTCAAAATAGAACCCCAAAAAAATAGAGGGAAGGGGTTCAATCCCCTTTATTTCTAAAAATAATCTAAGCCCGCTTTAGGCCTATTGTCAAGAATTTTTTCTGCTGATGCGCCTCCGGATGCTTGCCCACCAAGACCTTGGCAGTGAGAACAAGTAAGCTATAGTTCACTGATTATCATATCTTGACCCCAGGTCCTCGCCTGAAACATTCCCAAGTTCTCAAAAAGGCCTCGAAAAACTACGACCAAACCCATTTAATGTTCTTCAAGGCTTTGTTAGAGTCACCACACCCACGACGCCTGGCCAAAATCGCTCGCAGACCCAGATGACAACCGGTAATACGGCGACCAGGGAGGCCGTGGTTACAGCAATAATACCCGCGGTCTGCTCCACGTAGGTCCCGTGCTCCTCGGCGAGCGGAAGCACCATTTTCGCCGTCGGGAGGCTGAACGAGACGACCAAGGCGATGGCAAATACCGGCGAGAGCCTGAACAACTTCGCGACAACAAGCGCCAGAGCCGGCGAAAGGATCACCCGCACCGCTGAGATCCCGGCGATCTCGGCTGCGTTCTCCCGGATGGAAGGAGCACTGAGCGCCATGCCGACGGCGAAGAGGGCCGACGGGATAGTAGCACTCCCCAATGTCAGCAGCGTCTTATCGAGCCAACCGGGCAAGACAACCCCCGTACCGGCAAGGAGCAGGCCCAACATGGTTGCGACAACCAGCGGATGAGTAATCATCTTTTTCATAGCGGCCAGGACCACGCCCAAAGCGGCTTCTCCCGTTAAACTGCCCGATCGTGAGAAGTCTGACAGGATGAGCGTGAGTGGCAGTATTGTGAAGTAGGCGACCACTAGGTTGATAATTGTTGGAATGATGGCGTGGTGACCGAGATTGGCGAGCAGAACCGGCAAGCCGACGACCACCGTGTTAAATTTGGTTCCGGCAAAGGCAGAAAACGCGCTGACACCAAGTCCGCGTCTCAGCAGGACCACATTTACCACGAATAGTCCGCCGTAAAGTCCAAGCATCAGGAAAAGGGTCGCAAGGATGAATGAGGTGTCTAAGAGGGAGGCAAGCTGTTGTTTCGCCAACAGCGAGACAATGAGTGCCGGTGCGAACACGTGAAGAAACAGGGTGGTAAGGACATCGGCGCGCGAGGCCTCCAGAAGCCGTATCCGCACGATCAACCACCCTACAGCCACCGTCAGCAAGATCGGAACTTGAAGGGTGATGATACCAAGCTCACTCATGAGAGAAATCCAAAAGTTCGCAGCTCGTCTTTCGAGGATCAACCCGAGATTATGCAGTAGGCATGGGCTCCGCAGTCAAAAAATGGTCTTAAGGACCTCTCTTTCCGAGTTAAATCCAGAAAAGATTCCTCTTTTATCAGCCATATTGCCTTATGGGCGGCATGGTAGCACAAATTTCCCTGGAAAAGTAGGGCAAACTTTGCTAAGATCCGGTTATCGTTTGTTGTGGGCAAAGAATTCTACGATTGCTGTGGCCAAAGCGGGAATGGTATAGTCCTCGGGCTGAATCTGGGGAGTGACGCCGTATTCCTGCAGGGTGGCGGCGGTGATGGGCCCGATGGCGGCCACTACTGCGGTTTGGGCCAGTTCCTGAAATTTTTCCCGGCCCACCAGCGCGGCAAAATTATGCACCGTGGCGGAGCTGGCGAAGGTGAGGAGGTCAATCCGGCCGGAGTCGATATCGGGACGGGCCTCGGCGGGGATGCCGGCGGGCTGTCTGGCCTGGTAAACCGGCGCCACCTCCACCTGAACCCCGGCCTGGGCCAGGATTTCCGGCAACACCTCGCGCGCGGCCTGGGCCCGAGCCAAGAGCACCCGGGAGCCGGGGGCGATTTGGGGTAAGAGGGCCGCGGCCAGGTCCTCCGCTTGAAAGCGGGCCGGCACCACGTCGGCCACCAGACCCCGCTCCCGAAGGGCCTGGGCCGTGGCCGGGCCGATGGCCGCCAGCTTGGCCTTGCCCAGGGCCCGCACATCCAAGCCCTTGTCGAACAGCCTCTGAAAAAAGGCCGCCACGCCGTTGGCGCTGGTGAAAATCACCCAGGCATAATCGGGCAGGTGCTCCAAGGCCCTATCCCAGGGGCCGAGGTCATCGGGGGGGATGATTTCCAGGGTGGGCACCTCCAAACACCGGGCCCCCGCTGCGGACAAAAGTTCCACCAAGGCGCTGGCCTGCTCCCGAGTGCGGGTAACCACTACGGTCTTGCCGTACAGGGGACGTTTCTCCCACCAGGCCAGACGCTCCCGGAGAGCCGCCACGCCCCCCACCACCAAAATGGCCGGGGGCTGAATACCGGCCTCCTGGGCTCTGTCGGCCATGTCCGCCAGTGTTCCCGACACGGTGCGCTGGGTGGGCAGGGTGCCGGACTGAATCACCGCGGCCGGCGTGTCAGGCGGCCGCCCGGCCTGCACCAGCCTCCGGCAGTTTTCCGCCAGATTCTTGACCCCCATGAGAAAGACCAGGGTCCCGGGGTTGGCTCCCAGGTTGTCCCAGGGGATGGTGCTCTCCGGCTTGGTGGGGTCTTCGTGGCCGGTGACGAAGGTGACCAGGGTGGTGTGGTCCCGGTGGGTCACGGGGATCCCGGCATAGGCCGGCACCGCCACCGCGGAGGTGACCCCGGGCACCACCTCGAAAGGCACCCCCGCGGCTGCCAGGGCCTCCGCTTCCTCGCCCCCCCGGCCGAAAACAAAGGGGTCGCCGCCTTTGAGGCGCACCACCATGAAGCCGGCCTTGGCCCTGTCCACCAAAAGCTCATTGATGCCCCCCTGGGGCAGGGTGTGAGCCCCGGCTTTTTTCCCCACATAAATGATTTCGGCCCCGGGCCGCGCCTGGTGGAGGAGTTCCGGGCTGGCCAGCTGGTCATAGACGATGACGTCCGCCCGGGCCAGGAGTTTCTGGCCCTTCACGGTCATCAGGCCCGGGTCCCCGGGCCCGGCGCCCACCAAGTAGACTTTTCCAGACATAGTTTTTGATTATAACAGGATTAAGAGGTAGAATTGAGCAACCTTGAGAAATTTGTGGGAAAAGTTCGGTGCACTGTCCCAAATGCGGCAAAACCCTTGACCCCGCCTGTCACGGCGATCTGGTCTGCGACGGAGACATCTTTTGCGACCAGTGTCACAGGTATGACCGCCGGCTCTTGGATCTGCAATCCTTGGAGGAAATCGTCCATTGGAACCGCCGTATTTGTCAGGCCTTCGGCTATCCGCCGCCGACCCTGACCACGGCGGCTTCGCCCCCCTTGGTGGAAGGACCCTTTGACTTCCTAAAGGATAAAAAGCTCCTGATGGCCGAGGCCGACCACCGGGATGGGGTCATCGTGCTCTATGCCTCGGGCCTCCGTCTCGCCACCCTCTGCCACGAATTGGCCCATCTGATAACCGGTCAGGACCACACCGAGGCTTGGGCCAGGACCTTCGCCCAATTGGTAGCCTGGGTGAAAGAGCAGCTTCCCCCCGATCACTTTACCGCCGGCATGTTTGTCAATCTGCTGAAGTCTTCGGAGGAGTGAGGTTTATTTGTGCTCCAGGCCGCAGGCATGGCGGTTTTCGATGGCCGACACCACCCCTTCATACCTCTCGTGAATCATCCGGCGGTCAAACTCCCACATCTTCGAAAGCATGGCGTCTTTTTCCGGAGCCGTGAAGTATTCCATGCAAGGAATGAAAAAGTGCTGGTCTTCCGTGATGATGTGCTTGGGATACATGGCGGTGAGCTTGTCCAAATAAGATAAAATCTGATTCGCCGCGTCCGGTTCCTGCCTGAGATAGTTCTCCTTGGCTTTGACCAGTTCCTTGGTGTATTCCCGGGCTCGGACATGCTCCTCGGTGAGGTCGTCCATGATCTTTTTCAGGTCCGGGGCGAGATCCTTGTTGGCCAACTCCGCAAATAGGATTTTCTCTTCCTTCCCATGGTGGCACCTGTGTGCGTAAACCCACAGAAAATCCACCGCAGTGTCAATAAATATCGGGTCCACAAAGGCGAACTCCGGGTCCACTAAAATGTTCGCCCGGATACGCTCCAGTTCCTGGCGCATGAGGCTCACCATGCGCTCAATAAGCCGATGCTCCATCATCAACGGGGCAATGGGTTGCATTTGGGGCTCCTATGGGTTTGAGGGGAGGGCCGGGGGATCACAAGGCCCCCCGCCCTCCCCTCCATCCTTTAACCGGGAGCACAGGCGTCTCGCCTGTGTTTCTCCCCCTCCAGCTCCCCTCCCAATCCCCCTTAAGGGATTGGGGGAGGGGGTTTGGGGGAGGGGGTAAGGGGCCACCGCCCCTTAGCCCCCTCACCCAAGTAACTCATACCTTCTCCAACTCATACTCCCTGGTCCCCAGGCCCAGGTGTTCGGCGTATTCCAGTTGCAGAGGCCAGTCGATATGGGGGTAAATGTCTTTGAATTTATCCACCCCGGGGGAGAAGTCCTTCAGTCGGGAGCCGTGGAGGCCGGGGGCCTGGTTCACCAGGTCGACACAGGCCTGGTCAATGGCCACGGGGTCGGTGCCGGCCAGGATGCCGATGTCCCCCACAATGGGGAAATCGTTGTAGCCGTAGCAGTCGCATTCCGGGGATACCTGGGTGACGAAGTTGATGAACAAGGCCCGGTCCTTTTTACTGAGCATGACCCCGTAAGCGTATTCCATCATTTTTTTCAGGAACACCGGGATGGTTTCGTTCCACTGAATCTGGATGTTGCCGTAAGGACACACAGCGATGCACTCGGCGCAACCCACGCAGGTTTTGGGATCGATGACCGCCCTTTCGGTCTCCGGGTTGATATGAATGGCCTCCACCGCGCAGTGAGCCACGCATTCGCCGCAGCCGGTGCACTTCTTTTCGGTGATCACCGGCGAGATGTTGCTGTGTTGGGCCATCTTGCCTTTGCGGGAGGCGCCGCCCATGCAAAGGTTTTTGAGGGCGCCGCCAAAGCCCGCCATTTCGTGGCCCTTGAAGTGGGTCAGGGCCACCAGACCCTCAGCCTCCCAGAGGGCCTCGGCCAGAAAGACGCTCTTGAACTGCTCCTTGTTGATCTCCACCTCTACTTCGGCCTTGCCGGTGAGGCCGTCGGCGATGACTACCGGGGCCCGGGTGACGGCGTAAGCAAAGCCGTTTTCGATGGCGGTGGTGAGATGGCTCACGGCCTGGGTGCGGGTGCCGATGTACAGGGTGTTGCTGTCCGTGAGAAAGGGGTTGGCCCCGCCGTTCCAAAGCTCATCCACCACCAGGCGCACGAAATTGGGGCGGATGTAGGAGGTGTTGCCTTTTTCCCCGAAGTGGATCTTCACCGCAATGAGGGGCCGCTTTTTCCGGCGCTGGATAATGCTTTTCACCTCCAGGGCCTTCAGGAGCTTGCCGAACTTCTGGAAATTGGTTTCCTTGAGGGAAGCTCGAAGGTCCATGAAGTAGATTTTGCTTGGCACCGCTGATCATCTTACTTATTTTAAAATTAATTCCTAAATGAATAGGGATAAAAAAATTTCTTTTGATGAAGAATTGCCGCAGCGAGAGGCAATAAAACTCCCTCTCCAGGGTATTATTTTTTCTGATCTTAAGTCCTTCCACCCATCGCCTTCCCGCCGCATATAGTCATCACCGCCTTACCTTTCAGATTCCACCCCTGAAACGGACAGTTCCTGCTCCTGGACGCGAAAGTATTGGCGTCCACGGTCCATTCCCGGTTGATATCGATGAGGGTAACGTCAGCGGGGGAGCCGGGCGCCAGGGTCCCCCCGGAGAGGCGCAGGATGCGGGCCGGGTTGGTGGACATTTTAGCAATGAGCTGGCCCAAGGTCAAAACCCCCTCGTGCACCAGCCTGAGGCTCAAGCCCAGAGAGGTCTCCAGGCCGATGAGGCCGAAACCCGCCTCGGCAAACTCCACGTCTTTTTCCATGACACTGTGAGGGGCGTGGTCGCAGGCGATGGCATCCAGGGTGCCGTCGGTCAGGCCCTCCAGGATGGCCATTCTGTCCCACTCGCTCCGCAAGGGCGGATTTACCTTGGCATTGGTGTCATAGCCCTCCACCGCTTCGTCGGTGAGGGTGAAATGATGGGGTGTGGCCTCCGCGGTGATGCCCATCTCAGACAGCTTGGCTTCCCTGATGATGGCCACGCTGCCGGCGGTGCTGACGTGGGCGATATGCAGCCGGGACCCGGTGAGCCGGGCCAGGCGAATGTCCCGGTATATCATGATTTCTTCCGCCGCCGCGGGCATGCCCGCCAGCCCCAGGCGCACCGACACCTGGCCCTCGTGCATCACCCCCTCGCCCCTGAGATTTAAGTCCTCGGCGTGGGAAATCACCAGCAGGCCGAAGGTCTTGGCGTATTCCAGGGCCCGGCGCATGAGCAGGGCATTCATGACGGGTTGGCCGTCATCCGAGACCGCCACACAACCGGCGTCCCTGAGTTCGCCGTATTCGCTCAAATGGGTCCCCAAAGAGCCCTGGGAAATGGCCCCCACGGGATGGACCCGGGCCCGCCCGAACTTGGCGGCCTGGTCCAAAATGAAGCGGGTCACCGAGGCGTTGTCGTTGACCGGTTTGGTGTTGGGCATGCAGGCCACCCCGGTAAAGCCGCCCCGGGCGGCGGCCGCAGTGCCGGTCTCCACGGTCTCTTTATATTCCTCCCCGGGTTCCCGCAAGTGGACGTGCATGTCGATGAGGCCGGGGACTACTACCAGATCCCGGGCATCGATGACTTCCCGGCCTTCCACAGGAATGGTCCCCGGAGGTTCCAGAACGGCGATCTTGCCGTCCTCGATCAACACGTCCCGTACATCTTCCAGACCCTGAGCCGGGTCCACCACCAGGCCGCCGAAAATAAGAAGACTCATGGCTGGTTCCGTCTTTTGGGAAAAATTGATTTTGACAAAGGACGCCGGGGGTAACTGGCTTTAAGCTTTAAGCAATAAGCCTTAAGCTTTTTGGGTTACAGCTCAATTACCCTTACCCCTCTTCCAAGCCCTTACTTATCATCGAGAAACGTAATTGATTGGCCCATTACAGGTAATCAAGCTGATAAATTACCTTAATTAATTCTGATCACTGATCACTGATCACTGGTCATTGCTGGTAGATGTGGTCCCCCGGCCCTCCCCTCAAATTACCCCTTTTCGCCGCCGATGAGCAAAAGGAGCACTGCCATGCGCACCGCCACGCCGTTGGTCACCTGCTCCAGGATGACGGAGCGGGGGCCGTCGGCCACTTCCGGCGAGATTTCCACCCCTCGGTTCAGCGGCCCCGGGTGCATGATGATGGCGTCTTCTTTGGCCAATTCCAGATGTCTCAGGGCCAAACCGAAGTGGGTGGCGTACTCCCGCAGGGTGGAAAGATACATCTGCCCCATACGCTCGAGTTGGAGGCGCAGCATCATGATGACGTCCGCGTCCTCAACGGCTTCCTCCAAAGAATAGGTCACCCTGGCCCCCAGAGTATCGAGGTAAGGCGGCATCATGGTGGCAGGGCCGGCCACCACCACCTCGGCGCCCATCTTGGTGAGGCCATGGATATTGGAGCGGGCCACCCGGGAGTGGGCGATATCACCAATAATGGCAACCTTCAAGCCGGCAAGCCGGCCCTTGGCATCCAGGATCGTCAGCAGATCGAGGAGCGCCTGGGTGGGGTGTTCGTGGAGGCCGTCTCCGGCGTTGATAACCCCGCATTTGAGCTTTTTGGCCAGAAAATGCGGCGCGCCCGAGGCCTGATGGCGGATGACCAGCAGGTCCGGTCGCATGGCTTCGAGGTTGTGGGCCGTATCCGCCAGGACCTCCCCTTTGACCGCGCTGCTGGCGGAAACCGTAAGATTGACGGTGTCGGCGGAGAGGCGCTTGGCGGCAATCTCGAAGGACATGCGGGTCCGGGTGCTGGGCTCATAAAAAAGCGTCGCCACGGTTCTGCCTCGGAGGGTGGGGACCTTCTTGATGGTCCGGGCGGAGATCTCCTTCAAAGAAGAAGCCGTATCCAGGATAAACTGAATCTCCTCGGCGGAGAGGTCAGCCATGCCCAGGAGGTCCTTGTGCCGGAGTTCCATGTAGTCAACCTGTTGATAGAGGGAAGGCCTTGACCCCGAATCTTACGGCGATCATGGCCGGTTCCCCAGGAGATTGGTGCACCAAGTTTTACCATCCCTTGGCGGTGAATTCAAGCAGAATCTCCTGGAAATTTTCGCGGGCATATTGACAAGGAGGATCAGGATTCTTATCTTAAATACTGGAAATTCCAACTAATTTTAAAATATTTAGGAGGTGGTTGTATGGACCTCATACAATGGAGACCCTTTCGGGAAGTCTCCCGCCTGCGCAATGAAATGGATCGCCTCTGGGATGAATATTTCGGCGCCGGGCGCCGGGCCTTCCGGTTGGAAGAAGAAGCTTGGCTGCCGGCGGTGGATGTCTCGGAAACCGGCGACAAGATCACGGTCAAAGCCGAAATCCCTGGCATGGAAGCCAAGGACATCGAGATTTCCATGGTGGGCGACACCCTCACCATTAAGGGAGAGAAAAAGGCCGAGACAGAGGAAAAGGACGAAAACTATCACATGGTGGAGCGCACCTACGGTTCCTTCAGCCGGGCCATGAAGCTCCCGGCGGTGGTGGACGCGGAAAAAGTGGAAGCTACCTACAAAAATGGGGTGTTGACCGTGGTTCTTCCCAAGATGGAAGAGGTCAAGCCCAAGGCCATCGAAATCAAAGCTGAGTAACGATTTTCACGGAAATTCCCCTCAGTTCCTTGTTTCTCCGGAACCGGGGGCGGAAAAAGGAAGGGGGCGCAGGCCCCCTCCTTGTCTTTGGAGCTTGATTCCCCCGCTGCCATGAGTTAACGTTAGAGTCAGGAAACTCAATAAAGACGAAGGAAACCTCAATGAACGCTGAATTGAAGCCCCTGATCGAGCAGGCCATCCGTCAAGAAGAGTTGTCCCACGAGTTTTATAACCGCTTGGCCAAGGCTGTCGCCCATAAGGATACCAAGGAGACCCTGGAATGGCTGGCCAAGGATGAACTGGAGCACAAGGCCTTTTTGGAGTCCTGTCTGACTCCTACGGGTTGCACCCTGGTGGGTCAGGCCCAGGATACGCACCTGGCGGAAGTCATGAAAACCCCGGCCATCAATCCTGATATGACGCCCAAGGAGGCCTTGATGGTGGCCATGAAGCGGGAGGAAGGCTCCTACCATTTCTACCAGCGGCTGGCCAGCCTTCAGCCTCCCGGGGATGCCAAAGCTTTCCTGGAAAAAATGGCCAAAATGGAGCTGGGCCACAAGCAAAAGGTGGAATACCTTTACGCCAACGCAGCCTTTCCTGAAGTTTGGTAACCCGATCGGAGATGGGGCGGGGGTATCTCATCGCCCTGGAGGGCGTGGACGGGGCCGGAAAATCCACTCAGGCCATGAGTCTGGCTGCCACCCTGACTCGGTTCGGGCGCCGGGTGCTCCTTACCCAGGAACCCACGTTCGGACCCGTCGGGCTCCGGCTGCGGGAATACCTGGCCGGGGGGCGGCGCCATTTGACCCCCACCGAGGAGCTGGATCTCTTCCAGAGTGACCGGCGGGAGCACGTGGCCAAAACCATCCGACCGGCCCTGGATAAAGGCTGGACGGTTATTACCGACCGGTATTATTATTCTTCTGCGGCTTACCAGGGGGCCCTGGGGATCGATCCTGCAGAAATCCTGGCGGACAGCGAGCTCTTTGCGCCCCGGCCGGACCTCGTGGTCATTTTTACCTTGCCCCTCGACCTGGCCTTGACCCGCCGCTTGGAGGCCCGGGGTGAGGCCTCCCAGGTGAGCGAAGTCCCGGCCTATCTGGAAAAGGTGGCCGCGATTTATGATGCTTTCGAGGGGCCCCACCTGAAACATCTGGATGCTGCCGTTTCGGCTTCCCAGGTGTTGGGAAAGCTTTTCGAGTTATCCATGGATGTCCTGGCGGCTGCCAGGACAGGCCATCCCAGGACATAACCGGAGGCCGCGCCATGTCCATGTGGTTTTATGATGAAATAAAGGAGATGGAGGAGTATCAGCGTCTCCAGAAAGAAATCCGGGCCGTGGAGGGAGAATACCTGGAATTGCGGGTAGTGCTGCGGGATGCCCAAGAAAAGCTCAAGGCGGAGCCTGACAGCCGGGAATTTCAGGTAAAGGTTCAATACTTGGAGAAGCGTCTCCAAGCTTTGGAGAAGAAATATCCCTGGCTCGTTTGGGATTCACCCATAGAAGTGGCCCTGTTCTCCCCGCCCCATGGCTGAGGGTGGGGTTTGCCGGATGCTCCCCTGTGGCGATTGCTGGCGGGGCTTAAGCGATACGACAAGTTCAAGGAGGGGGACCGACCCCTGGAGTTGGTCCACCTGAAAATTCGCACTCTGGTCCGGGATATTACCACCGCTCTGGGGCAGGCGCCGGAGAATCAGGAATTACCGGAGCGCCTCAGGCAATTGCAGGAAGACTTGGCTGACCTCGAGCCTCGGGCTCCGTGGATTGTGACGGATTTTCCGGTGGAAATGGCCCTGTGGGGCTAGAGGGCCGGTTTGCTTTAAGACGAAGGATCCCACAAAGCGGGATACCCTTGCTGTAGTTACGGCAGAAAGTGGCCGGTTATCTTGACAAGGGGGCGGGCGAAGGTTACATAAAATATTTACGGGCCGTTAACTCAGTTGGTAGAGTATCTGCCTTTTAAGCAGAGAGTCGCTGGTTCGAATCCAGCACGGCCCACCAGATCCACAAGTTAATTTTGCGTCCCCATCGTCTAGCCTGGTCCAGGACACCGGCCTTTCACGCCGGCGACACCGGTTCAAATCCGGTTGGGGACGCCATGAAATTTCCAGGGATTAGCCGATTAGTTAATCCCTTGACTTATTTATAGCCCACCAATAGTCCCACCAATAAACTGGAAGGCTGCCTGATTTTAACCCAGCTCCCTTTCCTAAAAAGCTAAGACGGCCAGCCTTCTCCCCGGATCTGAGCCGCGGATTGTGGCTCCCGACGGCCGCGGCTGCAAATCCTGTCGATCACTCTACCCTCAATTCAATTCATCTTCTATCTCGTCAAATATGTCTTCGATATTATAAAGAAGCCGGTCAGCCTGAGCGAGATTCCAACTGCCTATATTCTCTTCTATACTTTTATGGAGGCTCAGAAGCTTCTCTCGGTGCGGAAGCAGCACCTCCCTGAGCTTGGTACCATCGAAAGCATAAAGGAGCTTATCTAACCGAGTAACCAATCCATAGAGAGAGGGATTGCTTTTCACCAGGGGCGCATCCAGATAGCTGAGATGACGTGCCAGCTTTGGAAAGGCCTGCTCAAAATCTTCCTGATAAAAAGGATTCACCGTAACCGTGATTTGCATGTGTTTGCTCATGGTTGATTTCCTCAGGTCAAATCCCCCTGCAAGGTCTAACAGTAATGACTTTATCAGTTAGGGACTGTTCAGCCCTCCTCTTTTTTGGATTGAGAGTGGAGCCAGACACTTAACTCACTAGCTGCCTCATCAGGAGTCAGGCCGCTAAGTACTAAATCGGCTGTGGTCGTAACTGGACTAAGTCTTCCATCACTACTTGTGCTAAAGCAAACGCGGGTAAGTTTCCGGTTGGGAAATATCTCACCATTCCATTCTCTTAGTGTCCAATTTGCTGCGCTTCCTGGAGACTGAATACCGTATCTCGCACTATCGATTGCCAGGACACACACACATTGGCCATAACCATATTTAAGGAGGCGTTCGAGTTTTGCCTCGTCTCTTTGTACTAATTTAAGTGCACGCGACTTAGGCAAGGCAAGTAAATCCAACCAAGACATCAGCCCGTTTTTGACCAGGGCGTATGCAAGAGATAGTGGTAGGGTTTTGTGGTTGTCCTTCCATTTCCAACTAATAAAAACGCTCTTTCGAGCAGAATCTGAAAGTTCCTGAAGTGGCGTGGAGTGTATTTCATCTAGCAATGGGCTTCCTTTCGAATGAATATGGACTATCGTTGGTCGCTGTAATTTTTTCCCATATTCAGGGTGCCAATCGCTCTGCCGGTCAGTTAAAGTCCAAGTCGAACCAGAAGCTCTCTCGAAGACCGTGCTGATTAGTGCAGGTCCAGCATCATTGTGGCCAAAGAATGTCGAGTTCGATGTGCCTTTGGCGATCCATTTGAATTCTCGAAAATGGTTCAGTAAGTCGGGACTTACCTCAAGGTTTGGGTCTTCTCGCTCCCAGACACCTGCCAGTTCCATTCGTGCGACTAGCGCAGGGTTTCTTCCTGGGAGAGACGAAACAACCCATAAAATGCTTCCTTGGGCTAGTTTTGAAGCAAATACCCTGTCATCATTGCTCCCATAAACGAAAGATGGCTGATCGTGAGTTAAGACCAATCGTTTCCAATCCGTAACACGCTTACGCTGCACATAACATAAAGCCTGGTTTGCCATAACCTATGAACCTCTGTAATTTATATTGAGCAGATATTTCTCGATCTTCTCACATGTTCACATTATATGGTAACCTTGGTGAAAATTCAAAAATTTGAGGCTGTGGTTTCTGGATAAGAGAATTAACACCAGGAGCACAACTCTCAGATATCCCAAAAGCTCAACTGTCTCTTAGACTTGGGCGCCGGCTCTACCTTCATAAGAAACTTTTCGGCAATCATCTGTGCCAGCAGGGGAGCATTGCCCCCGGCCCGGTTGTTGATGATGACGTTGGCCATCATTCCCTGGTTAACAGCCTGCCACATAATGTCCAAGGTCTCTAGGATCATCTCCGGCCGCAGCATGCCCTCCACTAGCTTGTCGAAGGGGAAGGCATTCACATAGGAGTCCTCATAGCGCATACCCAGAGGTGTGAGGAGCCTGATAACGCATTGCTTGCCTGCATTGAAGAACCTGCCCCCGGCCTTGGTTAATTGTTTTCTCAAGGGCGGCAACCACGTCCAGTGGGAGAGAACTTGACCCACCCCGTGCTTCTCCAGCACCTCAAACATAGGCTCCCGTAAATACAAATCAGTGCGTGATTCCAGATGATAGCGGCTATCCCTGGGGATCTTTTGGAAGAACTCATCTAAGGCGGCGACCATCTCGGTGACCGGAGGTCTACCCTGCTTGGTCAGGTATTCTTGTTCAAATATGAAGCCGGTTAACGCCTGGCCCAGTAGTTCACCAGCCGGCTCATAGAACTGTCGGGTGAACACATCGCTATCGAGATATGTGGGGTTGTTCCGGTAGCTAGCCCCCCGCCTCAGCTTTGGGGCAGTAGTTATTTGGGGGACTTTAAGCAGGAGCGCATCCCCGTCTCGAAGATGCTGTTGATAAGCTTTTAACACCCGATAATTCTGGGTGGGCTGGCCGTTTTCCTCAAGCAAGGGACGATAGAACGTGAAGTCGATTTCCAAAATCGGGAAATGCTCAAAGTACTCTGCAACGCTATCTACCGGGAGGACTTTTTCGGTAAAGGTCTGGTCCCTTATCACCTTGGTGCGCTGCCTGATGCGACCATGATAGCGGTCTTCTGAATAAATCTGTCCCAGCCACCCTGCATACCGGTCACTGGCCGTGCCTATCTTGACTTGAGAGTGGAGGTGGCGGAACTTGAACTGCTCCCTATCGACGGACGGGGTAAGGGACATAGTACCAACAATGTAAACCAGGGACGATGGAATGCCAATGGTGGAAGACAAAAGGGAACGAAACTGAGCTTAAGGTTCGGATATAAAGACGTTATCTGGAAAAAACGCCAAGGGCGACTAGTGACAAGTTATCGTGCGTTTCAGAATCCGATAATTTCTTCCTGATTCATGTCCTCTATTCTCCATAGCAGAGGTAGAAGTTGACGGTGTTTGGGCCATTTGTCAATCCCAAAGCAAGGCTAGTTCTTAATAATTTCCCTGATAAGAATACCATTTTACTCAACAAAGCGGACCATGACTTCAACAAAGCGAGCAATGACTAGTGAGTATAAGTGACCATATAAAAATGATCACTTTTGTCAATAGAACTATTAATATAAGGATATTATCCTTTATATACTCTATAAAAGAAATGTGCACAAAATGTGCACAAAATGTGCACATTTCAAATCCGGAAGGATATCCCCGGTAGAGCTAACTAAATCCCATCCCCTAAAAAACCTAAAGGCAGGGCCCCAGGGCCCTGCCATGTTATTCAACAAGAATAAAATTACAGATGAAAGTAGCTGCTTCTATGTGGGTTCCGTCATAGCACTGCCACTGAATGCGGCCCTCGAAATCCCAGGTCCCGTTGTTAGCCGCCATGAGGGCAGTGGCGAAGACCTCAAAAGTGTCGGTAGGGGTTATGGGGTCGGTAGCCCAGCGGTTTTCCCTTGACTTTTCTGATAAAACCGGCAAGTTTTATCCTCCAAGAAGGCTTAGAGTCTGGAGGAAAATCTGGCAAGGAAACTACTTGTTTCTTTACATCAAATAATCAGGCAAAGAGAAATATATGAAAGATTGTGATGTCAAGCTTTATGCCCTGAGCACGTGTATTCATTGTAAGAATGAAAAGGAATTTTTAAATCAATGTGGTATCAAATTCGATTGTGTTGATGTAGATACCATGGAGGTTGAACTGAGATAAAAAATTTTGGAAGAAATCCGGAAAATAAATCCTGAGTGTGCTTTTCCAACCCTTGTTATCGGTGACAAGGTCGTCGTTGGTTTTAAGAAAGATGAAATTAAGGAGATACTTGATATAAAATGAATGTTGACCAGCTCTATGAATTCTTAAAGGCCAAACAGGAATTGAAGGGCTATTATTTCAATAAAGATAAGAAGCGGGTCTTCGATCTCTTAGAAGGTCTGTTGGTTAACAAGGAGCGGTACGGCTACATGTCCTGTCCCTGCAGGCTTTCCGCTGAAGACCCCGATTGGGATAAAGACATCATTTGCCCTTGTGAGTATCGTGCCGCGGATGTCGCTGAGTATGGCAGTTGTTACTGTAATCTTTATGTGTCTCAGGCCTGGAATGAAGAAAAGATTCCTCATGGTTATGTGCCGGAGCGGCGGCCTCTAGAAAAAAGATTCCCGCCGTAATCTTTCTCCCCGGCAATCTTTTCCAGCAAATCCCCCCCAGCGGCCTGACCGCGGCAGGTCATTCCCCGGGGCAATCATGCTCCAAAGCCTCTCCAAAAATTGCCCCGTGCACCGGGTCAATGCCCACCTTATCCCCACAGTGTTGGCATTTGGCAGCCAGGGCCCCCCGAAAGGAGGTGGGGGGATAGCCGGTAACAATACGACTGATGGTAAAGCCCCCCAGGGTATGCCCCTTTTGGGCCGCAAAGGCCCGGGCCTCCCGGATGAGCTTTGCCCTGTTTTTTCCTAACTGAGACATGGTAATTACTTTCGGCCCTTTCAGAAATCCTGCCATATTTTCCTCACCAGAACTGCACACACTTTTTACCAAATTATAACACGTCTTCACCTCTTTTAATCGGCAGAACTCCCGATTAGTAAACCGGGAAGGGGATAGGGTAGGGGGCCGCGACCAGGCAGCCCGGTCTTCCGGCCCGTGGATCCCTCCCCTGGCTCGACCTGAATGGGCACAGGCTGGCAAAAAATTTTATTTAAGTTCAGTTAGCTTTGCCTGAATGCTTGTCAGCAAGTATTTGTAAATACAATTATTATTAAGAAGCAGCCCCCATGTTCCGATCCACAGGCCGAGCCCCGTGGCACTTTCCGAATTGCACTGTGGTTAATGATAGTTACTTTTTGAAAAGGCCTGCGCTCCCCAAAGCCCCGACTCTTTTAGGAAGCCTTACTACCTCCCACGCAGGGGCCATTTAAGGTCTAGAAAGTGATGGCCGGGTCCTCTTCAGAGGAAGGAGAAACGTATGGACACCTCAAATAACCCCGAAAAGATTCAGCCGGAAAAGTCTGCGGCCTCTAAACAGGCGACTCCAGAAGGGGAACAGCCCAAAGCCGGCGGCTGGTGGCGTCCGGTAATCCTCCTGGGGCTGGTAATAGCGGTGATGGTGCTGGCCTGGGTCTTTGACCTGGGTATGTACTTGGAGTATACCAGGGACTGGATTCGGGGTCTCGGGTCCCTGGGTCCCCTGGTCTTTCTGGTTATTTATATCATCGCCGTGGTCACCGCCCTTCCGGGCTCGGTCATCAGCATCGCGGCCGGAGCCCTCTTCGGTTCGGTTCTGGGGGTTATCCTGGTCAGCATCGGGGCCACCGTCGGCGCCAGTCTGGCTTTTCTGATCTCCCGCTATTTCGCCCGGGAGTCCGTGGTTAACTGGCTGGGGAAGAGCGAGAAATTTCAGCGCCTGGATCGCCTGACCGAAGAACAAGGCGCCATCATCGTGGCCCTGACGCGGCTGGTCCCTCTTTTTCCTTTTAATCTCCTTAACTACGGTTTCGGGCTGACCCGGGTGCCTTTCTGGACCTATGTCTTTTGGTCTTGGTTGTGCATGCTGCCCGGCACCATCCTGTACGTGGTGGGTGCGGACGCGGTGACCAAGGCCCTGGCCCGACGCCATGTTCCCTGGGTGTTGGTGGTGGCCTTTTTGGCGGCCCTGGTTTTCCTGGTAATCATCGTTAGGTTGGCCAAACGCCGGCTGAGCACCGCAGAAATGACCGCGGCCACGGCTGGAATGTCTTCCGGTCCAGCAGAGCCCATGACCCTGCCTGAAATGACCCCCCTGGATGAACACAATCAGGAGCTCATGGCCAATACTCATCCGGGAGATTGGGTAAATCCGGAGCCCGCGCCGGTCTATAACCTGATGGTCGTCGGGGCCGGCACCGCCGGGCTGGTCTCCGCGGCCGGGGCCGCCGGCCTGGGGGCCAAGGTGGCCCTGGTGGAACGCCACCTCATGGGCGGCGATTGCCTCAATTACGGCTGCGTGCCTTCCAAGGCGGTTATCCGCTCCTCCCGGGTGTATGAAGATATTCGTCAGGCCGGCTCTTTGGGCGTGGGGGTGCCGGCAGGGGTGGCGGTGGATTTCCCTGCGGTTATGGCCCGCATGCGGCGTCTGCGGGCCGGCATCAGCCACCATGACTCAGCCCAGCGCTTCCGGGACCTGGGGGTGGATGTCTTTTTAGGGCAAGGCCGCTTCACCGGCCCCGACACCGTGGAGGTGGACGGCAAGACCTTGCGCTTTAAAAAAGCCGTGATCGCCACGGGCGGCAGAGCCGTGCATCCCTCTATCCCAGGTCTGGCCGAGGCCGGCTACCTCACCAATGAGACGGTGTTTTCCCTGACCGAACGGCCCCGCCGTCTATTGGTCATGGGCGGCGGTCCCCTCGGCTGCGAGTTCGCCCAGGCCTTTCAGCGTCTGGGCTGCCAGGTGACCCTGCTGCACAAGTACTCCCATATCATGAACCGGGAGGACCCGGACGCCGCCGAAATTATCCAGAATACTTTTCTCCGGGAAGGCCTCCACCTGATCCTTAACGCCAAGCCCACCCGGGTGGTAAAAACCGAGTCGGGCAAAGCGGTTTCCTATGAGCAGAACGGCACGGAACAGGTCATCGAGGTGGACGAGATTTTGATCGGCGCCGGCCGGGCTCCCAACGTGGAGGGCCTCAACCTGGAAGCCGCCGGGGTCAAATATGAAGGGGGCAAGGGCCGGGGCGTCCTGGTAAACGACAAGCTCCAGACCTCCAACCCCAACATTTACGCAGCCGGGGACATTTGTCTGCCTTACCAGTTCACCCACCTGGCCGACGCCTCAGCCCGCATCGTCATCCAAAACGCCCTGTTCCTCGGGCGCCGGAAGCTGAGCGCCCTGACCATCCCCTGGTGCACCTATACCGACCCGGAAGTGGCCCACGTGGGCCTCTCAGAACAAACGGCCCAAAAACAAGGGATTGCTTACCAGGTATTTGTGAAACCTTTGCGGGAAGTGGATCGGGCCATCCTGGACGGAGAGGAGGACGGGTTCGTCAAGATCCTGGTCAAAGAAGGCAAGGACCAAATTCTGGGCGCCACCATCGTGGCCCGGCATGCCGGGGAAATGATCAGCGAGGTGACCTGTGCCATGGCGGGGAAAGTGGGCCTGGGAGCCCTGGCTTACGTTATTCATCCTTACCCGACCCAGGCGGAGGCGATCCGGGCCGTGGGCGATCTCTACAACCGCACCCGCCTGACACCCTTCGTGAAAAATCTGTTCACCAAGTTCCTGGCCTGGCGCCGGTGAGGGGATCAGTCATCAGTGACCCGCATTGATACTAGAAGTCGTTGCCAAATCCTAAAATTTTGGTTTCGGTCATTCTGAGCGAAGCGAAGAATCTCGAATTTTCAATGACTTGAGATCCTTCACTTCGTTCAGGATGACAGAACCAGAGGTTTTGCAATGGCTTGTAGGTTCTTTTTGAAATGACGCATGCGGATGGGCCGACCCAGGTGTCGGCCCAAAAATTAAACAGGCGGACACGCGGGTCCGCTAACTGCTAACTGCTAACTGCTGACTGCTGACTGCTGACTGTTGACTGTTGACTGCTGATAACTGATCACTGACCACTGGCCTTCAAGAGTTCCACCTTGTCAGTGGCCTCCCAGGGCAAAGAGAGGTCATCCCGCCCCATCTGGCCGTAAACCGCCAGTAGTCGGTAAAATTTGCCCTGGTGAAGAGACGGCAGGTTGCGGCAGTCAAAGGTCTTGAGAATGCCGGCCAGACGGAAATCGAAATGCTTCTTCACCAAGTCCGTCAGATCTTTATCAGAGCGGGTGCCGGTACCGAAGGTGTCCACCAGGATGCTCACCGGCCGGGCCAAACCGATGGTGTAGCAGAGCTGCACCTCACACTCCGAAGCCAGGCCGGCGGCCACTAGATTCTTGGCGGCATAGCGGGCGGCGTAGGCTCCCACCCGGTCGATGCGCAAGGCGTCTTTGCCGCTTAAGGCGCTGCCGCTGTGGCGGCCGAATTCCCCGTAGGTGTCCACGTCGCTTTTGCGGCCGGTGAGTCCGGAATGCACTGCCGGCCCGCCCACCAGGAGGTGTTCCACCGGGTTGATGAAGATTTTGGTCTTTTTGTCCGGTTGCATCTCTCCATCGGCAAACACCGGTTTGATGATGACCTCCATGATGTCATCCTGCACCCGTTTGGAGGACACCGAATTGACTGTCGCTTTGGTGGAGCTGACAATTACCGTAATGCTGTGGAAACGGTAAGGGCTGCGGTTCCGGTACTCCACGCCCACCTGGGTTTTGGCGTCGGGCGACAGGTAGGGGATCAGCTTTTCTTTCCTGACCTGATCGATCCGGCGGGCCAGCTTGTGGGCCGTCCAGACGGGCAGGGGCATAAGGCTGGGCGTGTGATTGCAGGCGAAGCCGAAGACGTTGGCGTGCTGGCGCACATGAATCTTATCGATTTCCTGGTCGGTCAGTTGCTGCTCATTGAAATAGAGGTCCAGATCAGGAGGATATTCCTGCAGGCTGGTGAGAATGCTGCAGGTCCGGGCGTCGAAATCCGGCTCCAGATACCCGATTTTACTGATGGTCTTGCGGGCGATATAGGACACATCTCCCTTGACTTCCGCCGCAAACCGGGCGGCAATGAACAGAATGGAGGTGGCCACGGCGCACTCAGCCCTCACCCGGGCGTAGGGGTCCAGCTCAAGAAAATGGTCGATGATGGCATCGCTCACCTGGTCGCATAGCTTGTCCGGGTGGCCCTCGGTGACGGATTCGGAAGTAAACACATAGTCTTTCTTCATGAGCTGATCCTTGTACTCCGAGGTTCAGGCCTTGCTTCTTCTTGCTCAGCAGGGGGACGTTTGGTAGCCTCATTCACCACCAGGGGCAGGAGACTGCCGGCGGCGATGACCAGGCCGTCCACAAGGCCGATGGGGGTGAGGCCCAGAAGACTTCTCAGACCCGGGAGCAGAATGGTCAGCCCCTGCAGGGCCAGGGAGCCACCCACGGCCCACCTTAGATAGGGATTGGGGGGGAGGCTTTCCTGGCTGAAAAGGCCGAGGTGCTCCGACCGGCAACTCACGGCATGAAGCAGTTGGCCCGTGGTCAGAGTATGAAACGCCAGGGTGCTGGACTGGGCTCCCAGGCCATAGCGCCAGATCCCGTAACCAAAGGCTCCCATGGACCCGGTGGTCATGACCGTGGATTCATAGGCCATGCGCTGGTAGTCCTGTCTGGTGAAAATGGGCGCCTGCGGGTCTCGGGGCGGACGCGCCAAGATATCGGGTTCCGGCTCTTCCAGGGCTAGGGCCAATCCGGGGAAAATGTCGCTGATCAGGTTGATCCACAGAAGTTGGGCGGCCGTGATGGGGGAGCCCAATCCCACTGCCAGGGCCGTAAAAGTGATCATGACTTCGCTCAGATTGGTGGCCAGGAAAAAATGTACTGATTTGCGGATGTTGTTGTATGTAGTGCGTCCGTCCCGGATGGCCACGATGAGAGTGTCCAGGTTGTCTTCTTCCAGGACCACGTCGGCCACCTCCCGGGCGATATCGGTGCCGGTGCTGCCCATGGCGATGCCCACGTTTGCGGCTTTGAGGGCCGGGCCGTCATTGATGCCGTCCCCCGTCATGGCGATGACGCGGCCGGATTTCTGGAGAGCCTGCACGATTTCCAGCTTGTGAGAGGGGCTTACCCGGGCAAAGACATGAACCCGCTGGGCCAGGGCCCGCAGGGCCTCCGGCTCGATTTGGGACAGGAAAGAGGAATCCAGGATTTCCAGGGGCCGGCCCTGGCTGAGTTGCAATTCCTTACCAATGGCATAGGCGGTGGGGCCTTGATCCCCGGTGATCATCACGGTGTCGATGCCGGCTCCCTGAATGGCGGCAATGGCTTCTTTCACCCCGTCGCGAATGGGGTCAATCATACCCACCATGCCCAGCCAGGTGAGGCCGTTGGGCGCCCCAGTCTCTTCCGTGACTTCGCCTTCGCCGTAGGCCACGCCCAGGACCCGCTGGGCTTCTCCGGCCATGTGCTCGTTTTCCGCTTCCACGGCCTGCTTTTCCACCTCGGTGAACGGCAGGCGCCGGCCGCCTTTGACATGCCAAGCGCACAGGGCCAGAACCTCGGTGGGGCTGCCCTTGAGGGCTAAAAAACGCCCTTTCTTGGGGTGTTGGTGCAGGGTGCCCATGTATTGCCGGCCTTCGGCGCGGTGATTGGTGCGGAGCAGAGGATAACGGCTCCGGAGCTTCTCCACGTCTACCTTCGCCTCCAGCGCCAGTTCCACCAAGGCATTCTCCGTGGGTGTGCCGCGGAGGGCATAGGTGCCGTTCTCCCGGTAAATCTCGGTTTCATTACATAGTACCGAGACTTCCAGGAGTTGCTTCAACTCCCGGTAGCTGAGAGGGGGAAGTTTTTCCGGACCCGAGAAATGGCCGTTATCCACCCGGAAGGACTGCATCCCCGCATAGATCTGGACCACGGTCATTTGGTTCCGGGTAATGGTGCCGGTCTTATCGAGGCAGACGGTTTGCACCGAACCCAGGGTTTCCACGGCGTTAAGGCGGCGGATGAGCACATGGTGGTGGCGCATATCTCGGATGCCCAGAGCCAGAGTGGTGGTGGCCGCCGCCGGCAGTCCCTCGGGCACCGCCGCGGCGGCCAAGCAGATGGCATTGCGCAGCATGGTCAGGAAGGAAAAACCCCGCCACAGGCCGATGACAAACACCACCCCGCAGACACCGCAGCAGACCACCACCAGTTGATCCCCCACCGTGGTGAGTTGTCGCTCCAAGGGCGTTTCCGGAGTGGCGGCTTCCCCCACCAGGGTTTGGATCAGGCCGATTTCGGTGTAGCTGCCGGTGGCCACCACCACCGCCAGCCCCTCGCCGCCGGTGACCAGGGTCCCCATGAAGATCATGTTCAGCCGGTCAGCCAGGGGAATATTGTCCTTCTGGAGAGCCTGGGTGGATTTCAGCACCGGCAGGCTTTCCCCGGTCAAGGCGGATTCGTCCACGGACAGGTGATGGGCCGACACCAGCCGGGCGTCCGCCGGGACGTAGCTTCCGGGGCGCAGCACCACCAGTTCACCCGGCACCACTTCCTCCGCAGAAATCTCTTGTAACTTCCCCTCCCGCATCACCAGGGCCACCGGGCGGACCAGGGTCTGGAGGGAGCGGATGATTTTTTCCGACTCAGTTTCGGTCTTGTAGCCGATGGCGGCGTTGAGCACCACCACTCCCATGATCAGGATGGCGTCCACCAGGCCGCCGGTGACCACCGACAAGCCGGCGGCCGCCCCCAGGAGGGCCACGGGCAGGGACTTGAACTGGTCAAAGAAAATCTCCCAGCCGGGGCGAGGCTCAGACTCCGGCAGGAGGTTGGGGCCATAGGTTTTCAGGTTGTTTGCCACCTGGAAGGCAGTCAGGCCTTGATCCGGGGAAGTTTCCCACCGGGCCAGCACCGCTTCAGGCTCCCACAGGTGCCAGGGTTCCAGGGGTTGGTCTGCGGCTCCGGCAAACAAATATTTGATACCGCGGCGGGCGAGGGAGGATGGTCCAGAGCCGGCCTCCGGCCTGAGGGTCGGCCGGGCCGGTTCTTCGTGGGGGTCGTCCTGGCCGAGGTTGGTTTGATACTCGGTGACAATCCCGGTAATCAGGGCGGCAATGGTCTCTGGAGTGTTGTCGGTATTGTAGCACACCAGCAAATTGCCGGTGAGGGGGTTGGCCGACACCCGGCTGATATCCTTGATGCGGCCCAGCCGGGATTCCAGCAGCCTCTTGAGGCTTTCAGAGTGGCGTAGTCCGGGTACCCGATAACGGGCTCTCCCCGCCACCGCAGTGTGAATCGCCTCAACCATAGAAAAGCTTTCTGAGCACGAGACCCCGCCAGGCGGCGCCCTCATCTGCTTCTAATAGTTAGGATTACTCTGATTTACTCTTGGGGGCCTTCTTTTCGGGCGTGGCCTCGGCGCCGGTCCCCGAGGGCCTCTCACCTTTGGGCATCATCGCGGCGACCACGTCTTTGAGCCCACCCACCGCGGTCACCAGGACATCCCGCACCCCGGTGATGGCGGTCTGGCTCAAGGAGCTAGCCGCTTCCATGGCCCCGGTTACCGCCGCTTTGGTTGCGCTGCCCACATTGCTGCCGGCCTGGCCGGCTGCCTCCATGACCCCGGAAACCGCGCTCCGGGCCACCAGGGCCACGTCGCCGCCCACCTCGCTGGCGCCGCGTACCGCGCCCTTCACCAGGTTGGTGGCGGCCTGGTTCACGTCGCCGCCCACGTCGCCCACGGCCAGGAGGATGCCCTTGGCCACACCTTTGGTGCTTGCCACCACATCGCCCCCCACTTCCTGGGCAGCTTCGATGGCCCCTTTAAACACATCCTTGCTGACGTTGATGGTTTCCGTAGCCACGGAGCCCGTGGTTTTCAGCGCGTCAGTCACCGTCTGCCGGGTAACATTGACAATCTCGGTTTCAATCTCTTGGATTCCCTTGAGACTGCCGACGATGCCGTCTTTGACTTTGGTGCCGGCCTTACCTAAGGATTCCCCGGCCCCGCCTTTTTCTTTGCTTTCAGGTGCCATTGCGACCTCCCGGACAAATGTTCTTGCTGCTGAGTGCTCCCCGGTCTGAGGGGCCGAAGCTGGTTCTCCGGCCACCCAGGAACTCTGGGGAAATCTGGTTGGTTTACAAGTACTTACCCAAGTAGGACGCCAACTCCATGGAATTGACTTCCGGGAAAAAAGTACCCATGGCGTCCTTCAGGGCCCACAACGAGCGTAGGGACGTCACCTCCGCTTGGTCAAAACGCATCTGCACTGCACCCTGTTGCGGGTCCACCTCGACGCTGGTAATTCCCTGAATTGCCGAAAACCGTGTCTGAAATTCTTCCGCCAGAGATTCATTTCCTTTGAGCTTGGCCACGGACAAACTCAGATAACCGGGTTCTGCCTGGATAACTTCGATGCCTTCAATGTTCATGTTCCACCCTGTGTTGAGGTTATGAGGTTCCGCGTCAGAAACACCAGGGCCGGAAGGCAATCAAGGCAGCGCCGTTGGCAGCTTGATTATACGGGTTTTCCGGCCGGCTCACCACTAACGGTTAGCGATATATATTTTAATATATATATGAAATTATACCTTTCCAGAGAGACCAAAACTTTTTGTGTGGAATATGGGTTAAGGGCTACGACCCTGAATAACACGGGCCTACCTCCCTGTCCCCCTTCTCCGGCGCAGTTGCCTCATGTCCTTTGCGGAGCTAAAGAAGTAACTCGCCTCATTATAACTGCTATCGCAATGGGACCCCGAAAGGACATTAAAGAGTAAAATTAACAAAAATTTAATAATTACAACATGAACTTATAACTTTCAGGGTTGATCATTAATACTAACAAATTCGTTGGAAAGGGAACTTCCTCGTATGACTGCCAGTTCCTCTTATGTCCATGCCTTGGAAGGACGGCTGCGCATTAAAATACCCGAAGTAAAAGGCGCTCCCCTCAAAGCCTGTGAGGTCGAGCGTCATTTGATCCAATCCCCCGGGGTGGATGAGGTTTCAGCCAACCCCACCACCGGCAGTGTTTTAATCCTCTATAATTCCCGCCTCATCGGCCAAGAAGAACTTCTCTTTGCACTTCAAGAAATCGGCTGTATGCAAGGATGTCAGCCCCAAGCTGCTGGGACCGTCGATACGGCTTCCAGTTCAGCAGGCACACTTGCCAAAGTGACCACCGCCGTGGCCTCCACCCTGATGGAAGCGGCTCTATCCCGCTTGGTGATCGCCCTTATTTAATATGGCCTGGACCGCCGATTCCGACATTCTCTATCTGATCTTTCAGGATGTTTGTTTACCCGAGGGAAACCGCGAGGGGGGCAGGACGTGCGCCCCGGAGCCTCGGCTGGCCGGTCTTCATGGTAATGGTCAGGTAAGATGGTCGCTTTTGCGACATAAACGAGAGATTTTTCGAATGGCTTTTAAAAGAGACTGCTAAGTTAATGCCGGCTCTGCTTTACCAGGCACAGCCCGGATGTCTTCCTTTCTTTCCCTGCAATTCCCGCTTTAACATCCTCTAGTTAGTCCCACCCGGGGCTCGCCTCATTATGAACCAGGCTTGTGTTTGGGTCCCTCTGGCTTCAGGTCTGGCTTGGCCTTGCTATTGCGCAGGTTCAGCATGACGAAAGCGCTGAAACCGAACCACAAGTAATCATACCAGGCTGGGAAGGTTCTTTGTTTTGAGGTCCACAGACTGCGAAACCCCAGAAACAGCAGGGCCAAGGGTGCCAGAAGCTTGAGGTCAAGTCCTCCCGTGAGCTCTGCCACCTTGGCATTAAGAGCTGCCAGGGATTCCACCGAAGAGATGGTGGGCTGGGGCACGCCGCCGGTGGCCTGGGGCACGCCGCCGGTGGCCAGGTGCCCCATCAGGGACTCGGCTTCCATCTCAAAAGCCTCTTTTTCAATTTCCGGAAACAGGGCGGCAAACCCATCGGTGAGAGCCGTAAAGGCCCCGGCTGCCAAAAGCTTCGCCAGGTCATAATAGATAAGAACACTGCCGGTAAGCGGTTTGGCTTCCACCCGCTCTATCCCCGACACTTGCCCCAGGATGTCCTCGGCCTTTTGGGCAAAGACCGGATCACCCTTGACCTTGTCCACCTTCAGACGCAGACGGCCGGGTATCGCATGGACCACAGTAATGCCCTTCACCGCCATTTTCCCCTTCCTGTGGAAACTACTGGAAGTTACTGTTTGCCCTTGGCCGCCTTTTCAGCCGCCGCCACTTCAGCGGCATGCTCCGCCTTACATTCGGCCATGAGATCGCTGATTTGTTCTCCGGCCTCGGCGGCATACTCTTTGGCGGTTTCGGCCAGGGCCAGATAGCCCTTGATAAGGGTCTTGGCCAGCGGACGGGAGACGGCGGCCACGGCAGGCAGCACGATGGGCGCTGCCAGGGCCACTCCCAAAACTACGAGAATGCTGGGAACTGCACCCTTAAAACCATCGTCGAATGTTGCCATGGCATTCCTCCTTGGGGGAGATTAGCATAAAGGGGAATATATCAAGTAACCTCATAAAATACTAACAAAATCCTCATTTTTTATTAATGGATATATATCATTTTGCGATAAATGGACTTCAAAAAACAAATGCTGCATTCCTTCTGGCAAGGGATTTTAAAAGTATTTGTCCTGCATCAGGCGGCCCAGGGTCCCATCTATGGCGGTAAATTGAAGAAGCAGTTACAAGACTGGGGCTATGACATCAGTCCGGGCAGCCTGTATCCTTTGCTGCATGCCTTCGAAAAGGGCCACCTGTTTCACAGTCGCGTGAAAATTTTTAAAGGCCGGGCCCGCAAGTACTATGAAATCACCGACCAGGGGCGCGCCGTTCTGGCTGAAATGCAACAAGAATTGGACGTCATCATGACCAAACTGTTGTCAGCCGGCCGGCAGACCTCTGGTAAAAACCATCCCCAGCCGCGCTCCCACAACTAGTTTTGTGTCCCGGAAGTAAGGTGATATTTTCCGACATGTTTGCAGGCGCCTAAGGAGCTCAAATTCCCCCTCGGAACGCGACGCTGGTTTATCCCCCCACCAAAACGGTCCGTTTTGAGAGACTTCCTCTCAGCCCCTCCCCTGACTGGCATAACTTTTTTCCGGTGCGCCATAGTTTGATCGGGAGAAAAACGATAAAATACTGACACCTGTCATGAATTTCTTTGACAGAGCCGATCTTATAAGGTAATGTTCCCGTAATTTAGCAGATCAGATAGAAAAGCTGGCACGCATAACGTCAGCCTGGGTTGGGCGTTTCCTGACGGTTTTTCACTGACTGCCTTCCCCTTTCTGATCTTCAGCAGGGGACGAGGAAGCACCATTTCAGGAGGTTTGGTAAAGTTAATGAAGGAAACAGGCAAGGTAAAGTGGTTTAATGACGCCAAGGGCTATGGTTTTATCTCCCGGGAAAACGGTCCTGATGTCTTCGTGCATCACACCGCCATCGTGGGGGAAGGCTTCAAAACCTTGGCGGAAGACCAGGAAGTGGAGTTTGAGGTGGTTCAGGGTCAGAAAGGCCTGCAGGCTCAAAACGTCGTCAAGATTTAATTAACATCACAGATTCTACCCACGGAACTCCGGGGCCCAGGCTTCCGGAGTTCTGCTATTTTGAGACCTCTGCGAAAATCCCTTTTCAAACAATAAATTCTCTCAATTAATCAATGTGTTGTAGAGTAGGTGCCCTCGCCTGCAAAATATAGCCGGGCGCGGCTGTTCTAGACGATTTTTACAGAGGTCTCTATTTTAAGACCGTGCCCCGAAATGATAGGTCAAAGGCGCCTGGATTCTGACTCAGGGCCCCTCACCCCAGATTTCCCCCTCAATTCCGCAAACCAATAATTCTTGCAACACCCCGCCTGGTCCGGTGATACTAAGGGGCATGTGGGACCAGGCCCTCTTTGTTATCATCCTTATTTTTTACGGCATCACTATTTATTACGGCGGATTCTGAAATTAAGCTCCCCAGGCTTGGTCGAAGCCGTTCCCTTTAAAGTGCATCCGGGCGCCGCCACGTGGGGGCCCCGAGCCGACACCCCGGGCAAACTATGGAACCGCGGCTCATCATCAATATTGTCCTGATCCTCCTGGTAGCCTGGGTGTTGGGGGATCTGTTTCAGCGCATCCGGATGCCGCGCCTGTTGGGGGAATTGCTGGCCGGTTTGGTTCTGGGGCCGCCCCTCCTTGGTTGGGTCCAACCTCGGGAGGCCATGACCGTCCTGTCGGACTTGGGCATTTTCTTTCTCATGTTTTATTCCGGCATGGAAATGGACCCCCATGAACTGCTGGAGCATTTCTGGGTGTGTCTGGCCGTGGCGGTGGGTGGGTTTGTGGTGCCCTTTGCTTTGGGCTTTTGGGTGGCCCGACTGTTCGGCGCCACTGTGCTCCAGTCCCTGTTTATGGCCATGGGCCTGTCGGTGACGGCCCTGGCGGTGGGGGCCCGGGTCCTCCAGGACATGGAAATTCACCATTCCAAGGTAGGGCACATCATCATCGGGGCTGCCATCGTGGATGATATCCTGGCTCTGGTCTCCTTTTCGGTGCTGACGGGCCTGGCCAAAACCGGACAGGTGGATCCCTGGAATATCCTGCTCCTGCTGGGGGAAGTCGGGGCATTTTTCGGCGTCACCATTCTGGTGGGCCATTTCATCCTGCCCAGATTCACCCGACGTCTCAAGGACGAGGAAGCCAAGGGCTTTACCTTTGCCCTGACCGCTGCGCTGGTCATGGGTTTTTTGGCCGAAATCGTGGGCTTGCACCTGATTATCGGGGCTTTTCTGGCCGGTCAGTTTGTCCGCAAAGAGGTGGTGGAGCCGGAATTGTATAATCGCCTGCATGACCGGTTTTTCAATATCATTTACGGCTTTCTCGGGCCCATTTTCTTCGTCAGCCTGTCCTTCCATGTGGATATACATCTGCCGGCTCAGGACTGGTGGTTTCTGGCGGCCATCATTGCGGTGGCCTTGGTGGGCAAGGTGGGAGGGTGCGCCTTGCCGGCTTTGATTATGCGCCGCAATTTCTCGGAGGCCGCGGTCATCGGCCTGGGGATGAACGGCCGTGGCGCGGTTGAGCTCATCGTGGCCAAGGCCGTCCTCTTAATGAGCTACGGCCTTATGGCAGCCCAAACCATTACCGAGCCCCTCCTGACTCAAAGCCAATTCACCATTTTGATCTTGATGGCCTTTATCACCACCCTCCTTACTCCCATTTTCCTGAGGGCCGTAGTGCCGCCCCTCTGTGCCGAGTCCGACCGGGATTTCTGCGAACTCTGGCGCAACGCTCATTAACCAGGGCGCCCCTCAATCGACCTAATAATTTTCCCTGAACACTGCAACATCTTTATTTGAAATACCAATAGCTTAGCCTGTACTCTTTGTTTTATAGATAAAATTCTATTTAAAGAGAACAACAAGAGCTTGAAGGGAACAGGGGGATTTGATAAAAATCGCTAACCAGTAGGCCAATGCGCCCTGGTATCCCGGGAACTGCCTGATGAGGGGGAGATTCAAGATGACTCGCGCAGTCCGTGTTGTCCTATGTATTGTTTTATTGGCCCAGTTCTTTTGCGGCACGACGACGTGGGCGGCTGAAGAAGTCGCCGTCCCGGTGATCCTCTATCACCGCTTCGGCCCCACCGTGGCTGACAGCATGACCACCAAGACTTCGGTGTTCGCGGCCCAGATGAAGTGGCTCAAGGACAACGGCTATACCGTTATTCCCATGCGCCAACTGGTGAATTACCTGTTGGGCCAGGGCCCGCCCCCGCCGCCCAAATCGGTGGTGATCTGCGCCGACGACGGTCACAAGTCCGTCTACACCGATATGCTGCCCATCGTGAAAAAGTACAATTATCCTGTAACGCTCTTTATTTATCCCTCCTGCATCTCCAACAAACATGCGCCCTACGCCATGACCTGGGAACAACTGGCAGAGCTCAAGAAAACCGGACTGTTCGACATGCAGTCGCACACCTTCTGGCATCCCAATTTCAAAAAAGAAAAGAAAAAGCTCAAACCCGAAGAATATCAAAAGCTGGTGGACACCCAGCTCAAGAAATCAAAAGCCATTCTGGAAAAAAAGTTTGGCACCACCGTGGATCTGCTGGCTTGGCCTTTCGGCATTTATGACGACGAGCTCGAACAGCACGCGGCCAAAGCCGGGTACGTCGTGGCCTTCAGCATCGACCGCCGCCATGCCAGCAAATCCGAGAAGAACCTGGCCCAGCCCCGCTATCTGATGACCAACGGCGACGGCATCAAAAACTTCGCCGCCATCGTCGAAGGCCGGGCCCAGGAAAAGGGACACAAGACCTATTAGTACCGGTATCTTGGGAAAATTTTCCTGTAGGGGCGCACCCCTGTGTGGGCCCTCTTTTAAGGGCCCACACCTGGGTCGGCCCCTACATCTAAAGGAGACCCCCAGGCCTAGACAAGGAGGCAGGCTTGAAAAAAATTTGTATCGCGCTGCTCATCCCCGTGGTGGTGCTGCTTTTTGCCGCCCTGGCGCCGGCCCAGACCGGCAAGTCTGGTGACAAACCTCAGGCTGCCGAGGCGCCAGCAGCCCCCGCAGCCAAAGCTCTAGAGGCCAAGGCTCCTGAAGGGAAAACCGCAGAAGCCTCCCAGGCACCTGATAGTAAAACCGGGGAAGCCGCGCAGGTTCCTCAAGAGCAGGGGAAAGAAGCCCCGCCGGCGCCAACCCAGCCGGCCAGCGCTGCAGCCAAGGCCTACACCGGCAAGGTGGTGGACGCCGTCACCAAAAGGCCCATCGCCAACGCGCCGGTCACCCTGGGGGATAAGATGGTGCGCACCGACCAGGACGGGACCTTCAGCGTCGAGGGCGTTGGTGAGGTTCTCAGGCTGCGGGCCGCCGGCTATGCCCGGCGGGACGTGCCCCTCTCGGAGTTGGGCGGCTCTAACTCGGAAATAGCCCTTGACCCCCTCAAGGTGAAGGCCCTTTACCTCACTGTCTATGGCGCCGCCAGCAAAAAAATTCGGGGAGCCGCGCTCGCGGCCCTGGAGCGCAACAACATGAATGCCCTGGTCATTGACGTCAAGGGCGACCGCGGCTTCATCCCCTTCAAGGTTGACATACCCCTGGCCGAGCAGGTCGGCGCTCAAAAAACCATCCTGATAAAGGACTACCCGGCCTTCTTGCAGAAATTAAAAGACCAGGGGCTCTATCTCATCGCCCGCATTGTGGTGTTCAAGGATAATCCCCTGGCCACGGCCAAACCCCAGTGGGCCGTCAAGAAAAAGGGTGGCGGGATTTTTCTGGACCGGGAAAAGCTGCGCTGGACCGACCCCTTTATTAAAGAGGTCTGGGATTACAACATTGCCATCGCCAAAGCCGCTGCGGAGGTGGGTTTTGACGAAATCCAGTTCGATTACGTCCGCTTCCCCGACAGCCGCAAGACATCCCTCTCCAAACCCGCCAACGTGGAAACCCGCACTAAAGCCATCACCGGCTTCCTGGAGGCGGCCTATAAGGCCCTCATACCCTATAACGTTTTTGTGGCCGCCGATATTTTCGGGTATGTCCCCTGGAATGAAAACGACACCGACATCGGCCAGCAAATCGTGCCGGTCATGAATGCCGTGGACATCGTCTCCCTCATGGTCTATCCCTCCGGCTACCATCTGGGTATCCCCAAATACCGCAATCCGGTCCAGCATCCCTATGAAATCGTGTATTTGACCCTCAAGCGGGCCCAGGCGCGCACCAAGGTCTCTCCCTTGCGCTTTCGACCGTGGCTGCAGGCCTTCCGGGATTATGCCTTCCGGGGCGGCGATTTCACGGAAGCGCGTATGCGCACCCAGATCAAGGCCGCTGACGATTTCGGGGCCAGCGGCTGGATGTTCTGGAACCCCCGTAACCAATATCCCACCGGCGTTTTCTCTAGCGGCAACGGCACCAAGAAAAAAAGCCGGCCAACGGCTGCCAGCCCCCCATCGGCCGCCACTCCAGCTAAGGCCCCGGAGTCCGGTGAACCGGGCCAGGCCGAGGCAACCGAATCCAAACAGAAGGGCAATTAAGCTTCAGTCAAACACTGAAAAGATGATTTACATTCAACGTGGTGGCGACTAAAATGCTGTAACGACATTTGCTAAAACCTTTTGCCATGAGAGGCCCAATGGCTTACCGTAGGTTTTTTGCAGCCCTTAGTGTGATCGCCGCAGTTGTCGTCCTTTCTTTATTCCCCGCTTGTAGAGCTAGGCCCCCAGTGACGCCGGTGGTGGCGCCGCCGCCAGTTACACCGCCCAAACCCAAGCTGGCCCGGCCGCCAGTCCCGGAAGCCCCGCCCTTAACCCTAAAGCTGGATCCCCACCTGGCCCGCATCGATGCCGTAGCCCGTCAGGCCATCGCCGACGGAGGTTTCCCCGGCGCCGTCATCCTGGTGGGACACCAAGGGAAGATCGTCTATCGCAAGGCCTTCGGCTACCGCTCCCTCCTGCCCCAACGGCAGCCCATGAGGGAAGACACCATTTTTGACCTGGCCTCCCTGACCAAGGTGGTGGCCACCACCACGGCCATCATGCAACTTATCGATCAAGGCCGCCTGCATCTCAATGATCCCGTGGGGAAATATTGGCCGGAGTTCAACAAAAACGGCAAAAGACGCATCACCATCAAGCACCTTCTGACCCACTCCTCCGGCTTGCGCGCCGAGGTCAATTCCCATGTTCACTGGCGGGGGTACGAGGGTGCTATTGTCGCCATTGCCGCCGATCATCCGGTCAATCCGCCGGGAACCACCTTCAAGTACAGTGACGCCAATTTCATTGCTTTAGGTGAGATAGTCCATCTAGTCTCCGGTTTGCCCCTTAACGTTTACTGTCAAAAAAACATCTTTAAACCTTTGGGCCTGCGCCACACCACTTTTCGGCCCCCGGGAAGCTGGCAGCCGCGCATTGCGCCGGCCGATGTTTGGGGGGATCGATTGCGCTGGGGGGAAGTCCAAGATCCCACCGCGAACCGCATGGGCGGTGTGGCCGGGAATGCAGGCTTGTTTTCCACGGCCGACGACCTGGCCATCTTCGTGCAGATGCTCCTGGACGGCGGCGTCAGCCGGGGGAAGCGCCTGCTCAGCGCCCATGCAGTGGCCGCTATGACCAGGCCTTACCACCTGCCGGCAAGTTCGGTTCAGCGCGGCCTCGGCTGGGATATCCAGTCGCCTTACAGCAAAGAGCATAATGCCTCGTTTCCGAGGGGCTCCTTTGGGCATACCGGTTATACCGGCACCTCCATCTGGGTTGACCCCCACTCCCAGACTTTCTTGATCATTCTCACCAACCGCTTACATCCTGACGGCAGGGGGCGGGTCAAGCCCCTGAGGGCTCGGGTGGCCAATGCGGTGGCTGCCGCCCTTCACCTGGGACCCCCGGCTCGGGTCGCGGTTTGGGCCCCTTCGGAATTAGCCAGGGCGGGTCATGGCCAAAGTGACGTCCTCCACCGGGTCCGACCGGGCCTGGAGGTGCTGGCCTCCTCCGGCTATGCCCCCCTGCAGGGCAAAAGAGTGGGGGTGATTACCAACCACTCGGGTATTGACGCCACTCGGCGCTCCACCGTGCTGCTCCTCCGACAGGCCCCGGGCGTCAAACTGCGGGCCATTTTCAGCCCGGAACATGGACTGCGCGGTGTTCTCGATGAAAAAGTCGCTTCGGGCGCTGATCCCCTCACCGGTCTGCCGGTCTATAGTTTATACGGCAAGGTGAAGAAGCCCACCGCGAGGATGCTTCGGGGATTGGACGTGCTGGTGTACGACGTTCAGGACGTGGGCGCCCGCTACTATACCTATATCACCACCATGGCCTATGCCATGGAGGCCGCAGCGGACGCCGGCCTCGAGTTCATTGTGCTGGACCGGCCCAACCCCATCACCGCGTCCTCGGTCCAGGGACCGGTGATGGACCGCAATTTGAAGTCCTTCATCGGTTTCTACCCTTTGCCCCTGCGCTACGGCATGACTCCCGGGGAGGTGGCCCGGCTCTTCAACCGGGAAGCCGGCATCGGCGTCAGATTGCAAGTGGTGCCCATGAAAGGATATCGTCGGGAGGTCTGGTTCGATGAGACCGGTTTGCCCTGGGTCAATCCGTCACCCAACCTCAGGTCCCTGGCCCAAGCCATTCTCTATTGTGGCGTGGGTGCGGTGGAATCCGCCAACGTCAGCGTCGGCCGGGGCACCGACACGCCCTTTGAGGTCCTGGGTGCCCCTTGGATCAACGGCAAGCGGCTGGCCAACTATTTGGAAAAGCGAAATATACCCGGGGTGGAATTCCAACCCGTTACCTTCGTCCCCCGGTCTAGCCGCTACCATGGACGAAGTTGCCAGGGGGTGCGGGTGTTACTGGTGGATCGCCAAAAATTTAACGGCCCGCTTCTGGGGGTGGAACTGGCTGCAGCTTTAAACCGCCTCTATCCGGGAAAGCTTGCCTTGGGCAATACCTTGAGCATGATCGGCTCCCGGCAAGTCCTGCAGGCCATCAAAAACGGCGACGATCCCCGTCAAATTCGCCGCCGGTGGCAGCCGCAATTGTCTGATTTCCTTCGGAAGCGCGCCAAATATCTGCTTTATTAAGCCATTCCCCGGTTGAATTCTCTGGTGAGTTGGTGTCTTAAGGTCCCCGGCCCGTTTTTCATGTAGGGACAGCCGCCCCTGGCTGTTCTTTTGGCTCGCCCTAAGCCTTGAAGGTAGCGCCGTCGCAGTCGGCGGTGTAAACTCTCTCCACTTCATGCCGTTTTTCGAAGTACTTTTAAATGGGCTGCAATTTACAAACTGATACCTCTGCGAAAATCTTTCGTTAACCCAGGGTTCTCTTAGCTAATCAATATGTTGTGGAGCAGGCGCCCTCGACTGCAATATACAGCCGAGAGCGGCTATGCTATATGATTTTCGCAGAAGTCTCAAACGCGAAATCAAATAATCTGATTTTTGGGGTAAGACAATATGAAAAATTATTGAATCTTAAAAAACATTACTTGAATTTTTTGGATAATTGCAGGATGATAGAATAGTGTATCAAAATTGTTTGAATTCAGTGAGTAATTGGTGAACCTCAAATTTTGGGTTGGATTGGGCTTAACGGGAAAATACAGTTGGAATACGTGAGGCAAAGGCTTTTATAGCCGGCCAATCGTTATACAAACTTTAGAAAATGGAAAAGAGGGAACCCGGGAAGTGAACTACAACTCATTTTTTAGTTTTTCAGAATCACCTTTTCTTGAAGTTCTGGACCAGAGATTCCTGTTCCTTTCGAAGCAGTTTGAATTGTTCTTGGTGCAACTCACCAAGTTTGTCAGCCAGTGCCAAGGGATCGCCGTGTTAAGCGGAGAGGAGGGCGTCGGCAAGACCTTGTTGGTTCAGACTCTGCTGCAAAGATTACCCTCGTCCTTCCAAACGCTCATCATCAGCCACCCGGAGGCTGAACCGCTGGCCATCACGGTCAAGATTGCCCAGGCGCTGGGCGTTACTTTTAGGCAAAGCAATCTGGTGAATCTCACTCATTTGGCAGAGGCTCTTCAGAGCGCGGCCCAGCAAGAAAAAATTTTTTTCTTGGTCCTGGACGACGCTCATGCTCTGACGGACCAACACCTGGAGGAGATTTATGTCCTCTCTCAAATGGAAGACCAGGGCCGGCAACTCTTGCCCATCTTGTTGGTGGGCCGCAAAGGCCTGGTGCAAAAGCTGGCCGGCCAAACGAACCAGCGCCTCCAGAAGCTCATCCGCCACCAGTTCGGCCTTACCGGCTTAACTTTTCAAGAAACCCCTCAATATATTGATCACCGCCTGCAACAGGTTGGGTCGAGTTTTAAGGCCTGCTTCGCGGAAGGGTGTTCCGGACAGTTGTTTTCCAGAACCGGGGGCATACCCCGTCGCATCAACCAGGTTTGCGACCAGGCCTTGAACCGAGCCTGGCAAGAGAATCGAAGCCGAGTGACCCGGGACCTCATCGGGGAGGCGTCGACCACTGATTATAAGCCCCTGGTCCCCCCGCCCAAGTATAGCTCCCTGACCAAATTCGGCTCATTGGCCGCGGCAGTGCTGCTGTCGGGCCTGATCGGGTATGTCATCTATAATAATTATTATAGCCTGCCCCTTGAGACCTCCCCTCCGGTGGCCTCCAGGGCCGCTCCTCCTGCGGAGACCTTGCCCGGCCCCCGTCCGGAGCCCTCTCCCGTGGCCCCGGAGGCTGTCACCCAGGTCCAGCCCGAAGTCCAACCCAAAGACCAGACCGAAGCAGGGACGGTCGCTCGTCAGGAGATTCCCCCTCCTGAACCCCAGGTCTCCCAGGAACCAACGCCTTCCCCGGTATCGCCCCCCGCCGAAGCCTCCATGGCTCCCCCGCAGGAAACCCCTGCCGTGGAGGCGGAGACCACCAGACCGGCGACGCATCGGGTGGCGCCCGAGGACGGTGGCCTCCTCAAAATCGTCGCCGACTATTACCCTGACGAGCAAGAAATTGGCTATGGCGCGGTCATCCTTGCCAATCCCGAAATTAAAAATGAAGATATTATTTATCCAGGACAAAAATTAATGCTACCGAAAATAGAAAACCATACAATGATAACGTTAAATAATCATCAACATTATTGTTTGTATAAACTTTTCTATAATTCCACTCAAGTGGAACAAACTACAGCCAAGCTCAAAGAGCATGATATCCATTATCTTGTCAGAGAAACCTGGCTTCCGGATGCCGGCCACATCTACCGTATCTTTTTGGGAGGTTATGAAGACAAAGCAAAATTGGAAGAAGCCATGGTTATGGCGGAAAAGGGTTGATAAATTCCCGATTACACCATTCTTGATATCTCATTTAATATAGTTAACCGACTCTAATTCTTATATCTTCATATATTGGGGTCTCCGTCGGCGCCGTAACGCGGCTGCTCATGGATACGACCAGCAGCTGGACCGACATCTAAGGGTTTCCGCATCGACACGTACACGAGGGAGGACCAGTTGGTGGCCAAGCTTTTGAGAATTAGTGGTTGGGTAATTCTTTTCTGGACAGTTTTTCTGTCAGGTCTTGTCGGGCCGGCCGTAGCAGAAGCCTCTTCTTACGACGACTATGGCGCGGTGTTGCAGGAGTTCGTCAATCAAGAAGGCCTGGTCAATTATCGCGGTTTGAAGGCCGACCCCCAAAAATTGGAAAACTTTTTGCACGCCCTGGCTCAGGTCCACCCGGAGGATTATAAGAAATGGCCAGTTCCCCAACAGATCGCCTTTTGGATCAATGCCTATAATGCCCTGACCTTGAAAGCCATCATTGATCACTACCCGATTAAGGCCTCTTTCTGGCGTTCCCTGAAATTCCCCCGTAATAGCATCCGTCAGATACCAGGGGTGTGGACGGATTTGCGGTTCCCCGTCATGGGCCGGCGGATGACGCTGGACGAAATCGAGCACGGCATCTTGCGCCGGCAATTTAATGAACCCCGCATTCACATGGCCCTGGTGTGCGCCGCCCTGGGATGTCCGCCGTTGCGCCCCGAACCCTATGTGGGGGATAAACTGAATGACCAACTGAATGATCAGGCCCGCCACTTCCTGGCCAATCCGAAAAAATTCAAAATAGACCGCCAGGAAGGACAGGTTTACCTTTCCCCCATTTTCAAGTGGTTCGGTGAGGATTTTATCAGAATCTATGGCACCAACGCCAGGTTCAGTCGGTTCCAGCCCAAAGAAAGGGCGGTACTGAATTTCATCCAGAATTATCTCTCCAAGGCGGACCAGGAATATCTCTTCAAAGGAGATTATGTCATTTCTTATCTGGATTACGACTGGTCGTTGAATGAAAGGCCAGACCAGTAGGTGGAACCGCAGGGTAAAGACATTGGCAATAACCAGGAAGCCCTGGAAACCCCAGGCCGAGTGATATTGTTTTTCGGTTTGGGCCTGGTAGTTCTCCAGGTACTGCTGGCCTGGGTTTCCCACTACCTGGCCCGAGAGGTGGAGCCGGGTTTGCTTATCCTTCTGCCCGCGGCCTTGGGGGTGACCGCCGGGGTGGTCTATCTGCTGGCGGTATCCCGGATACTTCGCCTGCCGGATAGCACCCGCTTGGTGGTCTTCGTGCTTGTCGCCGGAGCCCTCATGCGCCTGGTGCTGTTTTTTTCCACCCCCATCCTGGAGGATGATTTCTATCGGTACCTCTGGGACGGCGCGGTCACGGCCCAGGGCATCAATCCCTATGTTCATGCTCCTGAGGACTTTTTAGCCGAGCCCGAGTCCCAACGCCCGGGTCCCCCCGTTTTGCGCCGGTTGTCCCGGGAGGGTGCCCAGGTTCTGGCTCGCATCAACCACCCCCATCTCACCACCATATATCCGCCGGTGAGCCAGTTGGCCTTTGCCCTGGCCTACAGGTTGGCCCCCTTCAGCCTGACGGCCTGGCGCCTGGTGTTAACTGCCTTTGACCTGGCGACCCTAGCTCTCCTCTTCGTCATTCTCCGCACCCTGAACCTGCCGCTGCTCCTCCTGACCATTTATTGGTGGAACCCGCTTTTCCTGAAAGAAATAGTCAACTCCGCCCACCTGGACGTGCTGGCTCTGCCTTTTGCCCTCGGGGCCGTGCTGCTGGCCCTTAAGGGGCGCCCTGTGTTGGCCTTGGCGCCGCTGGCCGGGGGCATCGGGGCCAAACTCTGGCCCGTGGTCCTGGCGCCCCTGGTCCTTCGCCCCCTTTTTTCCCAACCCCGGCGCTTAGCCCTGGGAGTCTTTTTATTGGGGACTCTGTTGGTGCTCTTGTTTCTGCCGGTTCTGACCGCCGGGGGTGGCGAACCTGCCGGTTTTTGGGCCTACGCCCGTCAATGGGAAATGAACGATGCCTTCTTTAAGGGGCTCCACTGGGGGGTGCTGGCGGTCCTGGGCCTTTTCGGGGTTTACGCGGCGGCTCCGGCCATCACCCGAGTTTTGGTCCTGGGACTTTTGACTATCTGGATCTTTTGGCAGGTGCGCCCACCCCTGGAAGATGGGTCAGATTTTTGCGAACGGGCTCTTTTGCTGTTGGCGGCTCTCTTTCTTTTGAGTCCCACCCAGTTTCCCTGGTATTATGTCATGATAATTCCTTTTGTAACGCTCAGGCCCCGGTGGTCGCTGCTGCTCCTCACCGCGCTGCTGCCCCTGTATTATCTGCGCTATTATTTTCTGGCCCGGGGGCAGGCGGCCTGGTTTGATTATGGTGTGGTGTGGCTGGAGTATGTGCCGGTATGGCTGCTTCTGCTCAAAGAGGGCCTGGCCCCCCGCCGTGCGATATGAGAGGCAAAAACCGCATTACCGTTATCATTCCGGCTTTGAACGAAGAGGCCGCCATCGGTCTGGTCCTGGCGGCCATTCCCCCTTGGGTGGATGAGGTGGTGGTGGTGGACAATGGCTCCACCGACGCCACCCCCGAGGTGGCTCGGGAAAAGGGCGCCCGTGTGGTCCGGGAGCCCCAAAGAGGCTATGGGGCTGCGTGTCTGGCCGGGATCGAGGCCTTGCACCATCCGGACCTCGTGGTCTTCCTGGACGGCGATTTCAGCGACCACCCTGAAGAGATGGACCGGTTGATTGATCCCTTGGTGGCCCACCAGGCGGACTTGGTGATCGGCTCCCGGGTTCTGGGTCACCGGCAGCCCGGGGCCCTCACCCCCCAGGCCCGCTTCGGCAACTGGCTGGCCTGCCTGCTCATCCGGCTGTTCTGGCAGGTAACCTATACCGACCTGGGCCCCTTCCGGGCCATACGGTTCCCGGCCCTCCAAGGACTCAACCTGGAGGACCGTAATTATGGCTGGACCGTGGAAATGCAGATCAAGGCCGCGGCGCAGGGCCTCCGGGTCCTGGAGATACCGGTGAGCTATCGCCGGCGGGTGGGGCAATCCAAGATTTCCGGCACCATCAGAGGAATTGTCGGGGCCGGCACCAAGATCCTGGCCACCATCGGCAAAGAGGCTTACCGCGCTAAGCTGTGAAGTTTTTCCGGTAAGGTCTAATTTCCCTAACTTGACGTCACTATTTGGGAAGGCGGCAGTTCCTGAAAATATACACTGCCTCTTACCGGATTCCCTTTCGTATCGTTAAATTGTATATTAAGTAAAATTCAAGTTAAGCAAGTTGCAGAGGTGAGGTGACAAGTATGCCAAAGAGATTATTAGAACGGTTCATCTCTCATTCACAACACCTAACAACTTTGTTGGAAGAGACGTATGAGGAGTGGAGCAAAGATAACGCCTCACAATTAGGCGCAGCCTTGGCTTTTTACACCATATTTTCTCTAGCTCCTATATTGATCATTGTTGTTGCTGTGGTCGGAATTGTCTTGGGAAAAGCATCGGTGCAGACTTATATTCTGGCTGAATTGGCTAAGATCATCGGCCAGGATAATGGGGCCTACGTTATGAGTGTAATTCAAAATAGATATCAGGCTGCCTCCGGCTTAAAAGCTACTTTAATAGCCGTTGCATTGATACTTGTCGGCTCTACGACAGTCTGTGTGACATTAAAAAATGCTCTTAATACCATGTGGGGAGTAGATGGCAGACCCTCAGGGTTATTAAATTATATTAAAGAGCGTATTACGTCTTCTTTATTAATTTTGGTTGCTGGTGCTTTTCTGTTGTTGTCAATGCTAGTAAGTTCATTTATTTCCACCATAAGTAATTTTATTACTATTCCCTTTATCCTCTTTACTACAATTGACAACATCGTCTCAATTTGTCTCCTTACTTTATTATTTTCCATGTTATACAAGGTGTTGCCGGATGTGAAAATCTCTTGGGGGGACGTCTGGGTCGGGGGGGCGGTCACTGCGGCATTGTATACTCTCGGGAAATTTCTCTTGGGGCTGTATTTGGCTCGGAGCACCGTAAGTTCGGCCTACGGCGCCGCCGGCTCCCTGGTCGTTTTGCTACTCTGGGTCTATTATTCCGCCCAAATAATCTTTTTGGGCGCGGAATTTACTCAGGTCTATGCCAGAAGATATGGCTCCGAGATCGTACCCAAAAAGCGAAAGCAATGAGTCGTTTGTTCAAAAATCTTGATTGAAGAGCACGTCTCCGCCGGTGTTGCGCCCGCCCACTTGGGATTGGACACTAAAGCGCTTGTTGAACCGGTACTGAACTACCACCTGGTAAGGGTCATTCCGATACAAGGGATCGGTCCGTCGCTGGTAGGAAACAGAAAACCCTTTGGGGAAGGGGCGGGACATTCCCAGGAAATCCTGAAGGATCACCCGGGTAGCTAAGCCACCGAAGGTCTCGGCGGCCACCGCACCATACTGTTCCTGACTAAGAGCACCGGTAGGCTTGCCGAACAACAGGTAAGACATCCAATCGGTTTCGGAGATGGCCGGATCGCCCCCCAGAGTGACCTTGAAGTCGCTCACCGGACCCGAGGCCTCGGCGTACAGGGTAACATCGGTCATCTCATAGGCGATGCGGGCATCCAGGAAAGGCTCTTGTCCAGGTTTTTCGGGTAGGTCCACAATCCCCTTGGTCACCTGAAACTCATGGCCCACGATGAAAACGTGCCCCTCCAGGGACCGCACCTTGCCGTGATAAGTCAATTCCTTGCCTCGTTCTTTTCGGACGAAGATATTTACGGATGCCTCAATCTTGGCAATCCGGTCATTCACCCAGACATTGTCGGGAGCTTTAACATCCAGTTTAACCGCAAGATTTTTCCATACTTCCGGTTCACCTGGAGGTTTTTTACCCTTTTGGGCTTTGGCTTTGGCGGCAGCTTGCTCCCGCACCAGGATAACGTCTTTGTTGACGGTGTTGCCGCCTAAATGGAAAAAACTGAGGCGGAATGATGCTCGGGGGATTCCCAGGTCACCCTGCACAGACAGATTCGGCCACCGGCCATCCAAGGCGATGGCGCCGTTAATAAAAGCTTCGGAACCGAGTTTGTCGATGGCCTTGAAATTATTCAGTTGGAGTCTGGCCCTCACCTCGTCAGGCAGAAATTCCTTCAAGGTAATATTGCTGGTCAGAGTGGCGGTACCCTCACTCTGTAAAGTGAATTGCGGAATGGTCAATTTATTGCCTTGCAGCCGCATTTCTCCCGGTTGCAATTGATAGGAGGCCCCGGTTTGACGGAGCTTGATAAAACCTGAACCCCACCTTACCTGGCCGGATATCTCGGGCCGGTTTACGGTACCCTCGATCTTGGCTTGAAGCGTAACAGCACCCTTGGCATCCTCCACTTCAGTGGTAAGAGAAGGCAGCATGGACAGATTAACATTATCCCCCTGCACTCGAACCTGCATATTTCCTTGGCCCAGGCCGTAACTAAAGGGCATGAGGGAAAGACGCACGGGCACCTGGCCGCCCCAGGTCAGTGTCGGTCCCCTCTTCTCGGTTATCAGCTTGCCGGACAGATTGAGAAGATTGCCCTGGTAGTTGAAAGAGGTGGTTATGGACTGAAAATCAACGTTCTGGTAGCGTGCCGCCTCCAAGCTGATTTTACCCTGAATATTCGGGGAACGGGGCTGACCGGACAAGCTGACCTGACCGGAGATCTTTCCTTTCAAGGGAACACTCTGAGGGGCGAACCATTCCGCCGCCAAATTCTGTACGGTGAGGCTGCCGGATACTTGCTGTCCAGTAATCCTGGCTTGCAGACTGATTCTCCCCTTGTTTACCTGGAAAGTAGCCGGCTCCACCTCGATGCCGGGGGAAAGCCTGACCACCACAGGCCTGAGGTTCCTGACCGTCACCTTCTGGAGGCGGACATAAGCTCGGTCTAAAGAAAAGGAGAGCCGGCCGAGATCAGTGGCTCCCTGTAAGTCAATCTTGACACCTTTGGGACCCGAAGCTCTCAAAGCAAAGTTCCAGAGGCGGTCCCTCCCATCACCCTGAAAAGTGGCCTGGGAGAAGACCCCGGCCGGGGTTCTGACGCCGCTGGCCTGCACATTTATTCGGCCTTTGGACGGCGGCGCCCCGGAACCTTCGGCATTCACGGTTACACCTTGAACTCCGAAGCTTTCGTAAGAAAGATTCCGGCCTCTAGCCCTGAGGGCAATTTGAGGCTCGCTCAAGGTGCCTTTCAGAGTGCCCTCCCAGGATAACTGGCCCCCGACTTCAGCAGGAATGGGCCAATTCCCTCCTGAGGCTGATTTCCCCTCATGGGAGAAGTTTAATTTATCTCCCACCAAGGTGCCTTTGAGCTGGGCCATCAGGTTCCCCAACTGGACATTGGCCTGGAAGATTTCCAACTTGGTCTTGTCCCAGGCCAGGCGCACCTGCAACTTTTCCAGGGGATGGGCCCCTACCTTGCCGCTGGCCTCAATCTGACCGGTCACCTTGACGCGATCAACGGCTTCCACCCCGGGGGCGCTGAATTTGCCGTCGAGCTTGGCGTTGATGACAGTTCCCTCAGGCGCCCCCAACGCCAGCGGCGCAGGGTTCAAGCCATCCACCTTGATGTTAAACTGCCCATCAGGCCTCCCCAAAAGAGAACCCGCGGCCTTAAGATCAATCTGACCGATATTGCCCTTGAGGGATCCCTGGAACTGCTGCTTCTGTTGGTCTCCGGTCAGGGAAACGTTGAACCGGTCCACCTTGGCCGACCCATATTGCAGGCCTTGGCCCTCCAGGCTCCAGGAAAGTTGGGCCGGAGGGAAGTTGAGCCCCCTTCCCTGCACGTGAAATTTTACGGAGAACGGGCTGAGCTGACTGACTTTTTTCACCAGGGATTTATCATAAAGGGCCAGAAGGCCGGGTTTCAGATCCTTTAGGTTCCCCTGGAGATCATAATTCCAGATGTCGTTTTGTTGGCCCAGCGTGCCGGCTACGTCAAAGCTGGTTTGTTGTATTCTTCCGGTCAGGGAAACCTGCATCTTGGACGGTGTTCCCTGCACCGTAAATTTGGCTCCTGCGTTCCAGTCAGCCGGCCACTGGTCCCAAAACAGGTGAATCTCTTTCGGCGGCAGGGCCAATTCCCCTTGCATGTGGACCTGGCCACCTTCACTTAAATCAGCCTTTCCAGCCACGGAGAGCACGGTCTGGTCCCCGGATTTGAGGTCGAGAAGAGGAATATCCAATAAATTCTTTTTGTAGGTGAGGCGGCTGGTCAGACTGATCCGACCATAGGGGGACGAAACCGCGGTCACCACTTTACCCACCTGGATGCTCCGCTCCGGCGTCAGCGGGTCATCGATGTTTACGGCCAAATCCAGGTCCAGGTTCTTGAACTGTTGCGTTTGCCCCGCTTTAGTGACCTTCACATCTCCGTCTATGATGAGTATTTGCGAAAATCTCACCGAACGGATAGGCAAGGTAAGCTGTGAAGGTTTCTCGGAAGGCACGTAAATTCGAGAAATATTCCATTGTCCCTGCTCATCTTGAGCAAGGGATAGATGGGGTTTTATGAGGGCCACCTTACTGATGACCGGCTTGAGCTCCAGCAAAGACCAAAAGGATAACTTGATTTCCAGACTGCGGGCGCCAAACACCTCCTCCTCGGGAGTGGTCAGGACAATATCTTTGAAAAAAAGCCCAGCGCCAGAAAAAATTCGAGTGCAACACCACCCAGAGCGAAAAAATACCGAGCAGGAGAATTATTATCAGGTAAAAGAAGATTCGACGAATGAGACTCATAAATTTATCTTACGCTATTCTTATTCCCTGAACATGTCCGCAAAATCAGCCCCAAAGAACCATGTTAAAAAGACGGTCCAATGGTGAAGTGCACCCGAAAGGTGTCTACGCTGGGATCAATGGGATTAAGGGGCCAGGCAAAATAAATACCCACAGGACCGATGGGGGTAACGTAGGTAAAACCAAACCCCGCAGCATATTTTAACTGGCCGAGGTCGATGTCAGCGGCGGTGAAATAAACGTTGCCAAAATCCATGAAACCCACCGCCCGGAATTGCTTATAAACCGGCACCCGGCCCTGCAGGTTGCCTTCTATCACCGCATCGCCTCCCAGCGGGTCCCCATTGGGCGTTCTCGGACCCAAATAATCCAGACGATATCCCCTGACGCTGTTATAGCCGCCACTAAAAAAACGTCGTTGGATGGGGATCTGGATGGTCGATTGGATAGGTTGGATAATGCCGAATTTCAGACGGCCGGATAACACCACTTTCTTGGTGATGCTCTGGTAGCGCCGGACCTCGGCGATGGTGCGGTAAAATTCCAGATTGGAGCCGAGAAAGTCCAGAGCGCTCTCTCCCCCTAAGGTGATTTTCCCTCCTCCGGTGGGATCGCTCGGGTTGACGGTGGTATCCTGGCTCACACCAAAGATGATCATGGAGGATTTGTAGAGACGGCCCGGCTCAGTTTCCTGAAGCAAGATCAGGGTGGACAGGGGCACATCAAAGGGCCGGGCGTATTCAAAAGCGTGTCCGAAATAACCGCGAAATTTCCAGGGAAGATCATGTTCCAGGCGAGCCTGGGAATAATAAGACCGGTCGGTGAAGCTGGGCAAATCCCGCCGGATGACCCCGGCCAGGGCCACGAAGTCGAAATAACTTTTGAAAATTTGTGGGGAAGTGAAGGTTCCTATGATATGGGAATCAATACTGGAGTATTTGGTATCCAGATCCAGCATCCGGCCGCCCCCGGCCACATTCCTGATGCGCAACCCCAGGCGGGCCCTGAGAAGCTCTTCATCACCATATCCCAGCCCCACCCTGAGGGACCTTCTTTTCTTTTCCTGGACCTGTACCGTAATGGGAATGGCAATCAGGTCCTTGGGCTCATCCTCCGGGGTAACCGTGGCGCTGCGGAATAAATCGGTGTCATAGAGATTTTTCTGGCTCTCGAAGATCTTTTTTAAAGAAAAGATTTCTCCCGTCTTAAAGGCTAATTTCCGCAAAATTAGATAATTCGGCGTTTTCACCGCGCCTTTCACCGTGGTCTTCCCGAAATAACAGAGCGGTCCGGGATGTATGTTAAAAACTATTTTGGCGGTATTTTTCTGGTCATCCAAGTAGACCTTGCCGGTCACCTTGCCCCGGAAATAGCCATGATTCTGGAGATAATTGATGTAATTTGTCTTCAGTTGCGCATAACTGCTATCACTATAGCGATCCCCCACCGCCAGAGGGCTCTCGATTTTCGCCAACTCCCCTGCGTAGATAACCTCAGCGCCTTTTACCTCAATCCCGGTCACCTTTATGGGGGGACCCTCCTGAATGTATAAGATCACATCCACCTTGCCGTTATGCTGATGAATGTCATAGGTAATCTGGGCGTGATAAAATCCTTCGGTGCGGTAAAAAGCTTTGAGTTGAGCAATGTCAGCTTCCAGGTTGTCCTTTCTGAACTCCGGCTTTTTTCTCCAGGGCCAGATGGAAGGCAAGGGCATGGTCATTTGTTTCTTAAGCTTCCTGGCGTTGATGGTTTCCGCCCCTACTATCTCGAAAGATTGTAAAATAAGGGGTGTCCGCTTTGAGGCAGTCTCCTGAGCCAGCAGCCAAATCCAGCCCAATATCAGTGCCCCCACCCAGCAGGACGGGGATTTGGAACTTATTTTAGCAACTCTCGGCGTTATCATTCCATGAATCTCACCAGAGGATGAATTCTCCAAACCTTCTGCACACAGGTTCCCCAGAGTAACATCTTATTCTTGCCAATGATGGATCGGTGGGGAGGGTGTGATTTTGTCGGTCTTTAGGTGCAACCGCAAAGATTTTTGCTTCAGTCCCGCAAAAATTGTTAAACCGTTTGGGCCTGGTGAGAATCTCAACAAAACTCTTCTGGTTGCCGACCTTTTGAATTTATAATCTTATTGATTTTTGGGGTCCAGGTCAATTATGGACCTTAAATTCGTCACCCCAGGCTTTGATAAAAATAATTTGATGGCTAACATATGGAAACCATTTCTCGTATAATGACTAAGCCTCCGGTTGCCTGGGGCCCTCTCCGGCGGATGAGGCTCAGTCGGGACCAGGTTTCCGAAATTTCCGATAAAATACTATATTTGGACGTCTGAAACTGGTGCCGGTGACTCCTGGCTCCTAACTTTTTCGGGGGAAAGGAGGTCAGAATCAGGGGAAGGCGGTGCCCAGCCAAGTTTGCTGTGCCTTTTCCGGGTTTACCGGAATATCCATTTAACGCGAAGGGAAGATTGAAGGGTCAAATCATGAATCTTAAGAATTTTGTCACTGCCCTTATAGTGATCTGCTTGTGGTTTCCTGCCACATCTCAGGCGTATGACCAAAAGGAAGCCCTTCGTGGTTTAAAAGGAGTCAAAGTTACTGTTGAGTATTTGAATCCGATGATTGGAAGGCTTGGGTTGTCTAAGACTCAAGTTAAAACTGAAGTTGAGAAGCAGTTGAAAAAGCTTGGCGTGCATGTCTTCAACGAAGCCAAACCTCCTGCCATGTCTACTCTCTATGTTGTTGTCAATGGCCTTCAAACAAAGTCTAAAGCAACGCTTATTTATTCCATCAGCGTAAATTTAGTGGAGTGGGCTTATCTGAAAAGAGGGATCGGCCTTGTGGGTGACCTCCAGGAGGTGCATGCCATAAACTGGTATAAAGGGAATATCGGATATATGCCAAGTGACTCTATAAAAATGCTTATGAAACCGTTACAGCAACTGGTGGATAAATTTATCTTGGATTACTTGGCGGTGAATCAAAGCTAAACCTTAAAAAGCCCACCCGGTGATCCTTTTTAAAAACATAAAACATAAGCTTTATTAATAACTTAATGAAATAATGTATACACTCGTTGAAAATTTCTAAGTTGTTAAAAAAACTGCAGCAACTACCTGAAGGAGGACATTATGCACCAAGTATTTCGGGTTCTAGCTGTATTGGCCATCATCACTTTAAGTCCGGTGATTGGTTTATCCAAGAAAGCCCCGGGGAAAAATGCTAAGCACTATAATGCTTTGGGCCTCCAAGATATCAAAAAAGGTCAATACGACCAAGCTATCAGAGATCTTAATAAAGCCCTGAAATTAAAATCTGACTATGCTGTAGCCTATAACAATCGGGGTTATGCTTATTATAGTAAGCGGCTTTTTGATAAGGCCCTAGCTGATTATAATCAGGCTATCAAACTAAATACCATGTTTGCGGTGGCTTATAGTAATAGAGGGTTAAATTATCTAGCTCAAGGGAAATTTGATAAAGCTCTCGAGGATTACAACACGGCTATTAAATTAAATCCCCAATTAGCTGTTGCCTATAATTATCGAGGCTTGGTTTACTTCCTTCAAAAGGACTACGATAAGGCTATGACCGATTTCAATAAAGCTATAAAAATTAACCCAAAACTTGCCTTGGCTTATAACAATCAGGGCTATATTTATTATTTGCTAGGCAGTACCGATAAAGCAATCTCAGATTTTAATAAAGCTTTAAGTTTGAACCCCAAACTCATTTTCCCCTATAATAATCGAGGATTAGCATATTACGATAAGGGAGATCTCAGTAAGGCTTTAGCCGATTACAATCAGACTATCAAGTTAAATCCTAAATACGCAGGTGCTTACAATAAACGAGGGTTAATCCTATATGACCAAAAAGATTACAACAAGGCAATAGCTGATTATAATAAAGCTATCCAATTGCGACCTGGAAACCCCATTACTTGGAATAATCGAGGCTTGGCCTATTTTCAAAAGAAGTCATATAGTAGAGCTCTTTCTGACTTTAACAAGGCGATTAAGTTGGACCCTAAATATGCCAATGCCTATAACAACCGAGGTTTAACTTATCTTCATAAAAAAGATTATAACAAAGCCATTGCTGATTTCAACAAGGCTGTTCAATTAAATCCTGATCTTGCCGTCGCCTATAACAATCGGGCCCATGCTTATTATCAAAAGAAGGCCTACGCCCAGGCCAGGGAGGACGTGCAGCGGGCTCAAAAACTGAAATTTCCTGTTAATCAGGAACTAACGGAGAATCTGAAAAAGCTATCCGCCAAGAAAAAATAAAGCTGATGATCCTCCGGGCCGGAGAAGGGAGCCCACGCCGCCCCGGACGACGCCGGCCGGGCGGGACGGTTCAGGGGAAAACGCCGGACAGGAAGCCACCAGCTGGCGTCCCCCCTGGAATATATTCTGCGGGGCGCCCCCCAAGCAGGTCATCGAAAAAGGGAGGCGGCGACCCTTGCTTTTAAGGAAGGGAGGATATAATCTCCCGAAGTTCATTCTCGGAGAAAGCCCGTAAGGTTTCGGTCCGATAGTTGCCTTGCAAGTTAATGCTCAACATTGCCTGGGCTATGGTTTCCTCATCCGGTGCCTCCATCATCATCACAAAATCATACTGTCCCAGCACCAGGAAAACCCCTTTGATTTGAACGCCGAGTTGGGGGGCGAGTTGTCTCCAGAAGTCAACCCGAGCCGGAAATTCCCTAATGGTTTCCGCCCCTGGTTGGGTAAACCGCCCCAGAATGATGTAAGTCGCCATCAGCTCCACTCCTTGGGTACCAAGCTGAGGAAAAGTGTGCACCCCAAACCAAGCTTTTCCTCAAAGCCCTAAAGTCCGGATCAAAGAAAATCACCCCTGGAGGGGATATCGCCGTCCTTTTTGGGTGCCTTCCATGTTGATCTCGTTCGCTTTATGAGTTTTAGGACAATAATTCTTGGCAGTGAAATAATCGTATATGATCTGCGCGATGAGTCTGTTGCCCTCTTTATTGAAATGAAAATATTTTTCCCCTAAAAATAGTTCCATATAGTTTTTCCCATCAAATCGCTTTAGAATCCCGGAACCAAGGTCAATATATTCGATATGCTCCTTTTTGAGCTCATGAATTAAAGGTTGGTACACAAACTTATGGTTTTGATAATAGTAACGAAAGTCTTCATCGGTTGGAAAGATTAACAGGATGGGATGCTTACCTCTATTCTTAGCCTCCAGGAGAAATTGCTTGATAATGGCCATGTTCAAAGGAAATGCATGGGAAGGGTGATCAAGTTTATAGAATTGCAAATAGGATTTATAACCCTTAACATAGCGATCATAAAAAAATTTATACGCCTTTATTATGGACCAACTATAGGGAAATTCCAACTTTTGGGCTCCGGATGGGCCCCCTGGCGCAAAATAATCATTGGTAAGAAAACGCTCCGGGTTCTTGATAAACTCTTTATAATTTTTCTCGGATAATTTAGGTATGGGCACCAAGTCCAATTGTCCTTTTTCATCTAGAACAAATCTCGGCTTGGTCTGGCACTGGGAAACGGGAGCTAAAAAGTTCCTGAGTTGATTAACATTTCTTTGAATGTTTTCGCTTAACTGGCCAAAGAGGACGATTTTGGCATTATCCTTCGTATTATAATGAAATCTCAGATAGGATTGATCAGTGCCGTACCCGGGCACGCCATAATTCTTTATAGGGCAGCCCAGCATCTTGCCCAAGACATTACTCCAGGCATATTGGGGCTTGACCCCAAAGCCGGCCGTAAATGAATCACCATAAGCCGAGATGGGAAACTCCTGGGTTACGTATTTCGGGTTTGAAGCCGTGGTCCCGGTTCCCGCCATGCCATCGGGCTTTTGTTGCATGGCCTGTGGCGACGGCCACCCCAGCAAGGGGTTAACCCTGGCGGCATAGGTAGCATAGCTCTCGGTGATATGCGGCAAATAAAAGAGGATACCGTATCTTTTGGCCAGATAGGTGGTATAAAAATAAGCCGATATTTCCACAGTGGCGATTAGCACCACCGCGATCAGGGCTACTCCGGTGAAAGTTGCCAGGCGGTTGTGCCTGCCGTTCCCTATCTCCTCCTGAGGCTGACTTTTCCCGTCCACCGCCAGGGTTCCATCCTCGCCGTGGCGCGCCTCAGCTGCAGAAGGAGCGCCCCGCCTGCCAAAGGGCAGCCACTGCCGCGGGCGGCTGGCCTGGCTCCATGAAAAAAGGGTCTTTAGATTACGGATGAGGGGGTTCATGAGGATACTTGGGATATTCAGCTATAGCCTGGAATCCGGCAAGGGAAGCGAGAGATGGAATTGACCAAAACAGCCTCACAAGAACCCTGGAGTCGCCGCAGTTTAGCAGATTAATGGTACCGCAGCAGATTTTTAAGAGCAGGACCAACTCTGGGTTTGCGACAGAAATTTATATTTTACAAGAATTTCAATTTTGGATAATATAGCCGGAAATCCTGTGGTAGTAAAGAGCTCACGTTTTAATGGAGCACGTCTCGAGGCCACGGTGGCTGGGGGGATGTTGCTCCAAATTTTTCGCCTCAGGTGGCAGGGAAGCTAACCTTTCATCTCACAGCTTTTTCCCACCCGGAAGCTTGGCGTCAAATTCCTAAGATAAGACGAAGGACTGCGATTGACCCCTAAAGATCAAAGATATCGGATTTTGCATGTTATCGACCACCTCGGAAGCGGCGGGGCCCAGGAGACGGTCTGCCAACTGGTTAAGTATGGCCAAAAGCAGCGTTTTCAGCAAGAGGTGGTGGCATTGCATGGGTTTGGCCATTATTGGGAAGTTTTGCGCGCCGAGGGTGTCCCGGTCCATAGCCTGGTTCCCTATGCCTTTGCCCGTGCCGCCGTTCCCTTCATTTTCCTTCGGCTTTTCCGGTTTTTGGCCCGCCACCGTTACGATGTGGTGCACTCCCATCTTATCGGCGCCAATGTTCTGGCTGCCCCCCTGGCGGCCCTGTTCCGGGTGCCGGTGCGCTTTACCCATGACCAGACCAATGACGATGTCCGTCATCGTTCCTTCATCCATCGTTATCTGGATACCCTGGCCAATCGGCTGAATCATCATGTGATTGCGGTGTCCTCCTCCATCCGTACCTTTCTCTGCCGGCAAGAAGGGGTATCCTCCCAAAAAGTGTCTGTAATTTATAATTCCGTTGATTTACAACGATTTTCTCCCCTCAAGGGCCCAAAGGTCAAGGAGCGGCTCCGGCAGAAATTGGGCTTGCCGGCAGATGCCCTAATCGTGGGAGGGGTGGGGCGGTTACACTATCAGAAAAATTATCCTCTCTTTTTAGAGGTGGCGGCCGAAGTGTGTGCCCGGGTGCCCCAGGCGTTCTTTGTTATTGCCGGGGAGGGGCCGGAACGGGCTGCTTTAGAGGACATGAGCCAGAAGTTGGGCATCGCGTCCCGGGTGCGATTCCAGGGGTTTGTCAAAGAGATGCCGGAGTTGTACCAAACCCTAGATCTCCAGCTGCTCACTTCACATTTTGAGGGGACGCCCCTGACGGTTCTGGAAGCCATGGCCATGGGTCTGCCCGTCGTGGCCTCGCAAGTGGACGGGGTGGCGGAAGTTTTAGTAAACCGCGAGGATGGCATTCTTGTGCCCCCTGGCCGCAGGGACCTCTTTGTCGAGGGCGTCTGCCAGGTGCTCCAGGACCAGAGCCTCTGGAAGCAGCTATCCCGGGCCGGCCGGGAAAAGGCTCGGCAACGCTACTCGGCGGAAGCTATGGTTCGACAGGTGGAAGCCCTTTACCTGCAATATCTGGAAGATAAGCGGCTTCCTGTTCAAGACGGCTGCGTTTGGGCTAGACCCCTATGATCAGGGAGCCCCAAACCTGGAGGGGCGAGCCCTTGGAGTGGTAAAGAGAAATTTCAGATAAACAGGATCTCCGGTCGCCGATGAAACAGTGGCAAATGAAAGTCTTGGTGGTTTTTGCCAGTATAGTAATCGGCTTGGTTTTAGCTGAGGTGGGATTACGATTTTTAGGCATCGAGTATCCCAATTTTTATGATTTTGACCCCTACCTCGGGTATGCTTTGCGGCCCGGAACCAAAGGCTACTATCTGAAAGAAGGGGGAGGGTACGTCAGCATCAACAGTGACGGCTTGCGAGACCGGGAGCATGCCATCAAGAAGCCGCCGAACACCTTGAGGATTGCAGTTCTGGGCGACTCTTATGCCGAAGCCATGCAGGTTAATCGGGAGGACACCTTCTGGGCGATTATGGCAAAGCAACTTCAAAGCTGTCAGAACCTGCGGGGACGCAATATTGAGGTGATAAACTTCGGCATTTCAGGTTTTAGTACCACGCAGGAATTATTAATGCTTCGTCATAAAGTATGGAAATATTCACCAGATATAGTCCTGTTGGCGTTTCATACCGGTAATGACGTGGCCGACAACTCCTTAGCCCTGAAGAAAAAAGAGTATGATCCATATTATACTCTGGTAAATGGTAAGTTGATTCTGAATGATCTGCCCACCCGCCAGAGATACGAAGAAAAGGTTGAAAAAAATTATTTGACTAGGCCATTGTATCTGTGGTTAAGTCAGTTTCGAGTTTGTCAGGTTTTGCATTATGGGCAGCAAATAATCAGGGAAAGTTGGTTTAAAAATCAAGCTGTTGCCAACTCATCTGCCCCTGGAAAACAAAGCGAACCTGGAATACTAAAACCCATTTTCTCGGAGCCTACAGAAGATGCCTGGAAAAAGGCCTGGAAAGTTACGGAAAGTGTCCTATTGCAGATGCAGGATGAAATTCATCAGAAAGGAGCCCAGTTTGTCATAGTGGTCCTAACCAATGGCATTCAAGTGCACCCAGATGTCACAGTGCGAACTGCATTTGTCAGAAACCTGAAGCTGAAGGAGCTCTTTTATCCGGATCACCGGGTGGAAAGGTTTTGCCAGAGCCACGGTATTCCCGTACTACTTTTAGCGCCACTCTTCCAAGAATACGCCACCCGGCACCACGTCTTTTTGCATGGCTTTGGAGATAAACTCGGGGAAGGTCATTGGAATCAACGCGGCCACCGACTGGCCGGGCAGACCATCGCCAAGTGGCTGTGCCCCCTACTCCACTAATCCTTCCGCACGATTCTTCGGACCTTTCATAAAGTGAGATTGTGGCAAAATGCAGCCCCGCCACCCCACGGTGGCAGTGGCGAGTTCCTAAGCTTCACCAGAACTTTTCGAGTACCTTATGAAGTTTAAGAGAGTCTGTTTCTTTTTGCCTTCGGCCCACAGGGATGGAGCCGAATTATCCGCGCTGGAATGTATGGAGGCGCTGCAAGCGCTGGGGATGCAATGCCATGTGGTCCTACCCCAGAAAGGACCTTTAATTGATGAACTGAAAGCCAGGCAGCTGCCCTATAAACTTATTCCCTACAAGGTCTGGATAGAACCGCCGGCGCCTGTCTGGAAAAGCCTCCTGGTCACTCTCTGGAACCTGGGCATGACCTATGTTGCCACCCTGCTGGTGGGCCGCTGGCAGTGCGACCTCGTCATCACCAATACCATTAACATTTGTGTCGGGGCTTTAGTGGCCAAACTTCGGGGACTCCCCCACATCTGGTACCTGCGCGAGTTTGGCTTCGAAGATCATGGCTGGCGATTTCACCTGGGCGAGAAGCCTTCCCTCTGGATCATGAATCGTCTTTCCGTGCTTTGTCTGGCGGTTTCCCGGGCTGTGGCCCAAAAATATCAAGCCGGTATGACTCCCTCCAAGGTGCATCATGTATATCAGCCCATCGAGGTGGATTTAACCCCTCGCTCCCAGGTTGTATTGGAGCCTGCCGGTGCAATTATGGCTGGTGGGGGGTGGAGATCAGGATTATTGCAGCTTTTTGGAGACATTGGTTCGTGAGAAAAGCTTGACTGAACATGTCCAATTCTTCGGGCAGGTAGACAACGCCTTCCCCTACATTAAGAAAGCTAACGTCCTCCTCCTGTGTTCCCGCTGTGAGGCGTTTGCCAGGGTGGTGGTGGAGGCGATGAAAGCTGGCAAACCGGTTCTGGGCACCAGAAGTGGGGGGACCGTGGAGCAAATCGAGGCAGGCTTTAATGGTTTCCTGTACGAACCGGGGGATTTTAAGGAACTGGCCGCAAAAATAAGATATCTCCAGGAACATCCAGATAAAGCCAAAGAAATGGGGAAAAATGCCAAAAATTGGGCCAGGAAGACCTTCAACCGGAAACACTACCAGGAGAAAATAAAAGAGATTATGAGTAAACTATGAACAACACCGAACGTATACTGAGACTGTTGTAAAGAAATTATTTCCTGGCCTCTTGTGCTGGCTGAGGCGCTCCTGCTTGGCTGAATCACAGAGTTTTTCTTTTACGTTAAGTGTCGCTCAAGCTGCGAAGTCCGGCCTTATCCTGAAAATAGACAGCTTAATTCTTAAAAACCCGCTACTAACGTGGAGGGGCTATCCTGATGATTATGGCTTCGACAGTCTATCCCTTTAAAAAATCTTGACAAGGAAACCCATTTCGAATACTAAGTTTTCAGCGCTAAGAGATACCTCATAAAATTTGTTTCTCCATAAAATTCCTTGAATAAAACTTCTGAAGTCAAAAGTAGTGTTCCCCCCAAAAAGCTGACCTGGTCCTGGAGTTGGTGGCAGCTAAAGCTCGTCATTGCTGGAGTTTTATTATATTATTTGTTTTCCTCGGGAAAGCTTTCGCTATCGATATTTCAGCACGCTTTCTCCTGGGACAGTATTGTTAAGTTAATTTTTGCAGGTTTATCAATTTTTTTAGCCACGAAATCGTCGACTAAGGCAGTGTACAACTATTACTGGTTCACCTAATATAGTATACGATCGCCTGTTAGGTTTAACGGGTCTCCTTTTGCTGTTATTCACCGGTTTGAGTTTGGCCTGGGTTTTCGATTTAGGTTTTGTTTGGACCAAGGAATTTTACTGGGTATTTTGGGGAATTGTCATTGCTTTGGTCACCTTAGGTTTCATCTACGGCCTGAGCTGTTGGCCACGTTTCCTGGACCTGGTGGAAAGGTATATTGTCAAACTTCCTCTGGGCGAAGCTATTTCCCGCTTTATCAGCAGCGTGGCCGGCCTGAGTAAATATGGTCTCTTGATCCTTGCCCTTGTGGGGATTTCTTTGGGGCCCCACATCTCCTATGCCCTCGCCATATATTTCGTCGGCCAGGCTTTTGGGCTGGGCGCTAACTTCTGGATAACTCTCATCCTGTCGCCGTTGACTTTCCTAAGCGGCATACTGCCACTCTCTCCCAATAACATCGGTTGGACCGAGTATTTGGGCTCTCTGATCTGGGCGTCCCAGGGTATTAGCCAGGGTGGCGATTTGTGGATGGCGTATCGCCTGATGTATGTACTGGTTAGTCTGAGCGGTTTATTGTTCTATCTACGTTTACGGGCAGGAGCTCTACCACATGAAAATTGAATTTTACCGCCATCAACTAGGAGAAGCGAATCTGAATCGCTTCACCCGAGTAATGAATTCCATCTTCCTGACCACGGGGGAGGAAGTCGCCCTTTTTGAGAGAAAGTTCGCCGATTTTTTGGGCGAAGATTTTGTCATAGGGTTGATGAGCGCTACGGCCGGTTTGCAACTTTCCTTGTTAGCCCTGGGAATTGAACCCGGCGATGAAGTGATTACCACACCCATGACTTTTGTAGCCACGCCGCTGTCCATCATGCATGCCAATGCAACTCCGGTGTTTGTTGATGTTGAAGCCGATACCGGCAATATTGATGTCAATTTGATAGCTGCGGCCATTACCCCAAAAACAAAAGGGATCATGCCGGTACACTTGTATGGTCAAATGGTGGATATGGTTCGTCTAAAAAAATGCGGGGAAGGGGGAGCAGTTAGCACTTCTAATGAGGAATTAAATAAAATAATTCAGAAGCTAAGACTGCACGGCATGTCCACCGATGCAGTCCACCGATATACTAAATTTTATCGGCATTACGATGTGGATATCGAAGGCTGGAAGTACAATATGTCTAATTTGCAGGCCGCTCTGCTCATTGATCAGATAGATGACATAGAGTCGCGTCGTCAAAAACGGGAACAATTGGCCCATTACTATCGCGCCAGTTTCTCAGGCTGCCCCGGTATTGACCTGCCGACCTTGAAGCCGGGAGTAAAACAGGGCCATCATATTTTTACCATCTGGGTTAACCCGGAAAAACGGGACCAGATCCTTTGGGTCCTCCAGGAACAGGGCGTCGGGGTGGCTGTTAATTACCGCGCCTGTCATCTGTATTCCCTCTTTCGCCGCCAATTCGGTCATAAAGAAGGAGACTTTCCGCAGGCCGAGTTAATCGGCCGTCGCACCCTAAGTTTGCCGTTATATCCCTCCCTGCGGGACGAAGAAATAGAATACGTGGCCGAGACTGTTAAGCAGGTCTTGAAAAACCACGGTTAACAGAATGGCTTATTAGGGATTCAATTATTGTGAAGAGAAAGGGAGTAGTATTTGTCAACCCGGAGCCTTTCCTGGCCCGGATAATTCGTTATGCTGGCAGGAACTTGTTAGCATGGGCTTCCAGCCCGTGTTACCGAGTATTCTCTTGAGGGGAAGGAGAAGGGGGAGGGCGGGGAGTCTGCCATCCCCAGGCCCTCCACTCAAATTACTTCCAATAATAGGTGGCGGCATTGCCAAGTTCCGCTTCAATCTCCAAGAGGCGGTTATACTTGGCGATGCGTTCGCTGCGGCTGGCCGAGCCGGTCTTGAGATGTCCGCCGGCCATGGCCACCGCGAAGTCCGCCAGAAAGTCGTCTTCGGTTTCCCCCGAGCGATGGGATAAAAAGTACCGCCACCCGGCCTCATGGCACAAACCCACCGCCTCGATGGTCTCGGTCACTGAACCTATCTGATTCAATTTGATTAACACGGAATTGGCGCTTTTCTCCTTGATGCCCCGGGCAATATATTGGGTATTGGTCACAAAAATATCATCACCCACGACTTCGATTTTGCCGCCGAGGCGCTCGGTGAATTTGCGGAAACCCTCCCAATCGTTTTCCGACAGAGGGTCTTCCCAGGAGACGATGGGGTATTTTTTGCACCAGTCTTCGGCTAGCGCAATCAAGTCATCACTGGTCTTGCTGCCGCCTCCCGACCTATGCAAATCATAAAGACCCGGTTTATCCGCGGCAAAGGAACTCGCCGCCGAGTCCAGGGCAATGGCGATATCCTCCCCCGGCCGGTAGCCGGCCTTTTCAATGGCCTCAATTATTATTTCCATGGCTGCTTCGTTACTGGGCAGATTGGGGGCAAAGCCGCCTTCGTCCCCCACACTGGTGGCCAGGTTGCGTTTTTTAAGCAGGCCCTTGAGGACATGGAAGGTTTCGGCCCCGTAGCGCAGACCTTCGTGATAGGCGGGCGCTCCCAGCGGAACCACCATAAACTCCTGAAAATCGACGCTGTTGTCGGCATGGGCGCCGCCGTTGATGATGTTCATGCAGGGGACCGGCACACGCCGGATCCCGGGGCCGCCCAAATATTGATACAGAGGAAGACCTGCATCCAGAGCCGCGGCCCGGGCCACTGCCATGGAAACCCCTAAAATGGCATTGGCGCCCAGATTGGCCTTGTTCGGCGTGCCATCCATTTGGAGCATGAGGCGGTCGATTTCCACCTGCCGCCAAACATCCAGGCCGATTAATTCCGGAGCAATTTTTTCCCGGACATTGGCGACGGCCTTGAGAACGCCTTTGCCCGCGTAGCGATGGACATCGCCGTCCCGCAGTTCTATGGCTTCATGCTCACCGGTGCTGGCCCCTGAAGGAACCGAGGCCTTGGCCGTGATACCGTTATCCAGGGTGATCATCACCCGGACGGTGGGGTTCCCCCGGGAATCGAGAATTTCTAAAGCCTTGACAGCAGTTATTTTGGCCATGACGTCTTCTCCTCAGGTGGTGTGGAATTGGGTCCGGACCACGGACATGTCGGACCTCCCCATAGGGAGGGTGGAGAAAAGATAAATTCACCCATAGCATTTTTCCCAAATTTTTTCAATCGAGGACATGTTTTGCTTAGAACCTGTTTCAAACCTCTTTTTCTGTCATCCTGAACGAAGTGAAGGATCTCAAGCTGATGAAAATGCGAGATTCTTCGCTCCGCTCAGAGTGACAAAAAGTCAGGAGTTTTGCAATGACTCGGAGAAATAACCATGCCAACACAGATTCTTGACCATGTCCTGACAAGCCTCTGCTTTGGACACAAGCTGGAAAGCCTGTGCCACCAAGTCAGAAGTGTAAGGAGAATTGGAGAGAATAAGGATCCCCCGGCTCTTTATGAAAAAGCCCCTGCCCGCGCATGGGCAGGGCTGGCACAAGGACCTCGGCGACCACGGGCCGCCCTCTAAAAACTTTTCTAGGCAGGCAGGAGCTGGCCAAAAATCTTCAGCTAGTCAAAAGGACGATACACAAAGACAAATTCTTCCTCGTTGATGTCGATGCAGATGGTGCCGCCCCGAGATTCGGCATAGATCAACCAGGTGGGCCTGTCTTCGCCGCAGCAGGTAACCGGAGGTGAAAAGTCGCCGGTCTTGGCGTTGTACCAGGCCAGCAGCATGGGATCGGCCGTGACCTTTTTGGCTTCCTCGTCGGCCACTTGCTTGGCCCGGGCGAAATCCAGTGATTCGTCGTCCACCTGAACCCGTATCGGATTTGTTAACATGTCTTTTGTTAAAGCGACGCCCTCAGTCATGCCTTTTCCTCTTGGCTGCTCTTCTAGAATAGTATTATTTTAACCCGCTTTTGAGCGAGAGATAAAGACGCCTTCTCCACAGCTCACAGCTCAAAGCTTAGAGCTTTTAGCCTATAGCCTACAGCTTCTAGCTTATTGCCCTTACTTAAGATGATCAAACAGGTCGGTATTCCCGGCGCGCAGCTCCGCGGGTGTGGGCAGGGAACCGGTGCGCATCAGTTCGGCAATATAAGCCATGCCGTGATCGTGCTCACAGCCGGCCGCGGCCAGCACCCGGTCGTTTTTGACGTAAAAGGCCACAAACTTGCGGATGGCCGCGGTGCCATGCCAGATAATTTCATCCCAATCGGTGACGTGGCCCACGTAATACAAATAAGGCTCGAACTGTTCGGTCCAGAAAAAGGGCACTCCTAAAAATTCCGTGGGCTGGCCGGACATGTTGAGGGCCGCAGTGAAGCCGTGGAGCTCCGCCACTTGCCAGTGCTCGATGCGTATGTGCTCTCCGGTGCGCCAATCAGGGAACCGGGCGATATCCCCTGCCGCATAGAGGCCCTCAGCCACTGACAGATACTTGTCCACGGTGACGCTGCCATCCGGATTGAGCGGCACCTCCCGTAGATAGTCGGTGGCCGGATGCACGCCGATGCCCACCAGTACCAAATCTGCGGGCAGGCTCTCCCCGGTATCCAAAACCACCTCCCTCACCCGTTCCTCCCCCTCCAATCGGGCAACCTTGCGTCCCAATTTGAAGGAGACCCCGTTTTCCTCCTGAATTTTCTGGAGCATGGCGCCGATTTCCGGTCCCAGGGTCCGCTCCAAGGGAACGGGGCCCCGACCCACCACCGTCACGCCCAGGCCCCGTTTCTTGAGGGCTGCGGCGGTTTCCATGCCGATAAAACTGGCGCCCACCACCACCGCCCGAGAGGCCTGGGCCGCCGCCCTCATGATGTTATCGCAGTCATCGGCGCTCCTCAGGGTGAAAACGTTGGCCAACTCGGCTCCTGACACCGCCAATTTTTTAGCCTGACCCCCGGTGGCCAGGAGCAGGGAGTCATAGGTCAGGGTTTCGTCATATCGGAAGATTATGGTTTTGTTGGCGGGGTTAACCTGGGAGACCCTGTGCCCTAATTGAAGTTCGATGTCAGCTTCCCGGTAAAAGGTTTCGGAGCGAAGCGGTAAGGCATCGGCCTCTGCTTCGCCGGCCAGGTACCCCTTACTCAAATTAGGACGGTCATAGGGGAGGCGGGTTTCCTGGGATATGAGGAGAATGCGACCCTGATAACCCACTTGCCGCAACTTCTGGGCCGCGGCGTTGCCAGCCGCGCCGCCGCCCAGGATGACAAAAAGGCGGGAATCAGCCTGGTCGTCCCGCTGAATCATGGATGGAGGGACGGTGCCCGCGGCTTTTTCCGGCAGGACCAGGATAACCTTGTCTCCTTGCACCTTGGTCTCAAAGCGGGCCATGGAGTCCAGGGCCGGGGGATCGGTCACCTCCCCGGTCTTCACATGAAAACGGGCCTGGTGCCAGGGACAGGTGACGTGCACCCCGCTCAGAACCCCTTCCGCCAGGGGCCCGCCGTAGTGGGCGCACTCACCGCCGATGGCGTGAAAAGCCCCATCCAGACGGGTCAGCAGGATTTTCAGGCCCTCAACTTCGACCTCCTTCATGACGCCGTCTTCTAGGTCGTTGACCTTGGCGATGATGATTTCCTTGGACATGAGAGTCTCCTTTTGGCTGAAGAAAGCTCAGGATTCACCAGGCTGGGGCTTGTCAGGCCGATCCTCCTGAGGGTCGCGGCTTACCCGGAAATTCCGACTCAGATGAAATTGCCTTCCCAGTGTTTGGTGGCGATGGTGCGGGCCAATTCATCCAGGGCGGCAAAATCGGCCTCTCGGGGGAATCCCTTACAGATAACCGGGCTTATAATTTCAATTTTGAGATTGGGAACCATGCCGGTAAGGGTTTCCACCGCCTTGGTGCCCCAGCCGAAAGAACCAACCATGCTCGCGAAACGCACCTTGGGCCGCAGGGCGTTGGCCAGATAAGCCGCGTAGATTACCAGAGGATGGGGATGGACCATGACGGTGGGAGTTCCGAAAACCACGGTTGCGGCATCCACCAGGGCCATGGCCAGCTTCCCGAGATCGGTTACCGCCAAATTAAAGGGTTCAACTTTTACTCCCTGTTCCACCAGAGAACCGATGAGATGGTCCACCATTTTTTCAGTACTGCCGTGCATGGAAGCATAAGGCAGGACCACGATATTTTTAGGATCAGCAGCAACCCAGTCCCAATAAGCCTCCGTAATGAAAGAGGGTCGGCGATACAACGGCCCATGACTGGGAGCGATAATGTTGATCTCGTATGCTTTCAGCTTTTCCAAGTTGCCTTTGATGGCCCCGTGAAAGGGCATCATAATCTCGGCGTAATATCTTTTTGCCGGCTCGTAGACGCGCTCCTCTTCCCCATAGAGCTCGGTGGTGGCCAGGTGGGACCCGAAAAAATCACAGGAGAACAAGATGTGATCTTCCTCCAGATAGGTCACCATGGTCTCAGGCCAATGCACCCAGGGCGTGTAAATAAATTTGAGAGTTTTGTCTCCCAGGGACAGGGTTTCCCCATCTCCAACGGGGGTAATTTTTCCTTCCGCAATATCCAGCAGATCCACCAGCAAACCTTTGGCTTTGGAGGAAGTGAGCACTTGGGCCTCCGGGTATTTCTCCAATACCGCGGGGATGGCCCCGGAATGGTCTTGCTCGGCATGATGTGAAATAACATAATCAAGCTGCGGAATATCCCTCAGTTGAGCCAACAGGGTATCGGTGGTGCTGGGGTCCACTGCGTCAAGTAACGCGGTTTTTTCCGACCCTTGAACAAGATAAGCATTGTAACTGGTGCCATCCGGCAACGGAATGAGAGCATCAAACAACCTTCTATTCCAGTCAATGGCGCCCAGCCAGTAAACTTTTTCTACGATTTTTCTGGGTTTCATGAAGTTCTCCGACCTGTGAGCCATGAGCCATGAGTTTCCAGTTGGTAGGGTTGTTTTATCGCACAATTGATGGTGCCTAGGACACACCCTACCACACTGTGGAGCTGGATGCTGAAAGCCGAAAGCCCGGAGCTGACTGCTTCTAAGCCTTGTCCAAGTGCACCGAAACCGGTGTCTGGCTTTTAATAGTGTTGGTCACCGGTGAGTATTGCTCCCCCAGGCGCAGGAGTTCCTCTTTTTGCTCGTCAGAGATGTCCGCGTCGATTTTGAAATACACGCGGATTTCCTTGTATCCCACGGGGACCTCCGGGGATATGCCCAGAAAGCCGCGCAGATCAATATCTCCTTCGAACCTGGATTCCACGCTTCTAAGGGGGATTTTCCTGGCCGAAGCATTAGCCACCAAGGCCGTGGTTATGCACCCCGACAGGGCCACCAGCAGATACTCCACCGGATTGAGGCCCTCATCCTTCCCTAAAAGACCCGGTGGTTCATCCAGGTCGAAGGACCTGGGTTCCCGTGAGGTATCCTCCTGGCCGGGACCATAGAAATCCTTGACCGTGGCCCGGCTGTGAGTGCCCCCCAGCCATTTATTGGTGGCCCGAAACTTAAAGAGAGCCAGTTCCGGCTTTTCCTTGAAGAGGTCGATGGCACTGAACAACTGGTCGATGTTGACGCCGTTCACGATGGTGTCGTGAGACATTTGTTGTCCTCCTGATGGGCTTGGTGAGTTATAGGGCAAAGGCCAGCCAGTTCAGGTCATCGAACCTAATGCTTCCAGGATCTCCAGACCCACTAACCTCACCTTGAACGGATAACTGAGGGGTTGTTCGGAGATGCCCTTCTTTTCTCGGTCGAAGGGTGTAGCTTAACCAGAAACGGCGGCCACAGTATCCCGGCCGCCAGCAGGATTCCCTAATTAAATTCAGGCTCTTCCGGGCACCGGTACGGTAATTTGTTCCAGGTTGCCCTCTTGATCGGTGATGATCAATCTACCCGTAGGAAGACGAAAAGCCCGGGTACCGATATCCCCCTGGGTGTATTCCGGGGGCACTTTGACTTCCGGCAAGTTCACCTGGACCTCAATGACCGGCCAACTCCCGGTGTTTACTTCCCTGACGCTGCCGGTGGGGCGATCTTGAAAGGCGACCCCTTCAGCCGCCAAGACCTCTTGTAAGTCTTTCAGACCCGATTGATCAACATAGATGATCATAACCTCCCCCCTTAAAGTGCGCCTAGTCTCTCTCCGGCCCTCTTCCCTTCATCGGGCGGCAGAGTCCAATCGCTTCTCGAGATATTGTTTTAAAACCACGGCGTTATTTTTCCCTTCATCTTTAGCCGCAAAAACCAGAGTTGCGGTCCCTTGCCGGACCCGTTGGAGAAGATCCTCGATTTGCGACGTTTTTTCAGGATTTTCCAGCTCCTCGACATAGCGACGTCGGAATTCCTCCCAGCGGTGGGGATCATGAGAAAACCAACGGCGTAAGTCGGCGCTGGGAGCCAGGTCCCTGAGCCAGGCCTTGAGATGGGCATCCTGTTTTTTCAGGCCCCGGGGCCACAGCCTGTCCACCAGGAACCGCTCGCCGTCGGTGGCACTAGGTTTTTCATAAACCCGTTTCACCTTCAGCATGATGCCTCCATCAGCCTGCCGAGGAAAGGATGGTTGCCGTGAGTGCGCCTTCCTTGGCACCTGATCCCGAGAAATTAAAGAGGGGAGGGGGGAGAGACTGGTGGTCCTCCCCCGCTTAATGACAACGGGCTTCTAGGTTTGTTGGCTATGTTCCTGGACGTAGCCCAGAACCGCAAGACCAAGAAGTAATTCAGTGCCTAAGAAACCCGCCGACGCTTTTGTTTAGAAGTCCTGCGGTTTTCTTGCGGCACGATTAAGGTACCTGGCAATATCTTTGGAAAACGACGTTCTTGACCTTGCCGGTTTTTGCAATAGTTATGGTAAGGACATTACAAAGATTGGTTTTCGTCACCGGGTCTTGTTTAGAAGTCTGGTAGTACATTACTTCTTCGCCCCCAATGACTTCGGTTTTTTGAGGGGGTCCAAACATGGAAATAATTTCCGCTTTGGTGGTCCTCTCGATGACAATCTTGTCAAGAGCTTGTCCGGTAATTGTAGGCGCAGCCGCCGTGGCCACACTGGCCACCAGCAGCGCGATCATGAAAACCCCAAACCACGTAAAAGGCTTACCTCTTTTTCCCTGGCGCATCATCAACTCCTTTCTTTCCTGTAGAATTCATAAACTTGTAATATCAATTTGGCTCAATGTCAAAAATGATCCCAAGCCCTCACCGGCTTCACATCGGCCTTCGGACTCCGGCGCCACTCTGACGGTCTGGCTCCGGTTTCCTCAGGGGTCTTTCAAACTGGTTAATTACTTTCCAGCTGCGCGCTTGCCAGGCGGAGACCGGCGGGGGATAAATCCCTCCAAATGTAAAGTCCTTGGGGTTGCGGGTGTCGTAAACCAGCACGTCCACTTCCACCGGACCCTTTTTGACCCGGTAGCCCCACTCGTAGTTGTCTCTGGTATTGGGGGTGGTGGCCTTGGCGAAAAAGGCCACCGTGTTTTCCTCATGTTTCACGGTGGAGTAGGTAAAACAGCAGTCCCCCGTTCCACCGCCACCCGGTCCGGTCGAACCGCCGCACCCACAGTTGGCCTGCAACAGATCCAGGCCGTCTACCTGGTGGCCTCCCTGCACTTTCTTGATCAAGCTGTCAGCCATGTCTTTTTTCATTTCCCTGACTGAATTGCAGAACTTCCAACTGACTTGATCTTATTTAGGGAAACTTTGCCCGGATAATGAAAAATTTTGATACGGGCATTGGCATATCCGGGGTGGATGGCGAGGTAACGGCGCCAGGCCTCTTCCTCGGTTTCCCCTTCATTTACTATAATCACTGCCAATCTCGGTTCAAAGTACTTGGTTAGTGCAGTCGATTTCTCCATGCCACCCACCACTAGCCCTCCACGGATCACCAAATGAGTTCTTTATTTTCCCCCGGACTAATTTTGGCACTGAGCCATCAGTTCGCCCGGTCCAACGCGGCCGGCCACAAAGGCAGGCCGTTTTTATCACGCAATTTCAGCTTTTTGCCCCGAGTTTTAACCTCGCTGGCCTGAACCACCGTCATCTCGCCATCAACTACCTGCAATCCTTTTACTTTTATGGTATCGCCTGCCTTGATTTGAAAATTATGGCGTAAAAAGTAAGCCGTCGGACCCAGATGAATAACGAGGCGGCCGTTTTGGGTTTTAAGGAAAAGGCCGCTGTGTTTCACATAGCGTTTCCCGCCGTTTCGATCCCCGAGTTTTCCCCGGGGAAAATCGCCCAAGATTTCCACCCGGCCCTCAATGGTGGTCTCCTTCCATCGCTCCGGATCTGACATCTGCGCCCTCTTTTCTGTGTTCCTCCCTGGGGTCAGGGAAAGCTTCCTTTGTTGAACAACTTAGGGGTTAAGCCCGGGGGAGGGTCATAATAAAATTCGTACCCTGCTGACCGGACTCACAAAAGATGTCCCCGCCTTGACTCCGCAGCACTTCCCGACCGAGATGCAGGCCCAGCCCCGCTCCCTGACCATTGCCCTCATACTTCCTCTCCCCGGTAAACTTCCTTTGCCGGCGCTTGGAGGAGAGGGGCCTCCCGCTATTTTGCACCCGCAGACGGAAATAGTGGAGACCTTCATCCAACTCGATACAAATGGTGCAGCCGTGATCCCCGTAATTTATGGCGTTGCGCAAAAGATTGCGGAAAACACTTTTCAAGGCCACCCGGTCCCCCCGGATAATTTGTTTCACCGGCGGCAGCAAGGAAAGCCGATTATCCAGGGTAATGCAGTGCTTGTGTAAATCATCCTTCATCTCCTCCAGGATGGGAGCCACCACATCTTCTCGGAGATCCACAAGGCTTGTTGACCACTGAACCGGATCCTGGTTCTGAAATTTGTACAAGAATTCCTCGGCCATGCTGATCAAGGTGCGGCTCTTGCGGAAGGTTTCCTGAAAAATGGTGTCCACCTCTTGGCCAAACCTGCCGTGGGTTCTGCGGTCCAGGGTCTCCAGGTCCTCGGTGATGGAGGTGAGATGCCCGCGCACGTCATGGAACATGAGTCCCAGATTGTTGAGCACTCGCCGGTTCAAGGGATGAACCAGGTCTTTTTGAGGGATGGCCGGTTGAGAGGGTGCTACAGTCTCAAGGATCGAGACAAGCCGCCGCCAGATTTCCGAACTGCGGCACGGCAGGAGAATATAATCATCCGCCTCGACTTCAAAGCTTGCCGCAGGCAGGTGCGCCGACTCTCCCATGATGATCAGCTTGGTTCCGCCATTCAGCTCTTTGACCATGTGAGTTACTGCCATCCGATCGGTTTGCTGGCCATTGAGTTTGATCACCACCAGTACGATATGTCTGGTGCTCAACAGTGCCAGGGCATCCTCAGGGGACTCAGTCAGGCTGATATGGTACCCCTTGTTTTCCAACAGACCACCCATCATCTTGAGGAGCAGTGAACCGTCATTGACTATGAGAATTTCTTCAGTAAGCATGGGACCCCTCCAGACACCTGGTGAAAATTCAAAAAACGCCTAATTATCCTGCATTCTCTTTAACGGTTTCCCTTGGAGGGAAACTCAAAGGCAGGAGGTCCCTCCTTTTCAGGAGTAACCTAAACGAGGTAAGTCTATTTTCTAACAGGTTAAAGGAAGAGTCTATGCTCAGGGATAACCATTTGGGGATAGTCAAATGTGACTATATAAGGAAGAGCCCCGGCAAAACCGCGGGCTTCGAATTGCGGTCAGACTGTGGGTATAATCAAGAATTGTCTGAGGTGTATCCTTGATCCATGGCGTAGCGCACCAGGCCCGCCAGACCTTTGAGGTCCAATTTTCTCATGATGTTGTCCCGGTGCCGGCGCACTGTGTAAACGCTGATGTACAACAGGTCGGCGATTTCTCTAGCGTTTTTGCCTTCGGCTAGAAGCTTGGCCACCTCTTTTTCTCGCTTGGTGAGAGGATCCGTTTCGCCGTGCTGGGAAGCCAGGTCCGCCAGTCTTCCGGATAACAGGGGTGAGTAATATTTTTCTCCTTTCCTGATGCTCTGAACGGCTTCCAAAAGTTCAGTATCGGCGTCTTCCTTCACCAGAAAGCCGTCCACCCCGGCATCCAGACCCTGCTGCAGGAAATCTTTTTTCTTGTGCATGGTGAGCAGCAGGATCTTGACCTGGGGATACAATCCTTTGATTTCCCGGGCGGCTTCCAGGCCTCGTAGGTTGGGCATGGAGATGTCTAAGATGACCAGGTTGGGGCTGGTTTTTTTCAGGAGTTCCAGAATCTCCAGCCCGTCTTTCACCTCCCCCACTACCTTCAGGTCCGGCACTTCCTCGATAATCTTCTTGACACCCTTGCGGAAAAGCGCGTGGTCGTCGGCCAAGACAATAGTATAAGACGCCATTATCTTTCATCCTCCGGCACCGTCGGGATGGAAAAGGAGAGTCTAGTGCCCTCCTTCCTTTTACTCCAAACCACGAAGGAACCTCCTAACATGTTCAGCCGCTCTTCCATGGCCACCAGCCCCAGACCCGAAGCGGATTCCAACACCTCTATCATATCGAAGCCGGCCCCATCGTCCTGAATGACAAAGTGCACCTGAGAACCCTCGCTCACTGCAGAGATGTTAACATGTTCAGGATTAGCGTGTTTCCCGATATTCGTCAAGGCCTCTTGCACCAGGCGATAAATAATGGTTTGCACCGGCTGCGTAAAAAGCCTCTTCAGATCCGGCAGGTCCACCTCCCATTTTATATGGGGCTGGTGGTTGGCAAAGTCCTCTATCAGGGTCTGCAGGGCCTTGGTCAGCCCCAGGTCCTCCACGTCCCCCGGACTCAAATCGTGATACAGGCGTCGAACCTCGCCAATCACGTCATTAATGTAAGCCAGCTGTTCCTGGATCTCCTCTTCAATGTTTTCCTGCCCTGGCAGCAATTCCTTGGCAATGGAGCTTAAGGCCAGTTTCAAGGTTAGCAGGGCGTGCCCCAGCTCATCGTGGAGTTCCGCGGCCAGGCGCTTGCGTTCGTTTTCCTGGGCGGTGAGCAACTGGTCGGCCAGGTGGCGCAGCTTGCTTTCCGATCTCTGCAAGTCCCTTTTGGCCTGGTGATGCATGAGGGCTTCCACAATGGAGGGCGCCAAGGTTTCCAGGGTTCCCTGATCATCCCGGGAATATCCCCCGGGCTTGTTGCCCAGCCCGATGAGGCCGATGGTCCGTTCGCCGGAGATGAGGGGCACCCCCAGGAAAGCGGTCAGGGGAGGGTGTCCCGCGGGTGTGCCCGCCGCGTCCTGATGGAAGGCAGGATCATTGGTTATCAACGTCTTACCTTCCCGGAACGGCCTGCCAAGGAGTCCCAACGGCTTGATATCTTTTAGATGTCTCGGCTCGGTAATGTTAGGCATGCTGCACAAGTCCCAGCCAGGGTCGCTGAAAGCCAAAGCATCGAAGGTGCCCTCTTCATTTAGTTCATCGATAAAGCCGAATCGGCTGTCCGTCAGTTCTTCGGCCACGGCCAGACAGGTGCGGCCCAACTCTTCCTCTGTCTCACTGGTGAGGGCTTCCCGAAAGATGCGGTTGATGCCGTTCAAAATGGCCGACTGCCTGATAATGTTTTCCTGGGCCTGTTTCAGGTCGCTGATGTCCCGGGCGATGGTGGAGAAAAACTGCACCCGCCCCGTGGCTTCCTTGTGCGCCAGGATGACCTGGGACACGGGAATCTCCCGGCCGTCCCGGTGCAGCAAGGCAATCTCCGCCTGCCAGGACCCCTCCCGTCTGGCCGTCGGGGCTCCTTCTTGGAGGATAAACTCCCCGATCCAGTCCGGGTGCAACTGCAGAACCCTCAATTGACCGACATCTTCCTCCTGGCCCACGCCCACCATGGCCCGCCCGGCCCGGTTCAGGTATTGCAGCCGTCCGTAAAAATCCGCGATGCCTACGAAGTCGGGGGTGTTTTCCAGAATCTCCACCAGGCGGCGCCGTTCTTCTTCGGCGTGTACCTGTTCGGTGACATCCTTCAGGGAAAAGACCAGAAAGTCCACTTCTCCGGCTTCATTCAGTATGGGCGTCAGGCTCCAATCCCAATAACTGATACCCCATTCCGGGTGGTCCGGGAACTCGAAGGGTCGGGCCACGGCCACATAGGGATTCTTACCGCGAACCACCTCTTCAAAAATCAGTTTGGCGTCCGAGGGATAAAGATCGAAATGACTGCGGCCCGCAAAGTCCTCCACCTCCCGATGGCAGGCCCGGGCATAGGCCTGGTTCACCCGGATGAAGTTGAAATGGGGATCAAGAAAAACCAGGGGCGTGATGGCATGGTCGAAGAAGGCTTCAAATAACCGTGTCTGATGTAGAACCTCTTCCTCCGCCTGAATCCTGCGAGTTATGTCAATGCCCACCGCTCCCACCATGTAAGGTAGACCGTCCATATCCTTGATGGGGAAACGGTAAGAGAGGAAATTGTGCAGGCCGTCCGCCAATTCCAGGGTTTCCAGGGCTTCCATCGGCTCCCCGGCCAGTAGCACCTGCTGATCTAATTGTTGATATTTGCTGGCCATCTCCCGGGGCCAGAGTTCCTCCAAGTTTTTTCCTTGCCAGTCGTCCCTGGTTTTTCCCATCAGCCGTTCCCAGGTCTTATTGGCGAACACATAGCACCCCTGGACGTCCCGCATCACCGCCAGCCCGGGCAGATGCTCCATGAACGCCGTGAAGCGGGCCTCACTTTCCCGCAGCCTGTCTTCCGTTTCTTGGCGCTCCTCAATTTCCCAAAGCAACTGCTCATTAGCCAACCTCAGGGCCGAGGTGCGCTCCGCCACTCGTTCCTCCAGCTCATTGTGAGCCCGGCGCAGAGCCTCCTCCATCTCCTTACGTTCGCTGATGTCCAGGTTGATGCCCACCCAGGAGGTGATGCGCCCCTGGCTGTCGGCCAGGGGCAAGCCCCGGCTCAGGATGGTGTGATAGCGGCCGTCCTTCCCCCGAATCTTGTGTTCGTAATCCCAAAAGCCCCTGGTTTCCTGGCAATATTGCCAGGCTGCCAGGGTCGGTTGAATATCTTCCTGGGGCAACAGATACAACCAGCCATACCCCTGGCATTCTTCCAGAGTCTTGCCCGCCATCTTGAGAAACGACGTGCTTAAATACTTGATGCTGCCATCAGCATCGGCCGTCCAGATGCCATAGGGAATAAGTTCCCCGATGGCCCGGTAGCGGGCTTGGCTCTCTCTCAAGGCCTCCTCGGCCTCCTTGCGCTTGGTAATGTCCTCGAAAACGGTGACAAAATGACCCGTCTTCGGGGAAGTAACGGAAATACTAAAATAGCGTTGCAAGGGCGGGAAAACGGTATCAAAGGTAATCGGTTCTCCTAATTCCGCCACCCGGGCAAAAATTTCCAGATAAGGGGCCTCTTCCGTGCCATAAGCCCGGCTGGCCAGCTGTCCCTGAACCTGCTCCGGCTTAAGGCCGGTGTGGATGGTAAACGCGGGATTGGTGGCGAGAATGCGGTAGTCCACCGCCGTCCCCTGGTCATCAAAGATAATCTCGTGCAGCGCCACCCCCTCGGTCATACTTTCAAATAAGCTTCGGAACTGGGCCTCACTCTCCCGCAGGGCCGCCTCCGCCTGCTTGCGGGCCGTATCGTCGTGCACGATGGAGTACAACAGTTCCCGACCCTTGATCCGGATGGGGCCGCTGAACACTTCCACGTCCCGGACTTCGCCTGCGGCCAGACGGTGCCGAAATTCAAAATGCTTGCGCTCTTCGGCCTTGGCCCGCTGCATTTCCTGGAACACCTCTTCGGGGGCCAGGGTATTGAGGTCAGTAATTTTTTTGTCCAGTAGTTCTTCTCGGGAAAGGCCGTAATACACGCGGGCCGCCGGGTTGGCGTCCACGATGTCCGCGGTTTCGGGGTCGATAAGCAGCATGACCGCGTGATTGTTCTCAAAGAGGCTGCGGTAGCGCTCTTCCGATTCCCGCAAGGCTTCTTGGGCCCGCCGCACCTCGGTGATGTCCTGGGTGGTGCCAAATCCACCTAACAGTTGGCCGTGGTCGTCCACCTCCAGCTCGGCCCGCTCCCGCACCCATTTCACTTGCCCGTCCACCATGAGGCGGTGCTCGATGTCATAGGCCTCGCCCCGAAGAGCCCCCATCCACTTTTGGTCCACGAACTCCCGGTCCTCCGGGTGCACAGTGGCAAGAAAGCTCTCATAGGTCAGAGGCGTTCCTGGGGGAATCCCGAATATCCGGTAGGTTTCGTCGGACCAGGTCAATTCATTGCGTCGCACATTCAGGCGCCAACATCCGGTATGGGCCACGGCCTGGGCCCGGTTCAGGTCCTCCCGGCTTTCTCGCAACGCCTCCTGCGCCCGCCGGCGCTCCGTGACCTCCATGGCATAGAGACGCACTGTGGGCAGATCGTGAGGAAAGGAAAGATTGACGGCAAAAACCAGGTCCTTGAGGGCCAGGTCATAGGAATACTGCCGGGGTCCGCCTTTCCGGGCCTTGGCGAACAATCCCTTCAGGTCCGGGGGCAAAAAGGCTTGCACCCCTCCGTCTAGCCTCAGTTTTTCCGCCACCTGCCGGGCCGCGGGATTGGCATAAGTAACCTTCCCCTTCTCGTCCGCTTCCAGGACGGGGTTGGGGTTGAGGAGCGGAAAACTGGCCAGGCGGTGGATTTCCTTCTCGATCTGCTTTTGCGCGGTAACGTCCTGGCTTATCTCCAGGATGGCCACCTCGCGGCCCTTATCGTCCCGCTTGAGGGTCCAGCGGCTGCTCATCACTAGACGCTGGCCGTGGAGGTTGGTATGGGTGAGCTCTCCTTCCCAGTAGCCCTGTTCCAACAAGACGCGTTCCATTTCCAGCAGAGGCTCAGGAAACGCGGTTTGCAAAAGCTTGTAATAATTTTGACCCAGGGCCACTTCTTTCGGCCAGCCGAAGTGGTTGGTGGCGCCTTGGTTCCAATAAATGATGCGGCCCTTCGGATCACGTACCATGATGGCGTCATGGGCCAGGTCCAGGAGTTCGGCTTGACGGCGCAGCGTCTCCTCGGCTCGCTTGCGCTCGGTAATATCCTCCTGCACCGAAATGAACAGCCTTTTGCCGCCCACCTCGAGGGCGCTGATGCGGGCTGAGGTGAAAAAAGGGTGTCCGTTCTTTTTGCAGTTATGAAATTCCCCGAACCAGGCGCCGGTGCTGTGGACTTGCCCCAGGATTTCTTTGACCACCCGGGTGTTTTCTTCCGGCGGGTAGAAGTTGAGGACGTTGCTGTGCCGGCCCAGCAATTCCCCCGGTTTATATCCGAACATGGCGTCAAAGGCCGGGTTGGTGTAAGTGATATGGCCCCGGCTGTCTGTGACCGTGACTGCTTCCGCCATGCTCTCCAGGACCCGGGCCTGGGTGCGCATCGCCTCTTCCGTCCGCTTGCGCTCGGTGATGTCCTCGGCCAGGCCGATGAAGCCCCGGAGGCGACCTGCCGCGTCGTGAAGCTGGGCTGCAGAGATACTGACATCGATGAGTTCGTCGTCCTTACGCTGTTGTTTGATTTCGACCCCGGTGAAGTATTCCCCCCGGAGAATGCGTTCTATCAACGCCAGGGTATCCTCGGGAGCCTCCGTAGGCATGGACAGGGGCAAGTGCCCCTTGAATTCCTCTTGGCTCCAACCGAAGATGCGCTCGGCAGCCGGATTGACGCTGACCACCTTACCTTCGCCGTCGAAGACCCCGATAGCCAGGGGCGCGGCCTCAAACAGGGCCCGCAGGTTGTCGTTGGCTTCCCTTAGCTCCTCGTTCACCTCGAGGAGTTCCGTGGTGCGCTCCGCCACCAGCTCTTCCAGTTCCTCCTTATGAAGCCGCAATTCCTCCTGGGTGGCCTTGAGCTCGGTGATGTCAGTCAGGGCGACCCGGTGCTGCTCTCGGTCCTCCGCATCCTGCAAAAGGAGGATGTCCAGGAGCATGACCCGCGCCTTCCCGTTGCCGTCCTGCAGGTGGAACTCCCCCCGCCGCTCCCGCTGGTCAGAGCTGTTATTCAGCAATTGGCGGAAAACCCGGCGGTCCATGTCCACCAGGAAATGGGGGAAGAATCGGCCCAGGAGTTTGCTGCGCTCCAGTCCCAGCATGGTGGCCGCGGTGAGGTTGGCCTCCAGGATTTTGCCGGCTTTATTTAGGGTGAGGTAGCCCACCGGCGCGAAGTCGTAAAGGTCGGCGTATTTATCCCGGGATTCGGCCAGTTGGACCTGGGCCTGGCGCAGCTCTTCGTTCTGCAGCTCCAGTTCCATCTGATGCACCTGAAGTTCGTGGATGAGCCGCGCCGCTTCGGCCGGCGAGAGGCTTTCCCCGGAGATGGTCTCCGCCTCCAGCCGCTTCTCGGCCCGCCGGCGCAAGTCACTAAAGTCGGGGGGTAGGTCTTTCGGGTCTTTCATGGGTCTGTCCTGAAAAATTTCAGTTCAAAGTCCAAAGTCCAAAGTCCAAAGTTCGAGGTTCGAGGTTCGAGGTTCGAGGTTCAAGGTTCAAGGTTTGAGTTTCGAGTTTTGGATTTTTAAGACTGTAGGGCGGGAAAGCGAAGCGCATCCCGCCTTTTATTTGTCACTCTAAAAACTATGAAAGGCCGGTGGCACGGGTGTCCTCACCGGTGCATCCCGGAACTTTTAGAACCGAGGGATGATGGTGCGCAGTTATAGGGCGTGCCATGCACGCCAGACGGCGGCCACGGGCCGCCCTATAAAAACCTTTCGTAACAGGAGCTTGGGAACCAGAGGTGAACTCAAAACTTGATACTCGGAACTCAAAGCCACAGCCCCAAGCTGATAACCGATAGCTGACAGCTGACAGCTGATAGCTCACAGCCCTATTCCCCCTTCGCTTCTCCCAGCTCCTTTTTTAGCCGGGTGATAGTTTCCTTGTGTTCGCGATCCTTTTTCAGATGGTCGGTGACATCATCAATGGCCAACAGGATCAGGCTGGGGTGCTCGCCCGCGGCCGGGATGCGTCGGGCGTTCAGGAGCATGATCTTATGGCCGATCTGGGGGAAGTCGTGCTCCACCTTAAATTCCTTAAAGGAGGAATTCTGGGGAATGATCTCTTCCAGAAGCTCCCTCAGCTTGGGAATGTCCCATTGTCCCTCCCCCAGCTCGTAGATGGGGCGGTTCCTCGTTTCTTTCCTGGAAGTGTGGAAAGTCTGGTAAAAAGCCTGGTTGGCCGAGATCACCTTCAGATCCCCGTCCATGACCACCAGCGGCTCCCGCACCGTTTCCACAATGCTCTCGGCGAAATTCTTGGCCATGCCCAGGAAATGTTGGGCCGAGACGTCGATGAAGGTGAGTACCACCCCCTCGATGACATTTCCCCGGGTGCGGTAGGGCAGGATGCGGGTGGCATAAATTTCCCCCGAGAGACTCCTTAGTTCCATCTCCTTGACCTGCAGGGAGTGGAGAACTTCTTCAGCGTCCTGCCAGAGATTCTCATTATCGGTCTTGGGGGCAATGTCTTTGATGGAGCGGCCCACGTCCTGGGGAATCAGGTTGAACAGCTTGGTGGCGGCCGGGGTGAAGCGCTTGATCTGCAGGTCCCGGTCCAGGAAGATGGTGCCGATCTCGGTGCTGGCCAGGAGATTGTTGATGTCGTTGTTGACCTCGGTGAGTTCTTCGATTTTGTTGTTGAGCTCGGAGTTCACCGTCACCAGCTCCTCGTTAGTGGACTGGAGCTCTTCCTTGGCGGTTTCCAGCTCCTCATTGGTGCTCTGCAATTCCTCGTTAGTGCTCTGCAGTTCCTCGTTGGTGGACTTGAGCTCTTCGTTGCTGGCCTCCAACTCCTCCACCGTGGTCTGCAGGTACTCTTTGGTGGCCTGGAGTTCGTGTTCCAGGCCCGCGATCCGGGACTCCTCTTCCGGTGTAGCCTGGGCTTTATCCTTGCCTTTTTTAGTTGGGGGAGTTTGGGGACGCGGGGAGACCTCATTGAACACCATCAGAAAAAGATTAGCGGTCCCCGGCGTAGCCATAGGGCGCACAATCAGATCCAGGTATCCCAAGGTGCCCTGGGGCTGCCGAAAGGGGATGGACTCGGCGGTGACCGGTTTATTTTCACTGACGGCCCGGTGCAGGATGGTGAGCAATCTGGGGCGCAGGTCTTCGTGGGCCAGGTTCAACAGATTGTAGTTGGGCTCCCCCTTGGGCATGCCGAGGAATTTGCCGGTGTCTCCCTGGAGATAGAGCACGTCGTAACGGTGGTTTATCAGGATGGCCGCAGGCGCATATTCTTCCAAAACTATGCGCTCCATGACATTGCGGACATTCACTTCCCGGGGTGCCTCTTCCTCTTTATGATATGGCCGGATGGCCGCCGCGGGCAGCGTCAGCGCCGGGTAATCCGCCAGGCGGTGGTGCACCGGGCCTTTGCGTTGGAAAATCTTTGCTTTGTTGTCCACCGTAGAGAACAGATCCGCAGCGATCCCGATGGTTTCGGAGGTGCCCAGGAAAAGATAGCCGGTGGGATTCATGGTGAAATGAAACAGGGGCAGGATTTGTCTCTGTAAATCATTGTCCAGGTAAATAAGCACGTTGCGACAACTGATGAGGTCGAGACGGGAGAAAGGCGGGTCACTGATGAGGTTTTGGACGGCATAGACCACCATCTCCCGGATTTCCTGCCTGATCCGGTAAGAGCCGTTCTTCCTGATAAAGTATCTCTTCAAGCGCTCAGGGGCGATGTCCGCGGCGATGCTTTCCGGGTATCCGCCCTGCCGGGCCTTGTCGATGGCCTCCGAGTCGATATCCGTGGCAAAGATTTGCACAGTGGGGTGCTTGCCGGTCCGTTCCATGGCCTCTACCAGGAGGATGGCAATGGATAGCGACTCCTCGCCGGAGCCGCAGCCGGGGACCCAGACCCGGATGGACTGATCCCCGGACTTGTGAGCCAGGATATCGGGGATTACCTTAGTCTCCAGGGCCTTGAAGGCCTCGGGGTCCCGGAAGAAGCTGGTGACGCAGATCACCAGGTCTTTGAACAGGGTCTGGATCTCCGCCGGATTTTGCTGGAGGTAGCGGAAGTAGTCGGCGATGTCTTCGATCTTGTGCACCGCCATGCGCCGGCCGATGCGTCGGCGGATGGTGGTCTGCTTGTAGTGGCTGAAGTCGTGCTTGGTGTTGGCCCGTACCAGCATGAGGATCTTTTTCAGGAAGCTCTGAAAATGCTTGTCCGCGGGCAGTTCTTTTTCACGGCCCTCAAGATAAGGGTGCTGCACGTAGCGGACAATTTCCTCGGGCATCTGCTCCACGGGCAGGATATAGTCCACCAGGCCGGTGTCGATGGCGCTCCGGGGCATGAAGGGGTACTTGGCCTGCTCCTCGGCCTGGGCCATGGTCATGCCGCCCGCCCCCTTGACGGCCTCCAGCCCCAGGGTCCCGTCGCTGCCGGTGCCGGAGAGCACGATGCAGACAGCCTTTTCTTCCAGGTCCTGGGCCAGCGACCGGAAAAAGAAGTCGATGGGCATGCGGATGTGGCGGGACTCGGCGGGCTCCATCAGGTGAAAGGCCCCCTGGAAGATGCCCACCTCTTTATCCGGGGGGTTAAAATAGACGGCATTGGGCTCCACCTCCATGCCGTCCCGGATTTCCTTGATGGGCATGTCGGTATCTTTTTTGAGAATCTCCCCGAGTATGCTCTTGTGCTTGGGGCTCAAGTGCTGGATGATCACAAAGGCCATGTCCTCGGTGGGCGGCTTGCCTGTGGGCATGTTGGCAAAAAAGGCCTCCAGGGGCTCCAGGCCCCCGGCGGAGGCGCCGATGCCCACCACGGGGAAGGCTTTGACCTCTTTCAGTCGGGCTCCAGCGGCCGCTTTTGCAAGATGTTTGGTCTCAGGGACTTTGGCCTCGGGAGGTTTTACTTCGAGGGCTTTTTCTCGAGGCACCTTGGCTGGTGAGGCCTTCTTCTGAATCGCTTTTTTCCGGGTGGTTTTTTTCTGAGGCGCCTTGGTTGTCTTCTCTTCTTTTTTTCTGGGCATGGCGGGCTCCAATTCTAATGGAGTGAAGGGGAACGGCCTGGGGCATGGCCTTTCCCAGTGGTTTTGCTACGAGCTATTGTAAAACTCCAGACTTAGAAAAATCGTCATTACTGATCGTAGCGAAGAATCTAGTCTTTTCAATTAATTCTATATCCTTTGCTTTGCTCAGGATGACGGAAAAATCGGTTTTGCAACAGCTGCTAGCCTCTTTATGAGACTGCCGGGGAGACAGGCTCCAGAGGGGAGCGGGCTGCCATGAGGCTGGGACAGCCAACTGATGAAAATAAAACAAAAATACCCTCAATTTATTACAATATCACAAAAATCCACCGGAATCTAACCTTCTCTTTCCCTTCGCACCAAACACGTTTTTTAGAACAAATGAAACAGGGAATGTTCCTTTATTCCCCATGGGCACGACCCGCCAAATTAAAACGCTTAAAGAACCGTTTTACTGTTAAAGCCTGGGTAGAGCCTTCGTCACCGTGTGTCCCAGGTTCATAATGTGGGTGAGCTAAAAGGTGAGGGTGGCAGCACGCCCCGGAAAGCTCCTTATAAAGTTGCGGGACGAAGGTGTGAGCCACTAACTAAATGATATAATTTATTATAGCTACTAGACCCCGCATATAGTCATTAGTGACTATTTTGAATTAGTCATCCTCGAGGATAGACCTTTGCCTCCTTTTGGTTCAAAATAATCAGACTATCAAGCCCTTGCTCTTCTCTGCCGAACTCCCAGAGAAGGATAACCAAGGAGGATAACTTGAAAACAGGCATATTTTTTCTTACTCTGATGATGGGTGTCGGCCTGAGTTAGCCGGCCGGGGGACAACCCGGGTCCGGCCAGGGCCGCTCCAGGAACAACTAGCAGGATGATAGGGGGTTTGCCATGGTGTTAAAAGACTTTTGGGAGGGATTTCCCGACCGGGCCGAGACCTCGGCCATGGACCTGGTCCTTTATTTCTCCGAAGAGGCCGCCGGCCCCGGGGAAGAGCTGCAGGAGGTACTGAACAACGCGCTGCCGGAAAGGCGGGTGGAGGTTTTCACGGACCTGGAGGAGTTTGTGACCGATCTGAGGCGACCCGAGGCGGAGCCGGCCTTGGTGGTGTTGGTGATCGGCAGTCCCGCCGAATTGGAAGAATTTCTTCCCCTCAGATCGCTTTGGCAAGACGCCGGGGTTATCCTGGTGTTGCCGGACGAAACTGAGGAAACCCTGGACCTGGCTCAGCAGCTCAACCCTAGCTATATAAAATCTGCCGATGAGGATTTTGTCGAACTGGCGAGTGTGATTGATGAAATCCTGAAAGAAAGGCGCGTTGAGTCCACCGAAGAGGAACCCCTGCCTCCGGACCACAATTTATAAGCGCTTGAACAAACTAAACATTTTCACCTTATTAAAAAAATCTGCCCCTTGAAAAGGGCCAACCTTGCAAACCCCGGATTAGGCCATAACTTTACAAGCAAGATTCACAGCTTCACCTAGAGTCCTGGGAATAAAATAAAGAACAACAGGAAAATGCAAAAGGAGGGCATGTATGAAGCGTGGAGGGATCTTGATTCTCATCGGTTTATTGGCGGTGGCGCTGGGGTGCGGCCAGCAGGAACCGAAAAAGGCCGTTACCTCCAAAGACGTGAAGCAAAAGGCCACCGAGGCGGCCAAGACCGCTCAGGAATACCTGGCCCAGCAGCAGGAAAAATACCTTAAGCAGGCCCAGGAAAATTTGAACAATCTCGATAAACAAATCAGCGACTTGCGGCAACAAGCTGAAAAACAAACGGGTGAGATGCACCAAAAGCTCACCGAACAGGCGGACAGCCTGCAAAAGAAGATGGATGCCGCCAAAGAGAAACTGGCCGCCATGAAAAATGCCAGCGGCGATGCCTGGAAAAAGCTGAAGTCCGGGATGGACAGCGCCATGAACGAGCTGGAAGAGGCCTATAAGCAGGCGGAAACCGAAAGCAAATAAGCCTGCTCAGCTATGTGTGGAACAAACTCCACAAATCTGAGTATCGGGAAAGAGGGCAGGGGTCGCTGACCCCTCCCTTTTTCCCCGGCCCTCTCAAAAGACTTGCGCCACGGCCTTAAGGGGCGGCCTACCCGGGCCGGGGGGAGGGAGGCTAGGTGGACCCCAATTTCGACCAGGAGGTGGTGAAGAACCATGTTACCGGTTAAGAGGATCCTTTGTCCCACTGATTTCAGCGAACCGGCCCTGGAAGCCCTGAAAGCGGCCGGTGAACTGGCCCAACATTTTTCCGCCTCACTCCTGGTGGTTAATATCGTACCCCCCATTCCCGTGCCCACCCGGCCCATTGCCGGGTCTACCCTTGCCGAACCGGACTTAAGCCCGGCTTTTGATGTGACCTCCTATCTCATGGAGCTGACCGGTTCAGCCAAACAAGGTTTGGAAAACCTGGTGAAAGAACATATTCCCCGGGGAACCTCGGCGGAGGTTGCCGTTTCTTCCGGACAACCGGACCTGGAGATCATCAGAATAGCCAGAAAGGAAAGAGTCGACCTTATCGTCATTGCCACCCATGGCCAGCGGGGTTGGCGGCGTTTCCTCTTCGGTTCCGTGGCCGAAAAGGTGGTGCGGCTGGCAGAAAATCCGGTACTGGTGATTCATGGCCCCCTGGCAGGTGCGCCGCTAACCTGAGGCCTAAAACCCGGACTCCCCGGTGGTCCTGCTTCCGGCCCTTTGTTCTATGGCGAGCCGTTCACCTCGACTGGTGGGGATGGAAAGGAGAAACCCATGTCGGTCAATGCGCTAGCGTTTATCGATCTAAAGGAATTTTCCCGAAATTGGGGCTGGTTCTTGGCCCTGGGCATCATCATGATCATTTTGGGCACCCTGGCTTTGGGGAGTGCTTTGGTGGTCACGCTGGTATCGATGATCTTTTTCGGTTGGCTTTTGATAATTGCCGGCGTGTTTGAAGCGGTGCAGTCCTTCTGGCAAAAGAGATGGGGCGGATTCTTTCTTCACCTCGGCATTGGCATCCTCTACGCCATTGTCGGTTTCATGCTGGTGGCCAACCCGGAGGCCAGTGCGGTGGCCTTGACCCTCCTCATGGCCATATTTTTTATCGTGGCCGGTATCTTCCGCATTATCGCCGCCCTCAGCATGCGCTTTCCCCACTGGGGCTGGATGCTGGTCAGCGGCATCGCCGCCCTGATCCTCGGGGTATTGATCTGGCGGCAATGGCCGGCCTCAGGATTCTGGATCATCGGTCTGTTTATCGGCATTGAGCTTATTTTCACCGGCTGGTCCTGGGTGATGTTGTCTCTGGCGGCCCGCCGTTCTGCGCACCAGTAGAGGCTGATTTTTAGGGAGCCGGGCAGGGCGCCGGGCCTGTCTGGTGCAGTTAAAAAGTCCATCCCCTGGAAAAGATGCGAGAAATGAGAAAAAAACAGGAGGAGGCATATATGGTTGACACCAAAGAAGCCTATCTGGAGAAATTAAAGGCCAAATTGGATGAGTGGAATGCCCAGATCGACAAGCTCAAGGCCAAAGCCGCTCAGTCCAAGGCTGACGCCAAAATTAAGATTGAAAAGCGGGTTGGGGACTTGGAGACCCATCGCCGCGAAGTGGAAAACAAAATTCAACAATTGGTCCAGGCCAGTGGACCCGCCTGGAAGGATCTCAAGGGAGGTGTCCAAAGCGCTTGGAGCAAACTGGATGAGGCCGTCAGGTCGGCCACCGAAAAATTTAAATAGTTTTTCTGAACCAGAGGCGACTCCAGGAGAGATCCGGGGTCGCCTCTGGCGGTTCATCATCTAAAGCCGGCATTCCCTCATCGGTCAGGAGGGTTCATGAGTCAGAAAAGCGCTGAGATTCGCAGGAAAGTCGTGGGCGCCGTGGGCCTGAATGGCTCGGGCAAGGATGCTTTGATCCAGTACCTGGGGGACCGTTGCGGACTCACCGTCCTGTCTTTGGGCGATGTGGCTCGGGAGTTGGCCCATTTGGAAGGAGTCACCTCCAGCCGGGACAAACTACATGAGGTTTCCCTGAAATATATTGAAAGATATGGAGAAGATTTTTTTGTCAAAGTTCTCATAGAAGAAATTGACGGTAAAGTAATGGAGAAAGTGGGGGTTACCGGGATCCGCACTCCCACTGATGTCGCCACTCTCAGACAACATTTCGGCGCCGATTTTTTGTTGATTCATGTAAAAGTGGATAATCCGAAGCTCCGGTTTGAGCGGCTGCAACAGCGGGGAGAGGCCCGGGATCCGCATAATTATGAAGATTTCTTAGCCCAGGAAAAAACTGAACAGGATTTGTTTCATCTGCATGAGGCCATCCAACAGGCCGACGTCACCATCTCCAACGCCGGCGCCTTAGAAGAGTTTCACCGGGAAATCGACCGGCTTCTAGTCCAGCATCAATTTTTTCGAGACCTTGATTGTCAGGCTTGACCCCGAGCAAAACCAACTTTTTCATGAAGGCATCATGTCATAAGGAGGGCACGGTTGATGGCGCTTTTTACTCTTGAAGCCCTGCGAAACCTGACGGCAATCCAGCAGAGTCCCTGTGTGTCGATTTACCTGCCGACCCACCGCGTTCCCACCGAAATAGAGCAGGACCGCCTCCGGTTAAAGAATTTGCTGGGGAAAGCCGGAAAATCCCTGGAGGAATTAGGTCTCAAGAGCCCGGAGGCCAAAGCCCTCCTCCAGCCGGCCGAGCGGCTGCTCTTGGAGACGCCTTTCTGGAAGGGCCAAAAGGACGGCCTGGCCATTTTTCTGGCTCCGGACATTTTCCACTTCTTTCGGGTACCTTTGGAGGTCCCGGAATTGACGGTGGTCAGCGACCGCTTCCATCTCAAGCCGCTGCTCGGACTTCTCAGCGCCGGTAAATTTTACATCCTGGCCTTGAGCCAAAACGAAGTCCGGTTGTTCCAGGCTTCCCCATATAGCGTGAGCCAAGTGGACCTGGAGGGGGTGCCCCAGAGCCTGGCCGAGGCCCTCAAATACGATGACCCCCAAAAGCAACTCCAGTTCCACACGGGCACTCAGAAGATCACCGGGGAGCGGGCCGCCATGTTTCACGGCCACGGCGTAGGGACCGACGATGCCAAGTCCAACCTCCTGCGCTTCTGTCAGCACCTCGACCGGGGCCTGCATGACCTTCTCCGGAACGAACCGGCCCCCCTGGTGGTGGCGGGAGTTGATTTTTTGTTGCCCATTTTTACTGCAGCCAGTTCCTACAAACCCCTGCTGCCCGAGGGGGTGTCGGGCAATCCTGAAGGCCTGAGTCCGGAGGAGTTGCAGCGGCAGGCCTGGCCGGTGGTGGAGCCTTATTTTAACCAAACCAGGCAAGCCTCTGAAGCCAAATATCGGCAATTAGCAGGCACTGGGAAGGCCTCGCACGACCTCAAGGAAATCGTGTCGGCAGCTTACCAGGGGCGGGTGGAACTCCTGTTCGTGGCGGTGGGCCGACAGGAATGGGGGGTCTATGACGCCCGGCAAAACGAGCTGCAGCGGTTTCCGGAGGCCCGACCCGGCGCTGAAGATTTGCTGGACGCCGCCGCCATCCAAACCTTGTTACAGGGGGGTGCGGTATTTTCCGTAGAGCCTGCAGCCGTACCGGACGGTCCCCCCGTGGCCGCAGTCTTTCGCTATTAGCCAAAACTTCATCCTTCCGCAGCTTGTTGGCCTGAAAGTCGCACTTCCAGCGGCGGGGGATTGACCAGTTCGAAGGTGGAGGAGGCAACGCCCACTTGCCCTTGGGTCTTGTCGATTTCTTCCAACAGGCGGGTGAAAATTTTATCCATGGTATTGCGCCGCGTCCGGTAATCGGTGATGAAGCGGCCGGTTAACTCAATCCAGTTGTCGGTAAAACGGAGGGTGACCACGGGGTCGATCATGGCCTCCTCGATGTAATATTTTTTAACGATTTGCGTCCACACCCGTTTGGCGTACTCTGCGTAATTGCCCACGACTTCTGTGAGCACGCGGGTGAAAATCTCCCGGGCCAACCGGTGGTCAGTGCCATATTTCACTGGAAAGACGACTTCATCCCACAAAAAAGGGAAGTCCACCGAATAATTAAAGATCGGTTCTCGAAAGACCAGGCTGTTGGCCACCCGAACCAGGCGGCCGGTGGGCAGATCGGCCTTCACCCAATCGCCGCACTCCATCAGGGTAGTGCGCAAGACACCGATGTCAATGACATCTCCGGTGATGCCGCCGATCTTCACCCGGTCCCCGGTGGCATAGAAATTTCCCGTGGCAATGGCCACACCGCCGGCCAGGCTGACAATAACCTCCTGCAGGGCGATGGCGACTCCGGCCCCGGTAAAACCCAGCACCACGGTGAGGCCGCCGAGTTTGTCTTTGAAGACAATGGCCAAAAAGAGCAACACCAGCAAGTATCCGGATAGAGTAATCAACTTGCGGACCCGATAGCGGGCCTGGGAATCTTGGACACGTTCCGGAATGGAGCGTCTCAGGATCCCCAGTAGCAGCCAGATGACCACCAATCCCAGAAAGGCAATTAAAAACTTGATCACCCAGGGATCGGCCAGCCATTGTTTGATGAGCTTCTCCATGAGGTTCACTCTCCTTTCGAACGCAAAACCATCTGGCAATGATGAGCCTTCCTTCTAAATTAAGTTCATTCTGAGAAAAAAACAGTATGCCGGTCCATAATCGCGACATTGCGGAAATTTTTAATAAGGTGGCCGATCTGCTGGAAATCGAGGGGGCCAACCAGTTCCGGGTGCGGGCCTATCGCAACGCGGCCCGCACCATCGGCGACTTACCCCAAAGTGCCGCGGACCTGGTGGAGAAGGGTGAGGATCTCTCGAAACTATCGGGCATCGGCCAGGACCTGGCCGGAAAAATCGCCGAAATTGTGGAAACCGGGGAACTGGGTCAGTTGAAGGAGCTTGAATCCCGCACACCGGCGGACCTGGGAAGGATGATGGATATCGCCGGCCTGGGCCCCAAGCGGGTGCAGACCCTGCACGCCAACCTGGGCATCAACAGCCTGGATGACCTGAGAAAAGCCGTGCAGCAGGAAAAAATCCAGCAGGTCCCCGGCTTCGGAGTCAAGACCGAAAAGAAAATTCTCCAGGGACTAGCAGGACTGGTCGGCAAGAAAAAACGTTTCGGCCTGAAAGAGGTGGAGGAAATTGCCCAATCCTTGCTTAATCACCTGCAAAAAGTCCAGGGCATTAAAGAGGTGGTCATCGCCGGCAGCTACCGCCGTCGCCAGGAGACCGTGGGGGACCTGGATATCCTGGCCACCTGTAAGAAAGGCTCCCAGGTCATGGAAGCTTTTGTGAAGCATGAAGATGTGGAGGAGGTGGTATCCCAGGGCAAGACCCGCTCCACGGTCATGCTGCGCTCGGGCCTGCAGGTAGACCTGCGGGTGCTGGCCCAGGTAAGCTTCGGCGCCGCGCTGCATTACTTCACCGGCTCCAAATCACACAACATCGCGGTGCGCAAGCTGGGGGTCCATCGCGGCCTGAAAATCAACGAGTACGGCGTTTTTCAAGGGGAAAAACGCCTCGCCGGCCAAACCGAGGCAGAGGTCTACGCCCAAGTGGACCTGCCCTATATCGAACCGGAGTTGCGAGAAAACCGAGGTGAAATCGAGGCCGCCCAAAAGGGTAAGCTGCCGCAGCTTATCACCCTGGATGATATCCGGGGCGATCTGCACACTCATACCAAGGTGACGGACGGGCGCAACACCCTGGCAGAAATGGCCGAGGCCGCCCAGGAGCGGGGTTATGATTACCTGGCCATCACCAATCACTCCCAGCGGGTCACCATGACCCACGGCCTGGACGCCCAAAAGCTGCGCCAAGAAATGGAGAAAATCGACAAATTCAATGACAACTCCAAGGGTATCAGGGTGCTCAAGGCCATCGAGGTGGACATCCTGGAGGACGGCAGCCTGGACCTGCCCGATGAGGTGCTTAAAGACCTGGACCTCACCGTCTGCTCGGTGCATTATAACTGGAACATGTCCAGAAAAGACATGACCGAGCGCATTATCCGGGCCATGGACAACCCTTACTTCCATATCCTGGGCCACCCCACCGGCCGGCTCATCGGTAAGCGGGAGCCCTATGACGTGGATATGGAAAAGATCCTGGAAGCCGCCCGGGAACGAGGGTGCTTCCTGGAGTTGGACTCCCAGCCCGATCGCCTGGACCTCTCGGACGTCCATTGCAAGCTGGCCAAAGACCTGGGAGTGAAAATCGCCATCTCCACCGATGCCCACAGCGTGGCGGACCTGGATTACCTGCGCTTCGGCATCGGCCAGGCCCGCCGGGGCTGGCTGGAACCCGAAGATGTGCTGAACACCAGAACCTGGCGGCAGCTCAAGAGGCTGTTGCCGAGGACCTGATCAGGGGCGCACCGGCTTTCCAAACCAAGCGGAACAAGCTGGCGGAAACCCGCGCTCAGAAAGTAAACAATTGTTGGGAGAAAAAATTTGGGAAATAATCGGTTAATGTGGTGTTCTATCTTGTTCCAATTATTACCTTGTTGCCATAGAGGGAAAGATGGAGGGTCATCTCCTTCTTGTCATTCTGAGGGAGCGCCGCGACCGAGGAATCTAGCCCCTTGGTCTGCTACTCAGGGTGACAACCGCAGTTAACGTTTACAAGCATTAATTTCATTATAAGATAAGGCTTCTCGGTGAGATTAGGAGGAAGCCATACATGAGTGAACAGGATACCTCCCCTAAACAGTCCCTGCTGCCCTGGCGCTTCGTCAACCTGAACCAATACCGCGTGCCGCCGGAACCCGCCGGCCAGGCCATGCGTAAAGGGTTCTTGGGGATCTGGGACCGACTGACGCGCACCCGCACCTCAGACAGACCACCTGCAATTGACATCGACCTGGAGTATATGCCCGGTGATTTGTTGGCCGAGGCGGCTCCGGCGCCGGACTGGCATGATGGCGTGCCGGCGTTGCATGAGGCTCTGCAGGACTGGTGGCAGGAGCGTTCCGGAAAATACCAGGTATTGGTGGGCGCGCCTTACAGCGGGACCTCGGAGATCGCCTCTCACTGGGCCTATACTTTTGGTTGCCCGATCCTTCCCGATCCGCCCCTGGAGGAAATCAAAGCTGGAGGCCATAAATGGTTGGAGCAGCTTGACCAGGACCCGGATCGGGTTTGGGTGATCCCGCGCCTGGAGCGCTTTTATCTGCGCCACAGCCAGGGTTTGGCCCTGCTCCGGGTCCTGCTTGATAAAATCAGTTCCTTTCCCACCCGCTTCCTCTTGGCCTGCGATTCCTGGGCCTGGGCTTATCTCAGTAAGGCCCTGCACATTGAGGCCCTGTTCCCCACCCCCCTGGTGCTTGGAGCCTTCAACCAGGAGGGACTGGATCGCTGGTTCCGGGTTCTGGCCCTCCGGACAACGGCCCAAGAGTTTGTCTTCCGGCAAGCGGATAATGGCAACTTGGTAGTGCATCCCCCCGAGGTAGTTCAGGAAGAAGGCGGTAAGCCAGAAAAAATTACTGACTTTTTGCACCAACTGGCCGCGTTTAGTCGGGGTAATCCGGGCGTAGCCTATGCCATCTGGCGTTACAGCCTGAGACTCGCCCAAAATAAAGAAGCCCAGGAAAAAAACCAGGAGGCGGCGGTCAACGACGGCCGGCACCGCACCATCTGGGTGGAGCCCTGGTCCCAACTGAATCTGCCGTCACTGCCCACTTTGGATAGGCGGGACCGATCCTTATTCGTCTTGCATACCTTGCTGTTGCATGACGGTCTTCCCGGTAAGCTTCTGGCCCAGATTCTGCCTTTTCCCGAGTCGCAAACCCAGGGCAGTTTACAGACTCTCCGGGTGGCAGGGGTCGTCACTTATGACCAGGACAGATGGCGGGTGGCGGCGACGGCCTATCCCGGAGTCAGGGAATTTTTACGATATGAAGGGTATCTGGTGGACGACCTTTAGGAGGCTGCTATGAACGATCCCAAGGTTGAGCAAATATTACGGAATGTTCAAAATATCGATATCGTAAAGGTTGTTATCATTCTGGCCGTGGCCTGGTTGTTGGCCAAAGCGGTGGAGCGTTTCTTACCCTGGTTGGCCGAGCGGGTCACCGGCCGTCTGCGCCTGTACATTTTACCCTCGGTGCCGGTTCTCCGCCTGGTGATCCTGATCGGCGCCATTGTGTCCATCGTGCCTTTGGTAATTAATCTCACTTTCAGCAATAGCTTGGCGATCATCGGCGCCACCGGCTTTGCTCTGGGTTTCGCAGTGAAAGATTACGTTAGCAGCATCATAGCCGGCATCGTGAGCTTGTACGAGCGCCCCTATCGTCCGGGGGACTGGGTCCAGATAGATGGCGCCTATGGTGAAGTGCAGTCCGTAAAACTGCGGGCTCTGCGGCTGGTTACGCCGGATGACACCGTGGTCACCATCCCCAGCCTTAAACTCTGGAACACCAATATCTTCAATGCCAACGACGGCAGACGGAATCTTATGTGCGTGGTGGATTTTTATCTGGAGCCCCGCCACGATGCCGCCCTGGTACGTCAAACTCTGTATGACGTGGCTTTGACCAGTCCTTACATTAATTTGGAGAGCCCCATATTGGTTATCGTGGCGGAGAAACCCTGGGGCACCCACTATAAAATCAAGGCTTATCCGGTGGATAGTCGGGACCAATTCCAGTTCATCAGCGACCTGACCATCCGGGGCAAATCAGCGCTGGTGGACTTGAAAGTCCAGGCCGTTCTTGCTTTGCCGGCCTTGGCCATGGAAGAGTTGCAGCAACCTCGCGGCTGATGGCCCAGACAGCCTTAAAAGCTTGCGAAAATCTACTAATACGTTTTTGTGGAGATCAATGGACCGGAAGTAGGGGCTCGATTCATCGAGCCCTTCAAGGACGCAAGGAATTGTGTCCTTACGGTTTGGGGGGGTTGGGAGAGGGGGCAGGGGTCCACGACCCCGGTAGCACGGGCTTCCAGCCCGTGGGACCTTAAAGCAATCTCAATATTTAAAGGGTTGACTATGCCCGAGCTTCCCGACGTCGAAGTTTTCAAGCGCTACCTGGATGCCACCGCCTTGCACAAGACCATCACCGCCGCGGAGGTCAAAAGCGCCAGGATTCTCCGGGGAGTCTCCATCGGGATGCTGCAGAAGACCCTTCGCCACCGGCAGTTCCAATCCACCCACCGGCACGGCAAGCATCTGCTGGTGGCCCTGGAGCAAGGACCCTGGCTCACGCTTCATTTCGGCATGACCGGCTACCTCAAATATTTTAAACAGATGGACAAAGACCCCGAACACGACCGCCTGCTCGTGAGTTTTGACAACGGCTTTCATCTCGCCTATGTCTGCCAGAGGAAATTAGGCGCCGTGGGCCTCACTGACGCGGTAGACAGCTTCATCGCCGAGAAGCAGCTGGGACCGGACGTTTTGAGCCTTGATCTTGAGGGTTTTCGTCAAGCCTTGCAGGGCAAAAGAGGCACAATTAAGTCATTTCTCATGAATCAGCAACATCTGGCTGGCATCGGCAATGTATATTCGGACGAGATTCTTTTTCAAAGTAAGCTCCATCCCAAGAGCCGGGTCAACCACCTCAAGGCAGAAACAGTACCCCGGCTTTATCAGGCCGTGCAGGATGTCTTGCAGGAAGCCATTGAAGCTCAGGCCGACCCAGAGCGCTTGCCCGCTTCCTTTCCATACCCCACCGGCGGGGGGAGGGGACCTGTCCCCGCTGCCGGGGTGGCCTGCAAAAGATCAACGTTGCCGGGCGCTCGGGTTATTATTGCCCGGCCTGCCAGACCAAGCCAGCTTGATCGTGCGGTAATATTCTATCCAAGGAGTTTTTTGACATGTGGCGCATTGTGCGGATTTCGTCGGGGGCTATCTTAATTCTGCTGGGAATCCCGGGGCTGGTGCTGCCCATCCTGCAGGGCTGGCTCTTTCTGGCTCTGGGGGCCGTGCTCCTGTCGGTGGACGTCCCTTTTTTTGATCGGATGGTACGCTGGATAGAACGAAAGGTTCCCCCGGTAAAAAAACCGGTGGAGCGCCTCCGTAATTTTCTCAAGGGCTCGGTAGAAAAGGAAAAAACCGAATAATATTTGTTACCAGAAATGTTTTGACAAGATGATTAAATCGATAATGAATTAACTACCCTTTCCAAAGACCTTCCCTTCCCAAACTATATGCGTTGGGTAGATCGGGTGGTGTTAATCCTTGTCTGACTCCAAGGATCCAGGTCCTCGATATCCTTCCATTTCTTTGAATTTTTCCTCAGAAAACTTTCTCTTCTTACAATCCTTAAAAGCTTGCCGCCATTATACGAAAGATAGCCGGGGCCTGCAATCTCCAGGGGTGCTAGACATTTTTGTCAGCCCCCCCGTACTCCCCAAGCCCGGCAGCTTGAAAGCGGATGAAGGGCTGTGGTATGATACGCCGATTTTATGGATTGGGGGAACAAGACACTCTGGGTCTGGATGTGGGTCATCCTTAGTTTAGGAGCCGGTTCGGTCTGGGCTGGGGAAGTACCCCTTTTCCCGAAACAGAGCTTTGCGGGGGGGCCATGGCGCCTCCGGGCCAGTCAAGTCGTCTATGACGCCCCGACCCGTACCTATACCGCGGAAGGGCGGGTGGAGATTGTCCAGGGTGACCGACGCTTGACCGCCGAGTGGGCCCAGGTCCAGGAAAACACCAAGATCGTCCGTCTCAAGGGCAACGTGGTCCTGGTCCTGGAAGGGGATATCTTTTCGGGCCAGGAAGGCTCCTTCAATTTGGTAACCCGCTCCGGAGAGATGCGGGGGGCCCGCCTCTTCCTCCACCGCAACCATTTCCGCTTAGACAGCGCCTTAATCCGCAAGACCGGTGACCACACCTACTATACGGAAGAGGCAACGGTTACCACCTGCGACGCCGACCGGCCGGCCTGGAGCTTTAAAACCCGTAAAATGACAGTAGTGCTGGAGGGTGCGGCCCGGGGCCGGGGAAATACCTTGCGCTTGGGCGGCGTGCCGGTGTTTTTTACGCCCTTTCTGACTCTACCCGCGCTTACCAAGCGTCAGTCCGGCTTATTGCTCCCCAATGTGGAATTGAGCAAAGCCAGCGGTACGGTGCTGGAATTTCCCGTTTACTGGGCCATCAGCAACCATGCGGACGCCACCTTTTATCAGAATTACCTGAGCAAACGGGGGTACATGCAGGGGGTGGACCTGCGCTACCGGGGGCGACGGCACGCCGCCGGGGATCTCCGCTTTGTTTATCTGAAGGATGGCAGAAGGGACACCCAGGTCACCAATCGCTACTGGGCGGCAGGCATGGTGGACCAGCGCCTGACCTCCAATCTGGATATGCGCCTCACCCTGGACCATGTAAGCGATTCCGCTTTTCTGGAGCGCTTTAATTTCGGTTACCTGGGAATAAGCCGGTACTCCCGGGACTTGCTAACCAACTTCGGCCGGCAGTTGGAACCGGAACAAATCAAAACCCGGGTCACCACTCTGCTGGCATCCGGTAACTTCCCCTGGGCTAACCTTACCACCTTCGGCCGTAACTACCAGAGGCTACTTGCCGATGAGAGGTTTCCGTTTAACCAGGCCCCGGGGTCTCTACTCACCACCCTGACCATGCCGGTGAAAAAATTGCCCCTCATGGTAGGCCTGGAATCGTCTTACGGGTATTTTCTCCAGGAACAGGGAGGCCGCGGCCACCGTTTGGATTTCCATCCTCAGGCCTGGCTGATGGCCAACCCGTTTTCGGTCCTTTCTTTTGAGAGTCGGGCCGGGTTCCGGGAAACCATCTTCCTGGTGGACAAGGCCGATCCTGAGCGCCGAAGAGTCAGCACGGTGTCCCGGCAACTCTATGATATCAAGGCCTCCCTGGCCAGCTCCTGGTATAAGGATTACGGCCGAGGCCGGGGAACCCGGGGAGAGTTCGTCCGTCACTACCTGCGGCCGGAAGTGACCTACTGGAATATGCCCTTTTATTCGCCCCAGCGCCTGCCCTACTACAAACCTTTTGACTGGGGCTGGGTGGACCGCACCAGCCGCAACCTGCCGGTGCGCGAGGGCGATGATCCCCTGGGGGGCGTCAATACCGTCACCTACGGTTTCAGCAGCAACATTTTGCGTCGGTGGAAAAACACCCAGGGGCAGGTAGTGGTGCAGGACGTGTTTTGGTTCCGGTTGCTCCAGGGCGTGTTTTTCAATAATTTTCATATGGGTCTCGACGGCCTGCCTCAGCCCCACCATCGCTTCTCGGATTTTTTAGGGGAGGTGGAAATTTACCCCTTCCGCCGGGTGATCTTGGGTTCGGAAGCGGCTCTCTCACCTTATGAGGAAGGTTTCACCCGGGCCAAGGTGAAATTTGTTTTTGTTGATCAGGAGCGTCAAAGATACTTGAACGTCAATTACGTGCTCATCAAGGATTTCGCCAACCAAATAAATGTGACCACGTATATAAACCTCTTGCCCTCGGTCAAGACCTGGTTTACGTTTAATCACACTTTTCGCTTTGACAACAAGTTGGAGAGACGATACGGGATAATCCTGCAACGTCAATGTTGGGGTATCGCTTTCGCGTACACGGACCGTCCTGACGATCAGCGGATAAGTTTCTCATTGATTATTCCCAGCCTCATCGGTAAATTTAAACGTTTGCCGGTATTTATTCCGGAAGGCAGAGAAATTGCTACAGGGTACTGAACTCCAGCTTGAATTCGTTTAAAGCTTGCCACCCTGAAAGAACAAGGAGGTTATGATTTCACATGAAACTGGCAATTATCGGCGCTGGCTATGTCGGTCTGGTGACCGCGGCGTGTTTTGCCGAAATGGGCAACGAAGTTATTTGTGTGGATGCCGACGCCGAAAAGATCAACGCCCTCAAGCAAGGTCAAATTCCCATTTATGAGCCCGGCCTGGAGGATTACGTCCGGCGCAACTTTACCGAAAATCGCTTGTTTTTCACCACTGACCTGAAGGGGGCCGTGCAAAAAAGCCTGGCCATCTTCATTGCCGTGGGCACTCCCCAGGACAAGGACGGTTCCGCCGACCTCTCGGCTGTCCTGGCGGTGGCCAGAGAAATCGGCAAGCACCTCAACGGCTACAAAGTAATCGTCGAAAAGTCCACGGTGCCGGTGGGCACGGCTGCCAAGGTGCGCCAGGTCATCAGCAAGGAGTTGGCCACCCGGGGAGTGGACTTCGAGTTTGACGTGGTCTCCAACCCCGAGTTTCTCAAAGAAGGCACGGCTCTGGACGATTTCATGAAACCGGACCGCATCGTGGTGGGATGCGATGATGTGCGGGTGGCGGAGCTGATGAAGGAACTCTACGCCCCCTTTGTGCGGACCCATCATCCCATCATTGTCATGGATGTGGTGAGCGCTGAACTGACCAAGTATGCGGCCAACGCCTTTTTGGCCACCAAGATTTCCTTTATCAATGAAATGGCCAACATCTGCGCCCTCACCGGCGCCAGTATCGCCATGGTGCGCCAGGGTATCGGCTCCGATCCCAGAATCGGCCATCTGTTTCTCTTTCCGGGGTTGGGCTATGGGGGCTCCTGTTTTCCCAAGGACATGCAGGCCCTGATCCACACCGCCAAGTCTCACGGCTATGAGCCCCGCCTCCTGGACGCGGCGGAGGACATCAACCTGGATCAGCGGGGAAAATTCGTGGATCTGGTGCAAACCTACTTTAACGGCAGCCTCGAAGGCCGCACTTTGGCGGTGTGGGGGCTGTCCTTCAAGCCCGGCACAGATGACGTGCGCGAGGCCCCGGCTTTGACGGTGGTTTCCCGTTTGGTGGAGATGGGCGCTTCTATTAAAGCCTATGACCCCCAGGCCATGGGCACGGCCCGTCAGGAACTGGGGGAGATGCCCCGGTTGAGTTACCACGCCTCCTGTTATGAAGCCTTGAAGGGTGCTGAGGCCCTCATCATCAACACTGAGTGGACCAGTTTCCGGGAGCCGGACTTTGAGCGCATGAAATCCGTCATGAAGCAGCCGGTGATCTTCGACGGCCGCAACCTGTATAATCCCGTCAAAATCGCCCAACGGGGCTTTCAGTATTTCTATATCGGGAAAAAGATCGACACCTAATGACGGCTAAAAAGGAAAGAAGGGGAGGGGGCCGGGGGGCAAAAACCCCTACCCCCTCTTTGTCTTCCAGCGAGCCGGTCTCCTGGGAGCGGCTGCGGCAGGCGGAATTGGGGCGTTTCTCCGAGGCCCGGGTTCTGGTGGCCGGGGATTTTATGCTGGACGAGTACATCTGGGGGAAGGTAAGCCGCATTTCCCCCGAGGCCCCGGTCACCGTGGTGGAGGTGGAACGGGAGAGCCGCACCCTGGGGGGCGCCGGCAACGTGGTCAACAACTTGGCGGCTCTGGGAGCCCGGGCCGAGGTCATCGGTCTGGTGGGAGACGACCCCCCGGCCGCCGCCCTGCGCCAGGAACTGGGTCGCTTGCAGATTGGTGATCAGGGCTTGTTGGCCGACCCGGCCCGGTGCACCACCCGCAAGACCCGGGTATACGGCAGTCAGCAGCAGGTGGTGCGCGTCGATCGGGAGACCCGGACCTCGGCTCCGGAAAGTTTTACCAAGAGGGCCCTGGAGCACTTACAGGAGCGGCTGCCCCATATCCAGGCACTTATTTTGTCGGATTACGCCAAGGGCGCTCTGACCCCGGATTTCCTTAAGCAAGCCATCCGCCTGGCCCGGTCACAAAAAATACCGGTGGTGGTGGACCCCAAAAGCCCTGACTATAGTCGTTACGCCCACGCCACGGTGATCACTCCCAATGCCCGGGAACTGGAGCAGGCGGCCGGCAGGGTACTGGCAGGTTGGGAGGAGCGGGTGGAGGCTGCCGGGGAAATGCGGCAGCGCCTGGGGCTCGAGGCCCTGCTGGTAACCGAGGGCGCGGCCGGCATGACCCTGGTCAGCTCCGAAGGAGCTTTGCGGATTAAGGCCCGCACCCCCCGGGAGGTGTTCGACGTTTCCGGGGCCGGGGACACGGTGGTGGCGGTCCTGACCCTGGGGTTGGCCGCAGGCTTCGACCTGGGCGAGGCCGCGGCCCTGGCCAACCTGGCCGCCGGGGTGGTGGTCACCAAGCGGGGCACCGCACCCATCCTCCTGAGCGAACTGGAAAGCGAACTCCAGGGCCGGGTGCACCAGGAGGAGAAGATTGTGTCACTGGCCGAACTATCCTTTATGGTGCCCCACCTCAAGGCCCAGGGGAAAAGGGTCGTCTTCACCAATGGCTGTTTTGACCTGCTCCACGTGGGCCACGTCAAGTTTCTGGAAGAGTCCCGCCACCAGGGGGACGTGCTGGTGGTGGCGGTGGACACCGATAACTCGGTGCGCCGGGTGAAAGGGGAGGGCCGCCCCGTCCTGGAGGAGAGGGAGCGCCTCCGGATGCTGGCCGCCCTGGCCGCGGTGGACTATGTCACCCTGTTCGAAAGCGACCAGTTGCCCGAGATCTTGGCTAACCTCAAGCCCGACGTTCTCACCAAGGGCAGCAACTATCCGGAAGAGGAGGTGGAAGGCCGAGACCTCGTCACCGCCTACGGCGGCCACATCGCCTTGATCCCCATAAGCGACCCGGTCTCCATCACCGGCCTCATCAGCCGCATCCGGCAGGAATAGCGACTGTATCAGCAGTCTTGTTGAATCTGATCTTTCGACTTGGCTTCGCCAGGCGGTTCTGATGGCTATTTGAATTGGCGGCATCAAAACTATACAAAGATTAAGCGACCTTGGCCGACTTAAAGGGAGATTTAACCGGCGCCATTACTGCGGCCACCATTACCATGCCGCAGTGCATCGGTTATGGCATCATTGTTTTCGCGCCCCTCGGAGTTGATTTTGCCTCCAGCGGCGCGCTCCTCGGTCTCTACACGGCAATCTTTGCCGGCTTCCTGGCCGCCTGGCTGGGGGGCAGTCCCATCCAGATAACCGGGCCCAAGGCCCCCTCCACCCTGGTTTTGGCCGCTTTGGTGGCGGTCCTGGCGGCGAATCCTCATATTCCTGAGGCCATGGCGCCCCGGGTGGCGGTGTTAGTTGGCCTGGTCTCGGTCACCATCCTCATCGGCGGGATTTTTCAGCTCTGCCTGGGCTCTCTGGGTTTCGGCAATCTCATTAAATATGTGCCCTATCCGGTGGTGGCCGGGTTCACCAACGGCATTGCCTTTATTCTGGTCCAGAAGCAACTCGGACCGCTTCTGGGTGTCGGCGGCGAGTCCGGTTTTATCGCTGTCCTCACCCAGATTGCCAACATTGAACCGTTGACCTTGGTGGTGGGGCTGTCTACCCTGGTGGCCATCTTTCTGGCGCCCCGCTGGATCAAGGTCATTCCCGGGAGTATTTCCGGGCTACTGGTGGGAACCGCGGTTTACTACAGCATCGGCGCCATCAGCGGTTACTCTTCCCTGGGGCCGCTCATCGGTAAGATCAGCACCAAATTCCCCGAACCGAAAGTCTACTTGGACCTGCTACGAACCTGGAACCTGCAGCAGGTATGGACCTTTCTGCCCTATCTTTTCATACCCGGGCTGGTTCTGGGATTGCTCGGGTCCTTGGAGTCTCTCCTGACTTGTGTAGCCGCCGACCACGCCAGCGGCAACCGTCACCAGAGCAATCGTGAGCTGGTCGGCCAGGGGATCGGCAATATCGTTTCTTCCTTTTTTGGCGCCATCTTTGCGGCCGGCAGTGTGCCCCGCACCCTGGCCAATTTCAAGGCCGGCGGCCGGACCTCCCGGTCAGGCATGATGTGCAGTGTCATCATCCTGCTGGTCGTCGTGGTGCTGGGCCCCCTGGTGGGAAAGATTCCCCTGGCCGTCATCGCGGGGATTATCATTGCCGTGGCCATTACCATGGTGGATAAGGGCACGATAAACATCGTCAAAAGCCTGGCCGCCTGGATTCGAGAGCACCATAAGATTCCTTTCAGACAGGAAAGCGATATCCTGTTTGATCTGTTTATTTCGACAACCGTCGCCGTGATAACCATCACCTTTAATCTCATCGATGCGGTGGGCATCGGGGTGGTGATAGCCTCATTGCTGTTTATTGCCAAAATGAGAAAGTCGATTATCAGGCGCGCCTATTACGGAGACCAGGTGCATGCGAGGAAGAGACGCCCTGAGACTCACAGCGCCATGCTGGAGCAAGACGGCCGGAGCATTGTGGTCTTTGAACTCCAGGGGCCGCTGTTTTTTGGCTCTGCCGAAAGTCTGGCCAAAGAACTGGAGGGGGCCTGGGCGACGGCTGATTACACCATCCTGGATATGAAACGGGTGAATGAGGTTGACAGCACCGGAGCCGGTATCATTCTGCACTTAATCAAGAGTGCCACAGTCCGAGGAAAGCACTTATTAATCAGCTACCTGAAAGGGAACCCGGCCCTCTGGAAGTTTATTGAGATCATGGACGTGCAAAAGATGCTGCCGCAAGGGCGATTCTTCCCGAATACCGATGCCGCCCTGGAATGGGCCGAGGAAGATCTTTTAGCTCAGTTATGCCCCTTAGAGTGTATCACTGAGGAAATCCCCCTGGAAAGGATGGAGATCACCCAGGGGTTTACTGCCCGGGACCTCGAGTCCCTGCAAAGCAGACTAATCTCGCGGTCATATCCCCAAGGTGAACGCATAGTTCACCAGGGAGATGCCAGCCGGGATCTTTTCCTGCTGACCAAAGGTTCGGTTACGGTAAGAATGCATCTGCCCCAAGCGGACCGATTCCGGCGGATAATCACCTATGGTGCGGGAGTCATCTTCGGGGAGATGGCCCTGCTGGACGCCAAAGCCCGATCCGCCGATGTCTGGGCTGAAGAGGACTCCGAGGTCCTCATCCTGCCATACTCGGCGTTTGTCGCCTTGTTGCGGGAAGAGCCGGAGGTGGCGCTTAAATTGATGCTCAACATCTCCAAGGTGCTCTCCATCAATGTCCGCCTCAGTTCCAAAGAATTGCGCACCCTGGCGGATAGTTGATCCTCAAACCCTTTGTTATGAGGGCAGGGAGGAAACCTATAAAGAATACAAAAAAATACATTTTTGTCAGTTACCGGGTTAATTTTATTCCTGCCTTCTACAGTTATCGTCTCCCAGGAAATTTGGCAGAATCAGGTTGCCCCCTGAGCCCCCCTCTCCCTTCCTGCCAGCCAGCCATCCATCTTGCCGAAAAGATCTGACCTCTATGTAAATCAACTATACATCGATGTAATTTTAATTTTTAGAAATATGCATAAATGTAAAATTACTAATTTGTAAAGTAACATAAATGTAAATATAGCCAGTTGAAAAAGATTGAGCCGGAAGCAAAAAAATAAAAATAATCAAAGTATAACAAGTAGTTAACCATATCATGCGGTGCTTGGCACCTTTTATGCTACTCCTCCTAAGAAAATCTTTCGAACTTGTAGCATCCGGACCGAAGAAGTGGTCCCAAGTGCATTCTAACCGGATTAGGTTGGCAAGTTTACTTGGTTCAAGGAGGGGAGTCATGCGGCGCAGCACAGCAATCGTATTTCTGGTGATAATGGTCTTATTATTCAGCGTGGTTTGGGCCTGGGCCGGCGACCCCTCGGGTGTGGAAACCTTGCAAAAGGACCCGGGGAAGGCCCTGGACTTCGTGTGGATCTTGCTCTGCGGCTTTCTGGTGATGTTCATGCAGGCCGGCTTTGCCTGTTTGGAATCGGGCTTCTGCCGGGCCAAGAACGTCACTAATTTGATGACCAAGAATCTCTTGGATTTCGTGGCCGGTTCCCTGGCCTTCTGGGCTTTGGGTTTCGGCATCATCATGGGCACGGATTGGATGGGGCTGATCGGGACCTCCAATTTTTTCCTGGCAGGCGACGCCTATGATGTGAATACGTATTTGAGCTTTTTCTGGCAAATGGTCTTTGCCGCCACCGCCGCCACCATCGTGTCCGGAGCAGTAGCCGAGCGCCTCAAGTTTCAAGCTTACCTTATTTATTCAGCAGTAGTTTGTATACTTATCTATCCGGTGTATGCTCACTGGGTCTGGGGCGGCGGTTGGCTCTCCAAGCTACCCTTTGGTCTGGGGCACCTTGACTTCGCCGGCTCCGGCGTGGTGCACGCGGTGGGTGGCTTCATCGGCCTGGCCGGGGCCATCGTGCTGGGTCCCCGTTTCGGCAAATTCGACAAAGACGGCAAGGCCAAGGCCATTCCAGGACACAGTATTTCCCTCGCGGCCCTGGGCACTTTTATCCTGTGGTTCGGCTGGTACGGCTTTAATCCGGGTTCCACCTTTTCGGCCCATCACTTGAGGATTGCAGTGATTGCAGTCAATACCACGCTCAGCGCTTCGGCCGGCTCCCTCACTGCCTTGCTCCTGATTTATGGCAAGACGGGCAGATTTGATTTAGGCATGGCCTTGAACGGCGCTCTGGCAGGCCTGGTGGCCGTCACCGCCCCCTGCGCCTGGATAGCTTCCTGGGCTGCAGTGGTTATCGGCATTGTCGCCGGCTTTATAGTGGTGTTCGGAGTTTATCTCCTGGATGCTTTACACATCGACGATCCGGTGGGCGCGGTGCCGGTGCATGGCTTTAATGGCCTTTGGGGTTTGTTCGCCGTGGGCATCTTTGCAGATGGCACCTACGGCAACTATGCCACGGAGGCGCCCTTTGTCAAGGGGCTGCTCTATGGCGGCGGCGCCGGGCAGCTTATCTCCCAGGCGTTTGGGGCTGTGGTGCTGGTTATTTGGGCTTTTGGTTGCGGGATTATTCTGTTTAAGATACTTGATGCCATACTCGGCGTCAGGGTCCACCCCAGCGAGGAAATCCAGGGCTTGGACATTCTGGAGCATGGCACCCCGGCCTATCCCGAGTTTTATTCGACGAGGTTTTAACTTCATACAATCGAACACCGAGAACGAGCAGGGGAGCAACTCTCCTCTGCCCTGCATGAAGAGTGAGGCAAAATCATGAAAGAGATTCGAGCCGTTATACGTATTGAGAAAATGAGGGATGTTTTGGATGCCCTGGAAAATAATGGTCATCCAGGGGTGTCGGTGGAGAGGATCGAGGGCCACGGTCGGCAAGCCGGCCTGGTGGAACAGTTCCGGGGACGAGAGTTTAAAGTGGACCTTCTGCCGAAAGCGCGTCTGGACATCGTCTGCAAAGACGAAGACGTGGATGCTTTGGTGAAACTCATCGCCGAGAAGGCCAAGACCGGGGAAATCGGCGACGGTAAGATCTTTATCCACCCGGTGGAGAACGCCATGCGCATCCGCACCGGGGAAACCGGTGAAGCCGCCATCTAACGCTTACAACAAGTTGTCAGAGGTGGACCGGCCTCAAGCCTGAACCCTGGGGGAGAGGTACTAGAACCCCTGGCAAGAAATTCCTATCAACAAAGCAACCCCGCAGATTCAACAGCGGCATGAAGGGGCGCTCCGGCGCCCCTTTTCAACTTTTTCTCAAGTTTTCAACTCGTTCCCAAGTTGCACTTGGGAACGAAAATGATCGCCAAGTCCGTGGGGCGGGCAAGCAAAGCGCCTCCCGGCTTTTGTGTCTCGTTGCCTGTTATGGGATAAGTTATTATTTGGGGATTTTTTCATGGAATGAAGAAAAACCCTACTGCCATAATGGCATAGGCCATGAGGAGCTGAACCCCTTCGAGCCAGTTGCTCTCACCATCCGCGGTTACCAAATTCGATATAAGTACTGCAAAAATGATCGCTGCCAGTTCAAAGTTGTTAAATATTAAACTCATCGGCTCTTTAAAAAACAGACTGACCAAAACAAGTATTGGGGCTACAAACATAACTATCTGAGTTGCCGAGCCTATGGATATTTGCAAGGCAATATCCATTTTATTTTTTACAGCCATCATGACCGCCGAGGTATGCTCCGCGGCGTTACCAATAATTGCTATCACGATAACTCCGAGAAAAAGTTCCGTCCAACCAAGGTCTTTGATAACAACTTCGATGGAGCTCACCAATATTTCGCTCATCAAAGCCACCGCCAGGGTCGTCAACCCGAGAATGAGAAAGCTTTTTTTAAGACTCCAGCCGGGGCCTTCGGATGCCTGGTTTTCGTGGTCACTCAAGTCTTTGTGGGTATGCAGGGTAAAGAGCAGACCGGCAAAATAAACGATCAGCATAAAGACGGCCACAAATATACTCATTTCCTCGATAATCCGGTCCCCGACCCGAGGCGCGGTTTGGAGAAAAATTGCCGGGATGATCAGGGCTATGGCCGCCAACAGCAGCGTGGAAGCAATGGCCCTGGCCATGGTCTGGTTGAACCTCTGGATTTTGTATTTTAGGCCTCCGGCAAAGATGGCCCCCCCTAATATCAGCAGCAAGTTACCGATGATGGACCCGGTAATGGAGGCCTTAACCAATTCACTCAACCCGGCGCGCAAGGCAAATAAACTGATAATCAATTCGGTGGCGTTGCCAAAGGTGGCATTGAGGATGCCTCCCAAAGCCGGCGAGGTATGAGCTGCCAAGGCCTCGGTCCCATCTCCCAAAAACTTGGCTAACGGCACGATGGCTAGGGCTGAAAGAACAAAGAGGACCAAGGGAGAAAAATGCAGATATTTGGCTACCAGGGCGGCAGGAGTAAAAATCAGGAGGACGGTAAAAATCTTATTTAACATATTTCCATATAAAGGACTGTAGGACTCTCAGGGTGACAGAAATGGTTTTTTGCAGGAAAGTCAAGGGGGTAAACTATTATTCTACCATTAAGCACTTAGGCAACATGCCTTTTCCGCATCAGGCAAACCCAGCATTTAGGCGGGTCGGGGCGGTTGGAGCCAAAATGGCCGGAACCCAGGGATAGGATTTTAAAGTAGGGTTCCACCGCGTAAACAATATCTCTGGCGGTCCGCCGGGGGGGACCGGGGCCCTGACGTTCCTCATCCGCGCTGCCCACCAGACTCAGCCACAGGCCAGCTTTCTCTAAATGGGCCGCCACATTTTCAGCAAACTTTTGCCGTTCTTCATCCGAGAAGAAGGAATGAAAACAGCCTCTGTCAAAGGCAAAGCCAAAGGGCGCGCCGGCAATTTTGCTTGTAAGGAAGTCCATCGCCATAAAGGTACATTTGACCTTAGCTTGTAAAGCCTTCGCTTCGGCCTTCTGGATGGCAACCTTTGAAGCATCAATGCCTGTCACCTGAAAGTTATTTTGGGCCAGCCATATGGAATTATCGCCGGTGCCGCAGCCGATATCCAGGGCCTTACAGAGTTCTATGGGCGTCGCGGTCACCGTCTTAATAAGATTGATATCAGGTTTGCCGATATCCCAAGGAGTATCGCCTGATTCATATCTTTTCTGGAAACGCTCTTCTGTCGTCATCTTGCCTTTACCTCATCCAGACATATAACCTGCAATTGAGGCTGTTGTGAAAGTCTTTTCAGGGGAGGGCCGGGGGACCACAGGCCTCCCTATTCTCCCGGTCACCGCCAAAGGAAAAATCACTCAAGGCTTTTGACGATTTCCTCCAGATATCCCATAACCTCCCGGCTGACCTCAAGGATGGCCAGGTAAATGGACCAGGCGTTCGGCTGGCCGGGGGTGTCCATCATTCTGGTTTCATGGTCTGTCTCCGAGCGGAACCAGACGTCCCTGATCTTCTGGCTTTCTTGCAGGACAAAGGCCCTCGTAGGGGCATCGTTCACCTGAAAGATATCCACCAGGATCTCCAAAAACCCGGAGAGGTGGGAAAAAAGGTTGTTCACGGAATAAAAATCGTAGTCGGACAGGATTGCTCCCTGCTTGGCCTTGCGCCGCAGGTGGTCAGCCAGGCCGGCGATCTTGTCGGTCATCAGTTCCAGATTGGTAAGGATTTTTTGGAGCTTGAGCAAGTGAGATTTGTCGTCTTCAGAAGCCTTCTTGAGGCCAGCCTCCACTTCTTCGAAGAACGGATCTATCTCCAGGGTAAAGTCTTTCTGCAGTCTGCCCATTTCTTCCAACTCCGCCTCGCTGTGCCGGTTGAAGGCATGCCGGGCCGCGGCGATCATGAGCCGCATGTTGTCCACCAGGGGACAGAGGGCCTGGAGTTGGTCTTGAAAAGCGTTATTCGTTTGCTTCTCAGCCATGCAATTCCTCCCTGTTCATGAGCGCCTGTCTTGTTCAGCGGTTGGAGGGTGGGGGCTTCTGGCCCCCGGCGCTCTTCTTTGCACCCTGCGCCACAGTGCGCCTGGGACTTTGCTTACCTGTAAGTTATGAAAAGCATTTATTAAGGTAGGATAGCCGCTCTCAGCTGTCCTTGGACAGACGGTGGGTCTGCCCCTGCACCTGATAACAATTTTGGCAACGGTCTTAAGGTATTCACCCAGGAAGGTGATTGCAAGCCGGGAGCTGCACAATAATCTCACCGTCAAAAAGCGGGTTTTCCCAAAATTGGCAGGCACAAGGCCAAAAGAGGCGGGGACAACTGATCATCCAGCCATACTTTTCAGCATCAGGCCTGGGGTCCATCTTTCCCGGTTAACGATTTCCCATTTCTCCCGTCTTATAGATAACATCCCGCGGGCTTGTGAAAAACCATAACCAGGAGGAAAAAATGAAAAAATTTATAGGATTAGGTGTGATCCTGACGTTTGTGTGCCTGGCGCCGTCTGTTCAAGCTCAAAACTGGCATAGGTCAAGGGGAAGAAGTCAGGCAAATTACCACTACCAGGGGAAGCGTGGACCGGCTAACTGGGGACATCGGAACTATTATCGGGGGCAGCACCGGACGGCGAGATGGGGACACCATAATTATCAACCGCGGCGGTATCAGCGGGCGCAGAGCTGGGGAAACCGTAACTACCAATCAAGGTGGCACAACCGGTCGCGGCGATGGGGATATCAAAATCATCAAGGGAGGTATTACCGGGCGCAGAACTGGGGACGCCGTAACTACCAATCAAGGTGGGCTAACCGGCCGCAGGGATGGGGAAATAATAATTATCAACGGAGGTATGACCAGGCGCAGAGCTGGGGACGCCATAACTACCAATCAAGGTGGCCTAACCAGTCGCAGGGATGGGGACAGAATAATTACCGTCACCAGCAAAATTATACAAGTCAGCCAGATTATACAAGTCAGCCAGATTATATAAGTCAGCCCACCCAGCCGACCAGTGGGGAATATGCCCAAGAGACAACCGATTGGCAAAATACGTGGGAGGACTCGACCAACGGCGAGTAAGCCTCCAGGCAAAAGGAACACCAGAGGTGGAAGCAGGATTGAGGTGCTCCTCAAAGCGGAACAAAGGTTATCTTGAGGCTGTGGTAAAAATCTTTTGAGGGGAGGACCGGGGCATACAAGTCCGGTGGCACAGGCGTCTCGCCCGTGTTGCCCTATAAAACCGCGGCCGCACCGCTCCGGGTTTGGCCGCTGTTGACTTGAACCTTCAATCCGCCTTTAAACCGGTTCGTACTTGAATAACGGGCAACCTTTGCAGACATCCAGGCCCGGCCATGGTTGGCCACCCTTACCCAGAACGGAAGGACCACCCATATCGGAGATACGCTTCAGAAATTGAGCCACACTGGCCTTGATCTGGGTTCCGGGGACGAAGAGGTTCATCATGGACATGTCGCTTTTCCCGGAAGTCTTGCTGCCGGCGCACATGGTGGTTAGGTTGGCCGTATTGTGGTTAAACGCCCACACCGAGGCAGAGCATACCGCAGAATTGGGGGTGTGGTTAAAAGTAAGGCTACTGCGCTTGGTGGCGGACATGTAGTCGTTCAAGACGTGGTAAGCCTGGTAGGGCAGCAGCATAAAGAAAACGAGATCCGGATCGACCTCAGACTCGTCGAAGGTGGACAAGGGTGCGGTATAGATGCCGCAGCAACTTCCCTGGGGGAGTTTGGCCTTTTCTTGGGGCGCTTGCCAGGCCAGTTCCTCGTTGCGCAGATATTTCATGTGCCTTTTGGTATCTTTTTCCTGGTCCAACTCCCGGTAGCCGAACACCGGCTCGGCGTTTTCACACAGCAGCCTCTCAGCCGGCATGTACACGCCCAGATGCCCGCCCCGGGCCATGGCCAATTGCTGGCAATAGGTCAGTTTGGCCTTAGCCTTGGCATTGATCTTACACTTGGAGACTTCATCCTCGTTAGCGCAGAATTTGATCCCCACCGGATCAAAATCTAACCGGGTATAGTAGATATAGGTATCCGCTACATCTGTGTAAGTCAGTTGGT